>NZ_JALNUZ010000002.1:0-598202 GCF_026541005.1 Pantoea sp. GM_Pan_4
TGAATGCGCACCCTACAACGGGCGGTCGGTTTTACAGGGTCGCCATTCATGGCGACCTTAAAATTAATCCACCTCGCGCTCATCGTCCGGCTGGTCCAGCACGGTGTACGCCACCGCGCAGAACAGCGAATTCAGGCGCTTCATATCTCCCAGCAAACCTAAATGCAGCGAACTGGTTTCGATGCTTTGCACATTCTGCCGGTGCAGGCGCTCGACGTGGGCGTGGGAATAACGGCGAATCAGGATGCGGAAACGGTGCTTGGCACGGCGCAGGCGCTTCGCGCTGGTGACGTCGTGCGACAGAAACACCGACAGGCTCAGGCGCAGGTTGCTTAACACCTGCTCCTGCAGCGAATTCAGCTCTTCCAGCCCTTCCGGCGAAAACGCCCGGCGCGCCTGCAGCGACTTGTCCGCTACGTCGGCGCTCATGCGTTCGATAATGTCGCCTGCCTGCTCCAGATTCAGCGCCATCTCAATCACCTCGGCCCAGCGGCGTGAATCCTCTTCCGCCAGATCCTCCTTCGGCATGCGCGCCAGATAGAGCTTAATGGCGGTGTACAGCACATCCACATCATCATCCAGCCGCCGCACTGCGCGCTCCTCGCGCAGTTCGCCCATCACCACCTTGTTGAAGCTCTCCAGCATCTGCTCCACCACATCGCCAATGCGCAGCGTCTCCCGCGCCGCGTTGGCCAGCGCCAGCGCCGGGGTATCCAGCGCGCTGCTGTCGAGGTGCTTAGGTTTGAGATGGGTCTGGTTTTCCGCATCGTCGGCGATCATGCGGCGGCACAGGCGCGCCATTGGTTCGGCAAACGGCACCATCACCAGACAGCGCACCAGGTTGTAGAACACGTGGAAGAAGATCACCATCTCTTCATCGTTAACCGGCAGCTTATCCAGCAGATCGGCGATGTAATCGACAAACGGCAAAATAACGATGCTGCCAATCAGCTTGAACAACAGGCTGCCGAGCGCCACCCGCTTGCCGGCAGCATTGGATCCGCTGGCGTTGATCATTGCCAGCAAGCCGCTGCCGAGGTTAGCGCCAATCACCAGACACAGCGCCACTTTGAACGAGATAACGCCGGTGGCGGTCAGCGTGGCGGTAATCAGCACCGCAGCCAGGCTGGAGTAGCTGATGATGGCGAAAACCGCGCCAATCAGCGCATCCAGCATGATATCGCCGGTCAGCGTCGAGAACAGCACCTGTACGCCAGCGGCCTGCGTAATGGGTTTGGCGGCGGCGACAATCAGCTGCAGCGCCAGCAGAATCAGCCCGAGGCCGATGGCCGCGCGTCCGATCTGGCCGGCGCGCGTCTGTTTGCGGCTGAGGAAAAATACCACGCCAAAAAAGATAAACAGCGGCGACAGCCAGGAGAGATCGAAGGTCAGGATGCGCGCCATGATGGCGGTACCGACGTCGGCTCCCAGCACCACCACCAGCGCGGGCGTCAGGCTGACCAGATTCTGCGCCACAAACGAGGTGACTAATAACGTGGTGGCGTTACTGCTCTGCACCAGCGCGGTAACGCCAATCCCGGCAAGAAACGCCATCGGTTTTTTTTCCACGCTGCGGCTTAACACGCGACGCAGATCGGCACCGTACACGCGCATCACGCCGGTGCGGACAATGTGGGTGCCCCATACCAGCAGGGCGACGGCGGAGAGAAGGTTAAGCAGGGTTAGCACGAATAAAGGCTCCTATGCGCCAGGCAGAAAACAGGCGGCTGCCTGCCTGGCGATAAGCACAGCCGATAAATACCTGCGTCGCGCTGCGTTGCCAATTTTTCGTTTAATTTAAGCGACCTGGCGCAACGTCGACATCTCTAACTGTAGTCCAATCTGCATGCCGGCGGGGTGTAAATCTGCCACGCTGCGGTTGAGCACATCCACCGACAACTCGACCTGATTCGCCAGCACGCGATAGCGGATCACGTTCCCGAGCAGGCTATGGCTGAGAATGGTGGCCGCGATGCCTGCCTGCGGTGCGCACAGCTGGATGGATTCCGGACGAATCGCCACCTGGCTGCTGAACGGCTGACCGGTCAGCTGCGTTGCCTGTTCGGCACTCAGCAGGTTGTAGTTGCCAATAAAGCCCGCGGCGAACAGATCCACCGGCTGGGTATAGAGCGTTTCCGCGTTGCCGTTTTGCACAATGCGACCGCGGTTCATCAGCACAATACGGTCCGACAGCGTCAGCGCCTCTTCCTGATCGTGGGTGACAAAAATGGTGGTTAGCTTCAGCTCCTGCTGAATGTGGCGAATCTGCTCGCGCAGATGGCGGCGAATGCGGGCGTCCAGCGCCGACAGCGGTTCATCCAGCAGCAGCAGACGCGGCCGCGTCACCAGCGAACGCGCCAGCGCCACGCGCTGACACTGGCCGCCCGACAGCTGGTGCGGATAGCGGCGCGCGAAGTCGGTCAGCTCCACCAGCGCCAGCGCTTCCATCACGCGTTGCTGAATCTCGCCGGCGGGCAGTTTCTGCATCTTCAGGCCAAACGCGACGTTCTTCTCTACCGTCATATTCGGAAACAACGCATAGCTCTGGAACACCATGCCAATGGTACGTTTCTGCGGCGGCAGCGGCACCAGATCCTGGCCCTGCAGCAGAATGGTGCCGCTGTCGACATCGGTCAGGCCGGCGATGCAGCGCAGCAGTGTTGACTTGCCGCAGCCGCTCGGGCCGAGCAGGGTGACAAACTCACCTTCGTCGGCGCTGAAATCGATGTTTTCAAAAATGGTGGTCGGGCCGTAGCTTTTATTCAGTTGGGTAACGTTCAGGTAACTCATGGTCAGCCTCGTTCAGGATTGAGGGCATTGGCCAGCCAGGTGACCAGCAGGACAACCGCAAAATAAGAGATCACCAGCGCGCTGGTGAAATGCCCGCTGCCGTTGCGCATGTTGTAGAGATAAACCTGCAGCGTTTCATAGCGGGTGCCGACCAGCAGGTTAGCAAAGACAAACTCACCAATCAGAAAGGAGAAGGAGAGCAGCACGGCAATGAACACCCCTTTGCGCAGATTTGGCAGCACCACAAACAGGGCTGCCTGCCAGGTGCTGGCGCCCAGCAGATGAGCCGCGTCAATCAGCTCTTTCAGGTTGATGGCCTGCATATTGTTGGCAATGGCGCGGTAGATAAACGGCAACGCAATGGTGAAGTAACAGCCGATGAGAATCCATGGCGTGCCGGTCAGTATCAGCGGGCCCGAGGAGTAGAGCTGCAGCAGCCCGACCGACGAGACTACCGGCGGCACGGCAAACGGCATCAGAATCAGCACGTTCATCACCGCGTCCAGTTTTGGATAGTAGTAAGCGATTACAAACATCGCAGGCAGCACCAGCAGCAGGGAGAACAGCAGCGCACCCACGCAGATCAGCAGCGAATGACCGAGCGCGGTGAGGAAGCGCGGATCGCTCCACAACTGCGTCAGCCACTTCAGGGTAAAGCCCTGCGGCAGAATGGTATCGCTCCACTCGCTGGAGATGCCGTACAGCAGCGTCGCCAGCAGCGGTGCGGCGAGCACGATCAGCAGCAGCCAGACAATCAGGCGATGGTAGAGTTTTTCGACGCGAGACATGTCAGGACTCCTGTACGCGGGCATGCAGATAGCTGCGACGCACCAGATACTGCTGCACCACGGTAATCAGCGCCATAATCAGCACCAGCAGCATCGCCAGCGCGCCGCCGGTATTGGGATCGAGCGAGATATCGCCTGACACCAGCGCGGCGATGCGCACTGGCACCACGTTGAAGTTGCCGGTAGTCAGCGCGTAAATGGTGGCGTAGGCGCCCAGCGCGTTGGCCAGCAAAATCACAAAGGTGCCGAGCAGCGCCGGAAACAGAATCGGCAGGCCGATGTGCCACCAGTAGCGCCAGCGGCTGGCACCGAGCAGTGCCGCCGACTCTTCCCAGTCTTTCCGCAGCCCGTCAAACGCCGGGTAGAGCAGCAGAATACCGAGCGGAATCTGGAACCAGGTGTAAACCAGCACCATGCCGTCGCGCGAAAACAGCTTAAAGCTGTCCAGCCAGCCGTAGTGACGCAGCAGCAGCGTCAGGCAGCCGTTCAGTCCGAGCAGGATGACAAAGGCGAAGGCCAGCGGCACGCCGGCGAAGTTGCTGGTCATATTGGTGAACGACAGCAAAAAGCGCTGAAAACGCCCGGTGCCGAGCTTGTGCAGCGAATAACCGGCAAGCAGCGCGATCAGCAGGCCGTAAACGCTCGACCACAGCGAAATATCCAGCGACAGGCGAAAGGCCTGCAGGTAGAACGGTGAAGTGAGGATATCGCTGTAGTTATCGATGCCCCAGCGCTCGTTGATATCACTCCAGAAGCTGTTGATGGCAATCCACAGCAGCGGCGCGAGCTGGAAGGCGATCCAGAACAGCACGAACGGCAGCAGCAGCAGCGAGGCCAGGGTTTTGCCCTTCATCAGCGCGGCTCCGCCAGCAGACCGCGACACAGCGGTTTGTCGTGCGGGACGCCGAGCAGGGTGCAGACGGTGCCGCACAGGTCGGTTTGCTGCGGCTCAAGGTCGGGCTGCAGCGAGAAGCCGCGGCCAAAAACAAACAGCGGCACCTGCGTCTCTTCCGGCAGAATACCGCCGTGCGAGCGATCGTCGTTCATGCCGTGGTCGGCGGTGACCATCACCTGATAACCGGCGGCCAGCCAGCCGGGCATCCACTGCGACAGATAGCCATCCGCCATTCGTGCCCGGTTACGGTACTGCGGAGAAGACAGGCTGTGCTTGTGCCCGGCATCGTCGATGTTCATTGGGTGAATCAGCAGGAAATCGGGATCGTGCTGCAGGCGCAGGCTTTCGGCATCCTCGAACAGATGCGAGTCGGGGTAACCGTCGTCCCAGTAGAAATGGCCGTACTGGATCGGCAGGTCGGGCGCGTTAGTGTGGCGATCGCGCGCAGCGTTGAACGGCGAGCGGTTATACAGTTCGCTCACCCAGTGATAAGCGGCAGCGGCGGTAGTGAGTCCGGCGTCGCGCGCGTAGTGGAAGATGCTGCGCTGATTGCTCAGGCGATTGACGCCGTTGTGAATGATGCCGCTGCGCACCGGCGGAATGCCGGTCAGAATGCATTCGTACAGCGGACGCGACAGCGACGGCAGTTCGCAGGTCAGCGTGTAATAGTGGCCGTTGCCCTGTTTGCATTCGGCAAACAGATAGCCCATGGCGTGCTGCGCCACCTGATTACTCAGCCCATCGAGTACCACCAGGATTGTTTTCATCCCCGCTCCCTCAGGTGCGCATGAATGCGCACCCTGTAAAAATTGGTGATAGGTACCGGCGCAATGTATTGCGCATTGCCGGAAAACGGATGCGCGATACATCGCGCCGCTACGGTATGTGCGACTGGCAAAACGTCTGCGTTACTGCTTCATGTTAATAACCACATTCTCCTGCCACAGGCGCGGCAGCAGTTTTGAGGTCTTATCCCAGGCAGCCTGATCTTTGATCGGACGGGCATTTTTATATTCGGACTGTGGCAGCAGTTTGGCCTGCACGTCTGCCGGCAGCGTTAAATGCTCGGCGCGAATCGGGCGCGCATAACCTTTCGCCAGGTTGATCTGGCCCTCATCCGACAGAATGTATTCACGCGCCAGCTTCGCCGCGTTCGGGTGGCGGGCGTATTTGTTGATAATGGTGGTGTAGCCAGAAGTCACGGACCCGTCCGACGGAATCACCACTTCGTAGCGATTTTTATCAATCTGGTCGCGGTAGTTCAGACCGTTGAAGTCCCACACCACGGCGACCTGAATCTCACCTTTTTCGATGTTGGCGATCACCGGATCGGTCACGCCAAGGCGGCCCTGTTTCGCCAGCTCGCCAAAGAACGCCAGCGCCGGCTTGATGTTCTTCTCGTCACCGCCCAGCGCATAGCTGGCGGCGAGGACGCCGTTTGCCGCCTGAGCAGCCGTGCCGACGTCGCCGATAGTGACCACATACTTACCTTTTTTCAGATCGGCCCAGGTGTGCGGTGCGTCTTTCACCTGCTGCTTGTCGATCAGGAAAGCGATGGTGCCGGTGTAGGCCAGCATCCAGTTGCCATCGGCGTCTTTCGCCCATGCCGGAATCTGATCCCAGTGGGTCGGTTTGTAAGGTTGCGCCACGCCTTTGGCGACGGCAATCGGACCGAAGGCGGCGCCCACGTCGCCGATATCGGCGCTGGCGTTATCCTGCTCGGCGGCAAACTTCGCCAGCTCCTGCGCCGAAGACATATCGGTATCGCTGTGCTTGAGACCGTATTTGGTGCTGAGATCGTTCCAGGTATCTTTCCAGTTGGCCCAGGTGTCAGGCATACCGACGCTGTTAACCTGGCCTTCGGCGCGCGCGGCTTTTTCCAGCGCGGCAACATCGTTATCGGCGGCCTGCGCGGCGGGCAGCGCAAGCAGAACGGCACTGGCTACTACAGAAGAGATAAACGCTTTCATCTCGGTTGCTCCGGGTGTAAGTTGTGGGTCGTCGTGGTCTAGTCCAGCAAGAACCGAGCCAATGTAGCCCGGATAGATGAAGGTTTTATGACCGGGGTGTTGAAATGGGATGTGGCGCGTCGTTCCACATGCGGTTACAGCGCGCTAAAGCGTGGGATGTGCCTTGTCACATTGTAGTCATCGAACTGTCATAGTGCAGATTTGCCCCAAAATGAGGCTGAAAAAAATGTCGTCGAAAACCGCAGATGTGATCGCCGCCGCACTATGCGAACGGATTGAAAACGGAGAGTTTGTCACCAGACGATTGCCGGCCGAGCGCGCGTTGAGCGAACAATATTCCACCACGCGCATCACGCTTCGTGAAGCGCTTGGCCTGCTGGAAGCGCAGGGCGTCATCTACCGCGAATTACGGCGCGGCTGGTTTATTGCGCCGCCGCGTCTCATCTATAACCCGGCACATCACAGCCACTTTCACGCCATGGCGCTGCAGCAGGGGCGCATTGCCAGCACTGAGGTGATGGAGGCGCGCGAGGTGCCGGCGCAGCTGGCAATTGCGCGTCATCTGCAACTGCTGGAAGGCGATCAGGTGTACCGCATTCGCCGCCTCCGCCGCATTGATGGCCGCGCGGTGTTGTACGTCGAGCATTACCTCAATCCGGCCTTCTTTCCCGGTCTGCTGCGTGAAGATCTCACCCGCTCGCTGACCGATCTGTATGACCAGCGCTACGGCATTCACTACGGCGGCGCACGGTTTACCATTGTGCCCGGTCCGCTTCCGGCGCGGGCGGCGCCCGCACTGAACGTGGCGAGCGGTACGCCCGGTCTGCTGATTACGCGTATCAACCGTGACCAGCATAAGCGGGTGATTGACTGCGACTGCGAGTACTGGCGTTACGACGCGCTGTGTGTTGATGTTGAGGTGTGATGTATTGTGATTTAGATCACATTACAGCATGATAGCGCCAGAAGAATCTCGTCATCTGAGGCGCAAAATAATGACAACAAAACCAGCGGCGGGGCAGCTTATTGCTTCGGTATTACAGTGGGTACTGAACATTGGCCTGGTGATTCTGGCCGTTATTCTGGTGGTGTTTCTCGGTAAAGAGACCATTCACCTGGCGAATGTGCTGTTCAGCACCGGTGAGCAGGCGTCCTCGTATTTGCTGATCGAAGGCATTGTGATCTACTTTCTCTATTTCGAGTTTATCGCGCTGATTGTGAAGTACTTTCAGTCCGGTTATCACTTTCCGCTGCGCTACTTCGTCTATATCGGGATCACGGCGATTATTCGTCTGATCATTGTCGACCATAAAAATCCTTTCGATACATTGTGCTACTCGGCGGCCATTTTGATTCTGGTGGTGACGCTGTGGCTGGCCAACAGTAACCGCCTGAAACGCGAGTAATTCCTCCCGCGACGCCAGCGTGGCACAAGCAGATGTGTCACGCTGAGCGCGGTGCGCTACACTAGGGCAACTTTTTTACCGGAGATGTCCTGATGTCGCATGACGCGCTGCGCCAGTTACGCGCACTGCACTGGCTGCCAGCCTCTTCCCCGTTACTTTCACCGCCGCTGCTTGACTGGCTGCTGGAAGAAGACTCAATGACGCGCCGCTTTGAGCAGCACTGCCAGCAGGTTACTGTACAACTGCTGCGGGAAGCGTTCATTACCGCCGATGAGATGCCGCAGGAAGCGGCGTTTTTGCCTGCCGACACGCGTTTCTGGCTGCGTGAAATCGTGCTGTGCGGTGACAATGAACCCTGGCTGATTGGCCGAACCGTGGTGCCGGAGAGCACGCTGAACGGCCCGGAA
This sequence comes from Pantoea sp. GM_Pan_4, assembly GCF_026541005.1. Classification (NCBI taxonomy): domain Bacteria; kingdom Pseudomonadati; phylum Pseudomonadota; class Gammaproteobacteria; order Enterobacterales; family Erwiniaceae; genus Pantoea; species Pantoea sp. GM_Pan_4. Next base: position 8,257 of record NZ_JALNUZ010000002.1, read on the forward strand.
CAGATGCTGCAAAATCTCGGCACGCGGCCACTGGGACGCTACCTGTTTTCCTCCTCGACGCTGAGCCGTGATTTTATCGATCCGGGCCAGATTGATGACCTGTGGGGACGCCGCTCGCGGCTGCGCCTGTCCGGCAAACCGCTGCTGTTAACTGAACTGTTTTTACCGGCGTCGCCGCTGTACCGCGCGCTGAAGCAAGGATAACGCCCCGTGCAAAAGACTTTAACCATGAGCAAATGGCAGGCCTATAGTCGCCTGATGCGTATTGATAAACCGATTGGCACGCTGCTGCTGCTATGGCCGACGCTGTGGGCGTTGTGGCTTTCCGGCATGGCGATTCCGCCGCTGTCGGTGCTGCTGGTGTTCGTACTGGGGGTGTTTGTGATGCGCGCGGCGGGCTGCGTGATTAATGATTACGCCGACCGTAACGTCGACGGCCACGTGAAACGCACCGCCGCGCGACCGTTAGCCAGCGGCGCGGTAACGGAGAAAGAGGCGAAGCTGCTGTTTGCCGGCCTCGGTCTGCTGGCTTTCCTGCTGGTGCTGACCATGAACCGCATGACCATTCTGCTGTCGTTTGGCGGGCTGGCGCTGGCGTGGGTTTATCCCTTTATGAAGCGCTATACCCATCTGCCGCAGGTAGTGCTGGGCGCGGCGTTTGGCTGGGCGATTCCGATGGGCTGGGCGGCGGTTAGTGAGTCCTTACCCTTTGTCTGCTGGCTGGTGTTTCTTGCCAATATTTGCTGGACGGTGGCTTATGACACCCAGTACGCCATGGTTGACCGCGACGACGATCTGAAGATTGGCGTGAAATCGACGGCGATTCTGTTTGGGCGTTACGACAAGCTGATTATCGGGCTGTTACAGCTGGCCGCGCTGGGCCTGATGGCGCTGGTGGGCATTTTACTGCATCTGAACGGTGCGTTTTACTGGTCGCTGCTGCTGGCGGGCGGGCTGTTTGTGCATCAGCAGAAACTGATTGCCGGGCGTGAACGTGAGCTGTGCTTCCAGGCATTCCTCAACAACAACTACGTTGGCCTGGTGCTGTTTATTGGCGTGCTGCTTAATACCCAGCCGTTTGTTGCGCTGTTCTGATGATGGGGTGATTAACCCCGGCGGCGCGCCGGTCGCCGTAGTGGGAAGCGCGTTCTTTTCACGCCTGAATTCTGACAACAAAAACCGCGGCGCAATCTGGCGTGTGACAGATGAGCCGCGGTTTTCAGTCGCCCATTAGTCGTGCGCTACGGCACTCTCAATGGTCAGACGGACATCGCTGGTGACCAGTTCGGCCAGCATCTGCCACATCATATTGGTACGTTCAGCATCCGCATCACCGGAATCACTGATATAGCCTTCATCACGCAGCGACAGCACCAGCGCGGTAAAGACCGCCTTGTCGAAGAACTCCGGTGCATTGATACCGTGCAGCACTGACAGACGCTGAGCCAGCGTGCGGCTCTCTTTCTCCAGCGTGCCACGGTTAATGGTCGGCTTGGCGCTGAGAATGGCGAAGGTAATGGCGAAACGCTGCAGCGTTTCACGAATCCCGGCCGCCAGCAGCTGCAGCGTACGGTAACGCGCCGCACTCATTTTCAGCTGGCCTTCCTGTACGGTGATCAGCCCCTGCCGCGCCATTTCGGCGCAGAGCGCATTCAGCAGGGCTGGCAGTTCGGCACTGTCCCAGCGCAGGAACAGTTCGCTCTTCAGCATCGGATAGACCAGGCTGACCTGGCGCAGCAGTTCCGCCTCGCTGATCTCCCGATGCTGCTGCACGATAGCGGCAATCAGCGACGGCATCACCAGCATATGGTGGATGTTGTTGCGATAGTAGGTCATCAGCACCGCCTGCTCGCGCGGCAGAATGATGATCTCGCCAATACTGTCCTGCTCGGTCTCGAACTTGTTCATGCCCATGGCGTGATCGAGCAGCGCTTCAGCGCTGAGATCCGGCACGGTTGACTCGGGTGAGTACGGCACATTGCGCAGCAGCTGGGTGTAGCACTCCAGCTGTTCCGTCAGCTGTTCACGCGTCAGCGAACGCTGGCGCGATGCCAGCAGCGCGGTCACGCACAGGTTCATGGCGTTGGCCGCGCCGGCTTCGTTGATGCGTACCATCAGACGTGCCGCGATATCGTTCACTACCGGCGTCATCCACGCCGGACGCTGAGGATCGATAGGGTCAATCGCGTCGCGCCACTCCGGAACCTGTTTGTTAAGATAGTTAACCAGCGACAGCGGCTCACCGAAGTTCACATAGCCCTGACCGAGGTTACGCAGCTTGCGCAGGCCGCGCACCATCTGCATGAAACCCTCTTTCTCTTTCGCGGCACCGCGCAGCTCTTTGGCATAAGTGCCGACTTCCATCACGTGCTCATAACCGATGTAGATCGGCACAAAGGTGATAGGACGGCTGCCGCCGCGCAGCAGCGCCTGTAACGTCATCGACAGCGTGCCGGTTTTCGGGTCGAGCAGACGGCCAGTACGTGAGCGCCCGCCCTCAACAAAATACTCAACCGAATAGCCGCGGCTGAACAGCTCGCCCAGATACTCGCGGAACACCGTGGAGTAGAGCTTGTTGCCTTTAAAGGTACGACGAATAAAGAAGGCACCGAGGCGACGGAAAATCGGTCCTGCTGGCCAGAAGTTGAGATTGATACCGGCAGCAATGTGCGGCGGCACCAGGCCCTGATGATAGAGCACGTAGGACAGCAGCAGATAATCCATGTGGCTGCGGTGGCATGGCACGTAAACAATTTCGTGACCATCCTGCGCCAGCTGGCGCACGCGTTCGCCGCCGTGCACGTTAATGCCCTGATAGAGTCGACTCCACAGCCAGCCCATCACACGGTCAGTCACGCGGATCGCTTCGTACGAGAAATCCGCCGCCACTTCTTCCATCATCTCGATGGCGTTCTGCTGCGCTTTTTCATGCGAAATCTTCTTGCTGCGCGCTTCGTCTTCAACCGCTTTCTCAATCGCTTTGGATTGCAGCAGCTTGTTGAACAGATCCTGGCGTGCCGGCAGACGCGGGCCGACGGCTGCCAGCCGCTGGCGGGCAAAATGAATGCGCGCGACACGTGCCAGTTTCTGCGCGATCGACTGATCGGTACCGTGTTCGGTGGCCATCTGACGCAGTGAAACCGTGGGCGAGAAGCGGACAAAGCTGTCGCGACCGTGCCACAGGATGGCAAAGAACTTCTGTATACCGTTAAGAATACGCAGATGTGGCGTCGGTTCGCCCTGAATTTCACGGCCTGGCGCACGGCCAAACATCACGGAAACCGGCAGCATCTGTACGTCCAGCGCCGCATTGTTGCGGTGCAGATCGAGGTAGTCATGGAAAAGCTTGACCGACTCCGGGTTCGCCACGAAATAGGGGAAGACGCGCGGCCCATCGTGAATAAATACGTGGCGCGGCAGCAGGGTGCCGTCAATCTCCAGCGGCGCCAGCGGATCCGGTAGGTCGTGCTTCAGGCACTGTGCGCGTAGCGTGAGCAGGTCCGCCTTTGAATCATAAGGCAAAACATACATCACCGGACGGGTCGGATCGATACCGTGTTCCGAGATCGGATCGGTCGGAATGACCTTACTTTTTACCAAAATAGAGAGTGGTAAATTCAACAATTTGTAATAGAGTTTACGCCAACCTGACATAGACAACTTGAAGCCTCTTGTTAGCAAAGCGCGGCAAGCATACCAGAAAGTGCGGCGAAGATCTGTGGCTGTGCCACCTCGCGCGCCCAGACATTGACGTCAAAAACAGTTAAGGGTTCCACAACATGGCAAATAACGTCACCGGTTTCCTGAGAATCATTAAAGCCGCCGGTTATTCCTGGCAGGGGCTGCGCGCTGCCTGGCAGCATGAAGCCGCTTTTCGCCAGGAGGCGATTGCCGCACTGGTCGCGGTTGCCATTGCCTGCTGGCTGGATGTCGATGCCATCACGCGTGTGTTGCTGATTGGCTCAGTGGTGCTGGTGGTCATTGTTGAGATCCTTAATAGTGCCATCGAAGCCGTGGTGGACCGCATCGGTCAGGAGCGCCATCCGCTGGCAGGACGCGCCAAAGACATGGGCTCGGCGGCGGTACTGCTGGCTATCTTACTGGCTCTGTTTGTCTGGATCGCGCTGCTTTGGTCGCATTTGCGATAAACATTCCACATTCATCAAGCCGCTGATTTTTCCCTCTGTTTCGGTTTTCATTTCGCCAATACCTGTATATACTCACAGCGACTGTATAAACAACCAGGGGGCGGGATGAAAGCGTTAACCAGCAGGCAGCAACAGGTCTATGACCTGATTCGCGACCATATTAATCAGACCGGCATGCCGCCAACGCGTGCTGAAATTGCTTCGCAACTGGGCTTCCGCTCGCCTAACGCTGCTGAAGAGCACCTGAAAGCGCTGGCGCGTAAAGGTGTCATTGAAATCGTCTCCGGTGCATCGCGCGGTATCCGCCTGCTGATGGAAGAAGAGGCGAGTGAAGGGCTGCCACTGATCGGTCGCGTCGCCGCCGGTGAACCGCTGCTGGCGCAGGAACATATCGAAGCCCACTATCAGGTCGACGCCAACCTGTTCAAACCCTCTGCCGATTTCCTGCTGCGCGTTAGCGGTATGTCGATGAAAGATATCGGCATTATGGACGGCGACCTGCTCGCGGTGCATAAAACGCAGGAAGTGCGCAATGGCCAGGTGGTGGTTGCGCGTATCGATGATGAAGTCACGGTGAAACGCTGGAAGAAGCAGGGCGCGATTGTCCAGCTGCTGCCGGAAAACAATGATTTCCAGCCGATTGTCGTGGATACCCGTGAACAGTCGCTGACCGTGGAAGGGCTGGCCGTAGGCATCGTGCGCAACGGCGAGTGGCTCTGAAACCCGGTTGATCTCCCCCGCTGCGGCGGCGCTCGCGCGCTGGCCGCAGTCTGCTTTAATCATACTTTTGTTCCCGGCCCGTAAGGCGCTCGCTCAGGCCGACTACCGTAACCCTCGGGATGGGGCTGATGCAGCTATTTTCCTCTTCTGATAAAGCGCTGTGGCGACTGGCGTTGCCAATGATCCTCTCCAATATCACCGTGCCGCTGCTCGGCGTGGTCGATACCGCCGTGATTGGCCATCTTGATAGCCCGATCTACCTCGGCGGCGTGGCCGTAGGCACCACGGCAACCAGCTTCATCTTTATGCTGCTGCTGTTTCTGCGTATGAGCACCACCGGTTTAACCGCGCAGGCGTTCGGGGCCGGCGATAAACAGGCACTGGCGCGCGCACTGATGCAGCCGCTGCTGATCGCTCTGGCCGCCGGGTTGCTGCTGGCGCTGCTGCGTTCTCCTGCCAGTAGCCTGGCGGCAACGCTGATGGGCGGCAGCGCGGCAGTCCAGCAGCAGGCGCAGATCTTCATTGAAATCCGCTGGCTTAGCGCACCGGCTACACTGGCTAACCTGGTGATTCTCGGCTGGCTGCTGGGCGTGCAGTATGCGCGTGCGCCGATGGTTCTGCTGATTGTCGGAAACCTGGTTAACATCCTGCTCGATCTGCTGCTGGTGCTGAAACTGCACTGGGGCGTTGCCGGTGCTGCCGCCGCCACGGCGCTGGCCGAATACGTGACGCTGGCAGTGGGATTATGGATGGTGGCGCGCGTGCTGAAACTGCGCGGCATCGATTTCAAACTGCTGAAAAACAGCTGGCGTGGTGACGCGGCGCGGTTATTTCGCCTTAATCGCGACATCATGCTGCGCTCGCTCATGCTGCAGATCTGCTTCGCCTCGCTGACCCTGCTGGGTGCACGCATCGGACCGGATGTGGTTGCGGTCAATGCGGTGCTGTTGATGTTCCTGACGTTTACTGCCTATGCGCTGGACGGCTTTGCTTACGCGGTGGAAGCCTGCTCGGGTGAAGCGGTAGGGGCAAAAGTTCGCAGCCGGCTGCTGCTGATCTGGCATGCCGCCTGTCGCCAGGCGGGTATCGTTGCGCTGCTGTTTGCGCTTATTTATGCGCTCAGCGGGCCGCACATTGTTGCGCTGCTTACCTCGCTGCAGCCGCTGCGTGAGATGGCCGATCGCTTTCTGCTGTGGCAGGTAATTTTACCGCTGATCGGCGTCTGGTGTTATCTGCTGGACGGCATGTTCATCGGCGCGACACGCGGCCGCGAAATGCGTAACAGCATGATCATGGCAGCAGCCGGTTTCGGTATCACTTTGCTGACGCTGCCGTGGTTAGGGAATCACGGTTTATGGCTGGCGATCACGGTGTTTCTGGCGCTGCGCGGCCTGACGCTGGGATGGATGTGGCGCCGCCACTGGCAGCGTGACAGCTGGTTCAGCCAGCCATAAGCGCAGCGCAGGCACCAGAATAATCTGTAATTCCGTGCACAATCCGAAGCGGCTACTATAATTATCTCAAACGGCGCAGATAAGTAGCGCGTTATATGGTTATTTCCGGCATTACATGAGAAATACACCATCTCACTCAGGAAGACGTGGAGGATTGTTATGAACAAAGACGAAGCGAGCGGAAACTGGAAGCAGTTTAAAGGGAAGTTTAAAGAGAAATGGGGCAAGTTGACCGACGACGATCTGACCGTGATCGAAGGGAAACGCGATCAGCTGGTGGGTAAAATCCAGGAACGTTACGGTTACGCCAAAGATGAAGCTGAACGTGAATTGAAAGACTGGGAAAGTCAAAACAAAGATTACCGCTGGTAAGTCTCCCGCTTTAAGGATGATGCTCCTACCCGCTGATCGTTACGATCGGCCTGGCACACGGACGTGCCAGTTACCCTTTACGCACCTTCTTCTTACTTTCCACTTCATGATCGTGATGACAGCTACCCGGCTGCGTGCAGGCCGCCACTTCGGCGCAGTTTTCACACAGGCCGTGCGCCTCAATAACGCTATGACGTAAGGTAAAACCTGCCTGAGCGGCCAACCCGGCGATGATCTTTTCCACGCCGTGCGCGTGCTTCTCACTGACGGCGGCACAGTTGTCGCACACCAGCATCACCGATGTGTGCGCCGGCTCGTCAAAATGGTGGCACACCACATAACTGTTATTTGACTCCACCCGATGAATAAATCCCTGCTCCAGCAGGAAATCCAGCGCGCGATAAATAGTCGGTGGTTTCGCCTGGGGTTCACTGATGCGCAGCTGGTCCAGCAAATCGTAAGCGCTAATGGAACCGTTCTGCTCCGCCATCAGGCGCAGCACTTCTGCGCGCTGCGTAGTGAGGCGCACGCCACGGTCAAGGCACAGAGATTCAGCCTGCGTGAGCAGTTGTTCGGGCGTGAGGTTTGGCATAAGCATTCTCCAGGTGAGGGGTGATGTTATTTTATCACACAAACTTTTACGCTGCTGCCATTGCTTTTTTACCTGATATTATCCAGGAAATGTCCGGCTTTCAGCCACTTATCTGCCGCGTTACGTCCTGGTACCTCCTTCTGTTAAGCCATGCTTTTCCTTCCTGAGTTTTTTCTCACAGGTTAACCCATCTTTTTGCTTTGCAACTCACTGACTTAGTGGCTATGGTTCAAAAGGTTTTAAGTAATTTCTGGCATCAATTTAGCTGACGTTCATATTTCTGCATAAAACAACAGCAGAATGGTGCGGGCGTGACCAATTCTGCGAATAGCAATGCTAATTCCTTTCAATTCACAGCAATAAAGCGTTAGCCAGCGTTCAGAATAGGGCTAATAAACTATTCCGTCGTAGAGACAGTCCACGACAATTAAAAGGTGATGGCAGACTCATGGTGAAGACATTATTCAGACGCAAGAAAATTGCTTATGTTGTTGGTTTTAATGCGGTATTTGTTACCACATCAGCATTTGCTGCTGGCACCTGGTACGATGCGCGTAACGATGCCATGGGGGGAACCGGTGTCGCTTCCTCAACCTGGAGCTCGGCAGTGCTGGCTAACCCGGCATTGATGACCAAAGCGCAGCCTGAAGATAACGTCAGCATCATTTTTCCTTCAGCCGGTGTGCAGATTACTGACAAAGACAAATTAGTGGATCGCGTAGACGAAATTACTGATACGGTGGACCGCTATCGTGACGTGATCAACAACATCACGCTGCCGGAGATCATCAATGGCGCGCCTCAGGTCAGAGCGGCGGCAGGTGATATGGCCAATCAGCTGCGCGATCTGCGCGGTGATAAAGCGAATGGCACCGCAGGCGTGGCGTTAGCCGTCAGCATTCCCAACGAGACCCTTCCTTTCGCCTTCATCACCAAAGCCTACGGCACGGCACACATCCGCGCTAACGTGGTACAGAGCGATATCACTTATCTGGACCAGGTCGCAAATGGACGCATTCCCTTGCCGGGCGACCAGAATAATCTGCGCTCCAGCGCCAACGGCCTGGCTGCGCTGATCACCGATTACGGCGTCGCAATGGCACATGAGTTCACCATCGCCGGTCACCCGGTCTCCGTTGGCGTCACGCCGAAGCTGCAGAAAACCTGGCTGTATAACTACACCGCCAGCGTTTATAACTACGACAAGAATGATATTAACGACAGCCGCTATCGCAGCACTGATACCGGTTTCAACGTCGATGCCGGTATCGCTACCGACTTCGCGGAGAACTGGACCTTCGGCGTGACCGGGCAGAACCTGGTCTCGCGCGATATCGACACCAAAGAGGTTAACGGCTATCGCGATACGTATCAGATTCGCCCGCTGGTAACTACCGGACTGGCGTGGAATCGCGGACCCTTTACTCTGACCGGCGATGTCGATCTGACCGAAACCAAACGTTTTAAATCGCAGGAGAGCAGTCAGTACGCTGGCGTGGGTGGTGAATATCGCGTGCTGGACTGGCTGGCGCTGCGTGCCGGCTATCGCGCGGATATGAAGTCGAACGATACCGATGTGTTTACGGCCGGTCTCGGCGTGTCGCCGTTCAACAACGCGGTGCATCTGGACCTGGCCGGTTCGGTCGGCAAAGACAATACCTGGGGGGCCATGGTGCAGCTCGGGTTTAACTTCTGACCACACGATGACGGGCGGCTGTGTCGCCCGTCACAGCTGTGATATCATTGCGCAGTTTCTCATCACTTAACTGCGGATTTACTGCGTTTCATGACCGATACATTCTCTTCGCAACGTTTCTCCATCGCCCCAATGCTGGACTGGACCGACCGTCACTGTCGCTATTTTCACCGTCAGCTGAGCGGCGACACGCTGCTGTACACCGAAATGGTGACCACCGGGGCCATCATCCACGGCAAAGGCGACTATCTGGCCTATAGCGAGGCGGAGCATCCGCTGGCGCTGCAGCTGGGCGGTAGCGATCCGGCCGCGCTGGCAACCTGTGCAAAGCTGGCAGAAGCGCGCGGATACGATGAGATCAACCTGAACGTCGGTTGTCCGTCCGATCGGGTACAGAACGGCCGTTTTGGCGCGTGCCTGATGGGTGAGGCGGCGCTGGTCGCGGACTGTATCAAAGCGATGCGCGATGTGGTCAGCATTCCGGTCACGGTGAAAACCCGCATCGGTATTGACGATCAGGATAGCTACGCCTTCCTGTGCGACTTTGTCGGCACCGTGGCGCAGCAGGGCGGTTGTGATACGTTCATTATTCATGCGCGTAAAGCGTGGCTGTCGGGTCTCAGCCCGAAAGAGAACCGTGAAATTCCACCGCTCGACTATCCGCGCGTGTATCAGCTGAAGCGGGATTTCCCGGCGCTGACTGTCGCGATCAACGGTGGCATCAAAACGCTCGATGAGGCTAAAGCGCATCTGCAGCACCTGGACGGCGTGATGATGGGGCGCGAGGCCTATCAAAATCCCGGCATTCTGGCGCAGGTTGATCGCCAGCTGTTTGGCCGCGAGACACCGGTGGCCGATCCGGTCGCCGTGGTGCGTTCCATGTACCCTTACATCGAAGCCGAACTGGCACAGGGCACCTATCTGGGACACATTACGCGCCACATGCTGGGCCTGTTCCAGGGCATTCCCGGCGCGCGCCAGTGGCGCCGTCACCTGAGCGAAAATGCCCACAAACCGGGCGCCGACGTCCGCGTGCTGGAAGCGGCGCTGGCGCTGGTGGCCGACCGCATTGTGCAGGAAGCCTGATCCCGCGAGCCGGCCTGGTCAGGCTGGCAGGACGGTTCAAACCGCACGGTTTCGTAGTGCGGTTTTTAATTCACCACCAGTTAGTCAATTTCACCAAACCAATTTCCTCTCTGTCCTGCATCAAAGCGATAATTCAAAGGCTTAGCGATCGGCACGACCTGGCACGTATCTTGTAATACCTTCTGCATTACTGATACAGGAGAGCGCTCGTGGAAATATTATTCGTTATCGGCTTTTTTATGATGCTGCTGCTGACTGGTGTATCGCTGCTGGGCGTGATTGCCGCGCTGGTGGTGGCCACCGTGGTGATGTTTCTCGGCGGGCTGTTTGCGCTTGTTATAAAATTGTTGCCGTGGCTGGTACTGGCGGTGGTTGCCGTGTGGCTGTATCGCGCATTTAGCACGCCGCAGGGAGAGGTGAAACTTAACCGGCTGAAAAGGAAAATCAGCCACTTAGAGAAGAGAAGCTGGCGTTAAATGCGGTTACGATCACAGAGTTGGTGATTGCTTAGTACGAATTCGCAATTAAACATATTTTTTACTTATGTTTTCTGTCAGGATAGGTAAAGAAATTCAGACGAATTCATCGCCGCTGTCCCTACACCAGCGCGAACTATAAAAAAGAAAGAAAAGGGCTTCCTTCGGGAAGCCCTTCATCATTTCTGCTATCAGGGAATTAACAGGCTGGAACCCTGAGTGGCACGACTCTCCAGCACCTGATGCGCACGTACCGCATCGCTCAGGGCAAATTTCTGCTGCTCCGGCACGTTAAGCTGAATAGCGCGGCTGGCGATGAGCGAAAACAGTTCGCCGCTGGCGCGATCGAGTTCTTCACGGTTGGTGATATAGCCAAACAGGGAAGGGCGGGTGACAAACAGCGAGCCTTTCTTGTTGAGAATGCCGAGGTCAACGCCGGTCACCGGGCCGGAGGCATTACCAAAGCTCACCATCAGGCCGTGGCGGCGCAGGCTGTCGAGGGATGGTTCCCAGGTATCTTTGCCCACTGAGTCGTACACTACCGCCACTTTTTCACCGTTGGTCAGTTCGCTGACGCGCTGGGCGATATCCTCTTCGCGATAATTGATGGTGGCCCAGGCACCGGCATCTTTGGCGATCTGCGCTTTCTCCGCAGAACCGACGGTGCCAATCAAATGCGCGCCCAGCGCTTTCGCCCACTGGCAGGCAATCAGGCCCACGCCGCCCGCGGCGGCATGAAACAGGAAAATTTCATCGGCTTTTACTTTGTACGTCTGACGCAGCAGATACTGCACCGTCAGGCCCTTGAGGAAGGAGGCCGCAGCCTGCTCAAAGCTGATGCTGTCCGGCAGAATCACCAGCCGATCTTCCGCCACATTGTGCAGCTCGCTGTAGGCGCCCAGCGCGGCCTGACAGTACACCACGCGATCGCCCGGCTTGAAACGCGAAACCGCGCTGCCCACTTTTTTCACGATGCCTGCCGCTTCAGTGCCGAGGCCGGACGGCAGCGAGGAGACCGGATACAATCCGCTACGCACGTAGGTATCGATGTAGTTAATACCAATCGCCTTGTTCTCCACCTGAACTTCATGCTCGGCGGGATCGGCTAGTGTGAAATCGACCCATTGCAATACTTCCGGGCCGCCGTGCTGGTTGAACTGAATTCGCTTTGCCATTCTGACTCCTGTGATTGTTCATCCTGGGACGGTATACTTGCGCGTCCCTTTCACGATCGGTAATGCATTCACTATGGCAGGAAATAAACCCACCAACAAATCGAACGAACCCCGCGATCGGCAGCTCGAAGGCGTGAAAATGCCGCCGCACTCTCTCGAAGCGGAGCAGTCGGTGCTCGGTGGGTTGATGCTGGATAACGAACGCTGGGATAACGTCTCCGAGCGCGTGGTAGCTGAAGACTTCTTCAACCGCTCGCACCGCATGATTTTCTCTGAAATGCAGCGCCTGCTGGAAGCCGGTCAGCCTATCGATCTGATCACCCTGTCAGAGTCGCTGGAAACCCGCGGCGAGCTGGAGATGGCGGGCGGCTTTGCCTATCTGGCCGAGCTGGCAAAAAATACCCCAAGTGCGGCAAACCTCGGCGCTTACGCCGACATCGTGCGTGAACGTGCGGTAGTGCGTGAGATGATTTCGGTGGCCAATCAGATCGCTGATGCTGGTTACGATCCGCAGGGCCGTAGCAGCGAAGAGCTGCTGGATTTTGCTGAATCCAACGTCTTTAAAATTGCCGAACAGCGCGCCAATAAGGATGAAGGCCCGCAAAATATCGAGCAGATTCTCGAAGCGACGGTATCGCGCATTGAAGCGCTGGTATCAACGCCGCATGATGGCGTCACCGGCGTCGATACCGGCTATCAGGATCTCAACAAGAAAACCGCCGGTCTGCAGGGTTCAGATCTGATCATTGTCGCGGCGCGTCCGTCGATGGGTAAAACCACTTTCGCCATGAACCTGTGCGAAAACGCCGCCATGCTGACAGACAAACCGGTGCTGATTTTCAGTCTCGAGATGCCCAGCGAACAGCTGATGATGCGTATGCTGGCCTCGCTGTCGCGCGTTGATCAGACGCGTATCCGTACCGGTCAGCTGGAGGATGAAGACTGGGCGCGCATCTCGGCCACCATGGGCATCCTGTTAGAAAAGAAGAACATGTTCATCGATGACTCGTCCGGTCTGACGCCAACCGAAGTGCGTTCACGCGCGCGCCGCGTGTTCCGTGAAAACGGCGGCCTGAGCATGATCATGATCGACTACCTGCAGCTGATGCGCGTACCGGCGCTCTCTGACAACCGTACGCTGGAGATCGCCGAGATCTCACGCTCGCTTAAAGCGCTGGCGAAAGAGCTCAATGTACCGGTGGTGGCGCTGTCGCAGCTTAACCGCTCGCTGGAGCAGCGCGCCGATAAGCGTCCGGTTAACTCGGATCTGCGTGAATCGGGCTCGATCGAGCAGGATGCGGACCTGATCATGTTCATCTATCGTGACGAGGTGTATCACGAAAACAGCGATCTGAAAGGCATCGCCGAGATCATCATCGGTAAACAGCGTAACGGCCCGATCGGCACAGTACGTCTGACGTTCAACGGCCAGTGGTCACGCTTTGATAACTACGCCGGACCGCAATACGACGACGAATAATCGCGCTTCCGCAGTTGCATGCACGATTTGTGCATGCATTTCACGTCATCAGAAAATAGTGTTGGACAACCTCGTCAATTATCAGGTTATCTGTAGCAAAGCGAATCCTATAACGCTGTGGATACAGAATGACTCAGGTAGACGATTACGACCTTAAGATACTGACACTACTACAATCTAACGGCCGCCTTACCAACCAGGAACTCAGTGATTTAGTCGGACTTTCGGCGTCGCAATGTTCACGCCGGCGCATTAATCTCGAACAGGCAAATCTTATTCTTGGCTATCACGCGCGGCTCTCGCCAGACGCGGTAGGGCTGGGCATGGTCGGCTTGATCGAGGTGCGACTAAAAAATCACACGCCCGATTACGAAGAGAGTTTTCACCGCATGGTGGAGCAGGAAACGGCGATTGTCGACGCGTTCAAAACCACTGGTGACGCCGACTATCTGTTAAAAGTCGCGGTGGCCGATTTAGCGGCGCTGAGCGCGCTGATCAGTCAGCTCGTCGCTGGCCATCAAAGCGTGGCGCACGTGAAAACCTCGGTGGTACTCAACCGTTTAAAAGAGAACGGCTTGATGATGATCCCCGAGCACAAAGTGCGCCAAAAGAGTGCATGATGTGCCAGTGTGGTGCATATTTGTGCCGTTTTTCGCGCAAAGCGCGCACCAAAAACCGAATTTGTGCATGCATCGATTATTTTACAGCAGATTGATGCACATAAACCTGCAATAAAGCGCCTTAGTTATCAATTGGATAATCGCTGGCACCCATCGGCGGCGACAGGAAGCCGCCGATGTGGTGCGTTTTTTGCAAATGAACGCCATCATTTGCAAAGAGATCGCGCCATGGATAACGCTGTACAACCTTCCCGCATTCCCCACACCCGTACAGAAGATGCGCTGGCTATCGTGCTTGGCACGCTGATGGTGTCGTTTGGCGTCATTTTGCTGAAACAGGCGGGCGCGCTGACCGGCGGTACGGCGGGCGTGGCTTTTCTCATCAGCTACCTGTCGCCGCTCTCGTTCGGCAGCGCCTTCTTTCTGATTAACCTGCCGTTTTACTGGCTGGCCATTCGTCGCATGGGCTGGGAATTTACCCTGAAAACCTTCTGTGCGGTGGGGCTGGTATCGCTGTTCACCCATTTGCACCCGCTGTTTATCCATTTTTCTGCGCTAAATCCGTTTTATGCGACATTGTTCGGTAACGTGGTGATGGGGATTGGGTTTATAGTGTTGTTTCGTCACAAAGCCAGCCTCGGTGGTATCAATATTCTGGCGCTCTGGCTGCAGGATCGCTCTGGTCTGCGCGCCGGCAAACTGCAAATGGCGCTGGATACCTGTGTGGTACTGGCCTCGCTTTTTGTGGTATCGCTGCCGATGCTGCTGGCCTCCATCGCCGGCGCGGTGATGCTCAATCTCATCATCGCCATGAATCACCGTCCCGGCCGCTATTTTGTTTGATGACGTCGACCCACACATTTATGAATAATCATGGAGATCTGCACCGTGTTTCAAAACGTTGATGCCTATGCTGGCGATCCGATTCTGTCGCTGATGGAAACCTTCAAACAGGACCCGCGTGACCACAAGGTGAATCTGAGCATCGGCCTCTATTACAACGAAGCCGGCATCATTCCTCAGCTGCAGGCGGTGGCCGCCGCGGAAGAGCGTTTGCAGGCGCAGCCACATCAGGCTTCGCTCTATCTGCCAATGGAAGGGCTGGGTCCATATCGTAACGCCATTGCGCCGCTGCTGTTTGGTAAAGAGCACCCGATGCTGCAGGCGGGGCGCATTGCTTCCATCCAGACGCTGGGCGGATCCGGCGCGCTGAAAGTGGGCGCAGATTTCCTGAAGCGTTACTTCCCGGACGCCAGCGTATGGGTCAGCGATCCGACATGGGAAAACCATGTGGCGATCTTTAACGGTGCCGGGTTTAACGTTAACACCTACCCGTGGTACGACGACGCCACCAACGGCGTGAAGTTCGATGCCTTCATCGCCAAACTGAAAACGCTGCCGAAGCAATCCATCGTGTTGCTGCATCCGTGCTGCCACAACCCGACCGGTGCGGATCTGACCAACGCGCAGTGGGATCAAACTGTTGAGGTCCTGAAAGCGCAGGAGCTGATTCCGTTCCTCGACATCGCCTACCAGGGCTTTGGTGCCGGCATGGAAGAGGACGCTTATGCGATTCGCGTGATTGCCGCGGCGGGCCTGCCGGCGCTGGTGAGCAACTCCTTCTCGAAAATCTTCTCGCTGTACGGTGAGCGCGTTGGCGGGCTGTCGATTGTCTGCGACAGCGCAGAAGAGTCGGCACGCGTGCTGGGTCAGCTGAAAGCGACCGTGCGTCGCAACTACTCCAGCCCGCCGAACTTCGGTGCTCAGGTGGTTTCCTGCGTGCTGAACGACGAAGCGCTGCTCAACAACTGGCTGGCGGAAGTGGAAGCGATGCGCCTGCGCATCATCGAAATGCGCCAGGTGCTGGTCAATGTGCTGAACAGTAAACTGCCCGGCAAAAACTTTGATTATCTGCTGAAGCAGCGCGGCATGTTCAGCTATACCGGCCTGAGCGCGCAGCAGGTGGACCGCCTGCGCGAAGAGTTCGGCGTGTACCTGATCGCCAGCGGCCGCATGTGTGTCGCCGGTCTCAACAGCCGCAACGTCAATCAGGTGGCTGAGGCGTTTGCTGCCGTAATGTAATTGACGCGGTGCCTGTCAGCCCGCGGCTGGCAGGCACCCGTTTCAGTCATCCACGCATTGTCTGTTCCCGCTGTACTTTCTCCCGCACCCCGCTTTTCCACGCTTCTCTTTGCCAACCATGCTGGCTGACGGCCGCATTCCGCATGGGTATAACACCTTAACTCCGGGTAATCGGGACGGGTCTTGTGTGTTCCTGTTAGTGAGGGCGCTATTTTTTGCCGGCGCGCTTTGGCGCACTGCCAGAGCGCTCGCCAATCACAATAAGGAACCGCCCATGAGCTATTTCCCCTCCGCACTGAAACCCCTCTGCATTGCCATGACGCTGGCGCTCGCACTGCCTGCTGCGGCCGTTGAGCTGACGCGTGATAACGGCGCGCCGGTCGGCGATAACCAGAATTCACAAACTGCCGGCGCCAATGGCCCGGTGCTGTTACAGGACGTGCAGCTGATTCAAAAGCTGCAGCGCTTTGATCGTGAACGTATTCCGGAACGTGTGGTGCACGCGCGTGGCACCGGCGCGCACGGTGAATTTCGCGCCAGCAAAGATATCAGCGATCTGACTATCGCTGAGGTGTTTAAACCGGGAACGGTGACGCCGGTCTTCGTGCGCTTCTCCAGCGTGGTGCACAGCAAGCATTCGCCGGAAACGCTGCGCGATCCGCGTGGTTTTGCCACCAAATTCTATACCAGCCAGGGCAACTGGGATCTGGTGGGCAACAACCTGCCGGTGTTCTTCATCCGCGATGCGATCAAGTTCCCTGATATGGTGCACGCGTTTAAACCGGATCCGCGCACTAACCTCGATAACGATGCGCGCACCTTCGATTTCTTCTCCCACGTGCCGGAAGCCACGCACGCGCTCACCATGCTGTTCTCCAACATGGGCACGCCGGCGACCTATCGCGAAATGGACGGTAACAGCGTGCACGCCTACAAGTTTGTGAACAGCAAAGGCGAAGTGCACTACGTGAAGTTTCACTGGAAAACGCTGCAGGGCGAACGCAACCTCGATCCGGCTGAATCGGCAGCGATCCAGGGCCGCAGTTACAGCCACATGACTGAAGATCTGGTGGCGGCGATTAACCGCAAAGCGTTTCCGAAGTGGGATCTCTACATTCAGACCATTAAAGCCAGCGAACTGGATAAGTTCGATTTCAATCCGCTCGACTCCACCAAAATCTGGCCGAACGTGCCCGAGGTTAAAGTCGGGCAGATGGTGCTGAATCGCAACGTCGACAACTTCTTCCAGCAAACTGAGCAGGTGGCAATGGCGCCGTCCAATCTGGTCCCGGGCATTGAGCCGTCTGAAGATCGCCTGCTGCAGGGCCGCCTGTTCTCTTATGCTGATACCCAGCTGTACCGCGTGGGCGCGAATGGCCTTAGCCTGCCGGTCAACGCGCCGCGCGTACCGGTCAGCAACGGCAATCAGGATGGCCTGATGGACAGCGGTAACGCCGATGACAAGGGCGTTAATTACCAGCCAAGCCGCATCTATCCGCGTGAAGAGCTGCAAAGCGCGCGTTACAGCCATACGCCGCTTAGTGGCAGTACGCAGCAGGCGATGATCGCCAAACCGCAGAATTTCCGCCAGGCAGGGGAACTGTATCGTTCCTTTAACGCGAAAGAGCGGGGCGATCTGATCACCTCGCTCGGTAGCGCGCTGAAAAGCGCCGACGCGCAAAGCCGGCTGGCGATGCTCTCGTTCTTTTATAAGGCCGATAGCGAGTACGGCACGCGTCTGGCGGCGGTAACGCAGGACGATATCACCACGGTAAAAGCGCTGGCTGACAAGCTGAGCGACTGATGCGCCGGCGGCAGAGCAAGCGCTCTGCCGCTTTTTCCCGCTGAAGGGTTTACCTTTCGCCGACATGCTGCACACTTAAGTAAACGGTTTAACCCAGGAATGTGGCATGTGGCAGCAACAAACTCTCACGCTGAGCGCGAAGGCGCGCGGCTTTCATCTGATCACCGACGAGATTGTCGGCCAGCTTAATGGCTTAACGGACCTGCGCATCGGCCAGCTGCATCTGCTGTTGCAGCACACCTCAGCGTCGCTGACGCTCAATGAAAATTGCGATCCTACGGTGCGCAGCGACATGGAGCAGCACTTTCTGCGGCACGTTCCAGAGGATGCGCCCTATCAGCACGACTATGAAGGCGCTGACGATATGCCGGCGCACATCAAATCGTCACTGCTTGGCGTATCGCTGCTGATCCCGGTCAGCCGCGGCAAACTGCTGCTCGGCACCTGGCAGGGGATCTGGCTGGGTGAACATCGGGTACACGGCGGCGCGCGGCGCATCGTCGCCACCTTACAAGGGGAATAAAACATGAACACGTCGGATTTACTGACCTACTGCATGAGCAAACCGGGCGCTTCACAAAGTTATAAAGATGAGTGGGACGCAACCCAGGTGAAAAGCGATGGCGTGCTGTTTGCCATGGTACATGACGTTGAAGGACGACCGGCGTTGTCGCTGAAGACCTCGCCCGCGCTGGCGGAGTTGTTGCGCGATGAACACCACGATGTGTTTCCCAGTGAACATCTCAATAAGTCGCACTGGAGCACGCTGTGGCTGGATGGATCGCTGAAAGATTCGCAGATTTACTATCTGGTTGATGCATCGTGGCAACAGGCTGACGCCACGCGCGCGGCGGGCGTCAGCCATGATGATGAGACGCGCTGATTAAGCCGCAGACTCTTCACGCAGGGTGTTGATATCAATCACGAAGCGATACTTCACGTCGCTTTTCAGCATGCGCTCGTAGGCATCGTTGATTTGGTTCATGGCGATCAGCTCAATATCTGAGGTGATGCCGTGCTTGCCGCAGAAATCCAGCATCTCCTGGGTTTCGGCGATACCGCCAATCAGTGAACCGGCAATGCTGCGACGCTTGAGGATCAGGTTAAACACCTGTGGCGCCGGATGATCGTGCTCCGGCGCGCCGACCAGCGTCATGTTGCCGTCGCGCTTCAGTAGGGCGATAAACGGGTTGAGATCGTGCTGCGCGGCGACGGTATTTAAGATGAAGTCGAAGCTGTTGGTATGTTGTGCCATCTGGTCAGCATCTTTCGAAATCACCACTTCGTCAGCGCCGAGGCGTTTGCCATCTTCAATTTTTGACGGTGAGGTAGTGAACAGCACCACGTGCGCGCCCATCGCATGCGCGATCTTCACGCCCATATGGCCGAGGCCGCCCAGACCAACGATACCGACTTTTTTGCCGGGACCGACATTCCAGTGACGCAGCGGGGAATAGGTGGTGATACCGGCGCACAGCAGCGGCGCAACGCCCGCCAGATCGAGGTTTTCCGGTACGCGCAGTACAAAACTTTCATCAACTACCATGCTGGTGGAGTAGCCGCCGTAGGTGATGGCGCCGGTTTCACGATCCTGGCCGTTGTAAGTGCCAACAAAGCCGTTTTCACAGTACTGTTCGAGTCCTTCCTGACAGCTTGGGCAGCTGCGGCAGGAGTCGACCATACAGCCGACGCCGACTAAATCGCCCACTTTATATTTGTGCGTGTGCGCGCCAACGGCGGTGACGCGACCCACGATTTCATGGCCTGGCACCACCGGGAATACGGTGTTGCGCCATTCGTTGCGCGCCTGGTGCAGGTCCGAGTGGCAGACGCCACAGTACAACACTTCAATCTGCACATCATGAGCGCGCAGTTCGCGCGGCTTATAATCGAACGGGGCGAGTTTGGCTTTCGCGTCCTGTGCGGCATAGGCATGCGTAATATTCATGGTGTCTCCAGTCAGATGTGTCGTGAGTATTTTTTGCGAGGGGTCCGTTCAGTGATGACACTGAAGGACAGAGGCGCGTCAGCGGCGCCAAAAGGAACGCAGTAAGAATAGTCAGCGGGACGCGATGCGTATATGCCTGAAGTTGTCTGTTTCTTGCCTGTTTCTGCATTTGCTAAGGCATTCAGACAATGGCACCGGCTGGCGAGTAACCGGAGCGGTGAGCCGTGGCGAGATCAGAAAAAACGCGCCGCAACAGCGGGTGCGGCGCGTTAAACCTATTTTTTCAGCATCGGCTTGAGGAAGCGTGCAGTATGCGATTTTTCGCACTGTGCAACGGTTTCCGGCGTACCAGCCACCAGGATTTCACCACCGCCGCTGCCGCCTTCCGGACCGAGATCGACAATCCAGTCAGCGGTTTTGATCACGTCGAGGTTGTGCTCAATGACCACGATGGTATTGCCCTGATCGCGCAGTTGATGCAGCACTTCCAGCAGCTGCTGGATGTCGGCAAAATGCAGGCCGGTGGTCGGTTCATCTAGAATGTACAGCGTCTGACCGGTGCCGCGCTTCGACAGCTCACGCGCCAGCTTAACGCGCTGCGCTTCACCGCCGGACAGCGTGGTTGCCGACTGGCCAAGACGAATGTACGACAGACCGACATCAATCAGCGTCTGCAGCTTACGCGCCAGTGCAGGTACCGCATCAAAGAACTCACGCGCCTCTTCGATGGTCATCTCCAGCACTTCGTGAATGCTCTTGCCTTTGTATTTAATCTCCAGCGTTTCGCGGTTATAGCGTTTGCCTTTGCACTGATCGCACGGTACATAAATGTCAGGCAGGAAGTGCATTTCGACCTTAATCACGCCGTCGCCCTGACAGGCTTCACAGCGCCCGCCGCGCACGTTAAAGCTGAAGCGGCCCGGATTGTAGCCGCGCGAACGCGCTTCCGGCACGCCGGCAAACAGTTCACGCACCGGGGTAAAAATCCCGGTGTAGGTGGCCGGGTTTGAGCGCGGCGTCCGGCCGATCGGGCTCTGATCGATGTCGATCACTTTATCGAAGTGCTCCAGCCCGGCGATCTCGCGATACGGCGCAGCTTCACCGCTGGTAGCACCATTCAGCTGGCGCTGCGCAATCGGGAACAGCGTATCGTTAATCAGCGTTGATTTGCCGGAGCCGGACACGCCGGTGATACAGGTAAACAGCCCAACCGGAACCGTCAGCGTGACATCCTTCAGGTTATTACCGCGCGCGCCGCTCAGTTTCAGTACTTTGGACGGATCGCCTTTCACCCGCTCTGCCGGCACCGCGATTTCACGCTTGCCGCTGAGGAACTGACCGGTGAGAGAATCTTCGTGCGCCATAATGGCATGCACATCACCCTCGGCTACCACCTGGCCGCCGTGCACGCCAGCGCCCGGACCGATATCGATAATATGGTCAGCGGCGCGAATCGCGTCTTCATCATGCTCAACCACGATCACGGTATTACCGAGATCGCGCAGGTGAATCAGCGTCGACAGCAGGCGCTCGTTGTCGCGCTGATGCAGACCGATGGACGGTTCATCCAGTACGTACATGACGCCAACCAGACCGGCACCAATCTGGCTCGCCAGACGAATACGCTGTGCTTCACCGCCGGACAGCGTTTCCGCTGAACGCGACATCGACAGATAATTCAGGCCGACGTTGACCAGGAAGCTCAGACGGTCGCCAATTTCCTTCAGCACTTTCTCGGCGATCTTGGCGCGCTGGCCGCTCAGCTTGAGATTGCGGAAGAAGTCCATGGCGTGGCCGATGCTCATATCCGAGATGGTCGGCAGGTTGGTATCTTCCACGAACACATGGCGCGCTTCACGACGCAGGCGCGTCCCTTCGCAGCTGGCGCAGGCGCGGTTGCTGATAAACTTCGCCAGCTCTTCGCGCACCGCGTTGGATTCCGTCTCTTTGTAGCGGCGCTCCATGTTATGCAGCACGCCTTCGAACGGATGACGACGCACCGAGGTATCGCCGCGATCGTTGATATATTTGAACTCAATGTTCTCTTTGCCGGAGCCGTACAGAATCACTTCGCGCGCTTTGTCGCTCAGGCTATTGAACGGCGCTTCAACATCGAAATCCAGATGTTCCGCCAGCGAGCGCAGCATCTGGAAATAGTAGAAGTTACGGCGATCCCAGCCGCGAATGGCGCCACCGGCCAGCGACAGCTCCGGATTTTGTACCACGCGATCGGGATCGAAATATTGCTGAACGCCGAGGCCGTCACAGGTCGGGCAGGCACCGGCCGGGTTGTTGAACGAGAACAGGCGCGGCTCCAGCTCACGCATGCTGTAACCGCACACCGGGCAGGCAAAGTTGGCCGAGAACAGCATCTCTTCGGTATCGGGATCGTCCATATCCGCGACGATCGCCGTGCCGCCACTCAGTTCCAGCGTCGTTTCAAAGGATTCGGCCAGACGCGTCGCCAGATCGTCACGCACGCGGAAACGATCGATCACCACCTCAATGGTGTGTTTCTTCTGCAGCTCCAGCTTAGGTGGATCCGACAGATCGCACACTTCGCCATCGATACGTGCGCGGATGTAGCCCTGCGCCGCCAGATTTTCCAGCGTTTTGGTGTGCTCGCCTTTGCGATCTTTTACCACCGGCGCCAGCAGCATCAGGCGCCGACCCTCTTCCTGCGCCAGGACCTGATCGACCATCTGGCTGACGGTTTGTGCCGCCAGCGTGACGTTATGATCCGGACAGCGCGGCTCACCCACGCGGGCAAACAGCAGACGCAGATAGTCATGAATTTCAGTGATGGTGCCGACGGTCGAGCGCGGGTTGTGCGACGTCGATTTCTGCTCAATGGAAATGGCAGGCGACAGCCCCTCAATGTGGTCTACGTCCGGTTTCTCCATTAAGGAAAGAAACTGGCGCGCATAGGCAGAAAGCGATTCAACATAGCGGCGCTGGCCTTCGGCATACAGCGTATCAAACGCCAGCGAAGACTTACCGGAACCCGACAGACCGGTCACTACAATGAGCTTGTCGCGTGGGATGATCAGGTTGATATTCTTCAAATTATGGGTGCGAGCACCGCGGACTTCAATCTTATCCATTCACCTTTCCCGGATTAGGCAACGCTCGCCATGCCTTGCCAGCACGACCAGCAGAAACGCATCATTATGGCACAAAAAATAAACTGAATAAATATCCAGTGTTTTTGCTATCCTGTCACGGTCGAAAAACTGGAATCCCGCTCGAAAGTGGGAAGCGTCATTGTGACGTGATACAATTTTTCGCTTAGACTTTTAGCATCAACTCATCGGGAGACAGCAACATGGCCAGTCGTGGCGTAAACAAAGTGATTCTTGTCGGGAATCTGGGTCAGGATCCGGAAGTGCGCTACATGCCGAATGGTGGCGCGGTAGCCAACATTACGCTGGCCACGTCAGAGAGCTGGCGCGACAAGCAAACCGGTGAAAACAAAGAGATCACCGAATGGCACCGCGTCGTGCTGTTCGGCAAGCTGGCCGAAGTCGCCGGCGAATATCTGCGTAAAGGTTCGCAGGTCTACATTGAAGGCCAGCTGCGCACCCGTAAATGGCAGGACCAGAGCGGCCAGGACAAATACACCACCGAAGTGGTGGTGAACGTGGGCGGCACCATGCAGATGCTGGGTGGTCGTCAGCAGGGCGGCAATGGCGGTGGCGCACCCATGGGCGGCCAGGGCGGCGGCAACAATAACGGCTGGGGCCAGCCGCAGCAGCCGCAGGGTGGGGGCAACCAGTTCAGCGGCGGCGCGCAGCAGCGTCCACAGCAGCAGAGCGCACCGGCGAACAACGAACCACCAATGGATTTCGACGACGATATCCCGTTCTGATTGGCGTACCGATCAACGCGTTATCCAGCCCTCGCTTCTGCGAGGGTTTTTTTATTATTTTCTATTTAATTATTGCATTGAAATTATCCAGTGCATTTTTCTTTAGGTTTTCAAAGTTACTTTTAATGATGTCTTCCTTGTTTTTTATTTCAGATGTTTCGAAATAAGGTTTTTCTTTAAGACAGGTTAATCTTGAACTGTACCAATTTTCATTTCTATGTGTAAAAACACGATATTCACCTTCATTAAGTAGTAGGTAATATTTTTCTCCTTTTCCTGCAAGCATCATTGATGCATCATTACATTTGAATGTTTCGGTAGCATCCACAGGAATACTGATGTTTAGAGCAGTATTAAATACTAGCTTTAAATTAGATGTTATTATTAATAGAGTGACAATGGCTGTCATGGTTAGTGGGATAAATAGAGGGAATGAGTCTCTAATAATAATAATATCTTTTTTATTGACGTTGGTGCTGGTTTTTTCGAAGAAAAATAAAGCTACCCCTGCAGAGGTAACTGCCAGTGAAACATATGTCATGAGAATCAAGCCCGCATAGAGAATGACACAAAAGCGTGATGCAGTCTGGTCATAAGTTAAATCGGCGATGTTCATAAAATCGTGTCTGGCTTGCGCATAGGCGTAGAAGGAGCCTACTATCCAGCCGATTTTAACTATCCATGACGTGGCACTTTTGTAATGCTGGTTGTAGATGTTACTTTCAGAAAGGAAGACGCTGGAAGAAAGGAAAAGTAATACTGTCGAGCTTATTAACAATAAAAGTGAAACTGTTTTTTCGGTCTGAAAAAGATAAGATAAGATAGCACAGAAAAAAATAATTGAAGAATAAAGTGCTAATACAATGCTGGAGTTGTATTGCGTTATTATCTTTCTGTGCTTAGGGCTCTTAATAATGCCTTTGTGGGATGGGCTTCTGAAAAATCCTTTAGCCATAAATGTAAAAAAAATGATCAGAGAAAATAAAAACAATACTAACGCTGTTATACTTCTTTTAACTGTTTCTATTTTGGCTAACAAAGTTATTGAAATACAAAAGTAATAAATGACTGCGTAGTAAAAGTAAATTATTCTTTTAGCGGTTAATTTTGCTGTTTTCATTTAATGTCCTTTTACGCGAGGAAAAATCATCCCTTTATAAGGCGTTGATCAAAGACAAAAGGTAATTCTTTCACTCTGGTAAGAGCGCTTTTAAAAGAATGATGAAGCGGATTTAATATTGCTTTGTTTTCCATCGGGATAATCGTTGAAGGTAGCATCAGCGCGGCGCCTTCAGCGGATTGCAGCCAGCCGGTGCCGAGATCCATTGTCGACAGTGGCGCTGGATCATGACGCCAGTCCGGCGGTAAAAATGCTTCAGCAAGATAGGCAACTTCAGCATCCGGGATGTCGATACTGAATAAGGTGTACTCATCCAGCACCGACTCTCTTCCGATATGGACCAGCACTTCCAGTGCTGCGAGTGACACCGACGTGGCAACATAAATGGTGGGATAGCCTTTATGATTCCAGCGTCCACCATACTGTTTTGCCCCATAACCGGACCAGGCTTCAGCCGCATACTGGCTCTTCGTCAGCCGATAAAAAATCACGAGAAAACACCGTGCTCCAGACGACCGATCAGATCGAGAACATCCAGCGCACCGCTCTCCGTCGTCAGTAAGGTGATGGGCGCAACATTGCCTAACCCTTTCACCGGTCGGCTCAGCCACTGGGTGGCCTCTTCTTTATTACCAGCAAAAAGCTGAACGGCGGCATCCATCACGCGGACGAAGCGGGCGACACGTTCACTCTCGTCGGGTGACAGACTTTTACCCGTGCTTTTACGACGGGCAATGTTGCGTTCATTAATCCCTGTGACCTTCATGATTTCGGCGCGCGTCATGGCCGACCAGTGACGGATATCATCAATGACGGCCACCGGCAAACCGGCTTCCAGCATACGCGTTAACTCAATACCACGTGGAGGCAGGCCAGCAACCCGCCACAGCGCGTTGTCATTGGCTCCATGCTGAGGAATATAAGCTCGCATCTGAAAACTCCATACAGACAAGTGTCCTGCTCTATTATTGACACTTGTCAGATTATTTCAATAGCGCAACCCTTAATGCGCGCGCCACTCCCGCAGTAATTCTTCCGTGGTTTTAACCCGCACCGGATTGCCCGGCATGATCAAATCCGCCCACACTTCGTTGTGCTGATTAATAAGTTGCTGCGCCGACACATAAGTGCGATCGGCGGTGGTGTGGGCGTCGGCCGCCACGGTGATGTGATAGCCAAGGCTGGCCCCGACTTTGATGGTGGTATCGACACAATAATCGGTGGCGCAGCCGCAAATGACAAAGCTTTCAATCTGATGCTGTTCAAGCTGCGCCGCGAGCCCGGTTTGCCAGAAGCTGTCGCAGGCGGTTTTGGTGATGTAAAGCGCGTCGGCGGGTTGTTCCAGTTCGGCGACTATTTGCCAGTCTGCGGAGTCAGCGGCTAAATCCGGCCCGCTATGCTGAATAAAAATGACCTGATCGGCGGCGGCCATCAGCTGATTAATGCGCGCGCAGCGTCCGGCGCGGTCGTAACGCGGCGTTGCCAGCACGCCATTTTGCATATCCACTACCATTACCACCCGTTGTGCCATTGTCGCCTCCTTTATAGGTCAGGCCCCAGTGTCGCGCTGAACGGGTAGGCGCGTAAAGCGATTGGGCTTTGCTTTTTTGGTGCGCGCCGCGCATGCTTACTGCCTGATAGCGTATGGAGGTGTGTGGTGACGGTGGTTCCTGAAGTCTTTCCCTGTGAGCAGGATCGTGCGCAGTTTCAGCACTTTGCTGAGCTGCCGGGCATTGAGCTTTATCAGGCGCACATCTCCCGCTACGCTTTTGAGCCCCATACCCACGAAGCCTTCGGGATTGGCACCATCGAATCCGGCGCGCAGCGCTTTCGCTACCGCGGCACCAATTATGTCGCGCCGGTGCATTCGCTGGTGATGATGAATCCCGATGAACTGCACACCGGTGAATCGGCCTGCGCCGAAGGCTGGCGTTATCGCATGATCTATATCGATCCGGCGGAGATGGATCGGCTGACCGGCGATCGCAACTGGTGGTTCAGCGATGCGCTGCGCACCGATGCGCGTCTGGCACAACCTTTCTCCCATGCGCTGGCACAGATGTGGCAGGCGCAAAGTGCGCTCGAGCGGCAGGGCGCGCTGCTGGATCTGCTGGAGTGGCTGCGTCCGCTGGCGCAGCAGGGCGTCGCGCGGCCGCGCGAAGGCGCCCACCGCTTTGATGTGGTAAAAGCCTGGCTGCGCGATAACCTGGCAGAACCGGTGCGGCTGGAGGAGCTGGCGGCGCTGGTATCGCTGTCGCCGTGGCATTTTCTGCGCAGTTTCAAACAACACTTTCACGTCACTCCCCATCAAATGCTGATGGCCTTCCGCCTGTTCGAGGCCAAGCAGCGGCTGGCGCAGGGCGAGAGCGCCGCCAGTGTGGCGGCGGCGGTTGGCCTCACCGACCAGGCGCATCTGACGCGGGCGTTTGCCCATCGCTACGGCATTACGCCGGGACGCTATCAAAAGCAGGTGTTCAGCGCACGTTAACCGCAATCTGCTACAAGCCTTTCACCTTTTCCTGCGCCACACTGTGGCGGATTGAAGATAAAGGAAAGGTGTATGTTTGCAGGAATAGTGTTTGCCCTCGCGGCGGGGCTGATGTGGGGCATGATTTTTGTCGGGCCGCTGCTGATACCCGATTATCCGGGCACGTTGCAATCGGCGGGTCGCTATGTTGCCTTTGGTCTGGTGGTGCTGCCGCTGGCGTGGCTCAGCCGGCGCCGGCTAAAACAGCTGACGCGCCCGGACTGGACGGAGGCGGTGAAGCTGTCGCTGGTGGGCAATCTGCTCTATTACGCCTGCCTCGCCAGCGCGATTCAGCGCACCGGCGCACCGGTCTCCACCATGATCATCGGCACGCTGCCGGTGGTGATCACCGTTACCGCTAACCTCTGTTATGGCCACCTCGAAGGGCGACTGCCGTGGCGCCGCCTGATGCCCGCGCTGGTCATCATTGCTGTCGGGCTGGGCTGCGTCAACGCGGCGGAACTGCACGGGCAGGGGTCGGCATTTGATCTCTGGGGCTACCTGAGTGGTCTGCTGCTGGCGGTGCTGGCAGTGGTGTGCTGGACCTGGTATCCGCTGCGCAATGCGCGCTGGCTGCGCGAACATCCTCAGCACAAACCGTCGAGCTGGGCCACCGCGCAGGGGCTGGTGACATTGCCGCTGGCGCTGGTGTTTTATGGGCTGGTGAGCCTGCAGATTCACTGGCAGCAGCCCGATTTCGCTTTGCCGTTCGGCCCGCAGCCGGCGCGCTTTATCTGGCTGATGCTGGCGATTGGTTTGTTCTGCTCATGGCTGGCGGCGCTGTGCTGGAATGCCGCCAGTCAGCGTTTGCCAACGGTAGTGATGGGGCCGCTCATCGTATTCGAGACGCTCTCTGGCCTGCTGTGGACCTTTATTTACCGCCAGAGCTGGCCACCGCTGCTCACCAGCATCGGTATCGGCTGTCTGATCGTTGGCGTGATCTATGCCATGCGCATTAAACCGCAGCGCTTGACCGCACTTCCTTAACCCTGCCCTGCTGCTGAGTCATCCACTCAGCAGCGCTTTCCTCTGATATTTTAGGAATTTGACCAGCCGATAATCCCGCCTCAGTGACCTGATACTGGCCGCCACGCGCACGCTATATAACCGAGCAGCGCTACGGCTGCCCGGTTTTCATTCTCTTCCGCTATAAAACTCTCTGCCGTCAGCACGGTAAAAGGTCGACTTTAGCTGCCTTTTAGCATTCCGGTGGGATAAAAAAAGCGCATATCGGGCAACAATTCGCCGGTTTAGCGCGTAAAAAACTCTCCGCCAGTCGGATTTTTACCCGGCTGTGGCACTGAAAATCCAGCGTGAGAAGCCACCTTAGCCTTAAGCGTTACCGGCATTGTTAAGAATGATTCCCAACAGCTGCCAGAAAAAAAGATTAAAGATGACGATGGATTTAAGCGCAGTATTTACCGTGGATAACCGTTTTTCGGCTTTATAGTTTAAACATCATAACGTTTTTGAACCGGAGTATTCCTGGTGTGGTTTAAGAGTTAGCCGACTAGCGCTGATCGCCAAAGCGATCATAAACGCAGCGGCCAGATCCAGTTTAAAACTGAGCCAATGTGTGAGCGGTTACACCGTGTTGTTCATTAACGCTTAACAGAATTGTCTGTGATCAGGTCTGATTATTAGTAATCGTGAAGTAATAGACTAAGCACCAATCTCACCGAAATGAGATTGGGCTAAGTCTAAATGGCTTGAAACGCGAGGCTTTTGCTGGTGTGAATCAATTTTACCGCAAAAAAGGAAGTGATTCCGTGATGGCATTCATCAGGAAAAAGTGGTTCGAATTGTTATGTAGCGAATGCCGAATTTAATGATCTTCATCTCTTCTGGTAAGAACAAATCTCAGCATTAAGTCATATAACATCGGCCTCAATGGTATTAGCGATTATCGGAACCGGAAGGGTAATGATAAACGCTACGGCTAATATCCAGTAAACGACAGCTGCGACGGGTACCGATGTCGAAAGTGGTTTGCAGGAAGTTGACCGCCTGACGCTTTTCATTCGTAGTGAAGAAGTTTTTCAGCACGCTTTGCAGCATCTCCTTGTCGGAGCTCAGGGTCTGCAGCTCGCGCGTAAGGTTCTGCAGTTTATCCTCCAACTCCTTGATTTTTCGACCCTCCTCTGAAGAAAGCCCGGAGAACTTCTTCTTCCAGCTATAGAAGGTGGCCTCGGAAATGCCCAGCTCCTCACAAATCTCCCTGACTTTCACTCCCGTTTCAGAAGCTTTAATGGCATTTGTGATTTGCTCTTCGCTATATCGTGACTTTCTCATAAATGCTCTTACCTTTCTTATCAATTAGTGGATGAGAATTACTGTATTAATATCTGGTACTGCAAAAACGGTATTAATGCAGTATTAAAGTGCGCGATTAGAATTGCGAGGGTTAAATTAAGTT
The DNA here is from genome assembly GCF_026541005.1 of Pantoea sp. GM_Pan_4. Lineage (NCBI taxonomy): Bacteria > Pseudomonadati > Pseudomonadota > Gammaproteobacteria > Enterobacterales > Erwiniaceae > Pantoea > Pantoea sp. GM_Pan_4. Next base: position 37,841 of record NZ_JALNUZ010000002.1, read on the forward strand.
ATTTAGAATAAATATCATCATGGGATAAATCTTATTTTATTCTGAATGCCATTGAACGCCTTCCTGGTGCTGGGTTTTTGATATAGATTCATTCCATCCCAAATGCAGAAAAATACGACAATCATTGGAAATTCGGCATAGCCTGCTTGCAAAAAACTCAGGATATGCCTGTGAACTTTTGTCCTGAATTCGGGTTGAAATCGTTTACATCCATCGGGCTTCGCACCAGGTTTAATCGGAATTTTCCTGAATTTAATCGCTAAACTCTGACGCGAGTCTCATTTTTCGGACCAGCCTGGTTTGAAGTTATTAAATTGTGTCAGGCCCACTGAGCGCTTGTTAATTCATTTCAAGGACGTTGTACCGAAAAGCAGTTGCTGTACGTAATACTAAGGACCAGTCAATGAAATTGAGCGTAATGTCTAATGCCGCCTGGATGATGTCTGAGAAGATCGTCTCGGTATTCGGCGTCATATTTGTGACCTCCTACGTGGCAAAATCCTTTGGCCCAACGGTGTTTGGTCAAATGGCGTTTTCGACCTCGCTGTTCTCCATGGTGCAAACCGTGGCGATTTTTGGTACCGAAACCATCCTGTTCAAGCGCATCAGCAAAAGTGCGCCGAAAGGCCTGCGGCTGATGACCGTGGCGCGGACCATGCGCCTGGTGCTACTGTTGCTGACATCAATCCCGGTGTTGATTTGGGTCTGGTACAACATGCAGGAAAACTTCCTTGCGTTTGCACTGGCCTCGTTTATCTCGTCGGTGTTTGTCACCCAGGACACGTTCAGCGTTTATAACAATGCGCGACTGGCGTCGCGGCTCAATACCATTGCTAACTCGGCCGGCTTGCTGCTGGGCTTTGCCATGAGCTTCACCATCGCCTGGCTGCATCTCAATCCACTGTGGCTCACCGCCTCGATTGTGGCCGTCACACTGGTGCCGTACGCCATCAAGCGCGTCAATTTCTATCGCGAACATCAGGATCTGGCACCGCCGCAGGACAAGCGCACCACCTACCTGCGCTACCTGATGTATGCCGGCCTGCCGCTGGCCATCTCCAGCATCTTTATCTCGGTGCAGGTGAAAGCCGCACAGATGTTCCTCGCGGGCATCGCCTCAGCGCGCGACCTTGGCCTGTTCGCCGCCGCGAATACCATTTCGGCTTCCTGGATTTTTATCCCGGTTGCCATCATCACTTCCTGCTTCTCGGAGATTTTCCGCGAGCGTGGAGCAGCCGCGATCAAGCTCACCGCGCGGCTGAACGGCTATGTCATGGGAGTTTCATTGCTGTTATTAGCGGTGATCGCCTTATACGGCGAAAAAATCATCATCGCTTTATATGGTCACGAGTACACACAGTCCGGAAGTCTCATTACGTTACTGTCGTTAGCAACCTGCTTTTCGGCAATGGGGACCGTCGCTTATCGCTACATGGTGAAAGAGGGCGGGTTTAACTATCTGTTGAAGAAGATCATTTGTCTGATGGTCATCAGCCTGCCGCTGTCGTGGTGGCTGATCCAGGGCTACGGCATCATGGGTGCCGCCTGGAGCGTCTTCATCACGGAGTTACTGTCCCTGACCGTAATGAATTACTTCTTCAAAAACGGCGTCATCCAAAAAATTCAGGTTTCCTCACTCAACTACAAAACCTACAAATGAGGTCAGATATGATCAGGTTGAAAGACGAACTCAGAAGAAGCGTACAGTATTTCATCAAAAAGATGCCCTGGGCTTACCAGGATCGCATCTACTACTTTCACAAATTCCGTAAGCTGCCGAACCTGCGTCAGCCGAAGGTGTTCAACGAGAAAGTGCTGTATCGCAAATTCGTCTACGGCGACTACCAGTGCTATGGCCGCCTGTCGGACAAATTTTCGGTGCGTGAGTACATTGCCGAAAAGGTGGGCAGTGAGTATCTGATTCCGCTGGTTTATGAGACCAGCGATCCGCACTCACTGCATACGCTGCCGAGCTGGAAGAACACGGTTATCAAGCCGAATCACGGCTCCAACATGGTTGAGATCCTGCTGGAAGAACCGGATGCGCTGAAAAAACAGCAGATTATCAGCGACTGCCAGCGCTGGCTGAAGACCGACTTCGCCAACGAGGCGCGCGAGATTCACTATCGCTATATCAAGCCGCGCATTCTGGTGGAGAAGTACATCGGCGATGGCAAAACCGCGCCGATCGATTACAAGTTTCACATGTTCAACAAGCGCGACGGCAATTTTGAATATGTGCTGCAGGTGATCTACAACCGCTGTAATCCGCTGCTGTCGATGAACTTTTACGTCAACAATCTTAACGAGGCGTATCACAAAATCCGTGATACCGGGCTGGATGTGTCACCGTTGCTGCCACAGCTGCAGCACGCGCTGGCGCTGAGTAAAACGCTGGCCAGCGACTTCGATTATGTGCGCGTGGACTGGTATATCGATGGCGAACAGATCTACTTCGGTGAGCTGACGTTCACGCCAGGCGCCGGGCTGGTCACCGGGTTGGATCGGGGGCTTAATCAGATGATGGGTGATATGTGGATTCAGGATCGTCGCGATACGCAGAGATCGGACGTCACGGTGCCGGAAGTACCACTTCCAGCCGTATTGAAGAAAATTTGAAATCACACAGCAAAATAAAAAACCCCGCTTAGCGGGGTTTTTTATGCGCCGCGTTTACGGCATTGGCCAGTCGGCTGGTGTCTGGCTCATCACCTGAATAAACGCTTCTTTGGTGATGGACATAAAGTTATGCACGTTTTCCATGCTCAGCGTAATGCCGAGCAGACCGGTAACGAACCAGCATGACATCGCTACGCCCACGCCGCCGCACATCAGCGCCATCACGTGGTGGCTGTTCTGACGCAATTTAATTTTCATGGTGCTGGCGAAGAACATCATTACCGCGCTGAGCAGTTCCCAACGCATGACGATCAGACTGGTAGTTAACGTAGCCATCGGCGAAAAACCTCTTGAGATCAGTAATATCCCTGACATTCATCGGACATCACTGGCGGCAGAAAAGGGAGGTCAGGGAAGCCCTTCTGTCGTCTTAATACAGCTCGAATCTGTGACTTGGGTCACATTATATCACTGGATTTGAAAATTTGAACAAAATTTAGACCTGGTATGGCAGGCAAAGAAAGGGCTGGAGGAAGGTGGAGATGAGGGGAAAGGCGCGCCCGCGTGGGGCGCACTGACTTCAGCGTACCGGGCAGCACTCGCCGGTGGTGCGCTGGGCAAAGCTGTTCATGCCTTCGCTGCAGTCAAAGTTGACCAGACGCGGACGCTGCACCATCGCCTGGCGACGCATGCTGTGACGATAAGCGGTAGGGGTTTGCGAGAACTGACGGCGGAACACGCGCGAAAACGTCTGCTGCGAGTCGTAGCCGTACTGCATCGCAATGTCGAATACCGGACGCTGCGTCTGATGCAAGGCTTCGGCGGCCAGCGTGAGACGGCGCTCACGAATATAACCACCCAGCGTTTGTTTCGTAACTGTACGGAACATACGCTGCAGGTGCCATTTCGAGTAACCCGATTTTGCCGCCACTTCATCAATCGACAATGTTTTATCCAGATTCTGATCGATCCAGTTAGTCAGTGAATGGATGATTTCCTGTTGCATCATAGCCTGTTCCTTCTGCAAGGTTATCGACTGGTTTGAAATTCGCTGTTTTGCTGGGGTGCGAGTATAATTCCTCAAGTTAACTTGAGGTAAAGGCCCTAAATGAAAAAAGAACGCAATTACCCGAAACCGGTGCTGACGCCGGGCGAAGTGGCGAAACGCAGCGGCGTGGCGGTATCGGCGCTGCACTTTTATGAAAGCAAAGGCTTGATCAGCAGCACGCGCAATGGCGGTAATCAGCGCCGCTATAGCCGTGATGTGCTGCGCCGCGTGGCGATTATCAAAATTGCCCAGCGCATCGGGATTCCGCTGGCGACGGTCAGCGACAGCCTGATGCACGTGCCGGCGAATAAGCGTATGTCGACGCAGGAGTGGGACGCGCTGACGCAGCACTGGCGCGAAGAGCTGGATAAACGCATCGAAACCCTGACGCGTCTGCGCAACGATCTTGACGGCTGCATTGGTTGCGGCTGCCTGTCGATGCGCGACTGTCCACTGCGCAATCCGGGTGACCGTCTGGGGCAGCAGGGCTCCGGAGCGGTCCTGCTCGATCCGCAACAGGACGAGCCGCAGCGTTAATCCGCTATACTAGATGCCAACCCTTAGCAGCAAGGAATCGCGCATGATTACCGTTCACCATCTGGAAAACTCCCGTTCTCATCGGGTGCTGTGGCTGCTGGAAGAGCTGGCGGTGCCGTATCAAATCAAACGCTATCAGCGGGAAAATACCCTGCTGGCGCCGGACGAATTAAAGAAAGTGCACCCGCTGGGTAAATCGCCGGTGATTACCGATGGCAATCGGGTGATCGCCGAATCGGGCGCCATCCTCGAATATCTGCAGCTAAAGTATGACAGCGAGCATCTGCTGGCGCTGCATGAGGAAGAGGAGCAAATTCAGGCGCGTTACTGGCTGCACTATGCTGAAGGTTCGCTGATGCCGCTGCTGGTGATGAAGCTGGTGTTTGCTCAGCTTGGTAAAAAGCCGGTGCCGTGGCTGCTGCGCCCGGCCGGCGTGGCGCTGAGTAAAGGCATTCAGAAAGCGTGGCTGAACAAGCAGCTGGCGCTCCACGGGCGCGTGATTGAGCAGCATCTGAGCCAGCAGCGCTTTTTTGCCGGTTCACGCTTCAGCATTGCCGATGTGCAGATGAGTTTTCCGCTGCTGGCGTTGCAGATGCGCGGCGCGCTGGGTGAGATGCCCGCCACGGCGCGCTGGCTTGAGAATATGCAGCAGCGCGCCGCGTGGCAGCGCGCGCTGGAGCAGGGCGGCCCGATTCAGTTCAATAACGGCTGAGGCGCAGCGGTAACGCGACGATACAGGATGCCGCGACGCGCTGTCGCGGCACCGCAGCAAACCACCTGAAATGCCAGCCTTTTTCCTCCATGATTTCCTGCTCCCGCTAGCGTAACGCCAGCCATAATGGCGCCAGAGCTGCGCATTATCCTGCCTGCCAGGTGATTAGCAGTTGAAAACGCCACCCCAAACGCCAGATAATCGTTTGCCTTTTTTCCGCGTCACCCCTTTTTGACCTGGAATACGCGGCCACGTAATCGTTTGCCTGCTTTTCTCTCTGAGACATCTTCACCAGGATGATGCGCAAACGCGAGCCGCGCGGTGACCTATATCTTAAAAAACACAGAGGAATAACTATGTCTGGCGAATCACGCCCGGCCAGGGGAAAACTGGACGCCTGGTTCCACATTTCAGCACGCGGCAGCAGTGTGCGGCAGGAAGTGCTGGCTGGCCTCACCACCTTTTTAGCGATGGTTTATTCAGTCATCGTGGTGCCTGGCATGCTCGGTAAAGCGGGCTTCTCACCGACGGCGGTGTTTGTCGCTACCTGTCTGGTGGCCAGCTTTGGCTCCCTCATCATGGGACTGTGGGCCAACCTGCCGATGGCGATTGGCTGCGCCATCTCCCTGACCGCCTTCACCGCGTTCAGCCTGGTACTGGGCCAGCACATTAGCGTGCCGGTGGCGCTGGGCGCGGTCTTCCTGATGGGCCTGCTGTTCACGCTGATTTCCGTAACCGGCATTCGCGCGTGGATTCTGCGTAACCTGCCGATGGGCGTGGCGCACGGCACGGGCGTCGGTATCGGCCTGTTTCTGCTGCTGATTGCCGCCGATGGCATTGGCCTGGTGGTAAAAAACCCGGCGGCAGGCCTGCCGGTGGCGCTTGGCCACTTCACCTCTTTCCCGGTGATCATGGCGCTGATCGGGCTGGCGGCGATTTTTGGTCTGGAAAAACGACGGGTACCGGGCGGCATTCTGCTGACCATCATTGCGATTTCGCTGCTTGGGCTGATTTTCGACCCGGCGGTAAAGTGGCAGGGGCTGTTTGCCATGCCAAGCCTGAGTGATGCCAGCGGCCAGTCGGCAATGTTTAGCCTGGATATCATGGGTGCGCTGCAGCCGGTGGTGTTACCGAGCGTGCTGGCGCTGGTGATGACCGCGGTGTTTGATGCCACCGGCACCATTCGTGCGGTGGCCGGGCAGGCGAACCTGCTGGATAAAGAGGGCCAGATTATCAATGGCGGTCGCGCGCTGACCACCGACTCAATCAGCAGCCTGTTTGCCGGACTGGTGGGTGCCTCGCCCGCCGCAGTGTATATCGAGTCCGCTGCGGGTACTGCCGCCGGCGGTAAAACCGGCCTGACGGCGATTGTCGTGGGTCTGTTGTTCCTGCTGATTCTGTTTATGTCGCCGCTGGCTTATCTGGTTCCGGCCTATGCCACCGCACCCGCGCTGATGTATGTCGGCCTGCTGATGCTGAGCAACGTGGCCAAAATCGACTTCAATGATTTCGTCGATGCGATGTCTGGCCTGCTGACGGCGGTATTCATCGTACTGACCTGCAACATCGTCACCGGCATCATGCTCGGCTTTGCCGCGCTGGTGATTGGCCGCCTGTTTGCCGGCGAGTGGCGCAAGCTCAACGCTGGCACGGTGGTGATTGCTGTGGCGCTGGTGGCGTTCTACGCGGGCGGCTGGGCTATCTGACCGCAATCCGGGCGTCAGTCCGGATTATTCTCTTTATCGCACACGCCGCACATCGGGTAGCCCCGCCGGGCGGCGTTTTGTTTTACACTTTCCGACGCAACATCGCTTCGATTAATATGATTCGCCTAAGGAAAGCATGGAAATCTTCTTTACTATTCTCATCATGACGCTGGTGGTTTCGCTGTCCGGCGTTGCGGCACGTATCCTGCCGTTTCAGATCCCGCTCCCGCTGGTACAGATCGCGGCCGGCGCGCTGCTGGCCTGGCCAACCTTTGGTCTGCACGTCGATTTTGACCCCGAACTGTTCCTCGTGCTGTTTATTCCGCCGCTGCTGTTTGCCGATGGCTGGAAAACACCGATCAACGAGTTTCTGCATCACGGCCGTGAAATTATCGGCCTGGCGCTGGTGCTGGTGCTGATTACCGTGGTCGGTATCGGCTACCTGATTTACTGGCTGGTGCCGGGTATTCCGCTGATTCCGGCGTTCGCGCTGGCGGCGGTGCTGTCACCGACCGATGCGGTGGCGCTCTCCGGCATCGTCGGCGAAGGGCGCATCCCGAAAAAGATCATGTCGATTGTCCAGGGCGAGGCGCTGATGAATGACGCGTCGGGCCTGGTGTCACTCAAGTTTGCCGTCGCGGTGGCGATGGGAACCATGGTGTTCACCTGGGGCGGCGCCAGCGTCGAATTCCTTAAAGTGGCGATTGGCGGCCTGGTGGCCGGTGTCGCAGTTTGCTGGCTGTATGGCCGTTCGCTGCGCCTGCTCAGCCGCTGGAGCGGTGACGATCCGGCAACGCAAACCGTACTGCTGCTGCTGCTGCCGTTCGCCTCTTACCTGATTGCTGAACACCTCGGCGTCTCCGGCATTCTGGCGGCGGTAGCGGCCGGTATGACCATCACCCGTTCCGGCATCATCCGTCAGGCACCGCTGGCAATGCGCCTGCGCGCCAACAGCGTATGGCAGATGCTGGAGTTTGTGTTCAACGGCATGGTGTTCCTGATGCTGGGCCTGCAGCTGCCGGACATTCTCTCCACCTCGATTGCTCAGGCGAACGCCGATCCTAACGTCGAGCTGTGGATGCTGTTCGCCGACGTCGGGCTGGTCTATGCGGCACTGATGATCGTGCGCTTCGGCTGGCTGTGGATCATGAAGCGCACCAGCCTGCGCCTGCTGAAGAAGAAGCCGCTGGAGTTCTCCAGCTACTCGCTGCGTGAACTGCTGATCGCCTCTTTTGCCGGCGTGCGCGGTGCTATCACGCTGGCCGGTGTGCTGTCGATTCCGCTGTTCCTCAGCAACGGCGAACCTTTTCCGGCGCGCTACGAACTGGTGTTTATCGCCACCGGCGTGATTCTGTTCTCGCTGTTTGTCGGCGTGATTCTGCTGCCGATTCTGCTGCGCGGCATGGAGAGCCACGACAAAGTGGGGCACCGTCGCGAAATCCAGAGCGCGCGTGCCGCGATGGCCGGCGTGGCGATCGAAAGCCTGCACAAAATGGAGCAGCGACTGGAAAACGACGCTGAAGAGAACATCGATCCTGAGCTGCTGAAAGAGGTCAGCCTGCGGGTGATTGGTAATCTGCGTCGTCGCGTCGATGGCAAAGATGATATGGAGCAGGCGCTGTTTGCGGAAAATCTGGAGCGCCGTTTCCGTCTGACCGCGCTGCGCGCCGAACGTGCCGAGGTTTATCATCTGCGCGCCACCCAGCAGATCTCCAACGAGACCATGCAGCGCCTGCTGCGCGATCTCGACCTGCTGGAAGCGTTGCTGATAGAGAAAGAGGAATAGCCGCCGCGTTTTGCTGCTCTCCGATCCCGCGGCCGCCTGACAGACAGGGCGGCCGCTTTGTTACAGCGATAGCCGTGGCGCGTTATCCGGCCAGTGTTCGCGGCAGCAGGCAATCCACGCCTGCGCGCTGCGCGACAGATAACTGCCTTCGCGCCAGATTAGCCCCAGACGCCACTGCAGCTCCGACTCCAGCGGCAGCCACAGCAAGGCCTGTTTATCCAGCCGCTGGCAGATCGGCTCCGGCAGGATCGCCAGCCCCATATCCGCCTGCACCATCGCGGCAAGAAAATCCCACTGCGCGCTACGCAGCGCGATATCCGGCATCACTCCCTGGCGCTGAAACGCTTTCATCAGCTGGCGGTTAAGCGAAAACTCTTCGTTGAGGATCAGCAGGGGATGCTGAGCCAGCTCTGCCAGCGTCAGGCTGGTGCGGTTGAGCCAGCGCGCGCTGCGCGGCAGCAGCACGCACAGCGGATGGCGCATCAGTTCCAGCGTGTTCAGCGGCAGCTCCGCATCAATCGGCAGGGCGGTCAGCGCAATATCCAGCCCGCCGCTCAGCACCGCCTGCTGCACCGTCAGGCCACCAAATTCGGAGATTTTCAGCTGTACGCCGGGATAGCGGCGGCGGAACGCGGAGATCGATCCGGCAATCTGCATGCCGACCATCGGCGGAATGCCCAGCCGCAGCTCACCGGTTTTCAGCTGGTTGATGTCACTGATTTGCGCCTCCAACTGATGAAACTCCTGCAAAATCGCCAGGCCGCGCTGATAAACCGCCTGGCCGCTGTCGGTGAGATGCAGCTTGCGTCCCTCGCGCAGCAGCAGCGTACAGCCCAGCTCTTCTTCCAGCTGGCGCAGCATTTTGCTGATGGTGGGTTGCGTGACGAACAGCTTCTCCGCCGCGCGGGTAAAGCTCTGCTGACGCACCACTTCGGTAAAATATCGCAGCGCACGCACGTCCATAAACATTCCTTTTTTGCATAGTTTGAATAATTTTAATTCATTTCTTTCACACTCTGGCGCGGATTTATACTGAAACCCTGAATTTTGAGGGGGGGAGAGAGAAATGGCGTCCGCGCTTCGTCCGCGCACCACGGATATCCTGCAACGCGTCACGGTGCCGCTGCAGCTGGTGCTGTATATCGCCCTGTTCGTTGCCAGCGGTCAGCTGGTGAGCTGGCTGCATCTGCCGTTACCGGCCAACGTCGTGGGTATGGTGTTGCTGTTACTGTTGATCGTCAGCGGTATCGTGCCGCTGCGCTGGGTTAAAGCCGGGGCCAACTGGCTGCTGGCCGAAATGCTGCTGTTTTTTATTCCGGCGGTGGTGGCGGTGGTGAATTACAGCGACCTGCTGCGCAGTGAAGGCTGGCGCATCTGTGTGGTGATCGCCGTCAGTACGCTGATGGTGCTGGCGGCCACCTCGCTGGTGGTCGATCGCTTATACCGCTTCGAACTGGCGCGCGCCGCGCGTAAGCAGGGCGATCGTGACTGACTTTATCATTAGCCTGTTGTGTCTGGCGCTGACGCTGCTGGTTTACTACCTCAATAAACGCCTGTACCGGCGCAGGCCTACACTACTGCTGATGCCGCTGGTGTTAACGCCGCTGGTGCTGGTGGCGCTGCTGCTGCTGACGCACGTCAGCTGGCAGGATTACATCGCTGAAAGCCACTGGCTGCTGTGGCTGCTGGGGCCGGCGACGCTGGCTTTTGCCGTGCCGGTTTACGAAAACCTGCACATTATCCGCCGCCACTGGCTGTCGCTGAGCGTGGGCGTGATCACTGCCACGCTGGTGGCCGTGTGCAGTTCGGTGTGGCTGGCGCGGCTGCTGACGTTACCGGAGAGCATCCAGCGTAGTCTGGCGGTGCGCTCCATCACCACGCCTTTTGCGCTGGCAGCGGCCCAGCCGATTGGCGGCCAGCCCGATTTGGTCGCGCTGTTCGTGGTGATTACCGGCGTGTTTGGCATGGCGGTGGGCGACGTGCTGTTTTTACGTATCGCGATTAAGCAGGGCGTGGCAAAAGGCGCCGGCTTTGGCGCCGCCTCGCACGGTGCCGGCACGGCACGCGCTTATCAGCTCGGCCAGCAGGAGGGCGTGGTCTCCAGCCTGGTAATGATGCTCTCCGGCGTGCTCACGGTGCTGCTGGCCCCGCTGCTGGGTCAGCTGTTGTGGCATGCCTGACGGGCAAATTTGAGCCTGGGCTCATATCAGAGTTTCCTCGCTTTGCTTACCGTTTGCGCGCGTAAACAACAAGGAAGCGAGAATGAAAAATACCACATTAGCATTAGGCCTGCTGCTGGCCGCCACCGGGACCAGTGCCGCTGAGATCGGCGGGCAGGGCGGCAGCCATTTCTGGACAGCCCGGATTAACAGCGACCGCACCGCACCAGGCGTGCAGGCAGCACTGGAGTATGTGCATGGTCATCAGCAAACCCATCTGCTCGACGCCAGCCTCGGCTACGGCTTTTCCCTCGGCGCGCTGCAGGTAGCACCGCGTATCGGTGCATTCTGGGCCGATGTGAAAACCACCTCAACATCGAGTCGCGGCATGAATGGCGGGATTCGTCTGATGGCACCTCTGCCGCAGGCAGGGGCTACCTGGCTCTATCTGGATTACAGCCTGTCGCCTGATTTTGCCAACCATAATCTGCATGCGCTGCATCAGCTGGAAGCGGGCGTCTATTACCAGCCGGCGAAGTGGTTATCACTCAGCAGCGGCTATCGCTACCTCTCCGTCAACGGTGATTATGGCCATGCCGATCAAAGCCTGATGGATGGCCTGTTTATCGGCGCTGCCGTGCGCTTCTGATCCCTCCACGGCCGTTCGCGGCCGTTTTCTGCCCGCTGTAACCCATTTTTACGTAAAGCTTTCCAAATAAAGTTGTGTCATGTCGCCGCGCTGTTTACCCTTTGCGCCGAATTATGTGTCCTTCATGGAGTGGATTGTTATGTTTAAGCAACTTGTTACGGGAAGCGTTTTAGGTCTGGCACTGCTGAGCGGCGGCGCGCAGGCGATTGAGGGCAGTGTTGACGTGGGTGAGCACAGCACCAACCTGAACCTTGGCCTCGGCACCGCTTCACCGGGTCTGTTTCTGAAAGGCAACTGGCTGCGCAGCGATCACGACGGCAGCACTTACGGCCTTGGTATGGGTTATAACCTGGATGTGGGTGATTTCCGCGTGGCACCGACGGCAAAAGCGCTGTTCACCCATCCGGAAGATGGCCGTGATGGCTTCACCGTGGCGCTGGGTGCCGGTGCGCAGTATAACTTCAACAGCATGTGGGGCCTGTACGGCGAATATTACTATGCGCCGGAAGCGTTCTCCGATCGTCTGGACAGCTATAAAGAAGCCTCAGGCGGCCTGAGCTTTACGCCGATTTCGCTGCTGAACCTGCGCGTTGGCTATCAGTACATTGAGCTGAACAACAAAGGCGACCGCAAAGATAACGTGCTGGTCGACGGCCCGTACGTCGGTGCGTCGCTGCGTTTCTGATGACTGTACCAGGTGCGCATGAATGCGCACCCTACGAAATTCCCCGTAGGGTCGCCATTCATGGCGACCTGGTCAATCACCGCACCGTGTTAATGGCGACCTGGCCAATTACCGCACTACGTTCATGGCGACCTGGTCAATCACCGCACCCTCTCAATCTTAATGTGCTTTCCCTTGCGAAATCCCGACGCCCGTCTGTGAACGGATAAACTGTCCGCGGAATTTCGCCCGCTCCAGCGCCCCCTGCTGGGAATGATCGGTAATGGAAAACAGCCAGGTGCCGACAAACGCGACCAGCATCGAGAACAGCGCCGGATATTCGTACGGATAGACTGGCGTTGCGTGTCCCAGTACCTGCACCCAAATGGTCGGGCCGAGAATCATCAGCACCACCGCCGTCAGCAGGCCCAGCCAGCCTCCCACCATGGCGCCGCGCGTGGTCAGTTTTGACCAGTACATCGACAGCAAAATAATCGGGAAGTTACAGCTGGCGGCAATCGAGAACGCCAGGCCGACCATGAAGGCAATGTTCTGTTTCTCGAACAGAATGCCCAGCGCAATCGCCACCACGCCCAGCACCAGCACGGTAATTTTCGACACCCGCAACTCTTCACGCTCGGTGGCCTGACCTTTGCGGATCACGCTGGCATACAGGTCATGCGACACCGCCGAAGCACCGGCCAGCGTCAGGCCGGCCACCACCGCCAGAATGGTGGCGAAGGCTACCGCCGAGATAAAGCCGAGGAACAGGCTGCCGCCGACCGCATTGGAGAGATGCACTGCCGCCATGTTAGTGCCGCCAATCAGCGCGCCGCTGGCGTCTTTGAAGGCCGGATTAGCGCCGACCAGCAGAATGGCGCCGAAGCCGATAATAAAGGTCAGGAAGTAGAAGTAGCCCATAAAGCCGGTGGCCCAGAACACGCTTTTGCGTGCTTCTCTTGCATCGGCGACGGTGAAGAAACGCATCAGAATATGCGGCAGGCCGGCGGTGCCAAACATCAGGCCCAGACCGAGCGACAGCGCGGAGATCGGGTCTTTCACCAGACCGCCCGGCTGCATGATCGCGCTTCCTTTCGGATGCACCGCCATCGCCTCGGTAAACAGCGTATTAAAGCTGAAACCGGTGGCTTTCATCACCATGATGGCCATAAAGCTGGCACCAAACAGCAGCAGCACCGCTTTGATAATTTGCACCCAGGTGGTGGCGAGCATGCCGCCAAACAGCACGTACAGCACCATCAGAATACCGACCAGCACCACCGCGATGTGGTAGTCGAGACCGAACAGCAGCTGGATCAGCTTACCGGCACCCACCATCTGCGCAATCAGATACAGCGCCACCACCACCAGCGAACCGCAGGCGGAAAGGGTGCGGATAGGCTTTTGCTGCAGGCGGTAGGACGCCACATCGGCAAAGGTATAACGACCCAGGTTGCGCAGGCGTTCGGCAATCAGGAACAGAATCATGGGCCAGCCGACGAGGAAGCCGAGCGAGTAGATCAGCCCGTCGTAGCCGGAGGTGTAGACCAGCGCGGAGATACCGAGAAACGAGGCGGCCGACATAAAGTCACCGGCCATCGCCAGGCCATTCTGGAAACCGGTGATGTTGCCGCCGGCAGTGTAGTAATCGCTGCGCGAGCGGGTGCGTTTGGACGCCCAGTAAGTAATGCCGAGCGTGGCCGCCACAAAGACCACGAACATGATGATCGCTTCGTAGTTGGTGGCCTGTTTTTGCACCGCGCCGGTAATGGCATCGGCGGCAAATACGCTGGCTGGTACGATAGCCAGCGAGGCGGAGAGCAGGCGCTTCATGATTTCACCTCGCTGACAATCTGTTTGGTCAGACGATCAAACTCGCCGTTGGCGCGCCAGACATAAACGCCGGTCAGCAGAAACGACACCACAATCAGGCCGACGCCGATGGGGATGCCGCGCGTCACATTGGTGCCGGCGTGCAAGGGCGTGCCGAGCCAGCCGGGCGCGAAAGCAATCAGCAGAATAAAGCCGACGTACAGTACTAGCATGATGAGGCTGAGCAGCAGCGCAAACGACTGACGTTTGTGCACCAGCTCCTGAAAACGCGGATTGCTTTCGATTTGTTGCCAGACGGCTTCCTGTTGGTTCAGGGCTTCGTTCATCACATTTTCTCCAGAGGCAAGGCAGACAGAAAACTCACGGCAACGTGATTTAACTGGCTGAATATTCTAGTTATTAAGGTTGTGCGATGGTGAAAAGCATACGGCGTAAGGATGGAAGAGCGGAGAGCTGCCTGCCGGGGACAGGCTGATACTCTCCGCCGGGTCAATGCCGGTTATGGCATGGTGATCGACTGTTTCTCCTCGAGCAATTTCTCCACCACGCCCGGATCGGCCAGCGTTGAAGTATCGCCAAAGTTGCTGGTATCGCCGGCGGCGATCTTGCGCAGAATGCGGCGCATGATTTTGCCGGAGCGGGTTTTTGGCAGCGAATCGGTCCAGTGCAACACGTCTGGCGTGGCAATCGGGCCGATCTCTTTACGCACCCAGTTGCGCACCTCACTGTACAGCTCTGGCGACGGCTCTTCGCCGTGATTCAGCGTGATATAAGCATAGATCGCCTGGCCTTTAATGCTGTGCGGAATCCCCACCACCGCGGCTTCGGCAATTTTCGGATGCGAGACCAGCGCGGACTCGATCTCCGCCGTGCCAAGCCGGTGGCCGGAGACGTTCAGCACGTCATCGACGCGGCCGGTGATCCAGTAATAGCCATCGTCGTCACGGCGCGCGCCGTCGCCGCTGAAGTAGCGATTTTTAAACGTCGAGAAGTAGGTTTGCTCGAAGCGATCGTGATCGCCAAACAGCGTGCGTGCCTGGCCGGGCCAGGAGTCGACGATCACCAGGTTACCCTCGGTGGCACCGTCCAGCGTATTACCTTCGTTATCCACCAGCGCCGGCTGGACGCCAAAGAACGGTTTGGTGGCCGAACCGGCCTTCAGCTCGGTGGCACCGGGCAGCGGCGTAATCATGAAGCCGCCGGTTTCGGTCTGCCACCAGGTATCGACGATCGGGCAACGACTGTCGCCAATCTTTTTGTAATACCACTCCCAGGCTTCCGGGTTGATGGGCTCGCCGACCGATCCCATGATGCGCAGGCTGCTGCGCTGGGTGCCGGCAATCGCTTTATCACCCTCGGCCATCAGCGCGCGGATAGCGGTTGGCGCGGTGTACAGCAGCGTGACCTTATGTTTATCCACCACTTCGGCCATGCGGCTGGGCTGTGGCCAGTTGGGTACGCCTTCGAACATCAGCGTGGTGGCTCCGCAGGCCAGCGGGCCGTAGATCAGATAGCTGTGCCCGGTAATCCAGCCCACGTCGGCGGTGCACCAGTACACATCATCTTCATGATAATCAAAAACATATTTGAAGGTGGTGGCAGCATACACCAGATAACCGCCGGTGGTGTGCAGCACGCCTTTCGGCTTGCCGGTGGAGCCGGAGGTATAAAGGATAAACAGCGGATGTTCGGCCTCGACCGCCACCGGCTGATGCTGATCGCTGGCTTTCGCCATCAGTTCATGCCACCACAGATCGCGGCCTTCGCGCCAGCCGGTCTCTTTGCCGGTGCGCTGGAACACCACCACGTTTTTCACGCTGGTGACGTTTGGATTGATCAGCGCATCATCCACGTTTTTCTTCAGCGGAATGCTGCGTCCGGCACGCACGCCTTCGTCAGCGGTAATCACCAGTTTTGCACTGGAATCCACTACGCGTCCGGCCACCGCTTCAGGTGAGAAGCCGCCAAAAATGACCGAGTGCACGGCGCCGATGCGCGCGCAGGCCAGCATGGCGACCGCGGCTTCCGGTACCATCGGCATGTAGATCGCCACCACATCGCCTTTCTTCACGCCAAGGCCGGTCAGCACGTTGGCGAAGCGGCAGACGTCGGCGTGCAGTTCACGGTAAGTCAGGGTTTTGCTCTCGCTGGCGTCATCGCCTTCCCAGATAATCGCCGGGTGATCGCCGCGCGTAGCCAGGTGGCGATCGAGACAGTTGGCGGCAAGGTTCAGCGCGCCATCTTCATACCAGCGAATCGAAATATTGCCGGGGGCAAACGAGGTATTTTTCACTTTGCTGTAGGGCGTCATCCAGTCGAGGATTTTGCCCTGTTCGCCCCAAAAGGCCTCAGGATCGTCAACCGACTGTTGATACAGCGCCGCGTACTGATCGGCATTTATCAGGGCATTCGCTGCAATGGCAGCGGGTACGGGATGCTTGTGTATTTGGCTCATGGCTGACCTCCTTGAAGATGTTAATCATATGTCAATCAAAGGTTAATTGAAGAGTGAGGCCGGGCTTTGTTTCTGTTTTGCAGTCTGGATCACGACCTTGTGTAAGGCTGAAAAGTCACCCAATTCAATCTGTTTACCGGCGCAGGAAATGAGGCAAAACCACTGGCTGGATCAATAAAATTATGAACCAGCCGGTTAAATAAGCAGCAAACAGACCGGCACGTTTTTTCAGCAATCCTGAATAGCTATGCGGAAAATTATCGAATTAACACTTTTCATAACAGCGAGTTATGACAGGCGCATGTCAGCAGCATTTTATGCTGCCTGGCTGTGCAGGATTTAAGCTATCGCCCCAGGGGTTGCATTTACCGTAGTGAAAATGGTACTTATCTCGGCCCTGTTCAGCAGGTATCAACTCAGGCTGCATCATCGCGCGGGCGCATAATGCCGGCGCAGCGGTAACCGATGCAGTCCATTATAACCCTCTATTTTATCGGGCTTTTGCTCACTTCCCTGTGTGTAATGTCTTCTGCACCTTCGCAGCAGAGCAAAGGGGTTTTAACTGAGGAAATAACGCGTTATGAAAGGTTTTAAACTCACCCTCGCGTGGCAGATTCTGATTGCCCTGATTCTCGGCGTTATCGTCGGAACCGTGCTGCATAATCAGCCAGACGATCGTGAATGGTTAATCACTAACATTCTTACTCCTGCCGGCGACATCTTTATTCATCTGATCAAGATGATTGTGGTGCCGATTGTTATTTCCTCACTGATTGTCGGCATCGCCGGCGTGGGTGATGCGAAAAAGCTCGGGCGGATTGGTGTGAAAACCATCATCTATTTTGAAGTGATTACCACCATTGCCATTGTGGTCGGCATCACGCTGGCCAACGTATTCCAACCCGGCAGCGGCATTGATATGTCAACGCTGGCAACGGTGGACATCTCTAAATACGAAGCCACAACGGAAGCGGTGCAGGGTGCGCCACATGGCCTGGTGACCACCATTCTGTCGCTGATCCCGCAGAATATTTTCGCCTCACTGGTCAAAGGCGACATGCTGCCGATTATCTTCTTCTCGGTACTGTTTGGCATGGGACTGTCGGCGCTGCCGTCGGAGCATCGCGATCCGCTGGTGACCGTATTCCGTTCCATTTCCGAAACCATGTTTAAAGTGACGCACATGATCATGCGCTATGCGCCGGTCGGGGTGTTTGCACTGATTGCCGTCACCATTGCCAACTTCGGCTTTGCTTCGCTCTATCCGCTGGCCAAGCTGGTGCTGCTGGTGTACGTGGCGATTCTGTTCTTTGCGTTCGTGGTGCTGGGTGCGGTGGCGCGCTTCTGCAAGTTGCGTATTACCACCCTGATGCGCATTCTGAAAGATGAGCTGATTCTGGCGTATTCCACCTCCAGCTCAGAGACCGTACTGCCGCGCATCATGCAGAAGATGGAAGCCTACGGTGCGCCGAAGGCGATCACCAGCTTCGTGGTGCCAACCGGCTATTCGTTCAATCTGGATGGTTCAACGCTGTATCAGAGCATTGCGGCGATCTTTATCGCCCAGCTGTACGGCATTGACCTGTCGCTGACCGATGAAATCATTCTGGTGCTGACCCTGATGGTGACGTCGAAAGGCATCGCAGGTGTGCCGGGCGTCTCGTTTGTGGTGCTGCTGGCCACGCTGGGCAGCGTTGGTATTCCGCTGGAAGGTCTGGCGTTTATCGCCGGCGTCGACCGTATCATGGACATGGCGCGCACCGCGCTCAACGTCATCGGTAACGCGCTGGCGGTGCTGGTTATTGCCCGCTGGGAAAACCAGTTTGATACCAAACAGGCCGCTGCCTACGAGCTGCAGCTGCGCACGCAAAATGCCAGCTAAGCGACACGCTCTCTGACTGAACCCGCCTTCTGGCGGGTTTTTTTATGTCCGCTGCCGCAAAAGGCAAAAAAATTGACCTGAGCAGGAGGAATTAACAATTCTATATGATATATAGTTTCAAGAATAAATTATTCCTGAAGGGAGCGAACATGAACATTGATCTGAGCCAGATGATCACCGAGGGCCGCAACCCGGCGAGCCAGAACATTGACGAGCTGAACACGGAAGCGATGCTGCGCGTCATTAACGATGAAGACAAAAAAGTGGCGCTGGCGGTGGAAGCTATCGTGCCGCAGATTGCTGAGGTGGTGGATGCCATCACGGCGGCATTCAGCCAGGGCGGACGTCTGATTTACTGCGGTGCCGGGACCTCCGGCCGTCTCGGTATTCTCGATGCCAGCGAATGCCCACCCACGTTCGGCACGCCGCGCAGTCAGGTGGTCGGGCTGATCGCCGGCGGCCATACCGCCATTTTACAGGCGGTGGAAAACGCCGAGGACAACCGCGAGCAGGGCGCGCAGGATTTAAAAGATATCGACTTTTCGGCGCGCGATGTGCTGGTCGGCATTGCTGCCAGCGGCCGCACGCCTTATGTGCTCGGCGCGCTGGCCTGGGCGAAGCAGCAGGGCGCCTTCACCGCCGCGCTGACCTGTAATCCCAACAGCGCCATGTCGCAGGCGGCGGACGTCGCCCTGACGTCGGTGGTAGGCCCGGAAGTGGTCACCGGCTCGTCACGCATGAAAGCCGGCACCGCGCAGAAGCTGGTGCTCAATATGCTGACCACCGGCGCCATGATCCGCAGCGGCAAAGTGTACGGCAACCTGATGGTCGATGTAGAAGCCACCAATCAGAAACTGGTGCAGCGGCAAATCAACATCGTTAAGCAGGCCACCGAATGTGACGATGCCCGCGCACAGCAGGCGCTGGCAGCGTGCGGCGGCCACTGTAAAACCGCCATTGTGATGATACTGGCGGACCTGAACGCCGATGACGCGCAGGCGCTGCTGGCGCAGAACCACGGCTTTATCCGCCAGGCATTACACCACGCAGGAGCGCAATGATGGCGGCGATCACTGAAAGCTTATTGCGCGATATCCTGCAGGCGGTCGGCGGCGCTGGCAACGTCGTGCACTGCGGTAACTGCATGACGCGTCTGCGTCTGACGCTGGCCGATGCCTCGCGGGTCGACAGCGCCCGGCTGAAAACGCTGCCCGGCGTGCTGGGCGTGATTGACAGCGATGCCCAGCTGCAGATTGTGCTCGGCCCTGGCAAAGCGCAAACTGCAGCGGAAAAAATGCAGGCGATGCTGAACAGCGCCACGCCAGAGGCGGCGGGCGATCTGCACAGCATCGCCAGCGCGCAGAAGCAGCAGATGAAAGCGAAGCAAACCAGCGCGCTGCACCGTTTTCTCTCCTGCTTTGCCACCATTTTTACCCCGCTGATCCCGGGTTTTATCGGTGCCGGATTGCTGCTGGGGTTTGCCACGCTGATTGAGCAGGTGTTTCATCTTAATCAGCCCGGGGAACACGCCCGCTGGCTGCTGGATACCGTGGCTTATATGAAGGTGTTCGGCAAAGGGTTGTTCACCTTCCTCAGTATCTTAATCGGCTATAACGCGCAGAAAGCGTTTGGCGGCACCGGCGTGAACGGCGCGATTATCGCCTCGCTGTTTGTGCTGGGGTATGTGCCGAACGCGACCGTCGGCTATTACAGCGGCATGCAGGATTTCTTCGGCCTGACCATCGATCCGCGCGGCAATATTATTGGCGTGCTGCTGGCGGCGATATTTGGTGCCTGGCTGGAGAAACAGCTGCGCAAAATTATCCCGGATAATCTCGATATGATCCTTACCTCGCTGCTGACGCTGTTAATTACCGGCGCGGTGACGTTCCTGGTGATCATGCCGATTGGCGGCGAGCTGTTTAAAGGCATGTCGTGGCTGTTTATCCACCTGAACAATAACCCGTTCGGCTGTGCCATTCTGGCCGGTTTATTCCTGATTGCGGTGATGTTCGGCATTCATCAGGGCTTTATTCCGGTCTATTTTGCGCTGATGGAAACCCAGGGTTTCAATTCGCTGTTCCCGATACTCGCCATGGCCGGAGCCGGTCAGGTCGGGGCCTCGCTGGCGCTGTGGTGCAAAGCCGACAAGCATTCGCTGCTGCGCAGCCAGATTAAAGGCGCCATCGTGCCAGGCCTGCTGGGCGTCGGTGAGCCGCTCATCTATGGCGTGACGCTGCCGCGTCTTAAACCGTTTATCACCGCCTGCTTCGGCGGTGCGTTGGGCGGCTTCTTTATCGGACTGGTGGCGTGGCTCGGCCTGCCGGTGGGCATGAACACGGTGTTTGGCCCGTCAGGACTGGTGACGCTGCCGCTGATGACCTCTTCGCAGGGCATCTTTGCCGGTATGGCGGTCTATCTGGTGGGGCTGATCGTGGCGTGGATCGGCGGCTTCGTCTTTACCTGGTGGGGCGGCACCAAAAACGTCGATTTAAGCTAGAAAAGCCTGCGCGAGCAGACCGTCAAGAGGTCTGATGTCATTAAATGGATGATTTTGCTGCAATTGGGGGCTGGCTCACAATTGCAGCATTTCGTTAGCGCTGCTTATTATTGAGCGTGAGAATTATCACCCGTCCAGACTTTACTGGAGTGGCTGAAGATAAATCACATAATATTAATGCGTTATCCCTATAAGCCTTATTTAAAGCAGGGTTATAGCCTTTCATTTTCTGCGAAATTCTTATTTCATTCCGATAAATATCTCCGGGCTCGCTTTTGATCTGTGCAGCCATAAAGTCTATATAAGCAACAGCTTTCTCCTGATTTTCACGCATCAGCGGCACCCTCTGTGCCCATAATTAACCACTTGATTCGTTTTGTGAAAATAGAGTTCGCCCATCTGCCCCTTTGTTCTTTTTTTCGCTGTGCTTTCACAGCGTCGCTGATTGCTTGTTACTGGAGGTTGTATGAGATTCACCCGGAATCCCATTGCGTTAGGGATCGTCGCTGCGCAGGCGGTGTTTTATTTCCCCGTCGTGGGGGAAGCGGCAACACTGGGCGCGTATAATCCGCGCGATAACGACCAGCAGAGCGGCGCGCTGATCGTTAACGGCGGCAGCGCAACCTTAACCGGTAATCAGGCGTTTGAGCCGGGCATTGACGGGGCGGTCAACACCACGCTCGGCCAGGTGACCATCGCGGCGGGCACACAATACCTTAATCAGGCACGTCTCGATCCCGGTCCGCAAAACCTCGCCATCACCGTGCCGGATCCCACTACCGGCGGCAACACCACCTTTCAGGTGTTTGATTCCGCCAGCCTGGTGGCGCAGGCACCGGTTACCGCCAGCACGGTGGTGCCGGATCTGCAAAACGTGAATGACAATCAGTATATCGACGCGCGTATCGCCGACGTCAGTGGCAGCGGCAGTTCGCTGGATGTCAGCATTGGTCAGGCTAACGCCAATAGCAGCGCCAGCACCAACGCCTGGACCATGGCGGCCAAAAACACCACGCTGTTTCAGGTCAGTAACGGTGGCACCCTCAACTGGAACAACAACAACCGCATCACCTTCAACGGTTCTGCGGCCAACGTCTCCGGCGGCCAGGTGACCGACAGCCTGGCGGTACAAAACCTTGCGACCTATAACGGCAGCTTTAGCGTGCAGACGCTGGATGGCAAAACCACCGCCTTCAACGTCACCAATGCCAGCCAGCTGCAAAGCTACAATAACTGGCTGGTGAGCCAGCTGCAGGCCGGCAATCTCGCGCCGGCCAGCTACCTCAGCGCGTTCAATCAGGCGGTCACTATCACCAACGGCGATATTGTCTATAACGTCAGCGCCACTGCGCCGGATGAAGTGACGCAGCCGATAGGTAGCCGCGTGGTGATCAATGCCGAAGGCGCCGGTTCGCAGGTCACTATCGCCGCCGGTAAAACGCTGGAAGTGGTAGGGGCCAGCGATGGCGCGGTAC
The DNA here is from genome assembly GCF_026541005.1 of Pantoea sp. GM_Pan_4. Classification (NCBI taxonomy): domain Bacteria; kingdom Pseudomonadati; phylum Pseudomonadota; class Gammaproteobacteria; order Enterobacterales; family Erwiniaceae; genus Pantoea; species Pantoea sp. GM_Pan_4. The sequence continues at coordinate 59,866 of NZ_JALNUZ010000002.1, forward strand.
GCGTGGCCAATGGGGCCAATGCTACCATCGACGGGAAACTGGCGAGCCGCGGCACCGCGCTGGCGCTGGATGGCGCGACGGCTACCAACAGCAGCAGCGGCGTCATCAACGGCGGCTTCCTCAACCGTATTGATGGCACCGGCGTCGGCGCGGCCAGCAACAACGCCACGGCGGTAACGGTGCAAAACGGCGGTGATTTCACCAACAATGGCGTGCTTAACCTCGGTACCACCGGCAGCAATCTGACCAACGGCGTGGCGGGCATCCGCCTTGATGCCAATGCGCAGGCCGCTAACAGCGGCAATATCAACGTGGGCGTCAACGGTTCCAGCGCGCGTGGCACCACTTCCGGCGTGCTGCTCACCAGCGACAGCAGCCGATTTACCAACACCAGCGGCGGCACGATTTACCTCGGGCGAGGCGCGCAGAACAGCCTGAGCGACAACGTGGCGGAGACAGCCCTGAACCAGAGCGGGCTGACCAGCGGCATTGCGCTGCTGGCCAACGGCAGCGCCACCAACGACGGGGCGATTGTGATTGGCTCGCGCGTACAGAACGCCGCCGGGATGTCGGTCAGCGGTGCCAGCAATGCCACGCTGATCAACAGCGGCACCATCGACGTCAACGGCAGCGCCGCGCGCGTGCCGCGCGAGAACGTCGGCATGCTGGTCACTAACAGCAACGGTACGCTGGAGAATCGCGGCACCATCAACCTCAATGGCGTTAACGGCACCGGCCTGAAAGTGCTGGCCACCAGTGGTAACAGCGCCGCCGCCAGCTCCACCGGGACCATCAACGTGGCGGGCGGAGCCGATCCGGCCAGCGGCACGCGCAACTTTGGCGTATGGGTGGAAGGCCAGGGCAGCGGCACTGCCGCAGCAAACGTGGACGGGCCGATTAACCTCACCGGCAACGGCGCGATTGGCGTGCACGCGCGCGGCAACGCCACGGTTAACGTCACGCAGAATGCCATTCCCCGCTTCAGCACCGGCAGCAATCAAATTGGTTTTTTTGCCTATGGCCCGAATGCGCTGATCAACGTAGACGATAACAACGCGTTTGACGTCACCACCACTAACTCGACGCTTTTCCGCATCGAACAGGGCGCGACGTTTGACGGGACTAATACCACGCTGACCGCCTCCGGCGCGGGTGCGGTGGCGGTGAACGGCACCGGCGGTGGCGGAACATTGGTGAAGACCAACAACGCCACGATTAACGTCAGCGGCACCGGCGCCACCGGCGTCAATATCGAGGGCGGTGCGCAGGGCAACATTGACGCGGCGACCACCATTACCCTCAGTGGCAGCAACGCCACGGGCGCGATTGCCGACGGGCAGAAACATACGCTGACCGGTGCCAACAGCCGTGCGCCGGTCGCCAGCACGCGGCTGACCTCCGCCGCAGAACTCAATTCGGCGCAAAACGGCATCACCGGCTATCTGGCGCGCAACCGCGCGCAGCTCAGCAACAGCGGCAACATCAACTTCAGCGGGGCCAATACCACCGGCCTGCGCGTGGAGAGCGGGGCGACCGGCAGCAACAGCGGCAATATCAGCATCAGCGACGGCGGCACCGGTATCGCGGTGAACAGCGCGGGCAGCACCTTCACCACCATCGCCAGCAACAGCGGCAACATCGACGTCAATGGCGGCAGCACCACCCGCCGTTCGCGCGGCGTCAGCGCCAGCGGTAGCCAGGCGGTGGCGAACCTCAACGGCGGTACGTTCACGCTCAACGGCAGTGGTGCCATCGGCGCCGAAGCGCTGGATGGTGCGCTGGTGAATATCGCCGCCGGATCGACGCCGATCTTTAACAATAGCGACCAGATCGCCTATCACGCTGCAGGCAACGGTTCGCGCATCCGCGCCGCCACCAGCGCGCTGGATGTCAGCACGCGTGGCTCGACCGGCTACCGCCTTGACGACGGCGCGGCACTGAGCTTTAGCACGCCGAACAGCCTGAGCGCCAGCGCCGCCAGCAGCACCGGCGTGATTGTCTCCGGCAGCGGCAGTAGCCTCAACAGCGCCAACCTCAATCTGACCGCCAGCGGCGAGGAGAGCACCGCCGTGCGCGTCGAGGGCGGCGCAGCGGCAACGCTCGACGGCAGCAGCACCATCACGCTCAGCGGCAACAACGCGGTGGGCGTGCTGGTGAATACCTTGCGCAGCGATCTCAGCAATGTGCTGGACGGCAGCGCTGCCGCCACCCGCGTCACCAGCAACGCCCGCATCAGCGGCGCTGGCAACGGTGCCGTTGGCTTTGACCTGACCAACGGCGCGGAACTCGAGAACAATGGCGCAGTGACGCTGACCGGCAGCAATAGCATCGGCATGCGCTCGCGCGCCGGCAGCACGCTGACCAACAATGGCGTGGTTAACATCAGCAGCGGCACCGGGTTAGATGTCGGCGGCAACGGCACCACGCTGGCACAGGGCGGCAGCATCAATGTCGATAACGGCGTGGCCGGCGTGCGCATCAGCGACGGCGCGCAACTGGCGCTGACCGGCAGCGATACGCTGATCACCACGCGCGGCACGGCGCATGGCATTTTGCTCGACAGCGGCGCGGCGGCGCTCAGCGCGCGCGACGCCACCATCAACGTACTGGGCAGCGGCAACGGCATCGAAAACCGCGCGGAGCTGGACAACGTTAGCCTGAGCAACCTGACGCTTAACGTCGGCGATGGCAACGGCATCCGCACTGCCGTCGCGTTCGATCCCGCCTCCACCGTGACCACCAATGTATCCGGCAGCGGTAACGGCCTGACTATCGCCAACGCCGATGGATCGACCACCGGCGGCGATCTGACGCTGGGTTCGGGTTACGTTTTCAATGTCACCGGCGCCGGCGGCACCGGGATTCGCGCCAACACCACGGGAAATATCTTCACCGCCGCCAGCGTCAATATCACTAATGCGGCAGGCGGTTCGGCGCTGGTCTCCAGCACCGCCGGCACCATCGTCAACCGCGGCACACTGCGCTCCAGCAGCCTGACGGCGCCGGTGGTCGATCTGCGCGGCGGCAAAACGGTATTCGAAAACCTTGGCACAATCGTAACCGCCACGGCGCAAAGCGTGGCGGTGGCGGGCAGTAACGCCGACGATGTGATTTTGCTGACCCAGGGTGACGTGCTGGGCGACATCAATCCTGGCGGCGGCAGCGACACGTTCCGCTGGACCGGCGGCACGCTCAACGGCAGCCTGACCATGGGCGCAGACAACAACAATATCGCCGAGGTCAGCGGCGTCGATCTCAGCACTACTTACCATCTCACCAGCGGCAACGGCACCGGTAACAGCCTGACCTTCGACCAGATTACGGCGCGCGGCGGCAGCTTCAGCGCGGATGACCTGAGTAAAGGCGTTAACCTCGGCAGCGGCTGGAGCATCATTAACTTCGCGGATAGCCGCTGGACGCTGACCGACAACCTGCAGCTGGCGCACAGCACCATCAACATTGATGGGCGCTCAACGCTGTACGCCGGTGACAACGTGCATCCCACACTGGCGGGCGGCACAGCGGATTCGCTGCAGGTGAATAACAGCGGTACGCTGGACCTCACCAATGGCGGCGGTTCGCCAGGTAATACGTTGGACATCAACGGCTCGCTGGCGTCGATGGGCGGTCAGGCGAATCTGGTGACGCGCCTCAATGACGGCGGCGCGCTGAGCAACCAGTTCACCGACCACATCAACGTCAGCGGTAACGCCAGCGGCACCACGCTGCTCAACGTCAGGCTGGATGCGGCAAGCAGTGCGGCGCTCACCGATCGCAACCGCAACGGCGGCATTGAGGGCAATGAAGGCATTTCGCTGGCGCAGGTGGGCGGCAACGCCGGCCAGAACAGCTTTGCGCTCAGGGATGGCTATCTCGGTGCCGGACCGTGGCAGTACCGGCTGTACAGCTTCGCGCCGGGCAGCAGCGATCCGGCGCAGCGCCTGCTGAGTGGCAGCGGCAACAATTACTGGGATTACCGGCTGGCAAACTACTACGTGTGCGAGGACAGCGACAGCTGCCAGCCAGCGCTGGTGACCAGCGGATTTGGCACGCCACAGCGATACGATGCGCGTCCGGCGGTGGTGCCGCAGGTGCCCTCGTACATTTCGGCACCGGTTGGCCTCGCCTATTACACCGCCGCGATTATTGATGACCTGCACAAGCGTCTTGGCGAACTGCGTCACGAGCAGACGCGCCCGGCGGGTCAAGGCGGTGAGATGTTCCTGCGCTATATCGGCTCGAACCTGAAATACAAAAGCGACCGCAGCTTTAGCGATTACGGCTACGGGTTTGACCTCGACTACAGCGCGGTGCAGCTTGGCGGCAATCTGCTGCGTCTCGACGGTGAGCAGGACAGCCTGCGCGGCGGCGTGGCCTACACGCGCGGCAATACGCGCATCCGTCCGCAGGCGGCAGACGGTTACAGCAGCACCAGCTTCGATAGCGACAGCCTGGCGCTGTACGGCACCTGGCAGCGCCAGAGCGGCTTTTACCTTGACGGCGTGCTGTCGTTTGACTGGCATCGTGGTGAAACCGACATTGCGCGCCAGCAGCGCGAGGCAAAGCTGAAGGGCCACGGCTGGACCGCCTCGCTGGAGAGCGGTTATCCGTTTGAACTCGGCGAGGGCTACAAGCTGGAGCCGCAGGCGCAGCTGATGTACCTGAAACTGAACATGAACGATTTCACGGATGAGGACAATAACCAGGTGCGCTATGGCGATTATCACCAGACAATTGGCCGTCTCGGCGCGCGTCTCGACCGCAGCTGGACCGATGACAGCAACCGCCAGTACACGCCTTATCTGCGCGCGAATTATTACAAAGGCTGGGGCGGCACGGCGCAGACATCGGTGTCGGCTGCCGATAACCCGGCGCTCGGCGCCAGCTTCAGCAGCGGTAATTTTGGCCAGATGTGGGAAGTGGGCGCTGGCGGCACGGTGACGCTGCAGCAGGATGTGTCGCTGTACGCCGAAGCGGATTACCGCAAGGAGATCGACGGTAACGGCGCCAGAGGCTGGCGTTACAACCTCGGCGTGCGCTGGCAGTTCTGACAGTATATGCACATGACGCGGCCGCCGTGAACGGCGACCCTACAAGAATGGGGCATGTTGCGGGATGCGCAGGGATGCGGTCGCCGTGAACGGCGACCCTACAAAATGGGGCATGCTGCGGGATGCGCAGGGATGCGTTCGCCGTGAACGGCGACCCTACGAGAATGGGCATGTTGCGGGATGTGCAGGGATGCGGTCGCCGTGAACGGTGACCCTACAAAATGGGGCATGCTGCGGGATGCGCAGGGATGCGGTCGCCGTGAACGGCGACCCTACAAGAATGGGGCATGCTGTGGGATGTGCAGGGATGCGGTGATGGCACGTTTTTCTGTAGGGTGCGCATTCATGCGCACCGCTGCCGACACTGCGTTCAGCCAAAGCTCGATCTCATTTACCCTAAATGATTTTTTATCGATCCCGCCCGCGGCCAGAACTGTGAAGCGCCGCGCACTCCGGCTTTATTAAGAACAAAAATTAAATAGCCGCGCTAAAGCCAGGCCATTGTGCTGCCGAAAAGGTAAAAAAGTATTATCGATTTCTCTTCAGCCTGCGTTTTGCAAGGACTCACACATGCGTAATAACCAGCCCATCACCCAGCGTGAATTCGTCTTCGACGATCGCGCCACGCTGATGTCGACCACCGATCTCAACAGCCACATCACCTACGCCAACGACGCCTTTATTGAGGTCAGCGGATTCAGCCCGGAGGAGGTCAACGGCCAGCCACACAACATGGTGCGTCATCCGGATATGCCGCCGGAAGCGTTCGCCGATATGTGGAGCACGCTGAAGCAGGGCGAACCCTGGACCGCGCTGGTCAAAAACCGGCGCAAGAATGGCGATCACTACTGGGTGCGCGCCAATGCCATTCCGGTGGTGCGCGAGGGCAAGCTGCAGGGCTATATGTCGGTACGCACCAAACCGTCGTCGGAGGAGGTCCGTCAGTGCGAGGCGCTGTACCGTGATTTTCGTGAAGGACGTGCCAAAGGGCGTCGCTTCCATAAAGGGCTGATTGTCGGCAGCGGCTGGCGGCGACTGACCTCAGTGCTGAAAACGCTGCCGCTGCGCTGGCGCATCCGCAGTACGCTGATCGCGCTGCTGCCGTTGTCGGTGCTGAGCGTCTGGCTGCTGGGCATGGCACCGCTGGCGATCGGCTGCTTCAGCGGCGGCATGGCCGGGCTGCTGCTGCTGGCCAGCCTGTGGCTGGAGCAGCAGATCTCGCGCCCGATGGAGCGCATGTGCCGTCAGGCGCTGAGCGTGGCCACCGGCGCCAGCCACAAAGTCGAGCACATAGATCGGGTGGATGAGATCGGCATGACGCAGCGCGCTATCGGCCAGCTGGGCCTGATGTTCCGCTGGCTGGTGGATGACGTCAGCGGCCAGGCGATCAACGTCCTGAGCGCCAGCGACGCCATCGCGCGCAGCAATGATGAACTGAGCCGTCGCACCGAGCAGGCGGCGGCGAACGTGCAGCAAACGGCGGCGACCATGAACGAAATGACTGCCACGGTCAAAAGCAACACGGAAACTGCCAGCGAAGTGAATACGCTGTCGGCCAGCACCAGCGCAGCGGCGATAAAAGGCGGTGAAGTGATGCAGGAGATGGTCGGCATGATGGCGGAAATTGCCGACAGCTCGAAGCGTATCGCCAACATCACCAGCGTGATCGACGGCATCGCTTTCCAGACCAATATTCTGGCGCTGAACGCGGCGGTGGAAGCGGCACGTGCCGGTGAGCAGGGTAAAGGCTTTGCGGTGGTAGCGGGTGAGGTGCGCAATCTGGCACAGCGCAGCGCCAAAGCCGCCAGCGAGATCAAAAACCTGGTGGAAACCAGCGCCGGCCGTGTGCAGTCGGGCAGCGATCACGCCGATGCGGCCGGCCACACGATGCAGGCGATTGTCGATCAGGTGCAGAATGTCACCGCCCTGATCGCGCAAATCAGCGCGGCGACGGCCGAACAATCCATCGCGCTGAGCGAAGTCAGTAGCGCGGTGGAGGATCTCGACGACATCACCCATCAGAACGCGGCGCGCGTGGCGGAAGGTGCAGAAGCCTCCGGCCGAATGGCGCATCAGGCCAACCGGCTGGTTGAAGCGATCAGCGTGTTTCGCTAAGTTTCACGACGCTTCACGTCCGGCGCGCAGTGCGCCGGGCGGTGTGCCGACAATGCGTTTGAAGGCGCGACTGAAGGCGGCCAGTGAACCGTAACCGAGGTGGAACGCCACGCTCTCCACCGCTTCGCCATCGTTAACTATGCGCTCCACCGCCAGACGCATGCGCAGTTCGGTAAGGTAGCGCAGCGGCGTCATGCCGGTGGCGTTTTGAAAACGCGCGGCAAACACCGAACGTGAACTGCCGGATTCGCGCGCCAGCCGCTCCACCGTCCAGTTTTCGCCGGGCGCGCGGTGCATGGCCGCCATCGCCAGGCTGAGGCGCGGATCGCGCAGCGCCTGCACCAGCCCGCTGCCCTGACCACAGCCATTCTCCACCCAGCCCCGCACAATTTGCGCCGCCACCACATCGGCCAGCCGCGACAAAATGCCGGCAAAGCCCGCTTTGCGCTGACGTGTTTCACGCTCCATGGCATCCAGAATCGGCTGGATTTCCGGGTATTGCGCCAGCAGCGTGCTGACCAGCATCACGTCAGGCATGGTGTGCACCAGCGGCTGCATGCCGCCCAGCTCAAACGCCATGCAGGCGCTGAATAAAATCACATCGCTGTCATCCGGGCAGGCATCCGCATCCGGCGCATCGTTGATGGCGCACACGCTGTCGCAGATGGGTTTGCTGTTAAAGGTAGCGATCGGCACGCACACCGCATCTTCGCCGGAGATCAGCGCGTGCGGCTTACCGTGCGGAATCAGCAGTGCATCGCCCGCCTGCAGCGGATAGACGGTGCCGGAAGCGGAGCGAATCAGCAGCGAGCCGCGGCCAACAAAGTGCAGCTGTGCCTTGCCCGGCGCGTCATCATATTGCAGGCCAAACGGCGCATGCAGCGCGATGCGCTGATATTTGACGCCGTACAGGCGCATGCCCATCAGCAGTTCGCTGGTCAAATCTTCATAGCGGCTCATACAATCCAGACGAATTATCAAAAAACAAAGTTTCTGTATCATAGATCGTCTTGCATCGTCTCTCTATGCTTACAGCCTGATATTTTGTGATGGGGATCGCAGATGAGTCTGGATACTGAAGTAGTGGAAACAAGCATTGCGGTAGAGAAACCCGCATGGGGCGCGGTGTTCGCCATGGCGTTTGGCGTCTTCGGCCTGATCACCGCAGAATTTCTGCCGGTGAGCTTGCTGACACCGATTGCCGACTCGCTGCGCGTCAGCGAAGGGCAGGCGGGCCAGACGGTCACGGTTACCGCGCTGGTGGCGCTGCTGACCAGCCTGGTAATTGGTAACGTCACGCGCCGCCTCGACCGCCGCCTGGTGATGCTGGCGTTCACGTTGCTGCTCATCGCCTCGGCGCTGCTGGTGGCGTTTGCCGAAAATCTGCCGATGATTTTACTGGCGCGCGTGCTGCTCGGCATGGCGATTGGCGGCTTCTGGACGCTGTCGACCGCCATTACCATGCGGCTGGTGCCCGCCGATCAGGTGCCGCGCGCGCTGTCGATTGTGTTCAGCGGTATTTCGCTGGCCACCATCATTGCCGCGCCGCTGGGCAGCTATCTTGGCGGGTTGATTGGCTGGCGTAATATCTTCCTGCTGACCGGTGTTTTGGGCGTGCTGGCGCTGTTCTGGCAGTTCTTCACCCTGCCGTCGATGCCGCCGGAGAACAAAACGCGCAGCGGCGGCGTGCTGGACCTGCTGCGCCAGAGCGTGATGCGCTGGGGCATGCTGGCGGTGATCATGATGTTCACCGGCCATTTCGCCTTCTTTACCTATCTGCGTCCGTTCCTGGAAACCAGCGCGCAGCTGAATGTGAATCAGCTGTCGCTGGTGCTGCTGGCGTTCGGCGTGGCGAACTTCTTCGGCACCTCGCTGGCTGCGTGGCTGGTGACGCGCAGCGTGTCGCTGACGCTCACCGGCATGGCGCTGGTGATGAGCGTGACGGCGGTGCTGCTGGTGAGCTTTGGCCACGTCTCCTGGCTGGTGGCGAGCGGCGTCGCGCTGTGGGGGCTGGCGTTTGGTTCAATGCCGACTGGCTGGTCAACCTGGCTGTCGCGCGCGGTACCGGACGACGCCGAATCGGGCGGCGGACTGCTGGTGGCAACTATTCAGCTGGCGATCACCGCCGGTGCGGCAGCCGGTGGCTGGATGTTCGATCTGCAGGGTGCAGGCGGCGTATTCCTCGCCAGCGGCGTGCTGATGCTGCTGGCCGCCATCACCATCTTTACCCGCGTGCGGCATCACGGTTAAATCCGTCTACCGCCATCCGGCGCGCCGCGACTCGCTTCAGGGGAGCCGCGGCGCCGCTTTTGCCGCCGATGCCTGGTCTCACCAATCGCAGCAATAAATCCTGCCTTTTATTCAAATCGTGGTTTTTTAACCCTTTGCGCACAGGTTGCGCTAAATGTGCTTTTTATAGTCAAAATATTCGAATGACTTAGGCAAATCTCTGCGCTTTTTTTTGATCGGTTGCCGGCCTATTATATCTCACATCAAGGCGATGTCGCCTTATTCAATCAAACATCTTTAAGGAAATGACCATGAAAACCATCAAAAATTTTGCTGCTGTTATTGCTCTCTCTGTTCTGCCATTTGCCAGCTTCGCGCAAAGCGTGACCGCTACCGCCTCTACGCTTGACGGTGCTGAAGCGCAAATCGCTGCTAAAGCCCAGGAACTTGGTGCTTCCTACAAAGTGACTGAAGCCAACTTCAACAACGGCGTTCACATGACCGCAGAACTGACCCAATAAGTTTGCCCTACCCTCTGTGCTGACAGGGTGCCTTCGGGCGCCCTGGCGGCGTTGCTAACGCCATAAAATCCTGTCCCTTTTCCGCATAAATGATTATTATTCGCAAAAACTAACATCCTTATCGGCTCGCCTCGGGCTGAATTTCCTATTGGTTGCAATGTCGGGCTTTCATTTCACTGCCGCACGGCGGTGGTTTTGCTATGGAGAAGTTATGAAAGCGAATAAAACAATGCAGTGGGCGCTGCGTCCGCTACTGGTGGCCACGGCGCTGCTGTCCTGCAGTGCACTGCAGGCGGCGGAAACGCAGCCGCTCAATCAGCCGATCGCCAAAGGCGCCTACGAACTGGCCTTCAGCAACAGCGACAACGCGCTGTTCCTCGCCACGGCGCAAAACGCCGGCAATCCGCAGGGCGGTACTGTTTACCGTCTCGATCCGCAGAATCTGGCGGTGAAACAAACCATCAGCACTGAGCTGAAGACCTTTGGTGCCGCCATCAATCAGCACACCAACGTGCTGTACTTTGGCAACACGGTCAACGGCGCGCTGACGGCAGTGGATGCCAGCAGCGGTAAGGTGATCAACACGCTGGTGCTGGATGGCCGCAAGCGCGGTGACACGGTTCGTCCGCTGCAGCCGCGTGAACTGGTCGCGGATGCGCTAACCAATCGCGTGTACATCACCGGTCTCGGCGCGCAAAGCGTGGTGTGGGTGGTGGACGGCAAAACGCTGCAGCTCATCAGCACTATCCCGAATACCGGCAAAATGGGCACCGGGCTGGCGCTGGATGCCGCCGCGCAGAAACTGTATGTCACCAATGCCGATGGCGAGCTGGTCACCATCAATACCCGCCTGAACGCGATTGAAAAGCGCCAGAAAATTGACGGTGATAAAGAGCACTTTTTCCTGAATATTGCGCTGGATAGCAAAGGCCACCGCGCTTTCCTCAGCGATGCGAAGCAGCCGCAGGTGCTGGTGCTGGATACCCGGACACAGCAGGTGATTCAGCGTATTGAGGTACCGGAATCGCTGGCGGTGCTGTTCAATGCTGACCGTGACGAGCTGTATGTCACGCACCGTAAAGCCGGTGAGATCAGCATCATCGATGCCAGCAGCTATAAAGTGAAACGCACGGTGAAAGCGCCGGGCCTGCCGAACAGCCTGGCGCTCTCCGCCGATGGCAACACGCTGTTCGTCAGCATCAAGCAGCCGGGCTCACGCAAGGAACCGCCAAAAAACCCGGACAGCGTGTTACGCATCGCGCTGTAGGGCGTAATTATCCGAAACTCAGGGGCGACGTGTGTCGCCCTTTGCATTTCCGGCCTTGATCCCCCCTTTCCCGCCCGGCTTACGCTACCTTTAGGACGACAACACCTAAGGGGAGAGTGCAATGAGCCAGTTTTTTATGCATGAAAAAAACGATCTGGTGAACGAAGCGATCGAAGGCGTGTTACTCAGCACACCGTGGCACAATCTGACCCGTCTCGATCTGGGCGATGAGATTCGCGTGGTGGTGCGTTCGGACTGGGATAAAAGCAAAGTCGCACTGATTTCCGGCGGTGGCTCCGGCCATGAACCGGCGCACGCGGGCTTTGTCGGCAAAGGGATGCTGACCGCTGCGGTGTGCGGCGATATCTTCGCCTCGCCGAGCGTTGATGCGGTGCTGAACGCCATCGTTAACGTCACTGGTGAGGCGGGCTGTCTGCTGATTGTGAAGAACTACACCGGTGACCGCCTCAACTTTGGCCTCGCAGCGGAGAAGGCGAAAAATCTTGGTTACAAGGTGGAGCTGGTGATGGTGCAGGACGATATCGCGCTGCCGGAAAATCCGCAGCCGCGCGGCATTGCCGGCACCGTGCTGGTGCACAAAATCGCCGGCTACGCTGCGGAGCACGGCCAATCGCTCGACGAGGTTAAAGCGCTGGCGCAGCGCACCATCGACGCCACGTCCTCCATCGGCCTGGCGTTTGCCACCTGTCACATTCCGGGTGAAAAGCGCGACGATCGTGTGGCAGCCGGTCACAGCGAGCTGGGGATGGGCATTCACGGTGAGCCGGGCGTAATCACGCTGGACACGCAAAACAGCCGCAAAATTACCAGCATCATGACCGATCAGCTGGCGCAGGCGCTGCCCGACGGCAAACAGGCGCTGTTGATGATCAACAATCTCGGCGGCTTTTCCCAGCTGGAGCTGGCGCTGCTCACGCGCGAGGTACTGCAGTCGCCGCTGGCGGCACGCGTCACTCATTTAATTGGCCCGGCAACCCTGGTCAGCGCGCTGGATATGAAAGGGTTTTCGCTGACGCTGCTGGCGCTGGAAGAGGCGTTTTTCGAGGCGCTGCATGCGCCGGTGCAGGTGCTGGGCTGGACGCCGATGTACGACTTTGCGCCCATCAGCCTGCAGCGCGCTGAACGCATCGGCAGCGTGCTGGATTTCGATCCTTCTGATAACGCTGAAGTGGCGCAGGTGGTTGAGCGCGTGACGCAGACGCTGATCGATCTGGAGAGCGAGCTGAATGCGCTGGACGCCAAAGTCGGCGATGGCGATACTGGCTCGACCTTTGCCGCCGGCGCGAAGAAAATCCAGCGCGGCCTGCGTGAACAGCAGCTACCGCTGGATGAGTTGCCTACGCTGCTGGCGCTGGTAGGCGAACAGCTGGCGACGGTGATGGGCGGATCGAGCGGCGTGCTGATGTCGATTCTGTTTACTTCGGCCGGACAGCAGCTGGAGGAGGGCAGCACGCTGCCGCAGGCGCTGATGCACGGGCTGGAACGGATGAAGCACTACGGCGGCGCGCAGCCGGGACATCGCACCTTGGTGGATGCGCTACAGCCGGCACTGGAGGCGTTAGCGGCCGGAGAGTCGCTGGCTGCGGCGGCGGCCGCTGCGCAACAGGGTGCCGACGCGACGGCGCAGATGCAGAGTGCGAAGGCAGGTCGTTCGGCTTATCTCAATCAGCAGAGCCTGGATGGCGTGAAGGATCCGGGCGCGTACGCCATCGAGAGGGTGTTTGCGGTGCTGGCGGGCTGAGGATGGGGCGGATGGGTGCGGGGTTCGCCCTCACCCTAACCCTCTCCCGCGGGCGGGAGAGGGGACTGTCCGGAGTGATGTCGAAGTACAGTGCGGTTCTGCACCCGGCCCTCACCCTAATCCTCTCCCGCGGGCGGGAGAGGGAACTGTTCTGAGCGATGCCGGAGTACAGCGCGGTTCTGCACCCGGCCCTCACCCTAATCCTTTCCCGCGGGCGGGAGAGGGGACTGTCCGGAGCGATGTCGGCGTACAGCGCGCGCTCCTGCCCCTGAGCCTTTTCCGCTTACTCCGAGGCTTCGCGCAGCATCTCGTCGTGCGGAATATCCTGCAGAATCTGCTCGAAGCTGCGCAGACGTTTGTAGATCGACATCAGCGTAATCAGCGTGGACCACGAGGTGATCAGATACTGGAAGGAGGAGCGCACCTGATCGAACACGTTGGTGATCTGGTTAAGTAGCCCCAGCGTGATGGTGCCCGCAACAATCGAAGGGAACAGCACGAACAGCCCGAACACATTGTCCACCTGCAGATAGAGAATGCGCGTGATGTTGAAATAGAGATAGTGGAAATAGAGGCGGAAATAGTTGTGACGCACGCGGCTGAACAGCTCCTGCACCGTAGGCGGCGCGGCGCGCTGCGGATCGTCCTCGCCGTACACCAGTTCTTTACGGTACGCGGCTTCCACACGCTGATTGCGGAACTCCAGCCCCGGCAGTTTAATCCCCACCAGCGCCAGCAGCGCGGTACCAAACAGCGACCACAGCAGCGCGGCGATCACCAGCGCATAAGGGATATTGCCGAGGATCGGCACTTCTTTCACGTGATGCGATAGCGTCACCAGCACCGGCAGAAACGCCACCAGTGTCATGATGGCCTGAATAAAGCTAATGCCCCAGTCCTGCAGCGTACTGGCGAAGCGCATGGTGTCTTCCTGCACACGCTGTGCGGCACCTTCTACCAGACGCAGGCGCTGCCAGTTATGCATGTAGTAGTTGTTCATCGCGGTACGCCAGCGGAACACCCAGTGGCTGACGAAAAACGAGTTCATCACGCCGATCACTACCGCAATCAGCGCAATGCCGAGAAACGCCAGCACCTGCACATAGAACTGATTGATGCTCACCGAGCCGGCTTTGGTCAGCGCCTGCTGAATCATGTCGTAAAACGGACCATACCAGGCGTTAACGCCGACGCCAACCTGCACGCCAAACCAGGTGACAAAGATAATCAGTAACGATCCCCATACCGACCAGCGCTGCCACGGATGGTTGTCGATGATGCGCCACACCAGCGCAAAGGCGCCGCCCATGATCCAGTAATAGGCATAAAACCACAGCTGGCTGGCGTGGATAAAGCGGCTGGCGTTGGTCGGCAGCGGCTGCTGCATCGCCGCCTGCAAAGCGGGAAAGCGCGCCGGAAAATCATTGAAAAAGCCAAACCAGGCAAAAATGGCAATCAGGCTCCAAATCGCGGCCGAGCTGAAAAACAGCGCCGGCCGCGGAAAATAGGACTTAAACATAGGCACTCCGCTGTTGTGTGTACTCTTTATACCGCTTCCGGCATTTATCTGTCTGTTGTCGGTTGTATCCGACGATGACAGCATCGCCGCATTTATGTAAAGCGGCAGAGTTAGTTGTTAAGTTTTTTGTGCTCATTTGTTTCGGGAAACTAAATTATTAACGGCGATGGTGTTACACTACGCCGACTGTTACCGGTAACAGTCTTGCTGTATCCCTTAAAACGCCAATAAAAATCATTACAACGCAACTACTTAACTTTCATGCCGCATTATATGCGGTAATGAGGCAATGTCATGTCAGAAGAAAAAAAGGGTCACACTCGCCGGGATTTCCTGCTGAGAACCATCACCCTGGCGCCGGCAATGGCGGTAGGCAGTACGGCGATGGGTGCACTGGTCGCGCCAATGGCCGCCGGTGCGGCAGCGTCGTCGGCCGCTGCGCCGCAGCAGGCGCGCGAGTATCAGCCGGTGTGGTTTACCGCCGAAGAGTTTGCCTTCATCAAAGCCGCCGTGGCGCGCCTGATCCCCAACGATGAACGTGGTCCTGGCGCGCTGGAAGCTGGCGTACCGGAGTTTATCGATCGCCAGATGAATACGCCGTATGCCACCGGCAGCAACTGGTATATGCAGGGACCGTTCAATCCGGATCTGCCAAAAGAGCTCGGCTATCAGCTGCCGCTGGTGCCGCAGCAGATCTACCGTCTCGGCCTGTCCGATGCCGATGGCTGGAGCAAACAGCAGCACGGCAAGGTATTTGCTGAGCTGACGCCCACGCAGCAGGACGCGCTGCTGAGCGCCTTCGAAAACGGCAGCGCGCAATTCCCGCAGGTGCCGGCCAAAACCTTCTTCGCCTTTCTGTTGCAAAACACCCGCGAGGGCTACTTCAGCGATCCGATCCACGGCGGCAATCAGGGCATGGTGGGCTGGAAGCTGATCGGCTTCCCTGGCGCACGCGCCGACTTTATGGATTGGGTAGAGCGCGGCGAACGTTATCCGTTCCCGTCAGTTGATATTCGCGGCGAGAGGGCGTAACCGTGGCAAATGCGTTAAAAAAAGTGGATGTGGCGATCGTCGGTTTCGGCTGGGCCGGGGCGATCATGGCGAAAGAGCTGACCGAGGCCGGTCTGCATGTGGTGGCGCTGGAGCGCGGGCCGCATCGCGATACCTATCCGGATGGATCCTATCCACAGTCGATTGATGAACTGACGTATAACATCCGCAAAAAGCTGTTCCAGGATCTGTCAAAAAGCACCGTAACTATCCGTCACGATGCCTCACAAACCGCCGTACCGTATCGTCAGCTGGCGGCATTCCTGCCGGGCACCGGCACCGGCGGCGCCGGCCTGCACTGGTCGGGCGTGCACTTCCGCGTCGACCCGGTCGAGCTGAATCTGCGCAGTCACTACGAGCAGCGTTACGGCAAAAACTTTATCCCGGAAGGCATGACTATTCAGGATTTCGGCGTCAGCTATGACGAGCTGGAACCGTTCTTCGATCAGGCGGAAAAAGTGTTCGGCACCTCCGGCAGCGCCTGGTCAATCAAGGGCAAAGTGGTGGGCAAAGAGAAAGGCGGCAACCCGTATGCGCCGGATCGCTCCAGCGACTTCCCGCTGCCCGCGCAGAAGCGCACCTGGTCGGCTCAGCTGTTTGCCCAGGCGGCAGAGTCGGTGGGCTATCACCCTTACGATATGCCGTCGGCCAACACCTCCGGTCCTTACACTAATACTTACGGCGCGCAGATGGGGCCGTGCAACTTCTGCGGCTACTGCAGCGGCTACGCCTGCTACATGTACTCCAAAGCGTCGCCTAACGTTAACATTCTGCCCGCGCTGCGCCAGGAGCCGAAGTTTGAGCTGCGCAACAACGCGTATGTGCTGCGCGTCAACCTGACCGACGATAAAAAACGCGCGACCGGCGTCACCTATCTGGACGGTCAGGGACGTGAAGTGGAGCAGCCGGCGGATCTGGTGATCCTCTCCGCCTTCCAGTTCCACAACGTGCACCTGATGCTGCTGTCCGGCATCGGCAAGCCGTACAACCCTATCAGCAACGAAGGTGTGGTCGGCCGTAACTTTGCCTACCAGAACATCTCCACGCTGAAGGCGCTGTTTGATAAAAACACCACCACCAATCCGTTCATCGGTGCCGGTGGCGCGGGCGTGGCGGTGGATGATTACAACGCCGATAACTTTGACCATGGTCCTTACGGCTTTGTCGGCGGTTCACCGTTCTGGGTCAACCAGGCGGGCACCAAGCCGATCTCCGGCCTGCCGACGCCAACAGGCACGCCGAACTGGGGCAGCCAGTGGAAAGCGGCGGTGGCGGATACCTATAACCATCACGTGTCGATGGATGCGCACGGCGCGCACCAGTCGTATCGCGCTAACTACCTCGATCTCGATCCCAACTACAAAGATGCTTACGGTCAGCCGCTGCTGCGTATGACCTTTGACTGGCAGGACAACGACATCAAAATGGCGCAGTTCATGATCGGCAAGATGCGCAAAATCACCGAAGCGATGAATCCGAAGATGATCATTGGCGGCGCGAAAGGGCCAGGTGCCCATTTCGATACCACCGTGTACCAGACCACACACATGAGCGGCGGTGCCATCATGGGCGAAGATCCTAAAACCAGCGCGGTGAACCGCTATCTGCAAAGCTGGGATGTGCCGAACGTATTTGTCGCCGGCGCTTCTGCCTTCCCGCAGGGACTGGGCTACAACCCCACCGGCATGGTGGCGGCGCTGAGCTACTGGTCCGCCAAAGCGATTCGTGAACAGTATCTGAAGAACCCCGGCCCGCTGGTACAGGCATAAGGAACATGGCGATGATCAAAAGTTTAACAGCACTGTTGCTGGGCACCCTGTCGTTCGTCGCGCTGGCGGAGGACACCGCCGCCGATGCGCTGGTGCAGCGCGGTGAGTATCTGGCGCGTGCCGGTGACTGCGTCGCCTGCCACAGCACCGCAGGCGGTAAACCGTTTGCCGGCGGCCTGGCGATGGCGACGCCGATTGGCACCATCTACTCCACCAATATCACGCCGGATAAGGCAACCGGCATTGGTGACTACAGCTATGACGACTTCCAGAAAGCGGTGCGTCATGGCGTGGCGAAAAACGGCGACACGCTCTATCCGGCGATGCCGTATCCGTCTTATGCGGTGGTCAGCGATGACGACATGAAGGCGCTGTATGCCTACTTCATGCACGGCGTGGCACCGGTGGCGCAGGCTAACAAAGAGAGCGACATTCCGTGGCCGCTGTCGATGCGCTGGCCGCTGGCGATCTGGCGCGGCCTGTTTGCGCCAGATGTGAAGGCGTTCCAGCCGGCCGCGCAGGAAGATCCGGCGCTGGCACGCGGTCGCTATCTGGTGGAAGGACTGGGCCACTGCGGTGCCTGCCACACGCCGCGCAGCTTCACTATGCAGGAGAAGGCGCTGAATAACGGCCAGGGCAATGATTACCTTGCCGGCAGCAGCGCGCCGATTGACGGCTGGACCGCCAGCAACCTGCGCGGTGACAATCGCGATGGTCTGGGGCGCTGGAGCGAAGCGGATCTGCAGCAGTTCCTGCGCTATGGCCGTAACGATCACACGGCGGCGTTTGGTGGCATGACCGAGGTGGTGCAGCACAGCCTGCAGTATCTCAGCGATGCGGATATCAGCGCGATTGCCCGTTACCTGAAATCGCTCGGCGCGAAAGATCCGTCTCAGGCGGTGTTCCGTGAGGATGACGCAGTGGCCCGGGCGCTGTGGAAAGGTGACGACAGCCAGCCGGGTGCCGGCGTGTATGTCGACAGCTGTGCGGCGTGTCATAAAACCGACGGCAGCGGCTATCAACGCTTCTATCCGGCACTGCGCGGGAATCCGGTGGTGATGGCAGAGGATCCGACGTCGCTGATTCACATCGTACTGGTAGGCGGCACGCTGCCGGGCGTGAAAGGCGCACCGACCGCGATCACTATGCCGGCGTTTGGCTGGCGTCTGAACGACAGCCAGGTGGCTGATGTGGTGAACTTTATCCGCAGCAGCTGGGGCAACGGCGTGCAGACCAAAGTCACGGCGAAACAGGTGGCGAAACTGCGCCAGGATGACAGCGTGCAGCCAAAACAGGGCAGCGCGGATATCCGGGTGCTGGAAAAGCAGTAAGTCTGTCTTAAGCATTCCCTTCAGGTCATGGCGCGGTTCATGGCCTGAAGGGTGCGAAAAATCCCACTAAAATTCATTATCTTAGATTTTCCTTTCAGACGTTTCTTGTAAGAGATTTCTCCCCCACGTTTAAAAATCCCTGCCGCTTATTAAGCGTTACTTTAACGATATTAACTCTGGCGAAAAGGATGACCATATGTCTGTAGGCTATTACGACCCGACCAAACCGGGGCAGGAGAACTACGTCAATTCACCTTATCAATACTGGAAAGGGGTGGTTGAAGATAAGAGCGTCAGCTATATCGAATTTGCCATTAACGGCCAGCTGTTTACTACGCAGGTAAACACGGACGGCAGCTGGGAGTATCAGCTGCCGCTGCGGCTGGAAGAGGGGAGCCACAATCTCACCATCCGCTTTTTCGACCGGGCCGGCAACGCCGGGATTCCGTTCCAGACGCGGCTGGAAGTCGATCTCAGCCCGCCCGATATGCCGGCAATTATGCGCGTACTGGATGATTTCGGACCGGTGCAGGGCCCGGTTGGCAACAAAGGCTTCACCGATGATAAAACGCCAGCCATTTCCGGTTATGCCGAGCCGGACAGCATTGTCCGCCTGTACAGCAACGGCGTGCTGATTGGCAGCGTGCAGGCGGCGAAAAACGGCCAGTGGACCATTACGCCGGAACTGAGTGACGGTGAACAGCGCCTGTACGTCACCGCCACCGATAAATTCGGCCAGGTCAGTTTTGATTCCCCGGTCTATACGCTTTACGTCAATTCGCCGCGCATCGATAAGCCGCAGCTGCTGGAAGTCTATGATAATGAAGGGGTGAACACCGGTGTGATCAAAGCCGGTAGCGAAAGCGACGATCGCAGCCCGCGCCTGAGCGGCAACGCGCCGCTGGACGCAGAAAACGTCATCATCTTCGTCAACGGGGTACGCGTCGGCGTGGCACCGGTGATTGACGGGCAGTGGCGCTGGGAGAGCAACGTTGATTTGCTGGGCTACGGTGAAAACACCATTACTACCCGCGCGCAAAATAACCGTGGTGAATTGAGCCATGCGAGCGAGCCGTTTACCTATACGGTGGTGCCCACCGCGCCGGTGAAGATTGAGTATGCGCTGGATAATTTTGGCCCGGCACAGGGCAAACTGGAAAACGGCGCGCTGACTGATGACTTCACCCCCACGCTCAAAGGCACGGCGGAAGCCAACAGTATCGTCTATGTATATGCCACACGCGAAAACGGCAGCTGGTGGCTGAAAGGCAGCACCCAAGCGGATGCCTTTGGCCACTGGCAGGTGGAAATCGCCCGACTGGATGGTGGTGCCGGCCCGTATCACTTCCAGGCCAGTAACAGCCCGACGCGCGATCCCGCTGCGCCGCTGTTCGACCTGTATGTGTCAGACAACGGCACCCGCCTGAAGCCCACCATCAACGCGGCACACGATAATGTCGGGCCCGAGCAGGGCAAATTAATCAACGGCGCCACCACCGATGACATGGCGCCGACGCTGCAGGGCAAAGCCGAAGCCAACAGCATGGTGTATATCCATGCGCGGCATATTGATGGCCACTGGGTAGTGTTAGGCAGCGTTAAGGCCGATGCCTGGGGCAACTGGATAACGGAAGTGCGTGCGCTGCGCGGGGGATACGGCACTTATGAGTTTCAGGCTGCCAAAACCCTCGATCGCGACACCAGCGCCGAGGTGTTCAGTCTCAACATGGTGCCGGAAAAACCCGGTATCGTTTCTGCCTGGGATAATTTTGGCGCGCAGACCGGCGTGCTGCATCAGGGCGATGTCACTGATGACCTGACGCCAACGCTGAAAGGTCATGCTGCAGCAAACAGCGTGGTTTATATCTATGCCCGCCACGTGAACGGGGTATGGGTGACGCTCGGCAGCGCCGTTGCGGATGCTCATGGTCACTGGCAAAGCGAAGTGCGCGCGTTACGCGGCGGCTTTGGCAAATATGAGTTCCAGGTCTCAGACAGCCCGGTGCGTGACGCCGCCGCCGACGTTTTCGACCTGACGATTATCTCCGGCAAGACGGAGATTATTTCTGCGTGGGATGATAACGGACCAAAGCAGGGCCAGCTGAAAAGCGGTGATATCACCGATGATATGACGCCAACCCTGAAAGGCACGTCTGCACCCAATAAGGTGGTGTACATTTTCGGCTGCCATATTGAGGGCCACTGGGTATTAATGGACTCGGTCACAGCGGATGCTACGGGTAACTGGAGCTATCAGTCTTACGATCGCTCGCCGTGGAAAGGACTGACGCAATTTCAGGTCAGTAATAGCGCCATTCGTGATGTGAATGCGCCAACCTTTCTGCTGGAGATCAATGTCGATCCGCCGAAGGTCGATCACAAGGGGCTAGTGTGGAATTTCAACGACGGTACCCAGCAGGGTTGGATCGCCAGCGGTCTGTATCACAAAAATGACAACATCGGGGTTAAGCGCTGGAGTGGAGGCAATTCCTCTTATGAGTTGGGTTCCATGACCAACGGTTCAAACACCAACGGGTTCAAAGGAGAAGTGGTTTATCGCTATATTCAGGTCGAAGCGGGTAAAACCTACCAGTTCGATTTTGATGGCTACCGTATTCCTGGCGGTAGCCTGAATCCAAAAATCGGTCTGGATGTTAATGGACAGAAAGTAATTCCTAATATGGGGCTGGATGCTGCCTGGAATCATTTCAGCGGACTGTATACCGCCAGCAAAACAGAAGTGGTTCGCGTGGCGGTAACCAATGAGGTTAATAACGGTAACGGCAACGATTTCGCTATCGATAACATCGGGGTTAAAGAAATCAGCCGGGTTCGTGGACAACCTGATCTGGTGAAAGACGCTAACGGTCATCCGCGCTATATCGATTTTAAAACCGGGGTCAGTTATACCATCGATGACAGTCTGAAAATGACGCTGATTAAAGGACCGAATATCGGCGGCGAGCAAAAAACGCTGAAGCATGGCGAAATCATTGTTGGCCGTGGCGGCCAGATGAAGCTGGATTTCGACGGCGTGGCGGAGAAAGTGGTGCTGAAATCGGATTATGTGCACAGCAAAGGCAATTACATCGATTTCTATGACACGCAAGGTAAATTGCTGCACAGCTATGAGCTGAAGGCGCATCCGGGCACCCTGCGAAGCGACATTGTCGAGTACCACGCCCCGGCCGGTAAGCTGATCGGTTCAGCTGTGGTGCGCGTCAATCCGGCTGAAGTGGATTCGGTGAACAATCCGGGCGGCGTGCGCATCAGTGACGTTGAATGGGGCATGCATGATGATCATGTCGGTATCACCGCCTTTGATGTTCCTGCCGTCATCACGCTGGGCGATGAATTCGCCGTTTCCCTGAGCGATGTGCTGGCGCAGGGCAAGCAGTGCAGCACCATCGATATGACGGGTCACGGCAAAAACGTCCTGAGCGTAACGGTTGACGATATCCTGCAGGTTGGAAGTCAGGATCTGTTCGTGAAAGACGGCAAAACCCAGTTGCTGATCAAAGGCGATGCGCAGGACGTGGTGAAACTGGATGACATCCTCGGCGACGGCGGTGACGTGGGCGATTGGGTGAAACAGCAGGGCAGCACCACGGTGGCTGGCGTGAAGTATCAGGTTTACAGCCACAGCGGCGTGGACGCCGACGTGCTGATCCAGGACGGTGTAAAAACCGAGCTGGTGTAAAACCGATGGGGGCGGATACGCCCCCAAATTGTGCGCATTGCCGGGCTGAACCGGCCGCCGCCCACCCTGCGCCCATCCGGTTTAAATGTTCTCCAGATCCAGTCCCCGCGTCTTCGGCCCGTAAATCCCGACCGACAGCATCACCATCAGCATGCTCAGCACGATAAACACGATCACCCCCTGACTGCCGGCATACTGCAGAATCAGGCCAATCAGAATACTGCTGAAAGCGGTCGACAGCCGGCTGAATGAATAGCAGAAGCCCACGGCGCGCGCACGAATGTGCGTCGGGAAGATCTCAGTCTGATACGCGTGATAGCTGAAGGTCAGCCAGGCGTTGCTGTAGGTGATCAGGAAACCGCACACCACCATCAGCAGCGGGTTGCTGGTCAGCGCGAACAGTGTGCCGAACACCACCGTCATCAGCGATGAAAAAACGATCTGCCATTTGTTTTCCAGCCGGTCGGCGTAGCGGCTGCAGATCAGCGAGCCGAGCGGATAGGCCAGCGTGATGAAAAAGGCGTACAGCAGGCTGTGGGTAACGGTGGCCCCCTTGCCGGACAGCAGCGCCGGCAGCCAGTTACCGAAGCCGAAGAAGCCAATTGCCTGGAAGAAGTTCATCACCACCAGCATCAGCGTACGCTGGCGATAAGCCGGTGCCCAGATTTCGCTAAAGCGCCCTTTTTTCGGCAGCTGTGCCGCCGCATCACGCTGAGAGAAATCGTCTCCCGGCGCGATGCCGCAGCGTTTTTCCATCTCGCTCAGCACCCGGTGCGCGTCCTGATGCCGCCCCTGCTGCGCCAGCCAGCGCGCCGACTCCGGCAGGTTTTTCCGGATAAACCAGATCACCAGCGAGCACAGCGCACCGGCGATTACGACCCAGCGCCAGCCTTCGAGGCCGAGCAGGGTTTGCGGTACCAGCCACCATGACATCAGCGCCACCGTCGGCACCGACAGGAACTGAACGAAAAAAGAGAAGGCAAACGCGCGGCTGCGCAGATGGGCCGGCACCCACTCCGACAGATAGGTATCGATGGTCACCAGCTCGACGCCCAGACCGATGCCGACCAGGAAGCGGCACAGAATAATCATCTCCGCGCTGTGCTGGAACGCCATCAGCAGTGAGAACGCACCGTACCACGCCAGCGCGCACATAAAAGTCAGGCGACGGCCGAAGCGGTCAGCATAGGGCGTCAGCAGGCTGGCACCGACAAACAGGCCGAGAAAGGTCGCCGAGGCGAACGCCGCCTGATCGGCGATACCAAACACGCCCGCGGTGCCGGTGTGGAACACGCCTGCGGCGACCAGCCCGGCGCTGATGTAGCCGGTTTCAAACAGATCGTACAGCTCGAAGAAGCCGCCGAGCGCCAGCAGCGTAATAAAGCGCCACAGCCCGGCGGAAGAGGGCAGAGCGTCGATGCGCCCGGCCAGCGTCTGGCGTTCGGTCGCGATGCGATCGGTCGCCACCCCTGTCGAATAGGTGGTTGTCATTATGATTGTTACCTCGGTGTTTGCAGGATCCGCCCGGTGGTGGTTTGTCAGAAATCATTAACCGTTAGCAAGCGAAGAAATAGCAGAATAATCAATTCGTCCGGGGTTGCCGAGAGGCGCAGCGGTGACATTTTGGCAACGTGCGTTGCAGTTCACAGAAAGCGGTACGCCGTCCATGGCGCCAGGTCAGGGCAGATGCGGATAAACGCCCGGACCGATGGGCAGGCCCAGCAGATACCACACCAGCAGCAGCGCGATCCACGTCACAAAGAACACCAGCGGATACGGGAAGATCAGCACATAGTAGGTGCCGAGCTGCGCGTCTTTTTGATAGCGCTGCAGGAAACCGAGGAACAGCGGCAGAAACGGCGACATCGGCGCCAGCGGCAGCACGGCGGAATCGGCGATGCGGAAAATCATCTGGGCAAACGCCGGGTGAAAGCCGAGCAGCATAAACATCGGCACAAACACCGGCGCGAGGATCGACCAGATCGCCGAGCCGCTGGCGATAAACATGCACAGAAACGCCGAGAGGAACATCAGGCCGAGAAAGGCCGGCGCACCGCTGATGCCGGCGCTCTCCAGCATATCGGTCAGGCCGATGGCCATAAACTTGCCCATGTTGCTCCAGTTGAAGAACGCCACGAACTGCGACAGCGGAAACACCATGACGATAAAGCCGGCCATGCTCTTCATCGGATCCACCAGCAGTCGGGGGATGTCGTCAGCGCGGCGAATCTGCTGCGTCACCGCGCCATAGGCAATCGCCACCACAAAGAAGAACAGGATGATGATCGGCACGATGCCCTGAATAAACGGCGAAGGGATGATGCCGCCGGTTTTCGGGTTGCGCAACGGCGCATGCTCCGGCACCACCAGCAGCGCCATCACGCCGATGAACACCAGCGCGGCGAGACCGGCCGCCTTCAGGCCGCGATTCTCCTGCGCCGTCAGCGGTGGCAGGCGATCGTGGTGGCCGCTGTTCCAGACGGGCAGGCGCGGCTCGACAAATTTATCGGTCAGCAGCGCGCCGGCCACGGTCAGCACGATGACCGAGCTGGCCATAAAGAACCAGTTATCGATCACGCTGACGTGGACCGTGTCGCTGACCGCTTTGGCGGCCTCTGTACTGATGCCGGAGAGCAGTACGTCGGTGGTGACGATCAGCAGATTCGCGGTAAAACCCGACGCGACGCCGGCAATCGCCGCCAGCAGACCCGCCACCGGATGACGCCCGACGGCAAGGAAGATCAGCGCGCCGAGCGGCGGCATCACCACCAGTGCCGCATCGGAAGAGATATGGCTGAAGAACGCGATAAACAGCACCATATAGCTGGCGTAGCGACGGCTGACGCGCGACGCCATTTTCACCATCAGCGACTGCAGTAGCCCGACTTTTTCCGCCAGCCCGGCCCCGATCACCAGCGCCAGAATGGAGCCCAGTGGGGTGAAACCGCTGAAGTTTTTGATGATGTTGGGCAGGATCCACTGAATGCCCGCCACGCTGAGCAGGTTATTGACCCGCACCAGTTCGCCATTGGCCGGATTTTTAACAGTCACATCGAGGCTGCTGAGAAGCGCGGTGGCGATCATCAGCACCACGATCAGGTAGACAAACAGTAAGAACGGGTTCGGCACTTTGTTGCCGACCCGCTCAATCCAGCTGAACAGCTTGCCGGGACTGCGATTTTCGGTCATCACTTCCATCGGTAGATCCTCATGAGTCGTCTTGTCAGTTATGTTTGCGTAATGCTTATATTTTTTTAATGGTGATGCGTTGGTACCAGGTCGCCATAAATGGCGACCCTACACGATAAGGAGCGGTGACCACCGGTCACGCCCTCGTAGGGTGCGCATTTATGCGCACCTGGCGTAATGCGTTGCTGAACTCAGGATGCTAATGTCGATGGCTGCATGCCGGCCGGAATCGGGCACACGTACGGCTGCTCGCGGCGCACGCGGTCGAACTCTTCACGACAGCGCGCCAGCGCGGCATCATCCTGCAGCAGCGTCAGCGCGGTGGCGGCCAGCACTTTGGCGGCGAGGCACATCCCTTTGTGGGCAATCGATGTGCGTCCCTGCGCCACCAGCTGCCAGGTGTGCAGCGGCGTGCCAAAGGCAAAGCAGGGCGCAAAACACTGCGCTGTCGGCGTCACCCAGCTGACATCGCCGACGTCGGTTGAGCCGTACAGAAACTCGCGCGTGACCGCATAGGGCGCTACCTCGTCCATCAGCACTTTATCGCCCAGCGCTTCAGCCCAGGCGATACCCGCTTCGCCGCCGGTGCGCGCCGCATTCAGTCGCGCGTTACGCAGATCGTCTTTACTCAGCGTGGCGCGGATCTGTGCCGCAAACGCCTGTTCCTGCGTGCTGTAGTCCGGCAGACCAAAATGCTGCAAATTGCGTTCCATTACCGCCTCAAGCGCGCGGTTCGGCACATAGTTGGAGCAGGCCTTATCAAAGCGCACCGTCATTTGCGTGTCAGTCATCAGCGCCGCGCCTTTGGCGATGTTAATCACGCGCTGATAGATATCCTGCGCCTGGTCGAGCTGCGGCGCGCGAATCAGGTACAGCACTTCGGCATCGGCCTGCACCACGTTGGGCGATACGCCGCCGGTCTGGGTGACCGCATAGTGCAGGCGCGCCTCCTGCACGATGTGCTCGCGCAGAAAATTCGCGCCGGTGTTCATCAGCGTCACCGCGTCCAGCGCGCTGCGCCCGAGATGCGGCGAGTTAGCGGCATGCGCAGCCACACCTTTGAAGTGAAACGCCGCCTGAATATTGGCGAGGGTGCTGAGGTTGAACATGCCGCTGAAGCCTTCCGGGTGCCAGGTCACGGCAGCATCGACATCATCAAACAGCCCCTCGCGCACCATAAAGGTTTTACCCGAGCCGCCCTCCTCGCCAGGGCAGCCGTAAAAGCGCAGCGTGCCGCGTCCGCCCTGTTCTGCCCACCAGGCTTTGATGGCGAAAGCGGCGGCCAGGCCGGCGGTACCGAGCAGGTTGTGGCCGCAGCCGTGACCGTTGCCGTTTTCCACCAGCGGGCTGGGTGTGGCGCAGCCCGCCTGCTGGCTCAGGCCGGCCAACGCATCAAACTCGCCGAGGATGGCGATCACCGGCTGGCCGTGGCCGATTGAGGCGATAAATGCGGTGTCGAGACCGCCGACGCCGCGCTCAACCTCAAACCCCTCCTGCGCCAGCGCATCGGCCAGCAGCTCAGACGATTGCGTCTCTTCGAAACGGGTTTCCGGCACGTCCCAGATGGCATCGCTGAGGGCACTGAAACGCGCCTGATGCTGGTCGATGTAGCGATCGATGAAGTCGTGTGCGCTCATCGGGCACCGCCGAATTGCGTCTGGTTAAGCGCCAGCGTAGCCAGCATCTGCACGGCGGTGGCCATCACCGCTTCATCAAAGTCGAACCGCGCATTGTGATGGCCCGCCGCCAGATCGCAGCCGAAGATAACGTAAGACGCCTGGCCGCCGCGCTGCTGCACGCGCTCCATCATGTAGGTGGCATCTTCGGAACCGGCCGCCTGCTGTTTGCTGTCTATCACCGAACTGAACAGACCCAGCGCTTCGGCCTGCTGATGGATAAAACTGACCCACGCCGGGCTCGGCGTGCAGCTGCGTGCACCGCCCATCAGCGTGACCTCGTGCTCAACGCCGTACATCGCCGCGGCACCGGCAATCACGCGCAGCGCCTGCTGATAGATGTCGTCATTAACCTGATTACTCGCGCCGCGCGTTTCCACCTTCATCAGGGCAACATCCGGCACTACGTTGCGTCCGCTGCCGGCCTGTAAGACACCAACGTTAACGCGCGCCACGCCGCCGCTGTGCTGCGGCAGAGTGTGCAGCGCCAGCGTGGCCTGCGCCGCCGCCAGCAACGCGTTGCGTCCCTCTTCCGGTTTGCCACCGGCATGCGCGCCGACCCCGGTAAAACGCACGTCCAGTTTGGTCGTGGCGAGAAAGCTGTCGCTGCCGCAGACGATCTCGCCGGGCGGCACGCCGGTGCCAAGGTGAATGGCGGTGAACAGATCGACATCATCAAGCACGCCCGCGGCCACCATGGCTTTGGCACCGCGTACGCCTTCTTCCGCCGGCTGAAAAATGAGTTTTATGCGACCGCTAAGCTGGTGCTTCATCGCCATCAGCACGCCCGCCAGCGCCAGACCTATGGTGGTGTGACCATCGTGGCCGCAGGCGTGCATCATGCCGGGATTGCACGAGGCGAAGCCTTCGCGCGTCGGCAGGTGATCGGCGGCGGCGCTTTCCGTCTGGTCGAGCGCGTCCATATCAACACGAAAGCCCATCACCGGACCGGGACGTCCGGTGTCCAGCGTTGCCACCACGCCGCAGAAACCGCCGGAGAAGTGGGGCAGCCACTGTGGCAGCGCGCCCTGCCGCAGCGCCCGCGCTTCCTGCTGCGCCAGCACTTCAGCAGACGGCAGACCCATGCGCGCATCGGCATCAATCACCTCACGGCCCAGCTGCAGCTGATAACCAAGACGATGCAGCTCTTCCGCCACCAGCGTGGCGGTGCGGAACTCCAGCCAGCCGGATTCAGCATACTGGTGCAGGTCGCGGCGCCATGTCTGCATCTGCGGTATCCGCGCGTTGACGAGGTCGGAAAGGGTGTTCATCGGCTGTTCCTTAGTGTTGGTTTTTTATGCATTCAACCGAATCTACACAATGGTATTAGGGTGCATAAGATGCGAATATCTTGTGACCGATAGACAATGGTTATCACCTGATCATGGCGGCCAATCTCAAACTTCATCAGCTGCGCGCCTTTGTTGACGTGGCGCGCCAGGGCAGTATTCGCGCCGCCAGCCGGCTGTCGGGCCTGTCACAGCCGGCATTAACCAAAGCGATTCAGGAACTGGAGCTGGCGCTGGGCGCGCGCCTGTTCGAGCGTCGTCAGCAGGGCGTGATGCTGACCGATGTCGGTGAAACCTTTTTTCGTCATGCCTGTCTGGTGCTGGAGGAACTGCGCGTGGCGCAGGAGGATATCCAGCAGCGGCTCGGTCTGGCCGGTGGCAAAGTGAATATTGGAGTGGGCGGCAGCATTGCGCGTACCGTGATGCCGCAGGTGATAACCCAGTTTCATCGTGAGTATCCACTGGTGAAAGTGCGTATCGTTGAGGGTCAGCTGGTGTCGATGGTGCATGAACTGCGGCAGGGTGCGCTGGATTTCACCATCAATACCTACGACCGGCATCACTTCGATCAGGAGCTGATTTTCGAGCGTCTGATGCAGCGCGAGTATCAGGTGGTGATGCGTAAAGGGCATCCGATGGCGCATGCGCGCTCGCTGGCCGAGTTGCAACACTGCGACTGGACCATGCCGACGCCGCAGGGCAGTTATTACCGACTGCTGCATGACCTGTTCGGTGAGCGCGGCATGGCACCCAAAATCGCGGTGACCTGCGAGACCTTTATGGCCTGCACCAGCCTGGTGGCAAAGAGTGATTTTGTCAGCATCATTGCGCGCGACGTGATTGAAGACCCTACGCACGGCGGGCAGCTGATCGCGCTGGATCTCGACGATCCGCTGCCGAAAGCCACCTTCTATCTGATTCAGCGTAAAGACACTGCGCTGACGCCGATGAGCGCTTACATGGCGCAGCTGTTCCGCCGCTACTGCCAGCCGTGACGGGTGAAAAACTGCATCGTCTACACTTTAGGTGTACGACACGCGTTAACGCACTCTCAACGGAGGTTACGATGCAGGTGAGTCCTTATTTATTTCTCTACGGCCGCTGTGAAGAAGCCATTGCCTTCTATCTGGAGGTCACCGGCGGCGAAATTCTGCAAAAAATGACGTTTGGCGATATGCCGGAGCAGGGCGAGCAGGTGGGCGATCGGTCGGCGCCGCCGCTGCCGCCGGAAAAGATTATGCATGCGCATCTGCGCATTGGTCAGGGCGAGCTGATGCTGAGTGATGGCAATACCGCCCAGCCACCGGCGTCCGAGCATGCCGGTTATGCGGTGAGCCTGGCCACGCCAGATGAAGCGGAGGGTAAAGCCTGGTTTGATAAGCTCTCTGCGGGCGGCAAAGTGACCACTGAATGGCAGAAAACCTTCTGGTCGAACGGCTTCGGGATGTTTATCGATAAGTTTGGCATCCCATGGCGCATCAACGTGGTGAAGCCACAGGCGTAACCGACTGGCGTGGCCGCGATCGCAGGCGGCCACGCCGGAAGCGGTTTAGAAGTTGTAACCCACCACCAGGTAGTAACCCCAGCCGGTTGATTTCACTTCAAACGGACCGTTGCCGAAGTTTAGCTCCTGGCCATCAGCCCACTGGCCGCCGTTGTGGAAGTAACGCGCCACGGTAGAGACATGCCAGTGATCGTAGTTCAGCGACAGAATGTGGCTGGAGGCAATTGAGTTGCTGGTGCGTGAGCGGTCAGATTTGTCACGCAGATCGGAGCCCCAGTCAAAGTTGGTGAAACCGATGTAGCTCAGCTTGCCGCCCCACAGATCAGTGATCGGCACAAAGTATTTCACCTTGAAGCGATAACCATCCCAGCTGTTTTCGTTCGCCGCACCGTAGTTTTCCCACTGGTATTTCGCGTACACGTTCAGAGACAGGCCGATATCGCTATGGGTATCGATGTCAGTACCCAGACCCATGTACCAGGTGTTCTGACGGCTGTCGCTGTTGCGACCCATGTCGTAGATGTAGTTGTTGGCGAAGTACCACTCTTTAAACGGTCCAAACGCCAGGCTGGTGCCGGTCAGCTTATCAATGGAGAAGCGTGGCTCAATTTCCATGAACATCGGCGAACCGTGGTCAAAAATACCGTTGGCATTGCTGTTACCCACGCCAAAGAAGTTGGTCAGGTCAAGGTAGCCGTAGAAATCAAACCAGTCCTTTTTAGTAAAGGCTTCGTATTCGAGGTACACATCATTGTTGAACTGGGGTCCGAAGCGGGTGTGATAACTGCCTACCACGTTCACGCTCTGATGCCACCAGTCAGAAAGGTACTGCGGATCGCTTTCCGCCGCCTGTGCGGCGCCGGTCCAGCTACTGGCCAGTAAGGCCCCTGCTATCAACGTTTTAAATTTCATTATTTTTTAACCACTTGCTCGTGATCGCCGCGCAAATGCTGCGATCGGGTGAAATCGATCCCAGGGGATGGGCAGTGTGCTGTTGTCGCCGGTCTGACGCGCCGGATTTTCAGGCCCGCGTAATGTGCCTGTAACAGAGCGATAGAAAATAGATTTTGATCACGTTTGTCAAAAAGTGTTGCATTTCGATTCAGTAAATATGTGAACTTGATCACATAAAGGCCGTGTAACGAACGGAACCCCGCAACCGTTTACGTTGTCGGGATTATGCGGAACCTTGTCTGAACCCGAAGAGAGAGGTGTAATTGCCTTCGTTGGACCGACAGTGATTTGCCAGACAGGGTTAAACGCCAGCTTTCACCGACACTCTGTTGGCTCGACCTGAAATAGTTTCTGCGCTCAGCGATGCCAGTCCGCGTTGTAATAAAGGATTCAGCTATTTAAACTCTGATGGCTGCGCGCATTGATTTAAATTTTCAGCTAACGCTTCCATATAGCCCGCTCCGAAGGCGGACTTTGATGGGTATGAAAGGGTGAAGAGCTGTTGACCGATAAGCGGATCATTTTTCCCGTTATTGACATCACCTGTTTTATGAGGCACTAAGTCACAGCATATCGGCCAGTTAACGGAAAGGACAAGGATGAAGCGAGATAAAACTAAGCCGCAAGATGCGGGTAAACTGCTGCATAAGACGAAACGGCTGAGGCTCTGGAGTATTATTGGCGGCGCTGCCGTGGGTGTGCAGACCCTACTGAATGTGTTCACCCGCCCGGAAGAACCCGCAGTGCTTCTTTTTCACGTGATTCTGGCTGTTGGCTGTATTGGATATGGTCTGTCACTGACACCCCGTATACGTAGCCTTTCTCAGAATGAAGAGGCTACAAAATGAACAATATCGAATTTGAAGAGACACTTGCCAGAAACGGCTTCACCGGCAAAGATATTGCCGCGATGCGGCAATATCTGGGGAAAGATGGTGCAACGTATCCGTCATTGCTTGGAGAGTTAAGGGGGCGATTTATCGTTTCTTGTGTCCTGCTTGCTATTTTGACTTCCGTGTGGATTTTTTATATTTTCAATGGCGATAAAGCAGAGATTCTGTCATATTCTTTTACGATGCTGGTCGTCATTCCTATAATTTATTTTATGACACCCATGAAGCTGGGTTTCAAAGCATTCATGTTTAAAAAGAAACTATAATTTTCTTTCATGTCATTGTGAATGAATTTTATAGGCATTGAGTCATGATATATTCAATGTCAGGAAAAAGACGCATGTTTTATACCTCTGACATGGTTGGGTGCAGGGAATGGAAAACGGCATGTCTGAGGCTCAATAATGAGTCTTGCCATGCTATATGCATAGAGCTCTAACCTTTGATGTTTACGGCCCTGTTAATCCTGCGGCTGCGCCCGCTCAAACCTTACGGTAGTGTCACTCTTACCTGTAATCCACAGATCTCACCCTGCGGGTTAAGGCAATTCGACAGTGCCACCTGCATCTGATGCTTTTGCGCCACGCTGCGCACGATCGACAATCCTAAGCCGCTGCCCTGCGCCTGGACATCCGGCGAGCGGGTAAAGCGATCGAAGGCGCGCTCGATAAACGACTCCGGCATGCCGGGGCCGTTATCGACAATATCCACTACCGTATGATGACCGACGCGATGCAGTAGCACATCCACCAGGCTGCCTTCCGGCGTGTGCAGCATGGCGTTGCCGATCAGGTTATCGAACAGGCTACGCAGATCGGAGCGGCTGGCGTGCAGACGATAGTGCGCGGTGCCGTTGAAGCCGATATCAATGCCGCGCTTGTCCGCCACCACCATCAGCTGCTCAATGCTCTCCTTCAGCAGGTCATCAAGCTCAATGGTCTCGACGCTGGCGACCACGGACTGATCCTCCTGGCGTGAGATATTCAGCAACTGCGTCACCAGATGGCGCGTGCGCGTCACACCCGCTTCCAGCTGATCAAACTGGCGGCTGGCTTCGCCCGGCAGGATGTGCTGACGCAGGTTCTCCAGCTGTAACGTGACGGCGGTGACCGGCGTGCGCAGTTCATGCGCGGCATCCTCAAGGAACTGGCGCTGTGACGACCAGGCCGCGCGTAGTTTATCCAGTAGCGAGTTATAGGCATCGACCAGCGGCAGCACTTCGTCCGGCAGACCGTCCGGCGATACGCTATGCGGATGCAGGGTTTCCTGCGCGGCAATCTGGCGCGATGCCACGCGCAAATCGCGCGTAATAGCCCGCACCACCAGCCAGATCACCAGTAGCGACAGCGGCATCATCAGGATCAGCGGAATGATGGCCGACAGCACGCGTTTCACCATCAGGCTCTTCATGTAGCCGACATTGTGCAATACCTGAATGTTGCCGATCTCACTGCCCAGCTCGCCGGGTCGGGTATAGACGCGCCACTGGCAGTCATCGCCGCAGTCGCCGACTTTTAAATCCGACCAGCCCTTCTTGCTCTGCAGTGGCGCATGCAGCGCCGGCCAGGAACTGGCACGCAGATGGTTACGGGTGTCCCACAGCTGAACGATATAGGTGCTTTTCAGCTTCTCCTGCTGCATCACCATCGGCATCAGCGCTGGCATACGCTGGCTGCTTGACCAGGCATCGGCAATTTTGGCGAGCTGGTCGTCCTTCATGGTGCCCATCATGTCGCCATAGCAGTGGTAGAAATACCAGGTGACACCGCCGATCATCGCCAGATGCAGCAGCACCAGCGTGGCCAGCAGTTTGTTGCGCAGCGACCGCATAAACGTAAAAGATCTCATATTGCCGGCACCCGCCAGCCCAGACCGCGCACGTTGCGAATCACTTCGTTATCGAGTTTGCGCCGCATGCCGTGAATCAGCACGTCCACGGCGTTGCTGGTGACCTCTTCGCCCCAGCCGTAGATGCGGTTTTCTAACTGCTCACGCGACAGGATCGCGCCCGGGCGTTCCAGCAGCGCATAGAGCAGGGCGTATTCACGTGCGGTTAGCTGCTCGCGCTGGCCTTTGTACAGCACTTCACGCGTCATCATATCGAGCTGCACGTCGCCGTTGCCCAGCAGGGAGTCCGCCGCACCGTGGCGGCGTCGGGTGATGGCTCGCATACGCGCCAGAACCTCTTGCAGATCAAAGGGTTTGAGTAAGTAGTCATCGGCGCCGCTGTCCAGGCCCTGGATGCGCTGCTGCACGGTATCACGCGCGGTCAGCACCAGCACCGGCGTCATGTCACCGCGCGTGCGCGCACGGCGCAGCACATTGATGCCATCTTCACGCGGTAAACCGAGATCGAGCAGGACGCAGGTATAACCGCCTTCCTGCCAGGCGTTGCTGGCAAATACGCCGTCACGCACCCAGTCCACCGACCAGCCGGCGGCCTCCAGCGCCTGCTGCAGGTTGGCGCCGATCATTTCATCATCTTCTACCAGCAGCACACGCATGATGCCCTCCTGAATAACTTGTCGCAGTGTAGCGCCCGATAATTAGCGCAGAATTAACCTGGCGCGCTGTTTCGTCGGGAAAGCCGTTTTTTTGCTTGCTAATTCTGCGCTAATTTTCTGCTAATTAAGGGATAAATTTAACGCGCTACAGTGACGTCACTGGACATTTTACCGACGCCGGAGGAAGTCATGAATCAGCGCGAATTTATCCGTAGTTTGCTGGAGTGGATTGAAAAAAATTTAGGGCACGATCTGCATCTGGATGAAGTAGCACGCCGCTCGGGATATTCCCGCTGGCATCTGCAACGTCTGTTCCGTCAGCACACCGGTTTTTCACTGGCAGAATACATTCGCCAGCGCCGGCTGACTGAGTCAGCGCTCACGCTGATCAACAGTGATGAGGCGATTCTGCAGGTGGCGATGAGCTACGGCTTTGATACCCAACAGGCTTACACCCGCACCTTTAAAAATTATTTTCGCGTCACGCCAGGCCAGCTGCGGCGTCAGCGTCGCGTCGAGCCGGATCGCCTGCTGTTTCCGTTAGCGGTGGCGGTGTGACATCCCTCGCCCGATTTCCCGTGGCCGCTGCGTAACGGGAAATCGGGTGCGCATTCGCGTTTTTGCTTTTAAGCTGCGGTTCTCACTCTTTCGAATCAGCCAGAGAACATGGACAACAGCGATAATCTCACCGCCATGATGCTGTTTGCACGCGTCGTTGAGCGGCAAAGTTTCAGCGAAGCGGCCCGTACGCTGGGGGTATCAAAATCGCACGTCAGCCGCGAAATTGCCCGGCTGGAGGTGCGGCTGGGTATCAAACTGCTGCAGCGAACCACGCGCAAAGTGGCGCTGACCGAGCTGGGTCAGGCTTACTATCCGTTCTGCACCCGCATGCTGGAAGAGATGCATCGCGCCGACGCGTTTGTGCAGCAGGTGCATCAGCAGCCTGCCGGCAACGTGCGGCTGCAGGCGCCGATCACCTTCGGCTGCCAGTGCGTGGTGCCGACGCTGAATACCTTTATCCGCCGTCACATTCACATCAACGTCGATCTCGAACTGACCACCAGCGACGATCCGCAGCCCAGTGCGGACGTGGCGATTGTGATCCGCGCACGTGCGCCGGAGGTGGCGAACTACCGCGAGCTGAGCAGCATTGACTGGGGACTGTATGCGTCGCCAGCGTATCTGGCCGCGCATCCGGCCATCGATCATCCTGAACGTCTGATGCGCCACGATCTGCTGCTGTTTCACGGCCCGGCACACACGGCGGCGTTGCCGTTTCGCCGTGATAAGCAGCGCCTGGCGCTGGATGTGCACAGCCGCTTTCGCGCGAATAACAGCATGGCGCTGCTCAATGCGGCCCTGGCCGGAACCGGCGTGGCGTATCTGCCCGCCTATATGACGCAGGAGGCGCTGGCGCGCGGCGAGATTCAGCAGGTGCTGCCGGAATGGCAGATGGATCGCCTGCACAGTTACCTGCTGCTGAAAGAGCAGCCGCAGCCCTCGTCACCGGTCACCTTGCTCTGCGACGCGCTGATCACTACGCTGGGTGCGCCGTGATTGTTGTTTTCTGGCAACAATAGCGCGCTGGCTGGCAAATATCCGCTTCTCCCTGTTTTCTGTGTGCTACCGCTGATAGCCTGCTAAAAAAGCCAAAAACAGGGATATCACTATGTCGCACCCTTCTATCGCGTTAGCACCTGAGCAGCAACACTGGCGGCGCAATTTGTGGGTTTGCGTGCTGGGTTCGTTCAGCACTAT
This sequence comes from Pantoea sp. GM_Pan_4, assembly GCF_026541005.1. Classification (NCBI taxonomy): domain Bacteria; kingdom Pseudomonadati; phylum Pseudomonadota; class Gammaproteobacteria; order Enterobacterales; family Erwiniaceae; genus Pantoea; species Pantoea sp. GM_Pan_4. The sequence goes on from NZ_JALNUZ010000002.1 coordinate 95,947, forward strand.
CGTCGCCATGACCCTGCTGCTGCCCTTTCTGCCCCTCTACGTGCAGCAGCTGGGCGTGCAGGAACCGGCTGCGATTGCGCGCTGGTCAGGCGCCGCCTACGGTGCCACTTTTCTCAGCGCGGCGCTGACGGCACCGCTGTGGGGCAAACTGGCGGATCGCTATGGCCGCAAGCTGATGCTGATCCGCGCCAGCCTCGGAATGGCCGTCGCCATGTCGCTGATTGGTATGGCCACCGCGCCGTGGCAGCTGGTGGCGCTGCGCCTGCTGGCCGGCCTGCTCGGCGGCTATGCGTCGGGCTCCACCATTGTGGTGGCTGCGCAAACGCCGAAAGCGCAGACCGGCTGGGCGCTGGGCGTACTGTCCTCCGGCATCATGGCCGGGAATGTGGTCGGCCCGCTGCTGGGCGGCGTGCTGCCACCGCTGATCGGTATCCGCCACACTTTCTGGCTCACCGGTGCGGTGATTTTTCTCGCGTTTCTCGCCACCACTTTTCTGCTGAAAGAAGCGCCACGTGCGGCGAAGAAAGCCGCAGCCGGGGAGGGTGATGAGCCGGAGGCGTCGATCAACCGGCCAGTGGTGCGACTGATGTGGCTGTCGGGCATGCTGCTGATTTTTGCCAATATGTCGATTGAGCCGATTATCACGCTGTATATCGCGCAGTTTGTTCACGGCGATCACGCGGTGACGGTGACGGCCGGGCTGGTTATGGCGGCCGCCGCGCTGGGCAGCATTCTCTCCGCGCCGCGCCTTGGCCGGCTGGCCGATCGCATCGGACATGCGCGCGTGCTGATTTATGGCCTGCTGGTCTGCGCGCTGCTGCTGATTCCGCAGGCATTTATTAGCGCGGCGTGGCAGCTGGTGCTGCTGCGTTTCCTGATGGGGATGGCGCTGGGCGGCCTGATGCCCTGCGTGACGGCGTTGATTCGTCATAATGTGCCGCAGCGGCAGGTCGGGAAAATGCTGGGCTATGCGACCTCAGCCCAGTATGTCGGCCAGGTGAGCGGCCCGCTGTTCGGTGGCTTTATCGGCGGCGCATTTGGCATGCGCCCGGTGTTTCTCGCCACCTGTGTGATTATGGCGCTGTGCGCGCTGCTGAATGCGCGGGTGCTGCGTAAACCTCAACCGCAGGATCGAGCGTAATGCCGATCGGCATATAAAAAAAAGCGGGCATTGCCCGCTTTTTTACTTCAGTGCGAAAAATTACTTCGTATCTGGCAGCGCATAGGCAATCACGTAATCGCCCAGCTTGGTACCAAACGAACCGTGACCACCGGCCGCGATGACAACGTACTGCTTGCCATTCACTTCATAGGTCATCGGCGTAGCCTGGCCACCCGCTGGCAGACGAGCCTGCCACAGCATCTCACCGGTGTTGGTATCGAACGCGCGCAGGTAGTTATCTGCGGTCGCGCCGATGAAGAACACGTTACCGGCGGTGGTGATTGGGCCACCCAGCATTGGCATACCCATTTTGAACGGCAGCGGAACCGGTGCGCTATCGCGAACGGTACCGATACGTTTCTTCCACACGGTTTCGTTGGTCTTCAGGTCGATCGCTGAAACGTAACCCCAGGCCGGCTGTTTACACGGCAGACCAAACGGCGACAGGAACGGGTTCAGCTCGACGCCAAACGGCACACCGTACTGCGGCTGAATGCCGGTTTCAGTACCGGAACCGCCTTCTGCGCCCTGCGGTGGTTCAATCGGGTTGCCCGGACCGCGCGGAATCAGCTTAGAAACAAACGGCAGCGCCATTGGGTTAGCGATGGCGATCTGACGATGTGGATCAACCGCGATGCCGCCCCACTCGAACATACCAAGGTTGCCCGGGAACACCAGCGTACCCTGCTCAGACGGCGGCGTGAACGGACCTTCGTAGCGCAGACGCTTGAAGATCACGCGGCACACCAGCTGGTCATACATCGTCGCGCCCCACATGTCCTTGTCCGTCAGATTCTGTTTCGGACGGAAGGTCAGTTCGGAGTACGGCTGGGTCGGTGCCACGTGGTCACCTTTCGCCGCGCCCTGCGGTACCGGCGTCTCCGGTGCAGGCACGACCGGCTTACCGGTACGGCGATCCAGCACAAAGATGTTACCGGTTTTCGCCGGGGCATAAATCACCGGTACGGTGTTGCCATCTTTGTCCGTGATATCGGCCAGCGTCGGCTGTGACGGCAGGTCCATATCCCACAGATCGTGGTGCACGGTCTGATACGACCACACCAGCTTACCGGTGGTGGCGTTCAGCGCCAGAACGCTGCTCGCGTAGCGCTCCTGCTCTGGTGTGCGGTTACCGCCCCAGATATCCGGGGTGGAAACGCCCATTGGCAGGTAAACGGTATCCAGTTTTGGATCGTATACCGCCGGCGCCCACGAGTTCGGCGAGTTCATGGTGAAGGTGTGTTCATCAGCCGGAATCGCGTTAGGATCTTTCGCGCCCGGGTCGAACACCCACAGCAGTTTACCAGTGTTGACGTCGAAGCCACGGATGGCACCAGACGGCTCACGGGTAGAGTAGTTATCGGTGACCGCACCAGCAATGACGATGGTGGTGTCAGTGATAACCGGCGGTGACGTAGGCTCATACTGGCCTGGCGTCTGTACCGGCTGCTTGTGCTGCAGATCCAGCTCACCGTTGTTGCCAAAGGATGGGCAACGGGCACCGGTATCGGCATCCAGCGCGAACAGACGACCGTCGTTCACTGGCAGGTAGATGCGGCGTGAGCACAGCGCAGGCTGGCTGTTGGCGGCATCGGCAGCGGCAGGCACTTCATGGTATGAAACACCGCGGCAGGTCACGTGCTGGAAGGTAGGATTCGGCTTCAGGCCTGGATCGAATTTCCACTTCTGCTTACCGGTCGTCGCATCCAGCGCAAACAAAATCTGGTGTGGCGAGCAAAGGTACAGCGTGTCGCGGATTTTAATCGGCGTCACTTCGTCAGTGATTTCACCCGGATCGTTGGCGGTTTTGAGATCGCCGGTCTGGAACTGCCAGGCAACCTGCAACTCTTTCACGTTGCTGGTGTTGATCTGCTTCAGCGGCGAGAAGCGGGTGCCCTGCTGGTCACGCGCATAGGCTGGCCAGTCAGCATCGTTGATGTTACTCAGCGGCTGGGCCTGCGGGACGTTAGCGGCTTCCGGCAGGTTGCCATTCAGCTCCTGCGGATCGTGGAATACTGCCCACGCCAGCACCAGTACGCTGGCTACCAGCGCAACGGCCATCGCACCCAGCGCACCTTTACCCGCATGATTCAGGCCGCGATACACAAACGGCAGAATCAGCCAGATACCGAAGATCACCAGCACGTCGGTACGTGGGGCCAGCGCCCAGAAGTCGAAGCCGACTTCCCATACACCCCACACCAGCGTTGCCAGCAGCAACAGGGCATACAGCAGCAGTGCGGAACCGCTACGGCGCCACAGCAGGACAGCGGTGATCAGCATAATCACACCGCCAATAACGTAGTACCAGGAACCTCCAATGGCGGCTAACCAAACGCCGCCAATCAGCATAAATGCGCCCGTCAGCAGTGCAAACAGCACCGTCAGGAAGCGAATTACGCCAAAAGATGAGGAAGCTTTCCCCATAATATTGACCTCTTTCTTTGCCATAAAATCAAAGGAAACAACCGATTAGGCTGTATCCCGACATAGAGTACGAAGTGACTTAAGGTGTTCTGTCAGTGCTTTTCCGTTAAGCAGGATGATCCCTTTGCGTTAAATTTTATCTTAAAAACGTTAACAGGTTTGATTTTTTTAGCGCTTTGCTCTTTTTATCAGGCAGTGACACGACATTTTATGAGGATATTGCGCCATCCTGTCCGGCGTAATCGGGTGATAACGCCGACGCGCAGAATTTTGTGTAAACGTTTACCCCGGGAAGAGCGGATGACAGCTCCGCTGCGCTTGCCAGCCGCTTAGCTGTAAATGCAGGTAATCTTCGGCCGGTAATTGAAGCTGAGGCGTACGTAATATTACCTCTGCTTGTGTTTCCCGCAGCGAAGCGAGCAGAAAAGGAAAGCTGAACTTGAGATAATTTTCGCGGAAGAAGTCATCGCTCAGAACAATACCGCTGAAGGGAAAATCGGTAATATTTTTCCACTCGGTTCCCGGCGGCGCGAGATCGTAAAGCCAGAAGGAAAAACGAGACGCCACAGCGCGTAAGGCGGATCCTGCCTGACGTAAAGTGGCATAGTTGATCGCCAGTCTTACATTCTCATGTTGCAGGCTGGAATAATTATCAACGTCATGCAAAAAGGACATCACACTATTTCCCGCCAGTGGAATAATTATTAATCCCGCAGCATCCGCTGACTGATAATGTTGAGTAATTATCTCGCCTTCGTGAAGTAATGCATCACGTTCCGGCACGCAATGCATTAAGGACGCTGAATAACATGCGCCGATAGGTGTGCCGTCGAAGCGACAGACACGCTCAGTGACATAAGGATGGTATGAATTGTTTTCCATTTATCTCTATGAATAAATTAATGAACGATAGCGTCTTAATTATTATAAGGACGGGAAGACTGCTGTGATTATCACAGGGGGCAATATAGATCGATTCGCCGGCAAAGATCACCTTTTTTAGCTGTTTCTGATAAAGAGATAAAAAGGATTCGCCAGGCATTAATTAACGCTTTACTGAATTATCTGGAATGATTCGGCTATTTTCAAAGTAAAACAATCAGTCTGCTAATATTCAGAACGCCATGTTTAACTGTCAATCCGGATAAGCACCTGTTTTTACAGCGCACATCCAGCCATTGCCTGCCCCGGTCAGTTATCGCACTCTATGGCGTGAAAAACATAAGGAAAGCCGATGGTGGCTTTTCATCAGGCCGGTGCCATGACGCCGGCCGGTTCTGCTTCAGGATGGGATAAAACTATGGGTTCACCGGTCACCGCAGCGGAAGATTCGCTGCTGCGACACAGGTCGTTCGTCGCCTTCTGGCTGGCGCGTACCTGTTCATCGTTTGGTTTTCAGATGTTCTCCGTGGCCGTCAGCTGGCAAATCTATGCGCTTACGCACAGTGCTATGGCGCTGGGCATGATCGGTCTGATGCAATTTTTACCTTCAGTATTGCTGGCGCTGCCGGCGGGTCACCTTGCGGATCAGTATGACCGTCGCCGCATCGTGCTGCTGGGGCAGCTGATTGAGTGGCTGGCGCTGCTCGGGCTGGTGGCGCTGACGCTGCTGCACTGGGCGGGCCGGATTGAAATCTGGGGACTGGTGTTCCTGATTTCGCTGGCTAAAGCGCTGGAGTGGCCGGCAATCACCTCAATGCTGCCAGCGTTGGTACCGCCGCCCATCCTCGCGCGCGCCATGGCGGCCAGCTCGGTGGGCGGACAGGCGGCGGTGATTGTCGGTCCGACGCTGGGCGGCTTACTGTACGTGGCCGGGCCGGAGGTGGTGTACGGTGTTTCGGCGCTGTTCTATCTGTTGTCGATTGTGCTGGTCAGCCGATTGCGCTACGAACGACCGCCGCAGGCACGTATTCCGGCCAGCCTCAGCACCATGTTTGCCGGTGTCCGCTTCATCCGCGAGCGCAAAGATGTGCTTGGGGTGATCTCGCTCGATCTGTTTGCCGTGCTGCTGGGCGGCGCCACGGCGCTGCTGCCGATCTTCGCCCAGGATATTCTGCATACCGGTCCGTGGGGGCTGGGCATGCTGCGCGGTGCCCCGTCGGTCGGGGCGCTGCTGGTTGGGGTGTGGCTCAGCCGTCACAAGCTGGAAAAGCACGTGGGCATGATCATGTTTGGCTCGGTAGCCGGTTTTGGTCTGGCTACGCTGGTATTTGCGCTGTCGACGCAGCTGTGGCTCTCGCTGCTGGCGCTGGCGGCACTCGGCGGCTTCGATATGGTGAGCATGGTGATTCGCGGCGCGCTGGTGCAGCTGGACACGCCGGATGAGATGCGCGGGCGCGTCAATGCGGTCAACGCCATCTTCATTAATACCTCTAACCAGCTGGGGGAGTTCGAATCCGGCCTGTTGGCCGCATGGTTCGGAGCGGTGCCCGCAGCGGCGATTGGCGGTGTCGGCACCCTGGTGGTCGTGGCGCTGTGGATGGCGCTATTCCCTCATCTGCGCAAACGGCAGAAACTGGAAAACGACAGTCTCGCCTGACGTTCGCGGCTGCCCGGCGCGGTGGCCGTGGCCAGGTACGCCGTCTGCCTCGCTATCTCACACAGTCAGGTTTGATTATTATTAATCACATTTGACTGTTTGTGAGCATGATCAAACTAATTAAGCGCCAGTTAATCTATAAATTGCCCTGCCTGTGCGTAAATTTATTCATTTTTGAGTGAAGTAAATCATTTTGCACGGTGCGGGGTAGCCAGCGCAGCGACGCAACAACAATAATCATGGCCGCCTCATTAACGGTGCGTGTGAAGCCCGGCACGCACCACGACCCTACGTTATCAATGAGGCGAACATGAAACAGTTCTCTGCAGAAGGGATGGTGATTATTGTCGGGATTGTCATTGCCTACATCCTGTTCACTACCTGGCTGACCTGGCGGTTGCGCAGTAAAAACAGCGGCGACTTTATGGCGGGTTCAAACGTGATGCCAGCGTTTGTGGTCGGCGTAATGCTGATGTCTGAATACATTGGCGCCAAGTCAACCATCGGTACGGCGCAGGCGGCTTTTGAGGATGGCTTTGCCGCGTCCTGGTCGGTGATCGGTGCCGCCATCGGCTTTCCGCTGTTTGGTATTCTGCTGGTCAAACGCATCTACAACACCGGCAAAATTACCATTTCCGGCGCGATTGCCGAGCGCTATGGCAACTCCACCAAAAATATTATTTCTATCATCATGATCTACGCGCTGCTGCTGGTGAACGTCGGTAACTATGTCAGCGGTGCGGCGGCGATCTCTACGGTACTGAACCTTGATCTCACCACGGCGGCGGTGATCACCGCGCTGGTCAGCACCTTCTATTTTATGTTCGGCGGCATGAAAGGCATCGCCTGGGTGACGCTGCTGCACAGCGGCCTGAAATATATCGGTATTCTGGTCATTCTCGGCGTGGCGCTGCACATGACTGGCGGCGTCAGCCCGATGATCAAAGAGATGCCGCACTTTTACTGGACCTGGGACGGTAACGTCGGGCCCAGCACCATTTTTGCCTGGATGATTGGCACCATCGGGTCGATCTTCTGCACCCAGTTTGTGATTCAGGCCATTGCCTCGACCAAAAGTGCGGCGTCTGCGAAGCGCGCCACCTGGGTCGCCTTCTTCTTCTGTATGCCGATTGCCATCGCCATTGCGCTGATTGGCGTGGCAGCAAAGTATCTGCATCCGGAGATTAACAGCCTGTACGCGCTGCCGGTGTTCCTGCAGGACATGAGCCCGTGGCTGGCAGGGATTGTTACCACTTCGCTGGTGGCATCGATTTTTGTCAGCGTCAGCACCGTGGCGCTGGCCATCGCCTCACTGGTGGTGAAGGACTTTTATGTGCCGTACCGTAATCCGACGCCGGAACGCGAATTTCGCATGACGCGCTGGCTGTCACTGCTGATCGGTTTCGTGCCGCTGATCTTCGTGCTGTTCGTACCGGAAGTGCTGAAGCTGTCGTTCTTTACCCGCGCCATTCGCCTGTCAATTTCGGTGGTGGCGATCATCGCTTTCTACCTGCCGTTTTATAAAAGTACGCGCGGCGCGAACGCCGGCCTGATTGGTGCCTGCGTCATGACCTCGCTGTGGTATCTGCTGGGCGATCCGTTCGGCATCAACAATATGTACGTCGCGCTGGTCACACCGGCGGTGATCATGCTGATTGACCGCCTGATCCCGTCACGCCAGCCGCAGCGCAAAAATGCACCTGATTCATCAATGCAAAACAGTGGAGCCTGACATGACCGACTCAACCATTACCGTCGAACGTAACGGTAAGCTTCATCCGCACGCGCAGGACGCGCAGCAGCTCACGGCGATGCTGCCTTCGGTCTGTCCGCAGAATCACGCCGCTAACCTGCTGCCGTTACCGAACGGCGACCTGCTGTGCGTGTGGTTTGGCGGCACGCAGGAAGGCATCGCGGATATTTCGGTGTGGTGCTCGCGGCTGGCGCAGGGCAGCGCACAGTGGAGCGATCCTCAACAGTTATCCGACGATCCGGCGCGATCGGAACAGAATCCGGTGCTGTTTCTCGATCCCGAGGGCGTGCTGTGGCTGCTGTGGACCGCGCAGAAGTCCGGTAATCAGGACACGGCGATTGTGCGCTATCGCCAGTCACACGATTTGGGTCACAGCTGGAGTGCCATCGATACGCTGCTCGATCAGCCGGGCACGTTTATCCGCCAGCCGCTGGTGGTACTGCCGAATGGCAACTGGCTGCTGCCGGTGTTCTATTGTCGCACCCAGCCGGGAGTGAAATGGGTGGGCAATGATGACATCAGTGCGGTAAAAATCTCCAGTGACAAAGGCCAGAGCTGGCGCGATGTGGCGGTGCCGGACAGCCTCGGCTGCGTGCACATGAACATTACGCTGCTGCAGGATGGCAGCCTGCTGGCGCTGTATCGCAGCCGCTGGGCTGATTATATCTACCAGAGTCGTTCGGACGACGGCGGTGAAAGCTGGAGCGCGCCACAGGCGACCGATCTGCCAAATAATAACTCATCGATTCAGGTGACCACGCTGCACAACGGCCATCTGGCGCTGGTGTTTAACGCCATGAGCGCACGTGATGCCAGCGAGCGTCGCCTGTCACTGTACGACGAAATCGAAGACGAAGATGACGCGGCGGTGGCCGTGGCGGCGCAGCCGGTGGTTCAGGGCGCACGCACCGCCTTCTGGGGGGCTCCGCGCGCACCGATGACGTTGGCTATTTCTGCCGATGGCGGGGTGAGCTGGCCGTGGCAGCGTAATCTGGATGAAGGGGACGGCTACTGCATGACCAACAATTCACAGCAGAAACTGAACCGTGAGTTCTCCTATCCCAGCATTAAGCAGAGCGCGGACGGCGCACTGCACATTGCCTACACCTATTTTCGCCAGGCCATCAAGTACGTGCGCGTGGAGGAGAACTGGGTGAGGGACAAAGCATGAGCCGCCATGCGCTGGTGACCGGTGTCAGTTCCGGCATTGGTGCGGCGATTGCCGATGAGCTGCTGACACAGGGCTGGCAGGTCACCGGTTTTAGCCGTACGCCGGTGGAGAAAGATCATCCGGCGTTTACCTCCGTCAGCGTCGACCTGTTTGACGCCGGTCAGCTGAAACGGGCTTTGGCCGGGCTGGCGAAGGTGGATGCGCTGGTGCACGCGGCAGGCATGATGCTGGCCGCGCCGCTGGGTGAGCTGGAGGAAGAGCAGGGGGCGCGGCTGTGGTATCTGCACGTGCAGGTGGCGCAAATCATGGCCAACACCTTGCTGCCGCAGATGGGCCACGGCGATCGTATTCTGCTGCTCGGCAGCCGCACGTCACGCGGCGCGGCGAATCGCAGCCAGTATGTCAGCACCAAGGCGGCGATGGTGGGCATGGCGCGCAGCTGGGCCGCCGAACTGGCTCCGCAGGGCATTACGGTCAACGTGATTGCTCCCGGTGCCACCGCCACGCCGATGCTGCTGCAGCCGGACCGCGCCAGCTCGCCGCCGAAACTGCCGCCTATCGGACGCTATATCCATCCCGAAGAGGTGGCCGCGCTGGCTGGCTTTGTGCTGTCGCCGGCTGCCGCTGCCATTACCGGACAGGAGCTGGTAATTTGCGGCGGCGCGTCGCTGTAGCTTTATTCTCCAGCGTGCTTCTCTCATCGTAAATAACAGGATGGGAGAGGCTGCTTTTGTCTCGTCTGCGAAAACTCCTGGCTTACCGTGCTACGCTTTCTTTGGGTTTACCAAAGTGGTAATCTTTTACCGTTTTATGCTAAATTCAATTTTATTGTCTACATATTAAGTGGTTACGGAGTGTAGCGCTCCGCAGCAGAGAAGCGCGCAATGAATCATGATGTTCTTCAGGAGATAAACGCCGAACCACTTTTTCCGGTACAGAGCGATCAACATGTTGTTTTTGGCGTTGACGGAAAGTTTAAAGCGCATGCGCTAATCACGATGCTGTCCATCATGAAACACGCCGGAGACCGCGTGTATCATTTCCATCTGATCTCGTCAGAACTGACACCGGCCGATAACCCCCGGCTGGCCAGGCTGTTTCAGGGATCGCGCCACGGCGTGACGCTGCATCATCTGCCGGACCAGCTGTTTGCCACGCTGCCGGTCACTGAACTTTTTACCCGTGCGACCTACTATCGCTTTCTGGCACCGCTGATTTTGCCGCAGGCGGAAAAACTGCTCTATCTTGATGCCGATATGGTGTGCATTAATCCGCTCAATGAACTGTGGCAGATCCCGACCGGCCCCGAGGCGGTTGCGCTGGTGGTCGGTGAAATTGCCTCGCTGCAGCCGGTGCTGGCGAAGAATGCCGGCTTGCGCGGCGAGCGCTATTTTAACGCCGGTATGATGCTGATTGATGTGGCGCAATGGCGCGCTGACCATATCAGCGAACGCGCGTTTACTTTACTGTCCGAACACGGGCGAGACTTCCAGTATCTCGACCAGGATGCGTTGAATATTTTACTGGAAGATAAAGTGACCTTTGTTTCTCCTCGCTTCAATACCCTGACCATGCTGGCCCATGACGATCGTGGCTATACGCTCGACGTGCCGGCGGAAACCTGCCTGATTCATTATGCCGGTGCGGATAAGCCCTGGCAGGTATGGAATCAACAGTTTGTGGTTCACCATTATCGCGATATTTATCAGGATTCACCGCTGTCCACGATGGCGTTTGACCAGCCAGCCAATGCGCAGCAGGCAAAAAGAATGTATAAGTCGCTTTTTCGTCAAAAAAGATGGTGGCAGGCCATGCTGTGGCGCCTGAAACATATCAAGATGAGGTATTGTTAAGTGCAAGCTCACGCTTTTCGCCAGCTGATGACGGGAAAAAATATTTACCAGCTCTGTTTTGTGCTGCTGAGTATCGCGCTGGCGTCGTCACTGGTGGTTGAAGCCTTACCGCGCAAAATATTCTATTTTTCCAGTTATCTGGTGGCTCTGTATTTAGTAATTCTGGCGGTGAAAAAACAGTGGCTAACAGATAAAACGGCCATAACGGTAGCGCTTCCGCTGCTGTTGATTGGGCTGGTCAGGCTCATCTGGGCAAAGATGTTTTCCCACGCTGAATTCAGTGATGTGGTGAATAACTACTTCCAGGGCGGTAAGCTGTTTATTATCGCGGCTTTTCTCAGCTATTTTATCGTTGCCTGGCGCCACTATCTTAGCCGTCCACTCCTGATAACCTGCAGCGCCATCTTATTTGTCGGGCTGCTGGTGACGTTAGGTTTCGCTATCAGTGAACACGCAAAAACGCTGACCCGCATCAGATTGCTGACCGATTCCGCCGGTACCGTCTCCTATCTGATTACCGCGCTGGCGCTCTGTACTTTGTATACCGGCTACCGGGTAATCACCCATCGCGGCGGACAAATAATCTTATTCAGCGCGGTTTTTGTCGTGAATATGTTGCTGATGATTCTGACCGAATCACGCGCCGGCGTATTAACCCTGCCACTGATTTATCTGGCCTGGTTTTATTTTACCCACCGCTGGGCGGGTAAAATTTCGCTGGTGGTGTTAGCGCTGTTTATTATCGTAGGCGCTTTATTTATGCCGGGCAGCGTCTGGCAGCGCTTAGACAGCATCCACAATGAAGTCGATACTTATCAGACCAACAACAACACCTCGATTGGCGCCCGTTTCTCTATCTGGAAAGGCGGCTGGCACAGCGTTTCGTGGTCGCTGCTGGGGCAAAGTCCGGATCAGCGTACGGCAAAAGCGCGGGAATACATCACGCAGCATGAGCGTCACAATCCCGAAGCGTATAAAAACGTCATGTATCACCTGCACGATGATTTCCTTGAAACGCTTTCGCTGCAGGGGATAGCTGGCGCACTTTCCCTGCTGATTTTTTACCTGGTGCTGCTGATATTAGCCGCACGCCGCGGCGTCGCCGGATTAACGCTGCTGCCGCTGTCAATTATCATCTTTGGACTGACCGACACGGTGTTAATTCAGAGTGGTTCGGTGCTGATACTGGTGATGGCGATTATCATCAGCTATGCCATGATTCATCCGCCTGAGAAAGCATCGTCCTGATAAACCGGCGCTGGCATAGCGCCCGGTAGTTACAGCGGTTTGTTTAACTTCAGAGCCAGATATTTCTTTTTAAAGCTGGTTCTGATTTTACTATCGAAAAGAAAAGACAGCGGCCTGATTTTAGTGATCGCCTCAATAACCTGCTTTCTGTCGTCAGGATTATCCAGGGCTTGCCGGTGTTTATGTGCAATATTAATCCAGTGGCAGGATAGCAGATTGCGATAGCGCTCCTGCAACACCTTATCCATATGCTGCGTTGCGCTCACTAAGAGTGAAATTTTGTGTTTATCCAGCTGGCTGGATAAGCTGTTGCCGCGTTTAAAATAGAGATAAGGGCTCTGGCGGCTATAAGCGATTGCATCACTGCTGACCAGGATTTCCGGGAAAAGCCAGGCGTCCTCGTAGCAGGTATAATCCGGGAAGGGATGTGCCAGCAGCATGGTGCGCTTAATAAACTGACCGATAAAGTGCGCCTGCAAATCGCGATGAATCAGGAATTTTTCAATGGCCTGATGCCGTGACAGTGTTTCCGCCTGCAGGCCCTGCCATGTGATGTGCTGAGGCCGGGATTCATATACCTCATTAAGCGCCGTGAACAGTGCGTCCGGACGATGGCTTTTCAGGTAGCGGACAATATCGGCGAGGGCGTCGGCCAGCAACTGATCGTCGCCATCCAGCATCGTAATATATTCACCGCTGCACTGCTGAACGCCAAAATTACGCACCCGGCCAATGTTGCGGTAATCAATATTAAATACTTTCGCCTGCGGATGCCGCCGGGAAAAATCATCGAGTAACGCTGCAGTGTTGTCGACGGATGCGTCATTAATAAGAATAAATTCAATATACTGCTCAACACCATGACAGGCCTTTTCTAAACTCGCCAGCGTGTCAGGCAGAAATTTTTCACTGTTATGGGCCGTTAGCAACACACTGATTAAATAGTCAGGAACCATCATTTTTTAAATCAACATCTGTGGCAGGAATGCCGTCAAGCATACTACAAGTAGCAATTTGAGGGGAGGGCATTGACGCAGCGCAGCTCTGCGCCTCCTGCCACCGATCAGGCACATTTACGACTGATACAATAATGCGTATGATTCTCATTCCTTTTTGTGCTTCCTGCTCGCGCAGGTAACCCATCGGTCCTTACCGGAGACAGCAATGACTTCATCATTACGCCCGCGCGCCACCGCGCTGGCTCTGGCGCTGCTGGCAGCCATGAGCCTGAGCGCCTGTCAGGCGCCGGCTAAAAAATCAGTAGCGCCTGCCGCCGCGGCTAAGCCAGCGGCAGCGGAGAAGGTACAGCAGCGTGAACTGGGCGACGGCCTGTATGAAATGGCCTATGTGCCGGGCGATCCGGCTGCGCTGTATGTGGCCAGCGCGCAGGCGTTTAAAACCGTCAACGGTGGCGTGCTGTATCGCCTGGATGCCCGCACGCTGGCGACGCTGGGCGAAACCCATACCGATCTGAAAAACTTTGGCATGACGGCTTCACCGGACGGCAGCGTACTGTACATTACCAACACGCTGGACGGTGGCGTGACGAAAGTGGACGCCAGAAGCGGTAAAGTGCTGCAGCGTCTGCTGTTTGGCCTGAAAAACGACAAAGGCAATCCGGTTGGCGCGCGTGAAATCCTGCTGCATGACGGCCTGCTGTACATCGGTGCGATTGAGAATCCGGCGATGATTTGGGTGGTCGATGCGAATACGCTGCGGCTGAAAACCACCATCAAAAACGCCGGTAAGTGGGTGACCGGGTTGCTCTATTCGGCGTCAACCGACCGTATTTACGCGGCGAACGGCAGTGGCGAAGTGCTGGTGATTAATCCGCGCAGTCACAAAATTGAGCAGCGCTGGACGCCAGGCGATGGCAAGGAGTATCTGCTGTTAAATCTGGCGGAAGATGCCGCCAATGGCCGCCTGTACGTCACTGACAATTCTAAGGGCAAAACCACGCTGGTATTTGATGAGCGCAGCGGTAAGGTGATCAAACGCCTGGATGTCGGCGATTCGCTTGGCATCAAATTCAATGCGAAGCGCAACGAGATTTACATCAGCCAGCGACTCGGCGGCAAAGTGCTGCAGCTGGACGCGACGACTTACGCAGTGAAAAATAGCTGGACGCTGCCGACCCACCCTAACAGCCTGCTGGTGTCGCCAGATGGTCAGACGCTTTACGTGACGGTGAAGCAGGGGCTCAATAAAGATCGCTCGCCGCAAGGGCCGGATAGCGTGGTGCGGATTACGCTGGATTAACCGCGCTGGGTTTAATCGCGGCGCGAGGGATCGCGCCGCGGATAACCCTTGCTTAGCAACGGGTTACGTCATCCATTACGCCACGCCGTTCACCAGCAGTACGCGGTAGTTGGCGCCTTTCAGGCGATGCGCTTTGGCTTCCTGGTAGGCCGGGCTGAAGTACCAGGCTTTGGCGGCCTCGGCATCTTCAAACTGCAGCACCACCACGCCTTCAGCATCGCGCCCTTCCAGTACCTCCAGATCGCCGTAGAAAGCCAGTGGCGTGATGTGGTGATCGCCACGCGCCGCGCCGGCTTTCTGCGAATAGGTGGCCAGCTCGTCTTTGTCCAGCGTTTCGTCTTTAATCATAACGACATATGCGGCCATTATTGTTCGCCTCGCGCCTGACGCTTGTCTTCAGTATTGGTATCAAAATCGCTCGCATCGTGCCGTTCCAGCAGCTGATCCTGCGGCTCGGCGCCAAATGCCCGGTTCACTTTACGCCCGCGGATCACCGCCGGACGGTCGGCAATCTCTTTTGCCCAGCGCACCACATTTTTGTACGACTGCACATCGAGGAATTCGCCGCCACCGTACTGGTTGTTCAGCACCAGATTGCCGTACCACGGCCAGGTTGCGATATCGGCAATGGTATATTCGTCGCCGGCGAGGAAACGGTGGTCCGCCAGCTGGCGATCCAGCACATCAAGCTGACGTTTGGCTTCCAGCGTGAAGCGGTTAATGGCGTATTCAATTTTCTCTGGTGCGTAGTGATAGAAGTGGCCGAAACCGCCGCCAAGGTACGGCGCGGATCCCTGCAGCCAGAACAGCCAGTTCAGGGTTTCAGTGCGGCCCGCCACGTCAGAGGGAATAAAGTGGCCGAATTTATCTGCCAGATAGAGCAGGATATTGCCGGATTCAAACACGCGCAGTGGCGGCGTGATCGAGTGGTCGCGCAGCGCCGGAATTTTTGAGTTGGGGTTAACCTCAACGAAGCCGCTGGAGAACTGATCGCCATCGCCGATGCGGATCAGCCAGGCGTCATACTCCGCTTCCTGCACGCCGAGCGCCAGCAGCTCTTCCAGCAGAATGGTCACTTTCTGGCCGTTTGGCGTCCCCAGCGAATAGAGCTGCAGCGGATGCTTACCGACCGGCAGCGTTTGCTCATGCGTCGGCCCGGCGGTTGGACGGTTAGTCTTTGCCCCGTTACCTTTGGCTTCCGGGTCCCAGGTCCAGACTTTCGCGGGCTGATACTGATTTTCCGACATAATGCGTTCGCCTTGTTGTGAGAAGATTTTTGCTGCTACTGAGTGTAGCAGCACGCTATCACGCCGATTTAACCGCGCTGGCGATAAAAGACAAAGTCGAATCAGGCAAAATTCTCTTGCGTAAACAGCATAAAGTCGACTTTGCCGGGCTGATAGGTCTCTGGCTGCTCACCCTCTTCCAGATGTCGCAGCAGCAGCGTCAGCGCCAGCTGTGCGTGACGCAGGGTGTTTTGATCGAGCGTTAGCGTCAGCACGCGTTTGGCCAGCAGCTCACGGGTGGTTTGGTAAAGTTCGTGCGTAACATACACCACCTTGCCGCACAGCCGGTGGCGCGCCAGCGCTTCGTGAATCTGCGTGTTGCCCATGCCGGTATTGTACAAGCCGACAATCTGCTGCGATGCGGCCAGCGTTTTCTCAAGCAGCCGGCTGATGCGCTCGCGCTCGTCCTGGCCTGCGATGATCTCCCGCAGCCGCAGATGCGGGAAACGCTCCGCCAGCACTGCCTGAAACCCTTCGATGCGCAGACGGTGCGCGGCGTAATCAGCGCGACCGCTAACCAGCACCACATCTCCCGCCACGGGCAGCATGCTGCCGAGCATCAGCGCGGCGGTGCGTCCCGCCTTCAGCTGATCAATACCGACATGGCACAGGCGCGGCGCATCAGGCAGATCGGCCACCAGCGTGATGACCGGTACGCCACGCGCTTTACAGGCCTCAAGCGCCGCGTAAATCAGCGGATTTTCATGGGCGAAAACAATCAGCCCGTCCATCTTTTTGCTGCTGGCTTCGATATGCGCCGCCAGCTTTTCGGGCGCATGCTCCGGAATCAGCGTGCGGTGCAGCCGCAGGCGACGATAGCCGAGCTCATCAGCCAGCCGGGCAAAATCCTGCGCCAGCTGTTGAAAGAAGAAGGAACCGTTACCGCTCAGCAGCACCTCTATCTGCCACGCGTGGCGGTGCTCCTCCGGCAGGATGCGTTTCAAACCCGCTTCGCGCGCCGCCAGTAAAATCTTTTTCGTCATCGCGGGCGACACGCCGCCCCGGTCGTTCAGCACCCGATCTACCGTGGCGACGCCCACACCCACCCGCTTAGCCAGTTCGGCCAGCGTCATTGTTTTCATCTGAGTGAATTCCATCAAAAACCGCGTTCAGACAGCCTGCCAGAAAGCGATATTTTGACAAGACCGACGATGCCGAAGTGTGAGCAACAGGAGCGTTATCATGCGCAGTGCGCAACGTTTTGCCTTGATTGGCTGTGGATTTATTGGCCAGGTGCATGCCGCAAACCTGGCGCGCCATCCCGGCGTTGAGCTGGCGCTGGTGTGCGATATAGACACCGCGCGCGCCGCTGCGCTGGCAGAGCAGTTTGGGGCGCGGGCCGCCAGCGTGCCGCAGGCGCTGAGCAGTGAGGCCATTGATGCGGTGCTGATTGCCAGTGCGACGCCGACCCACGCTCCGCTACTGGAGCAGGCGGTACTGGCGGGCAAAGCGGTGTACTGTGAAAAACCGATCGATTTGTCGCTGTCACGCGCCCGGGAAGTGGTAGCCAGCATTTCCCCGCTGCAGGTGCCGGTGACGGTAGGATTCAATCGGCGTTTTGATCGCAGCCATGCACAACTGAAAGCCCAGCTGCAGCAGGGCGTGATTGGACGCAGCGAGCTCATCCAGATGGTGTGCCGCGCCTCTGAACTGCCGCCGCTGAGCTATCTGCAGGCGTCCGGCGGACAGATGCGCGACCAGGCCATCCACTTTTTCGATCTGCTGCGCTGGCTAACTGAGGATGAAGTGGTCACCGTGGGCGCGCTCGGTGCCGCGCTGGCGATGCCGGCGATCCGCGACATTGACGTCGATACCTCGGTGCTGATTATGCGCCTGCAGCAGGGCGCGCTGGCGCAGCTCGATAATGCCCGTCGTACCGCTTACGGTTATGACGAGCGCATCAGCGTGATGGGCAGTCTGGGCATGCTGGCATCGGAAAGCCAGGCGGTGCGCGGAGCAACGCTGTATCAGGGGCAGCACATCCGCCAGCCGGGGCTGTATGCGGACTGGTTCAGCCGGGTACAGGAGACCTATTACCGCCATCTCGATGCGTTTGTGCGCCATCTTGGCGGCGAGAACGTGGCCGGTCTGCCGGGGCTGATTGACGGGCTGCGCGCGCAGGCCATCGCGGAAGCGGCGCAGCTGTCGCTGACGCGCGGCGAGTTTGTGGAGGTGGAGTGGGTGACGGTGTGATGGGGAATGGGCGATGGCGTTTGCCCTCACCCCAACCCTCTCCCGCAGGCGGGAGAGGGGGCTGATTGTGCGCCCAGCTGTCATTGGCGAGAAAGGGGGCTAAGGGCGGGCGATTTACAGATTCAGCAGCTCGCGCTCAATCAGCTCGCGGGTTTCCACCGCCTGATACTTCATCTTCTCCGGATAGCCAAACAGCGCGGCGGAGATAATCGACTCGCCGCCCACTTTATAGTGGCGGTTAGCGAAATCCATCTCGCGCAGCGCTTCGAACAGCGCGTCGAAATTCACCTCACCTTCGCCAACGGCCACGTGCTGGTGGATGGTGGCATCGACGCCCGGTGGGTTAACGATGTAGCGACAGTGTTTGGTGTGGTTCATGGTATCGGCAATCAGCATGTGCGACAGATCGTCGCCAGCGTAATGCAGCATACTCTTCACGTCGCCTTTGCCCTTGTCATAGTAGAACGTATGCGGTGCGCTATAGATGTATTTGACGTTGTCGCTGCGGAACGACTTGACGATATCGGCCGTTTCATTGCTCTCTTCGCAGAAATCCCACGGATGCGCCTGAATTTCCACGCGAATCCCTTCACGCTCGAAAATCGGCAGCAGCTCGTCCATTGAGCGATAGAACATCTCTTCGCAGATTTCGGGTTCGTTCGGGTTACCGGAGAGTTCGGTATTGATCACCTGCACGCCCATCTCCACGGCAATCTCAATCATTCGCTTCCAGTTTTTCACCGCCGCCTGGCGCCGCAGCTCATCCGGTCCCGACCAGCGATAGACGGTGATAAACGAGGAGATTTCCAGTCCGGTAGCGTTGAGCGCATTTTTGTACTCGCGCATGATCTCCCGGCTGGCTTTCGGGTGTTTATAGAACGGATTGATTTGCGGATGCGGCGACTGTTCAATGTATTTATAACCCCACTCCGCGACCTGATGCACCATACGCGTGATGCCGAGATCGCGGATAACATCCACATCAAAAGCGATTTTCATTGTTGTTCTCCTGCGCGTTACGTTACCCACCACCGCAATCGGCGGCTGGTGTCGCGTCAACTATAAAAACAGCCCGGCACCGGCTCTAATGCTTTGCTGATGCATTTCCATCAGTGCCGGCGACCCGCTGCGGCGATCGTTTGCCAAATAATTATTCTATTTGCGTGAGAAATGAAACGGATGATGGTGTTTGTGCGACAGCGATCAAAAGAATGAGAGGATCTACTCATTTATTGAGGGATAAACACCGGCTTATATGGCGTGAAAGCATAACGTCAGGCATTATTTTTGATAGTTTATTATCATTTAGGGGCTTAACGATGAGCAAAATTACCATGAGCGCGATTGCCGCCGCTGCCGGGGTGGGGATCGCCACCGTGGATCGGGTGCTCAATCGCCGCGCGCCGGTGCGGGCGCAAACCGAACAGAAAGTACTGGCAGCGGCGCATCGGCTGGGTTACCGCAGCAGCCACGCCCCGCTCAGTGCACAGAGCGACGGCGTGACGCTGCGTATGGGGTTTATCCTGCTGTCGGCTTCGTACTCTTTTTATCAAACGCTAACCGATGCGCTGCGCCAGCAGACGCAGCCATTTCATCCGGCCGGCAGCGAGCCGCTGTTTGTCTGGCACGAGATTGATGAGGTGGCAGCGGTGGTGGATTCGCTCTACCGGCTGGCTGAGCAGGTGGAGGCTATCGGCGTGGTGGCGCTGGATCATCCGCTGATCCGCCACGCGATAGCGCACGTTTCGCGTCAGGGCGTGCGCGTCTACGCGCTGTTTTCTGACTTCTCGCCCTGTGGGCATGCTGGCTATTTCGGCCTGGATAATCAGAAAGCCGGGCGCAGCGCGGGCTGGATCGCCAGCCATCTGCTGCATCAGCCGGGTCCGGCGGGCGTGCTGCTGGGGGATCACCGCTTTATCTGTCAGGAGAACTGCGAGAGTGGTTTTCGCTCGTATCTGCGCGAGCAGGACAGTGCACGCCGCGTGCTGGAACCGCTCAAAACCCACGAATCGATTGCCGGTGGTTATCAGGCGACCCGCCAGCTGCTGGAGCAGCATGCCGATCTGGCGCTGATCTACGCGCCGTGCGGCGGCATTGAAGGGGTCGTTCAGGCGCTGCGTGAGCAGCCGCAGCGTAAGGTGGCGCTGATTTGTCACGGCCCGGTCAATGATGGCGACCTGGCGCTGATAGATGGCACCATCACGGTGATGCTGCGCCACCAGATCGATGACATGGCACGACAGCTGGCGCAAACCGTGCTGCAACGTCACGCTGAGCGCAGCGACCATTTTTCTCAGGTCACCCTGCCGTTTGAGATCGTCATGCGGGAAAATGTTTGAGACGTAGCGCCGTCACCCTTTGTTATCGCTCACCGGGCAACAGCCGCGCCCGCGCGCATGACGACAGCATTTGATAAAAAATTATCAAAAATTTGATAATTAAATTTATGATCGCTATCAAAGAATGAAAGTTCCATGATTGAGGTTGGTGAAATATCTATTTGATACTGACGCCAGCCCTCATCATAAGGAACCATCATGACCCTACACATTGCCAATGCGCCCTGCAGCTGGGGCGTAGACGATCCTGACAATCCTTTCCTGCCGCCATGGCAAACGGTGCTGCGCGAGGCGGCCCAGGCCGGTTACCGCAGCATTGAACTCGGGCCGTGGCGCTATCTGCCGACCGATGCCGCCGAACTGCGCCAGCAGCTGGAAGCGCATCAGTTGTCGCTGGTGGCCGGCACCATTTTTGATGATTTGGTCAGCGAGGCGAATTTCCCGGCGATGGTTGAGCTGACGCACAACATCTGCCGCAACCTGTCGCAGGTGCCGTGCGCGGCACGCACGCACGGTGATAACCGGCCCGCGCCCTATCTGGTGATTATCGATTTCGGTAACCCGCAGCGGGCGCAATTTGCTGGCCAGACAGAGAAAGCGCCGCGCCTGGCACCCGCAGACTGGCAGCGCATGATGCAGCACATCACTCAGCTCAGTCACATCGCCTGGCATGACTACGGCGTGCGACCGGTGATTCATCCTCATGCCGGTGGCTGCATTGAGTTTGCCGATGAACTGGAACAGCTGGTGCAGGACATCCCGCATGAGGTCGCCGGACTGTGTCTCGATACCGGCCATCTTTTTTATTCCGGCATGGATCCGCAGACCTGGCTGCAACGCTACTGGTCGCGCATCGACTATCTGCATTTCAAAGACATTAATGCGGCTGTCTGGCGCGATGTGATTGCGCGCGGTGTCGACTTTTTCACTGCCTGTGCCGAGGGTGTGATGTGCCCGCTTGGCCAGGGCGCGATTGATTACCCGGCGCTGCGGGCGTTTCTCGCTGAACGTCACTATCAGGGCTGGATCACCATTGAGCAGGAGCGCGATCCGCGCAACGCCGCCACCAGTCTGCAGGACGTCACGGCCAGCCTGCACTACCTGCATTCCATCGGATTCTGAGGAGAACAGCATGATTAACGGGAGCAAAGTACTGGATCGCGCGCTGCGCTGGGGCATGGTGGGCGGCGGCGGCACCAGCCAGATCGGTTACATCCACCGTTCCGCAGCCTTACGCGACGGCAACTTTACCTTAGTGGCGGGTGCGTTTGATATTGATGCGGAGCGCGGGCGGGCGTTTGGTCGCGCGCTGGGCGTGGCGGCGGAGCGCTGCTATAGCGATTACGAAACCCTGTTTAAAGCAGAAGCCGCGCGCGCTGATGGCATTGAAGCCGTCTCCATCGCCACGCCGAACAATACGCACTTTGCTATCTGCCGCGCCGCGCTCAGCGCCGGGCTGCACGTGGTGTGTGAAAAACCGCTGTGTTTCACCTCCGCTGAAGCTGAGGAACTGCAGCAACTGTGTAAAGCGCAGCAGAAGATCATCGGCGTGACCTACGGTTATGCCGGCCATCAGCTGATTCAGCAGGCGCGCACCATGATTGCTGACGGGCTGCTGGGTGAGATCCGGATTGTGAACATGCAGTTTGCTCACGGCTTTCATCACGAAGCGGTGGAGCTGCAGAATGCCAGCACCAAATGGCGCGTCGATCCGCGTTTTGTTGGCCCGAGCTATGTGCTGGGCGATCTGGCCACCCATCCGCTGTTTATCGCTGAAACCCTGTTGCCGCAGTTACAAATAAAACGCCTGCTGTGCAGCCGCCAGAGCTTTGTGGCCTCGCGTGCGCCGCTGGAAGATAACGCCTTTGTGATGATGGAATATGACAACGGTGCGGTCGGTACGCTGTGGGCGTCAGCGGTGAACTGCGGATCGATGCACGGCCAGAAAATTCGCGTGGTGGGGGCCCGAGCCAGTCTGGAGTGGTGGGACGAACAGCCAAACCAGCTGCGCTATGAAGTGCAGGGCGAGCCGGTGCAGATTCTTGAGCGCGGCATGGGTTATCTGCACGCCAGCGCGCTGGCCGATGACCGTATTGGTGGCGGCCATCCCGAAGGATTATTTGAAGCCTGGTCGAATCTCTATCGCCGTTTTGCGCTGGCGATGGATGCCACCGACCGCGGCGATCACGCCTTCCTGCAGGACTTCTGGTATCCGGACGTGCACGCCGGGCTGATGGGGGTACGCTGGGTGGAACAGTGTGTCAAATCGGCGGATGCCGGTGCGGTGTGGGTTGAGTGCTGACTGGCTGACGAAATTTAACCGGAGTGCGAGGCAGCGGGGCGGCATCCGTGCTTTATTGGGAGCCGCTGCGCATGCCTTCTGCAGTTGCTGCGGCGATCTGGTCAATGGCGCGCTGTGCCTGTTCGCACTGATGCAAAATAGTGAAGGCATGATGGTAAAGCATTTTCCCCGCTTCGGTAGGCGTTACGCCGCGTTTGGTGCGGATCAGTAACTGCTGATTCACTTCTCCCTCCAGCGTGGCAAGCTGCTGGCTTAGCGCTGGTTGCGCAATATGCAAACTTTCAGCGGCCTGCGTCAGGCTGCCCGCGTCGACGATTTTGATGAAATATTTAAGGCGACGAAGGTTCACGATTACTCCCTCTGGCGACACGATTCGGTGTATCAAAAGCGTCCGGCACGGTGAGATGCAGCAGACGCAGAGTTAAGAACAAAAGCCACGACGGCAGGCAGGTACTACGATTAACAGTTTTTTAACATCGACACGCGCAACGCGGCGTGACCGGTGGCGCAATTCGCTGGAAAGGTTTGGGCGCAATCGCAAAAGTGTGCGACGCGTCGCGCAAATGAGGGACTGGAAAGAGAGAAATAGCAGCGATACAGCTGCGAATTTTTAGCGCTAAGACCGGCAATGTAGCGAATCAATATGCCGGCGCAGAAAAGCAAAAACCCAGCCATAAGGCTGGGTTTTCTGAATAGTGGTGCCCGGACGCGGAATCGAACCACGGACACGGGGATTTTCAATCCCCGTGTGTAAGTGTTAATTTTTTCCGCTTTGATTGTTGTGAAATTGCTTATCTCACCTGAATAAACTTCAGGTGTTATAAATGCATTTAAAATCAGATAATTACAAATCACTTGGTGCCAGACCGAAAGTGATTCCAGTTGTTTCAACTAAAGGTGGCGAGGGTAAATCAACCCAGGCCGCAAATCTCGGCGGTTTTCTCGCGGATGCGGGCATCAAAACCCTCATTATCGACGGGGATCACGCTC
Source organism: Pantoea sp. GM_Pan_4 (assembly GCF_026541005.1). NCBI lineage: Bacteria > Pseudomonadati > Pseudomonadota > Gammaproteobacteria > Enterobacterales > Erwiniaceae > Pantoea > Pantoea sp. GM_Pan_4. The sequence goes on from NZ_JALNUZ010000002.1 coordinate 119,469, forward strand.
AGCCAACTGCCAGCAGTATCTATCCCTTAGCATATGAAGCGCCTTGCGGTCTCTATGAGCTGCTCATGCAGACTGCAGACCTCTCACGGCCAGAAAACATAATTTCCCGCACCGAGATCGATAATCTGGACGTCATTGTCTCCAATGATCCCCGCAACCTTTTACCTACCTACATGCTCAATGTTGCCGACGGACGCGTGCGCCTACGGAATGCGCTGGCGAATCCAGTATTCAGCAGGTATGACGTCATCCTGATAGATTCACAGGGTTCACGTTCGGTGATGTCGGAACTGATTATTCTTGCCGCTACCGGTGAAATGATCGGCATGGTAAAGCCCGTTCTGCCCGATGTCCGCGAATTCATGCGCGGCACAGTTGCTCTTATGGAAGAGCTCCTTCCTTATCTGGCCTTTGGTATCAAACTCCCGCAGATACGCATGCTGGTTAACTGTATGGATTATACGGTGCTGGCCAAAACCACCGTTGAGCATGCTGAAGCCATCATTTCAGGCGGTGATTACAGTCAGCATTCGGACAAAATAGTTATTGAGATGCTTCAGACCAGAATCTATGACCTGGATATCTATAAACATGGTCATGCAGCAGGGCAGCCAGTTCACAGACTCGAGAAGAAAACCAGCCGTAAAAGTGATTCGGCCTTTGATTCCATGCACAACCTTGCATGCGAACTTTTTCCCGAATGGAAAGAGAAGTTTGACGAGCTTGCAGCAGAAGGGGGGCGTAAAGATGACCTCTAATCGCAGAAATATCCCCGGTCTGTTTTCTCTTGATGCTGAACAGTCTGTCATCGGTGGCCTGATGCTGGATAACGATCGCTGGGATGAAGTAGCAATCCGCCTCAGCGCCAGTGATTTCTTCCATAAGGTTCATAAAGCCATCTTTCAGGAAATGACGCGTCTGGTGGCGGCCAGTAAGCCCATAGACCTCGTGACGCTGGCTGAAAGTATTGAAAACCGTGGTAAAGATGCCCTTGACCAACTCGGTGGCTTTGCCTACCTGGCAGAGCTCGCTAAGAATACGCCCAGCGCGGCAAATATCGTTGCGTACTGTGACATCGTGGCAAAATACAGTCAGGGTCGTCAGTTAGCCGCAATTGGTACAGAAATCACTGAATCGGTAAAAAAACCGGGTGCTGATATTGAAAGGGTAATGGAAATTGCCGAGCAGAAAATCACCCGACTTGCCGAGCGAACTGAACCTGAACAGGCAGTTACTCTCATTGATGGTATGGAAAAGCTGCTGGTTGAGCTGGAGCGCCGGTGCAATGTCCCTGACGGTATTACCGGTACGCCTACAGGTTTTGAAGACTTCGATGCTATGACCAGCGGTCTTCAGGCTGGCGACTTAGTGCTTATAGCGGCACGTCCATCGATGGGTAAAACGGCGTTGCTAATAAGTTTGCTGATTAATTCCTTAATGAAAAAAAAGGAGTCAAACGGGCAGTTTTACAGTCTTGAACAGCCTACAGAACAGATCCTGATGCGCATGGTTGCTTCACTGGGCAGCATAGACCTGACGCACCTCAAGAGTGGGTTAATGGATGATGAAGACTGGGCGCGAGTGTCAAACGCTTATGGGCTATTAACAGGGGACCTCAAAGATCGCCTCATCATTGATGACACCGGTTCACTGACGCCCGCGATGCTTCGTATTCGCGCCAGACGCAACGCGCGGCGCTATGGTCATCCATCGATTATCGGTCTTGATTACCTGCAGCTGATGCGCTGCCCGGATCAGGAAAACCGCACGCAGGAAATTGCAGAAATATCGCGTTCTCTGAAAGCGCTGGCCAAAGAAATGGACTGCCCTGTTGTCGCGCTGTCACAACTGAACCGACAGCTTGAGAGCCGCGCAGATAAACGTCCGAATAATGGTGATCTTCGCGATTCCGGGGCTCTTGAACAGGACGCTGACGTCATCGTTTTTATCTACCGTGATGAGGTCTACCACGAAAACACGGATGATAAAGGCGTCGCTGAAATCATCATCAGCAAACAACGCCAGGGGCCTACAGGCACAATTCGCCTGCAATATGAAGGTCGTTTCACCCGATTTTCTGACCTGACGGCCAGCGCAGGGAGGACAGCAGCATGAGTAACGTTCGTAACCTGAACATCGGTGCTGCCATGCTGCAACGGGGTAAATCGCCTTCTCAGATCACTGACCCAATGGATGCCGCTTCGTTGCCGGTCAGCGAAATGGCAATGGTACTGACTCTGGATCAGCTGCGCCCGAATCCGGACAACCCCCGTAAAGGCCGCAATCCGCGTTATGAAGAAATCAAAGCCTCCGTGCGTGCTCGCGGGCTGGATTCCATTCCAAAAGTGACCCGCGATCCTCAGGGGGAAGACGTTTACATCTTCAGCGACGGCGGCAACACCCGATATCAGATTCTCTGTGAGTTATGGCAGGAAACCGGCGATGAACGTTTCTATCGCATACACACCATTTTTAAACCGTGGCCCGGGCGACTGAAATGTCTTGTCGGACATTTGGCTGAAAACGACGTCAGGGGAGATCTGAGCTTCATTGACAAAGCATTTGGGATTCACAATGCGAGAATTATTCAGGAAGAGCAGCTGGGAAGGCCTGTTTCACTTCGTGAGTTGTCTGAACTCCTGAACGATGAAGGCTATCCTGTTCACGCATCCAGTATCAGCCGGATGGAGGATACACTCAAATATCTTCATCCGCACATGCCTGACCTTCTGGAAAGAGGACTCAGTCGTGGGCAGGCCCTCCCCATCCTCAACCTCAGAATTCTGGCTGAGAAAGTATGGACTAAATATGACGTATCCGATGATTCGACAGATGAATTTGAGCGGGTATTTGGTGAAGCGTGCAAGAATTTTAATGATCCTGACAGCTTCTCCTTTGATCACCTGCGCGATGAATTAATAGGTCTCCTGGTTAAAGCTCTGCCCCATCCGAGCCTCAATTATGATCGATGGCTGATTGAGCTTGACCCCCGTGAACAGAAGCGCCGTGAGCAGTTTGGTGAGCCGCCACCGCTGCCGGCAATGTCGCCACCACAGGAAAGAGCGACAGGCCGGGAATCCCCGAAGTCTAATGTCACTGTTCTGCCTCCGGATACAGATTCCGAAACCCCGGTAACGGGCCTGCGCAGCGGCACCCTGATCACACGCGGTCGTCCCGAGCCAGCTCCGGAACTGCACGCAGGCGCTGAACTACCTGTAAACGCACTGGTAACCGCCGGCAGTGAACCGCGTCGCGAAGTCCAGGATGACCTTTTTGGCGGCCGGCCGGTCATTACCGGTGAAACGGCTGGTACGGACAGCATTTCTCTTACTGATTTCAGTCAGAGCACACTGTTATCAGCAATTGGTGAGGAAAATGACCCTCTGCCGGCGTCAGTCAGCTCAGTCTCCTTCGCTGCTACCGGCCTTGAGCCCGTCAGCGATATCTGGCACATCCCGGCACTCCAGGATGATATCGAGCATCTGCAGGATATGGCCTACCGGCTTGTCTTCGAGATTGCTGAGGCGATGGGCTGTGCGGACAACGTGCGGGAGGATAAACACCCTCAGTCATCAGGCTTTGCCGTCTCCGAAACCGGCAGCGAATTTGTCCTCTTCCTGGCAGGCCTGTCCGGCTCACTCCCCAACAAACAGTTCAATATGTTTATGTTCTGTCTGAATTTCTTTGGTACTCAATCTCCGGCTGACGTGGCCGTATTCGACGATATTACGGTTGTGAAAACAATGCGTCTTATCCGCATTATCCGCCGTCTGCGTGAGCTGCAGCGACTTGCTGCAAAGGGAGGGGAAAATGTCTGATGATCTGAACGATGAAATGGCGCAAGCCAGTACGGCTCTGTTCACCCAGCGCGGCATAGATGCAATCCGGGCGCAGGTGCACTCTGTAAAACCGTCAAAAGCGTTCTGCGAATGCTGCGGAGCAGACATACCGGTCGCTCGCCAGCAGGCTGTGCCGGGCGTGGAATTCTGTGCTGGCTGTCAGGATGTCAAAGAGAAACAGGACCGTCACCGTGCTACCGGGAGCAGGGGGATGCGCTATGTCGGATAACGCAAAAGTCACAGCCCGTATCCGCCGCCTGATGGCGCTGGGCACGCGCAACAGTAATCCTCATGAAGCCGCCCGTGCGGTTGCACTGGCCCAGCGGCTTATGCAGCGTCATGGTATGACGCCAGACATGCTTTCTCTCAGTGGCATCACCGAGTCAGTTTGCCTGAGCCTGACCAGCAATGCAGATAAAGTGCCAGCCTGGCTGAGCTCTCTGGCAACAGTGGTCTGCATGGCCACAGGATGTCGCTGCTGGTTTGGCTGGCATGTTCATGTCAGTTCACAGGGAACCAGTAGCGTTCGCCGTTCACTTCACTTTTATGGCTTCAGCGAACGACCCGAGGTGGCGCTCTACATCTATACCGTTCTGCAGCGCCAGCTGCGCGCCGCGTCTGAAACGCACATGGAACAGTATCGTACCCGTCGAATGCTGCTGCGTACGCGCCGTCGTCGTACAGATCAGTTCAGGGAGGGCTGGGTATCCGGCGTCTGGCAGGTGCTGCGTTCATTTGCGCCCTCTGAGGAGGAAAATACCGTACTTCAGCGCTGGCTGACAAAGCGCCATGCCGGAGACGCACTGGCCGACGTGACTGTTCGTGAGGCGGGAAGCTGCCGCGGTGACAGCGCTGCCCGGATGGCCGGTTTTCTCGCCGGCCGGGATGCCGACCTTCATCATGGCCTCAGTGGTGAACAGGCTCCCCGGCAGATTTCAGCAGGGGGAGGCTCTCATGACTGATGTTTTTTTATGGTGTGCCTGCCTGTCGGGCTGGCTTTTTGATGTTCTGCTCGTCGCCGACCAGGCGATTTCAGGAGGTGGCCTGTGAGCCAGCATAACTTTTCTAATCTCTCTCAGGCTACCACGGCCATTCTTTCCGCACTGCTGATGGACATCAAAAACGGCAATATCCGCCGCTGCGAGTCACTGGGTATGTCCGTTGAAGAGATCCGTGCGCTAAGTCACCTTAGTCTTGACGAACTGCACTACCTCAGCCAGTCACACGTTTCCGTGCTAGATGTCTCCCTCAATCATGAAAATTTCTGGCTAATGCTGAATCAGGCCCGGAACGAGCAGAAGCGGTTCATGATGATTGACCGTGCACTTGAACTCGGCGGCTCAATGGAGCTTATCGACCGGTACTTTGGCCTGTCACCCTCAGAAGTGAGTGCACGCCGCCGTCTGATGGGCATTGAGTCCCGGCAGGGGCGAACTCAGGCCCTGACAGAGCCTCAGGACGCAGCGCTCTGGATTGAATGGAAAGCCTCAGGTCTGACATCTCCTGATTCCCATCAGGCGCTTGAGGCGATGATGCTCGCGGCGGAGCAGTTGGGTCTTTCCCTGACAGCAGTCTGGAGCCGCGTATGTCAGTGGTGCCGGGAGGCGGGTACCACTGCCCGCACTGCGCCCGCACAAATACGTAAGGAGGCGTGATGGAACTGGAAGATTTTTCTCCTCGTCAGCAGGTTTCCCCGGCGGTACGCCGCCGGGCGCAAAAGTTATTCCATGCACTTTGCTGCGGCCAGAAAGTGTTCCGCCGGCTGGCCATGAACGGATATCTCAAGATAGATGTTGGACCGTTCTGGCGCATCCTGAGCAAGGACGGTGGCCGGCAGTGGTGGCTGATGGATCATGAGACATACAACCGTGAAATACGCCGGTAACGGATTGCCGCTAATGACCACACTGTGCCGGGTTTATCCCGGCACAGTGCTGTCTCAGGCAGAAGAGGAGAGCATAAAATGACCATTCCCGCCGACAGTATCGTGGCGCATACGCTTGGCAGAATGCAGCAGAATCTTGAGCGGCGCGCTGATAACGGCGATGTAAGCCAGGAACGCAGCGGGCTGCTATTTATGGGAAACGTGCACGATGCGTTCCCGCGCAGGCTGTTTCTTGATACGCGTCTGTCACCGCTGGATAAAACCGCCTGGGTGATGATCAGGCTTTATGCGCAGCAGAATGAGGGAGCCATCTTTCCGACCTATGACGAGCTACAGGTTCAGCTGGCCTCCGCGCATTCCGAAAAATCCTCACGCGATACGGTGAGCCGCGTTCTGCTGATGCTGCGCCTGACCGGCTGGCTCAGTCTGTGTAAGCGGGTGCGTGATGACCGTGGCCGCGTGAGGGGCAATATCTACGCGCAGCATGATGAGCCGCTGGGTTACCGTGACGCCGAAACCTTTGACCCGGGCTGGCTGACGCTTGTTGAAGAGAGCTGCCAGAATCGTAATAAAGCGGTCCGGATGACCGCGCTGGCCGTGGTGAATGATATCCTGCAGGACCCCGGGATGCGTCATCGCCACAGTCGCTTGGCCCTTATCGAAAGTCGCCTGAGCGCGCCGTCCACGCCTCAGCAGATGGTCTGCAATCGCCAGGCTGTGACCCGCAGTCCGGATTCCGGACTCAGTCAGAAAAGTGCAAAGAATCAACCAGATCCACTGAGTCCGGAAAACGGACTCAGTAATTCATTAATGGAGAAAACGCCGAGTCCGGAATCCGGACTCAGCCTGAAATCAATGACTTACACCGGAGTCCGAAATCCGGACTGTAACGTACGTTCTTTCACACAGAGTGTGAATAAAAAAACGTACGTACCGGGTGGAGAGCATTTTTTGCCTGAAGACTTTGTTAACGGGCTGAACAGTGAGGATCGACAGATGCTCACCACCCAGATGGCCTCACTGCCGGAAGCGCTAGCGAAGGCGCTGGCTGACATGCTGCGCGAACAACTGCGACTTGGCAGGCTTAATAACCCGGTTGGCTGGTTGTTCACGATGCTGCGACGTGCCCGTTGCGGTGAGCTGAATTTGCATGAAACCGCAGTACATGGCAGTTCCGGCAGCAACAATTCCAGTACAACCGTCCCGCGTGCTGTACCAGCAGCCAGTCTGCCTGTAAAGCCTGCGAGCCGGCCTTCTAAGGAGGATGTCAGGGCGATGATTGAAAGCATACGCCAGAGTGTTAGCAAATAATTAGACGGTTGAAGCTTCAGCTTACCTCCATCCGGTAAGACACTTGCAGCTGACACAATCTACCCTGCGGTAATAAACGAGCAGTATTGCGGGATGCAACAGTGGCTAAAAAACAAGCAGTGTTGCGGGGCGCAACAGCGGTTAAAAAACAAGCAGTGTTGCGGGGCGCAACAGCGGCTAAAAAGTAAGCAGTGTTGCGGGGCGCAATCAAATCAAAATCTAACCCGCCGTTAATTTCTTATCCGTAATTATGAGTTTCACATTGTTGGGAATACATCTGATTCAGGACTATGCCAGCTCTTCTTAACTGAATACAGGTGACGATAACGATGGCAGATAAACAGGTAACAAAGACAGGTTCTCTTCAGTCTGAAATGACAATTGCCCTCCATACCAATTATGCAATTGGTTTGTGGCTGGGGCGCAAACGGGAGAAGCCGGAGGGAGACGCGCCTGCGAAACACGGCATTATCGGAATGCCTCAGTTCTTCGCGCGCGCAACACAAATTAACCAGGATTCGCTGAGTAACAATCCCTGGGCTGATGAAGCTATGTACCGTCTGGAAGAAAAGCTGAAATCTGCATCTGAAACGATGTCCGGGCTTATCAGTAAGCTGGATGAAGATATGAGTGCGCTCCCACAGGGCGTAACATTGACGGAAGTTTCTTCGGCAGAGCCACTGGATATTCATGTTTATACGCGTACTCCGCTGGGCTACCGGTGCGTGTTTCTGCTGGTAGGATTTGACCAATTTGCCAAAAAGGTGCTTCAGGCATCGCATTATGGACTGATCACGCGAAATGACCGGGACAGTTATCTCAGTGAAGGTGGACGGCTGCTGCGTCAGATTTACGGGACTGTTTTATCTTACCGTAGGGTGGATGCAACACGCCTGGATGCAGCAGAAAACAATGCTGTCTGGCAGAAGGCCTGCCAGGATGCAGGTGAGCCCGATCGTGCCGTTCTGCTCGGCGAAAAGCGCTCAGCCTTTTCACCGCCGGTGAATGAAGCGAGCGTAAATTTGCTGCGCATGCGTTATCAGGCAGTCTGACTCACAGGAGGGTGGCTATGCGCCTTTATATCTGTGAAAAGCCCTCTCAGGGGCGCGATCTGGCAGAGGTAGTCGGCGCCACCCGTCGCGGCGATGGGTTTCTGTCAGGCAGTGGCGTCACCGTCACCTGGGCTGTAGGCCACCTACTGGAAACCGCCCCGCCGGAGGCCTATGGTCAGCAGTATGGTAAGCCCTGGTCGCTCTCTGCGCTTCCCATCCTGCCGGCCCCCTGGCAGGTCGTTGTTAAGAAGGAGACGCAGGATCAGTTTAAAGTCATTGAGCGGCTGCTGCGTCAGGTTGACGACGTGGTGATTGCCACTGATGCTGATCGTGAGGGTGAAGTCATCGCGCGCGAGCTGCTGGATTACTGCCGCTGGGAAGGCCCGGTGCAGCGGCTCTGGCTCTCCGCTCTGGATGAAATCAGCATCCGCGCAGCACTTAAGGACCTTCGCCCCGGCCAAGCCACGCTCGGGATGTATCACGCCGGTCTCGGGCGAGCCCGGGCCGACTGGCTGATAGGCATGAACCTCTCCCGTCTTTATACCCTGCGTGCAGCCGAGGCAGGCTTCGATGGCGTTGTCTCTGTAGGTCGTGTGCAGACGCCGACGCTGGCGCTGGTTGTTCGCCGGGACCGGGAAATCGCCTCTTTCGTGCCCAGGCCTTACTGGCAGGTTAAAGCGATTATTTCGGCCGGCGGCATCACCTTTCCGGCTCAGTGGGTGCCGGCGAAGGTGTATACCGACGAAGAAAAGCGCTGTGTTCACCAGAACATCGCGCAGCAGGTGGCGCAGCTCTGCCGTCAGACGGGGCACGCTGTGGTGACAGAATGTGACACTAAGCGCGAAAAATCCGCCGCTCCGCTGGCTTTTTCGCTGGGCACCCTGCAGCAGGCCTGTGGCAGGATGTGGGATATGTCACCCCAGCAGGTGCTTGATACCGCGCAGAGCCTGTATGAAAAGCACAAGGCAACCACTTACCCCCGCACCGACTGCGGTTACCTGCCAGAATCCATGCGGGAAGAGATTTCCGGTGTGCTCGATGCCATTGGCCGTACCGACCCGGAATGTGCACCGGTGCTGGCAGGCCTCGACAGGGAATTTGTCTCGCGCATCTGGAACGACAAAAAAATAACGGCACACCACGGCATTATCCCCACGCGCAATGCGTTTCAGTTGTCTGCGCTGTCTGAGGCGGAGCGTAACGTCTATCTGCTCATTCGCCGTAACTACCTGGCGCAGTTCCTGCCTCAGCATGAGTCCGATATCACCCGGCTGCAGTTCGACATTGGCGGGCAGCTGTTCCGCAGCTCCGGACGAACGGAGGTGATAAAGGGCTGGAAGGTCCTGTTTGAAAAAGATCAGGATATTAATATTGATGAGGACGATGACGCAGCTGCTGCCCTGCCGCCGCTCAGCCGCAATGACCGCTGTGCGGTGACCGGTGCTGAGGTGGCGCAGCTGATGACCCGTCCGCCGGCACACTATACGTTTGCCACCCTGATTGGAGCTATGATGAATGCGGCCGCTTTTGTTACGGACGTTGCGCTGCGTAAAGTGCTTAAAGACAATGCGGGGCTGGGCACCGAAGCTACCAGGGCAGGCATCGTTGAGCAGCTGCTGAACCGGCGTTTCATTGTGCGTAAAGGCAGCAAAATAATGGCGACCGAACTGGGAACCGATGTGATCGATGCCCTGCCGCCCCAGCTGACCGAGCCGGGCATGACCGCGCTCTGGGAACAGGCTCTGGATGAAGTTGCCGCCGGCCGTATGTCGCTGGACGACTTTCTGCAGCGCCAGGCCGGCTGGACGCGCAACCTGGTCAGCCACGGGGCTCAGCAGCAGGTCCGTATCCGGGTTCCGCCCACGCCAGCCTGCCCGATGTGCGGAGGGAAAACCCGCCTACGCAAAGGGGACAGGGGGGAGTTCTGGAGCTGCCAGCGCTACCCTGGGTGCAAAGGCGTCATCAACATCAGCGGCAGTAAAAACAAGCGTTCCCGGAAACCTAAGTCTGCTGAATCAAAGAAGAATTAATCCGTCGTCTCCGATTGCGGGCCGTCAGGGGCTTTGCTATTGTGGCACCGGCTCTGAAGCCGCACCCCGTGACTGCGGGTTTCGTCAGCATCTAATGCATGTGCTGACGGAATACAGTCTGACCGGCCCTGTCCACACCTGAACGGGAGCCGGTAAGGCACGAAAACTCCGTGAAACCCGTGCCGGGAACTGAACACGCCAGCGGAGCAACTGCTTTAAGCAGATTAACATCAGGTCGATGGTGCAGACCTCAGAGGGCGGTGCCGCAGGGTGCCGCTTTTTTTATTTTTATGTGCTGATGATTTTTTGCACGCTGCGACGTTGACATCCGCGGCGTCTGAATGAATGATTAAGTGGCTAATCGTTGTCGTTCCGACAACTGCCAATGTTCCGGTGATTTGAGAGGAACGCCTTCGGGTAATCACATGCCAATGCCATCATAACCTGAGAGATGGCGCTTTCGGGCGGTTCAAACCTGTTTAACCTTTGAAAACAGGAACCTGATCTACAGGTTAAGGTCCATTTCACCAATTCAGCCAGTCGGCAAATTTTGCTGACATCCCTGCGGGAAACACTTCCCGTAAGGGAAAGATGTTTCTCCGCAACCTGTTTAGTTTTTACTCCGGAGAAATCATCATGACTGCAACCACCAATACCCCTGCTTCAAACAGCTCTGCATCTGCTAATCAGAAAAAAGAGTTTTTCAACCTCAACGTCAGCGGTATCGGATATCTCAATTCGATACGTCGTGTTCAGGGACCCAATGGCGAATTCACCTGCGCCGTTATTAATGCTCTGACCGGCCCTACTGATAATGCGTCCTATACCCGCTTCGATGTCACAGTCGCTGGCGCGGATACCACCAAACTCATTAATCGCTGTCAAAAAGCCGTTGATGAAGAAGAAAAAGTGCTGATTGGCTTCGTGCTAAGCGGACTCAAAGCCGATGTGTTTACCCTTCAGTCGGGTGATCATGCTGGTGAAAGCCGTCCTTCCCTGAAGGCCCGCCTGATCAAGGTGGAGTTCATCAAGAAAGGTCAGGACGTAGTCTATCAGGCACCCAATGCTTCCCAGACGCCAGAATCCGGCTCATCGGCTCAGAAAGAGTACGATCCGAATTCGTTCTAAGCGTTACGGACACACCACCGGAACATCCCGGTGGTCGTGTTTCTCACCCCATATTTCTGAGAGGAAAACATTATGTCCGCACGCGGCGTCAACAAAGTTATTCTGGTCGGTCATCTCGGTCAGGACCCTGAAGTTCGTTACATGCCAGATGGCAAAGCGGTGACCGGCTTAAGCCTGGCCACTTCTGAAACCTGGCGTGATAAACAGACCGGTGAAAACCGGGAAATTACCGAATGGCATCGCGTCGTGCTGTTTGGCAAGCTGGCTGAAGTTGCCGGTGAATACCTTCGTAAGGGGTCACAGGTGTATATCGAAGGTCAGCTACGCACCCGTAAATGGACGGATAACAGCGGCACCGATCGCTGGACTACCGAAGTCGTTGTGGGAATAAACGGAACGATGCAGATGCTGGGCGGAGGCCGTAACAATGGCACCAACACCAGTGGAAACAATGCGCAGTCAGGTCAGCAGAGTGCATGGGGCCAGCCTCAGCAACCCCAGCAGCCTCAGTCAGCGCCACAGAATCCGGCGAATGAGCCACCAATGGATTTTGACGATGACATACCGTTCCTCGGACACGGTTATGGCATATGCCGGAAAGCCATTTACGCCATTTCGTAATGGATTCATATAATTAAGACCTAAAGTGCGCCGGTTCAGTCTGGCGCTTTTTTCTTCTATAATGATGTTCATTAATCAGGAATGTCACTGGAGATCTACCATGAACACACGATACGAAGCTGATGTTGTTGCCTGGGCTCAGGAGCAGGCAGCTTTACTGCGTGCCGGTCGGTTCTCTGAGATTGATATTGCTAATATCGCCGAGGAGATCGAGGACGTGGGCAAAAGCGAAAAGCGGGAACTTGCCAGTCGTATGGCCGTTCTGCTGGCGCATCTTCTCAAATGGAAGTTTCAGCCGGGCCGCCGAGGTTCCAGCTGGCAGCGAACCATCAAAGAACAAAGAAAAGCACTGGCATTACACATCAAAGGCACACCCAGCCTGAAAACTGCGCTCTCTGATCGTGACTGGATAGCTGCTGTATGGGCCGATGCTGTATCTTCTGCAACTCAGGAAACGCAACTTGACGTCTTTCCCGAGGACTGTATCTGGGATATGGAACAAATTCTGTCTCAGGAATTTTATCCTGAATGAGTAACCACTATGCCAGACAAGAAAGCGCCTTCGGGCGCTTTTTTTATCCAATGCAACCTGAAACAGCGGGAAAATCGAGAACCCCTTCGGTACGTAAAACTTGCTTTTATGGACCGAAGAGGTTGCCCCGGAGGGGATTATTTCTGTAAAGCCGTTACCTCTGTAACCTTGAACGAGTCAGGGTGCAGTTCAATGCTGTTGAAGCTGGCGTTAATAACAAATTTCTGACCAGGCTCAATGTTACTGACAAAGTCTCCCGCCTGACCGATAACCACATCATCTTTAAGCAGGTTGATTTTGATGATTACATTTGCGAGGGTCTTTGAACTGGTATTTTGGCCCAGCCCCTGAATTATTTGTAATCCGTTTTGTGTGCTCTGAAAATGCAGATTACTTAACTGTACGTTATCGTTGCCTGCAGCCGTTGCTCCGGCGACCAGTGCTAAGTAAAGGTAAACACCGTAAATGCTTTTTTTCATGTCATCCTCATTTTGACTGTTTTGATAAAGTGACTGACTGCCACTTTTCTTCTATCGGTTTGCAAAACTTAATTCTTTAATCCGCAGACATAGTTTCGCATTGTCCGTTTTTCCTCCACCGCGAGAATAGCACTCCTGACTAAGACTATTCCTGGGGTGAATCCTGATGGCAGTACCTTCAAGACGCGCGGCAACGGGAGCCGGACTGCTTGCCTGCTCTGTCATGCTGGCCAGCTGCAGCAACCCGGCCTCTGACGCAACGCCATTAATCAATGGCCGTTATCAGCAGCCTGCCCGCTTCGATGACATTTACCGAAATCGTTCCCCTGAAGTGGTGCGCTACGACCGTTACACGCTCGTCAGCACACGCCCAGATGATGCGCAGCGCGATCCGCTTAATCAGATAATCGATATCACTATGCCTGCTCAGCTGGTTAACTCAGTGGGAGAAGGATTTCGTTATCTCCTGCTGGAATCCGGCTATTCACTGTGCTCAGCCACTTCTTCAGCATTTTCAGAACTGCTTAGCCGCCCCCTTCCTGCCGTACAGCGCGATATCGGCCCTGTGAAACTGAGCGAAGCCCTGCAGGTGCTGGCCGGTCCAGCCTGGCGCCTGAAGGTGGATGAAGTGAACCGTGAAATCTGCTTTGAGCTGCGTGACCAGTTTCGTAGTTTTGCTATCACCCAGACGGTGCCGATCTCGCGCGCGCCACAGGCTGTAAATGTGAATCGTCCGGTTGTGACGCAGCCTGTTCAGCCCCCGGTGGTGACAGGAAAAGGCAATACCGTCTCACACAATCCTTTTACCGGTGACACCATCAGCGTCAATGCCCCGGCCACCGTCCCGGAAACGTCGCTCAAACCGCAGAATCTCGCAGTTCCGTCTCCGGTGCTGACGGCGGCGAACGTGTCGGCACCACAGAAAATCCCTTCGGTGGCCCTGGTAAAAAGCAAACCGGTGTCATCCCCTGCTGCGACTCATGCACCTGATCGAAGAACAGCGCTGTCGCAGAAACCCACTGTGGCCGCAGCGCGCCCGGCGACCGCCCTGCAGACTACAGTGAACGGCACCTCACCGTCGGCACCGGTCAGCCCCGTTACAACGCTGCCGCCGGCTCCTCCCGTCAGCAGCCAGGCCTCATCTTCTTATGCGCCGGGTACGCCAGTTGCTGCGCTTCCCGTCGGGCAGACCTGGCGGGCGGAACCGGGTTCGACCCTGAAAGAGACGCTGACCAGCTGGGCTTCGAAAGCACAGTGCAGTAATGGCGGCAACTGGGTCGTTATCTGGCCCGTGACGCTTGATTACCGCATCGATGCGCCGCTGGTTTTCCACGGCAACTTTGAGTCGGTCATGGTTCAGGTTTTTGACCTCTACCGCAAAGCCGAAAAACCCCTTTTCGCTGAAGCCAATCGTATTCAGTGCCTGATTTCCGTTAGCGATACGCCAGCGGGAGGAGGTCGCTGAGATGGGGTTTGCGCTGCCCATACTCGTGTTCTGTCTGGTCATTTCGCTGATGGCGGGTGATGCGCAGCGCCATTCTGCTGAACACATCCGGCTTTCAATGCAGCAGACCCTGCCGGATCGGCTTGCCGGCGACATGCTGCGCACCGCGGACGCGGTAAATAACTGGCGCTACGGAAAAGCGGTGGCTGATGGTCCGGTATCACTTGCTCAGACAGGTATGGTGCCGCTCCCGGACAATCGCATTAAGACCGTTATCCAGGGGGGGCGCCTCTGGATATGGGTGCCTGAAACTGACGGTGTTTTTGTCGCGCTGCGTGCGAGGTCCATGACCTCAGCGCTGGCCCTGACCGTCAGCGGTGGCCGTCTGCGCATGGCGGATGGCACCGATATGAATCTCTCTCTGCCGTCCGGCGTATCGGAGGGCAGCATTGTTTACCTTAACTAACATCACCAGGGGGCTGCGGATGCCGCGTTTACCTTTCTGCCTGACAGCGCTGGCCGCCGCGTTTGTGCTGTCATCATGTTCGCTGAGTGAAATCAGCAAAATGGATAAGGAAGCCACAGGTCAGGCTGAAACGGCACAGCGGGTGCTGCAGAGCCGCCAGGCTTTATCTCAGCCTACCGTTGTCTGGTCTGATAAACCCTGGGTGAACCTGCAGCCGGTTGCACCGGTCGTGTCCACGCCGGATGAAAAGAAACTGCCTTCCTGTCAGATAACGATTAACCGGCCGGAAGGGATTTCACTGCCGGAGCTGGGTCAGCGCATCACCGCGCTTTGTGGCATCCGGGTGTCGATCACCCCCGATGCTTATGCAGCGCTGAGCAATGTCACAACCGGAGGTGTTGTCACCTCCCCGATGAGCGGTGCGTTGCCAGCACCCGATGATAACGGTCGTGTGCCGCTTTCACAGATCGGCGCTTCTGCAGGGCAGGCCGCGCCTGTTCAGCAAAGCACCATGATTGCGCGTGGCCTTAAGTTCCAGGGGGATGTCCGCGATCTTCTTGATATTGAAGCCAGCGGATACGGCCTGTCCTGGCGAAGTGACAGCAGCGGCGTGTATTTCTATCTTCAGGATACCCGCACTTTTCAGCTGGTTATCCTGAATACAAAGGTTAACAGCAGCGCCTCGATCAATTCCGGCTCAGGCAATCAGCTGGGCAGCGGCGGCGGGACGACCGGCGGTACGACAGGCGATATCAGCTCTAATCAGAAAACTGATTACGGCATGAACAGCGACCTTTACGATGATATTCGTAAAACGGTTGAGCAGATGGTGACCCCAAAATCCGGGCGATTCTGGCTTTCGGCCGCCACCGGCACGCTGAGCGTGACGGATACACCTGACGTGCTTAACCGCATCGGTCGCTATATCGAGTATCAGAACAAGGTTCTGAGCCGTCAGGTACAGCTCAATATTCAGATTGTCAGCGTCAGCCAGACACGCAACGAGCAGCTGGGCCTTGACTGGGGGCTGGTTTATAAATCCCTCCATAACTTTGGCGCCAGCCTGACAGGGTCAATGGCCAATGCCTCCACATCAGCCGCCAGCGCCGGTATCTCAATCCTCGATACGGCCACAGGTAATGCGGCTAAATTCTCCGGATCAAGCCTGCTTATTAAAGCCCTTTCCGAGCAGGGTAATGTCAGCATGGCACTGAACCAGACTGACCCTACAGCCAACCTGACGCCGGTGGCGTATCAGCTTTCAAGCCAGAAAGGCATCCTGTCCAGTTCCAGCACAACCGCAACGGCGAACGTGGGCGTCACCTCATCGATGACGACGACGACCATTACCACCGGCCTGTTCATGACCATGCTGCCGTTCATTCAGGAAAACGGCGACGTGCAGCTGCAGTTCGCCTTCAGCTATACCAGCCCGCCGCAGATTGAGAAATTCCTCAGCGCTGACGGCAATACCCGTAACGATCTGCCGACAACCTCAACCGAAGGGCTGGCCCGCAAGGTCAATCTGCGCTCTGGTCAGACGCTGGTGCTGACCGGTTCGGAACAGCAGAACCTTTCTGCAGACAAACAGGGCACCCTTACGCCAAACAACTTCATTCTGGGCGGCGGCCAGACAGGCTCCCGCGGCCGCACGACGCTCGTCATCATGATCACCCCTGTTCTGCTGAGGTAAACCATGTCAGTACTAAAAAAAATGAGCCTCCGGGCCGGCATCCGTTTGACGCATCAGCGGCGGGACTGGATGGCAGGTCTGCACTGGGAGCCGCAGCGTAATGCGTTAAGTACCCGGTTTCGCAGTAAAGCGTCGCCTGATACGCATTATGCCGCTGCCGGAAGAGGAAATGCTTCAATGCGCGGCCTGGTTTCCCCGGGGCGCGTGCGCCGCAGCCAGCACGCGCTGGCCGTGGCATTCCTGCTGGCCGAGGGCGGAAATGCCTGGGGTATTTACCGCCTGAGTCACACCGAGGATTCGTGGGTCTTTTTCGCGGCTATCGGCGGGCAGTTATCCGTCATGGGCGATGTGACCGGCTCCCGCGCCATCATTGAACAGTCGGCGGCAAACTTCCTGCGTTTTAATGATGCTGATTCGCCGCGTTTACGCTGTGCCGCAACGGCAGACGACAACCTGCACGCCGGCACACTGACCGACAGACTCAGCCGGGCGCAGGTAAAACGCTGCCGGCTTCATAAGCGCGTGACCGCCCTGTCGGTCATTATCCCGGCAGCCGCCGTCAGCCTCGCGGTGGCCTGTGGCGTTTACTGGTTCGATGCGGCATCGGAAAAGGCTGAACAGGCCGCTGCAATGGCAGCGTTTCGCGCCCGCATGGCATTGACGAAAGAAAAGCCGGCTGAAACCGCACGCGCACCGCACCCGTGGGCCTCACTGCCTCCTGTTTCAGTGCTGCTAAGCAACTGCTGGCTCACGCGAGAGCCCGTATTCGCATCCGTTGCCGGCTGGCGCTTTACCGACGGGGAATGCGTCCCGGAGGGCCTGCGCCTGCGCTTTGTTGCCACCCCGGGTGCAACGGTCGAGGATTTCTCCCGCCGCGCCCGTGAGCTGCTCGGTCACTCAGCCGTCTTCAATCTGCAGGAAGGCGGTAAAAACGGTGATGTTTTCATTCCCTTTAACCATACCCCCACCGGGTTCACTGACGAAGCTCTGCCCGGTGCTGATGCTCAGCTTATGCGCTTTATATCCCATCTGCAGCGCCGCAATCTCGACGTGAAATTTACCGAGGTGAAGCCGCCGCCGGTCGCGCCGGGTGAGGAAAAAATTACCCCTATACAGGACTGGCGGGAATTTAACTTTTCTGTCAGCTCACGTCTGCAGCCCGAGCGACTGTTGCAGGATTTTGATGCCACGGGGCTTCGCCTCAGCAGCCTTTCGATCACCATGAGCCCGCAGGGGCAGTTCGACTACACCATGAAGGGGAGCATCTATGCGCAGAATTAATCCCGCCCTGCCTGGGCTGCTTCTGTCCGCTCTGCTCTGCGGACCCGCGCCTGCGGCCACTGCCGGCGATGTGCTGCCGCCGAATGTCACACTCGGGGAGCTGGAAGCCGCGCAGGCCCGCAATCTGATTCTGGAGCAGAAAGTGCAGACGGCCCGGCTGGAGCAGCAGCTGCGGGAAAGTCAGTCCGGACAGAGTGCTGACCGGAATTATCTGGCCACCGCCAGCCAGCCGGCCATGCCGGTTATGGCGCAGCCTGCCCCCTCTCAGCAGATCGCGTCTGCCGGCACGGAGAAGCGCGCCGGCAGCGTTCGCCTGCAGGAAATTTACGGGCGTGGTAATCAGTTACGCGCGCGCATTGTCCTGCCTGACGGCGGGGTAACGGAGGTGGTAAAAGGCGACCAAATCCCGGGCACGGCTAAACGCGTCACTGAGGTAACGTCAACGCTTGTGCGCCTCAACGACAATTCTGAACTCTCCTTCTGAGGCCACGATGACTCCTGATAAAGAGATAATGGATTTTGTGTTCGCCGAGCTGCATGCCACCGGTGGCGTAACACTGTTAATCGACGGCAACCGTCGTAAAGAAGCGGCCATACAACGCTGGGTGATGGACGTCACCCGGACGCATCCCACGGCAAAAACCGAGTTTGTAACGCTGAGTGAGCTGAACCGCCGGCGTGAAGTGGCAGAGCAGCGCGGCCTGAGCCTGTCCCGGAGCGTCAGCGAGGGCGATCTGGACAAGCGCGACATCAGCGTATCGCAGGATAAGGTCATCAGCTATATGAGGCTCGGTCACGAGTTCAATGCCTCTGATATTCATATGGAAATCAGCAGTGACCGCAAGATTTCCATCGTCCAGCTGCGTATTCACGGCGAGCTGGAGGTCGTGGATGAAGTGAAAGATGTGGAGGGGATGACGCTGGCCTCTACCTCATATCTTTCCATGTGCGACGTGCGCGAACAGTCATTTTTTGCCGGTCGCGAGCAGTCAGGACGCATAGATGCAAAGTTTGCCCGCCGCGCCGGTCTTTATGGCGCGCGATACGAGCATCGTCCAACGCCCGACGGGCTGATAGTGGTTATGCGTCTTATTCCGGACGACGGTGACAACATACCGACGCTGCCGCAGCTGGGTTTTCTGCCGGAGCAGATAAAGCTCATTATGCAGATCCTTCGCCTTCCGGAAGGCATGGTGCTGCTCACCGGGCCAACCGGCTCGGGCAAAAGCGCCACGCTGCGCGTGTTCAGTGACATCTGGCTTGAACTGACGGGCGGTAAAAAGCGCCTGCTGACGCTGGAAAATCCGCCTGAGGGTCGGATTCCGGGTGCCATACAGACGGCCGTCATGCCTGCCGATAACTCGCCGGAGGCCATCAGCCGCGCCTGGACTAACGCCAATGCCTCCGCGCTGCGTCTCGATCCTGATGCCATTCTGAACGGCGAGATGCGTGACCTGCACTCCCTTATCGCCGGAATTTACGCCAGTGAAACCGGGCACGCGCTGTTCTCCACCCTGCACACGCAGAGCCCCATTGGCTCCCTGCGTCGTATGGAGCACTTCGGTATTGACCGCCACCTTCTCGCAGATGCCGCACTCATCACGGGCTTAATAGGCCAGCGTCTGGTGCCGCTGCTGTGCGAACACTGCCGGGTGCCGTGGGAGAAAAAAGCCCCGGAGCTGGACGCTGATACGCGGGAACGCCTTGAACGGTACTGCACTGTTGAGGGCTTCTGCGATACCAGCAAACTCTTTTTCCGCAATCACGAAGGCTGCCCCCACTGTCAGAAAACGGTGCCGCTGACCGGACGCATCATCAGCCGGGGTGTGACCGGGCGCACGGCCATTGCCGAAGTGATACGGACCGATGCCCGCCTGATGCAGCTCTGGCTGTCACACGGCCCGTCCGTTGCCCGTCAGTACTGGGTCAATCAGGGCGGTATTACCCGCCGCATGCACCTGATGAGATACCTGGCTGAGGGGCGGGTTGACCCGCTGGAAGGCGATCTTATCTGTCCGCTGGATGAAGATTCGGTGATGGAGTGCGAGGTACCCGATGGCATCCGCTGATCGCTTCACCCCTGACAGGCATATGTCGGTAGCAGAAAACCTGCGCTACCGCCTGGTCAGGGCAACATTCACCGGCCAGTACCGCCAGCCGTTTTACGAGACCCTGCGCTTTCTGCTGGAAAACCGCAAACAGCTCAAAGAGGCCTTGACCATGATTGGCGAGGTGCACACCGACTTTGGCAGCCGCTGGCATCCTTACCACGAGCTGGTTCAGGACTGTCTTGAAGGGGTGAACGATAACCGCCCCGGTCGCGCGCTTCAGGACGTGCTGGCCGCCTGGGCACCTTATGAAGAGGCCGCACTTATCAGCGCCGGAATGGAAACCGGCAATATTCCCGGCGCCCTGATGCAGGCGGATAAACTCATTGTGGCTCGTCGTCGCATTCTCGGCCAGGTGGTATTCGCCTCCGTATTTCCGATCGTGCTGGTATTGCTGGGGACGGGGTTGCTGCTGGCCAACAACCTGGCGCTGGTCCCCACCCTGAGCAAAATGTCCGATCCCGCAGGCTGGACTGGCGCACTCGGATTTATGAATGGCGTTGCGCAGTGGAGCGGCCGCTGGGGACTGACTGCTGCCGGCGCGGCCGCAGCACTTGTTGCGCTGGCGTTCTGGTCCCTGCCCCGATGGCGGGGGCGACTGCGTCGTTTCGCTGATTACCTCATGCCCTGGTCGGTTTACAAAGACCTGCAGGGGGCTGTGTTCCTGATGAATATCGGGGCGCTGCTGGGCGCCGGTGTGCAGGAGCTTAAGTCGCTGCAGATCCTTAACGGATTCGCTCCGCCCTGGCTGCAGGAGCGCATCGAGGGCGCGATGGACTGCATGAGCGAGGGTGATTCTCTGGGCCGCGCAATGCGCAACAGCGGATATGACTTCCCCAGCCGTGAGGCGGTGAACTACCTCTCTCTTCTCGATAAAGGCAATAGCGCAGCATCGCTGATCACCAACTATGCCGATCGCTGGCTGGAGCAGGCGCTGGCGCGCGTTGCCCGCCGCGCGAACGTTACCAAGCTCTTTTCTCTCGTCCTGATTATGAGTTTCTTCTTACTCATACTGCTGATGGTGATGCAGATTCAGGATATGAACACCTTCAGCACACATTAAGGAAACATCATGTCATCAAATGCATTCCCGCAACATCATCGCCAGCCCGATCGCGGCTGGGGCGTTCTTGAGCATGGCGCCATTGCACTGCTCACCATCGTTGTTATCTGTATCGTGGGTGCATGGATCTGGAGCCTGTGGGGTAAAAAGTCCGTAGGCGTGGAGGTATCCAATCTTCAGTTTATCGTGACCAATGCTCAGCAGCTTAAGCAGACTCAGGGAGGGTATAACTTTACCAGCAGCACCACGATGACCGGCACCCTGATCCAGCAGGGTGGCGCGCCGAAAGCTGGCTGGACCATTCAGGGAACGTCAAGCTCCGGCACGGCGACGATGTGGAACAGCTATGGTGGCCAGGTCGTGATAGCACCGGTGGCGACCAACGGGTTCAATAACGGATTTTCCGTTACGACACAGAAAGTACCGCAGGCAGACTGCATTTCTATTGCCACCCAGCTCGGTTCCGGCGGTGCATTCAGCGCAATCAGCATTAACAGCACGGATTTCAGCGACGGCATTGTCAGCGCGGAAGCGGCAGGAAAGTCCTGCACGGCTGACAGTGGCACGACCGGGAATAACACGCTCGTCTTTACGCACAACGGCTGATGACATGCTGCGCCTGTCCACGGTTCTGTTCCTGATATTGCTTTGCCCCCGTGCGGGGGCGTTTTGCTTTGACGCAGCGGGTGCGAAGTACCATCTCGATCCGCTCCTGCTTAAAGCCATCGCTACGGGCGAGAGCAGCCTCCGGCCGGCAATAACGAATATTAATCGGGATAAAAAAACCGGGCGGGCGCTAAGCACGGACTATGGGCTGATGCAGATCAATTCCTCACATATTCCGGGGCTGATCGCGCAGGGGGTCATCAGCGGTCCACAGGATTTGCTGACGCGCCCCTGCCTCAATGTGCAAATCGGCACCTGGATACTTGCCAGACATTTTCAGGTCTGTGGCTACAGCTGGAACTGTCTCGGCTCGTATAACGCCGGGTTCAGAAAAGACCGCCATGAAACGCGCGAGTCCTATGCCAACCGCATATATGCCATTTACCGCCAGCTTTTACTGAAAGAACGGGGAATTAAACTGTGACGCTGCTGACGCTGAGCATGCCGTGGCCAATGCTTATCATCATTTTTCCGCTTGGCTTGTGCCTGTTCTGTTTTATGGCGAACCTGGTTCGCCTCAGCTATCTGACCACCGATGATGGAAAAGAATGGCTGGCCATTATTTTAAATCCCGCCCCCGCCGGCATTACCTGGCTTTTTGCTGCAGCGGCAACCTGCATCGTACTGTCACCGGCCCCGGCTCTGGATCGGCTGATGGCGCTGTTGTTCAGCCTTTTTCTCTTCAGGATGACGCTCATCGATGCGCTCACCGGATTTCTGCCCCGTTATATGACGGTGAGCTGCCTGATAGCCGGCCTGGCTGGTGCTCTGGCTGCCCCCGGCCTCTGGGGGCATGCATTCTCTGCCGCGACGGCGCTGGGGTTATTCGGGCTCTGGCGCTACGTCACTGGAAAAGTCTCTGCGCGAGAATGCCTGGGGCTTGGCGACGTCTGGCTGGCCGGCGCTGTTGCGGCCTGGCTCGGTGGTTGTGAGGGTCTTTATGCACTGCTCACAGGCGTCTTTTTATTTGTGCTCTGGCAGCTTCTGGTGCGCCGCGTCCAGCAGGGAGGACCTATGGGGCCCTGGCTGTGCGCCGGCGCGATGCTGGTCGCGCTTATCAAACTTTATCATCCACTCATTACATGGTGATGCCTGTGAAATCGACTGAAAAAAACGACAGGGGCTGGGCGATCATAAGCACCGGTGCCGCACTGATTATTCTGTTACTCGTCAGCGTCTGGGGGTATTCGCTTATCAGTGACTGGATGGATAAGCGGACCTGGATGAATACTGCTGCGCAGGTTTCCCGTTTTACGCAGGCCGTCAAAAGCTATACGGGACGTTATTACGATACGCTGCTCTCCAGCGCCACGACAACGTCCCCCGTTATCGTGACGCCGGCGATGTTGAAAAACACCGGTTTTCTGGAGCAGGGTTTTAGTGAGAATACTATCGATGGCCAGGTATATCGCGCTGCGCTTGTCCGGAATGCAACTAACACGGACCAGCTGCAGGGGCTGATTTTTACACAGAACGGTTCCGCGCTGCCCTTTCTGGCACTGCGACAGATATCAATGGATATCACCTCTGGCATGGGGGGCTATATCTGGACGTCAGGGATCGCGACCGGCGCGATGAGCAGCTGGAGCATGCCGCTCGCACAATTTGGCGTCAGCACCACGCAGGGCCATATCGCCGTTCTGCTGACCACGGATGAACTGGGTGCCGCGCAGGGTGAGAGCGATCGTCTGTATCGTTTTTCCGTTACCGGTAAGCCAGACCTGAACACGATGCATACCAGCATTGATATGGGGGGAAACAACCTGAATAACGCGGCTACGGTTAACGCGGTTAACGGTGCATTCAGCAGTAACGTTACTGCACGCGGCAACATCACTGCTAACGGAACTGTGACGGGCCAGAACGTCACCGCAGGGTCCGGCGTCTCAGCAGGCGCCAACGTCACTGCTGGTAACGCGATTACCGCGAATAGCGATATCAGGTCTAATAATGGCTGGATGATTACGCGGGGTTCTAAGGGCTGGCTTAACGAGACATACGGTGGAGGTTTTTACATGTCGGATAATGACTGGGTCCGCTCGGTTAATAATAAAAACATTTATACCGGCGGTCAGGTTCGTGGCGGAAGCGTGCGGGCGGAGGGGGACATGTCTGCAGGCGGACTTCTGTACCAGGACCAGGTCAACTCGATAGGTGCAGGTTGCAGCATTATTGGCGCGATCAGTCATGATTCGAGCGGAGCTACACTTTCGTGCCAGGATTGGACGTGGAAGAAAAATGCCTCTGGCGTGCCGGGATATTATTGCCGCAGGACATCATTTGATAAGGGACGTTCAGACGATTATGTTGGTTACACGCCAAGAACTGATGATAATTGCCCCGTTATCTCACCTGGTCAGTCACCACAAGGATACTGTAGCTGTATAAAAGTGATGCTGAACTATTAAAGGAATATTGGCTCACATTATATAGGTACTTAAGTGAAATTTTTTGTATGTAATTTCGTTGATGATAAGTGGTGGTGGGCGATGCGCAAATGCAGTAAATTAATGGCATGCCCACAATGTTTGATATGGTCATTTAGTCGAATATGGAAATGAGACCTTCCCTCTCAAAAGTAGACACACTTATTGATTCAAAATCCGGTAAGCCTCAACTTGCCTTTCTCAAAGAATGCTTGCGAATTGAAGTCATTAACAGAGCAGGTAAGAAAAAATTCAGCTGGCTTAGAGTGATGCACAGGTTGTTAACCAGCCCGGATAAACGTTTTTATTTTTGGTGGAGGCTGGCTTCATATTTCCACCAGACTGACAATAAACTGTTGAGAAAGCGTGCCAGGAAGATCAACCGAAATTTATGCAGAAAATATTCAATCGACATAGCTCTGGATGCAGAGATCGGTCCCGGCATGAAAATAAATCATGGCTTCGGAATTGTTATCCGACCTGAATGTAAAATCGGGAGCAGGCTTAATATACGCCACGGAGTCACCATTGGCAGGAAGACCAATGGAGACGTATCAGGAAGAACCATCATTGGGGATAATGTCGATCTTGGCGCACATGCATTGATTATTGGTGATGTAAACATAGGAAACAATGTTGTTATTGGCGCTGGAACATTTGTGAACAGACACATTCCAGATAATGCGACAGTTTTTAATCCAAAAAGCACACAAGTACTGATTCATTCTAATGACTAGACCGACTTAATCGTCCGGTGTTGTTTCAAATTAATCTTCAGCCGGTATCGTCAGATTTAAATTTTCGTAACCGGTTGAAGATTTAACCATCGTCTTTCCCCGCGCATTTTTGCACCTTATGGCCGTTCTGCTGTGCAGCCATAAGGAATCCCTGTATGTCACTCAGTCATGCCTCGCCCGAGGAACTGCTCCCTGACGCTCCTGAACATCAGGCCGGAGAGTCAGAGGCGCAGCCCGTCGCTGCGGATAAGCCCCGAATCCGGCTTCCGTTTAACCACCGAAAAATCATCAAAGGTGGCAGCATCGTTTTGCTTACTGTCAGTCTGACGGGTTCCCTGATCGCGCTGGTTGTCATGGGGCGTCAGGTATCAGACCTGACTATACGCGTTAACACACTCGATGCGGCGTTTCGCAGCGGCCAGATTGGTCAGCTTGCCTCCAATGTCTCATCGATGGAAGCGCGCCTGAAAACACTTGAGCATCAGACAGCCGCCTTAGCCTCACTCCCCGTGAAACTGCAGTCGGCCGGTGATGAACAGGCCAGCCTGAAAAACGCAGTCAGTCAGCTGCAGGACGCCGGCAGTAGTAACGGCCAGGTGGTTGCTCAGCTGCAGACGCGCTTAAGTTCTCTTGAGCACGATGTTCAGCAGTCATCCTCCGCACTGAGTGAGCTCAACCGCCAGCTGGCGCAGAAAGCGGCTGAGCCTGAGAAGAGCCGGACCGCCATCGAAGCAGCTAAAACCCGCGCGGCGACTCCTGCAAAAAAGATTAACCGGTCAGCCAGGCGCACGGTGACGCTGGCTGCACCGTTTGTGCTGACCGGCATTGAACGCCGTGGCGGGCAGACCTTCGCCGTTGTCATTCCGCGCGGTGCTTCACAGATATCCGCCATGCGCCTGCTTTCACCAGGTGATTCCCTGCTGGGCTGGACACTCCGGTCAACAGAGGGAAGTAGCACCGCGCTCTTTACGGTTAACGGCAGCGAGCAACGGCTGCATGTTGAATGAACGGAGATAGATCTGTGATTAAAAAAAGCTTACCTGCCGTGCTGATTCTGATGTCATTTCTCTCAGATGCGGCAACGGTTCAGACGCCGTCAGCGCAGAGCAGCGAATCCCCGCTGCAGGAGTCCTCATCGGGCACGCTGAGTTCTCAGCAGCAGGCGCAGCAGTGGGGACTTTCTGACAGCGACTGGAGCCGTTATCAGACGCTCATGCGGGGCGAGCGCGGCATTATGTCTCCCGGTCTCGATCCTCTTACTGCTCTGGGCGTGGAAACCAGCAACAGCGCTGAGCGTCGTCGTCTGGCCGAGCTCTGGGTCAGGCATGAATATCAGCGAACTGAAAAAGAACTGGCCTTCCAGCGTGAGATCAATGCCGCCTGGCTCCGCCTGTATCCCGAGACGCTGGCCGTAAATATGGGCAGCAATGCTGCAGGGATAGCACACGATACGCAGGGACGGCTTGCACTGTTTGTTAAAGAGAACTGCTCCCGCTGCGATGCGCGTCTTGCGGCTGTTCTTGCAGACGATCGCCCGGTTGATATTTATCTGGTCGGCGGAAACAGCGATGAGGCCATCCGCGCCTGGGCTATCCGGCATAACATTCCGGTGGAAAAGGTTCGCAGTCGCCAGATAACACTTAACCACGACGGCGGCCTTTGGCTGCGTTACGGACAGGGGCAGATGCCTGTGATTCTGCAGCAGGGGGAAAACGGATGGCAGCTCGCCGCGTTCTGATGGTTGCATCTGGTCTGCTGCTGGCATCGGCAGCTCACAGTGCGCCGGCACTCCAGGTCATTCCGGATGCTTACCGTGAAATTGCTGCAGCCGAGCGGGTACCTGCTGAATCGCTGTACTCGCTCGCTATGGCTGAAAGTACGCGCAGTACCGCATGGGGAGCAAAGCCGTGGCCCTGGACCATCAACGTGGCAGGCAGGGGATATCACTATGATACCCGGGAGGAAGCCTTCACGGCGTTGCTCGGATTCATGCAGCGCTGGCCACTGAAAAATATCGATGTCGGGCTGGCGCAGGTGAATCTGGGATGGAATGGCCATTTCTTTGCCACCTATCGTGATGCATTTGACCCTTATACCAATCTTCGCGCTGCTGCCCGTATTCTGCGGGCCTGTTATGACGCCCGTCCCGGAAGCTGGCTGCAGGCTGCAGGTTGCTACCATCATCCTGCGGGCGGGCGGCACGCCGCAACCTATATGGCGATAGTGCGCCGAAAGCTCAGCCAGATTGCGCCAGCCGATATGCCCTCCCGAAGTGAGCAGCCTGTCACCCTTGCCCGTTCAACACTTACCTGGATTGAACCTCAATGAAAATTCAAATCCGTAATATCCTGCCTGTGACGCTCCTCCCTGTCATGCTGATGGCAACCTTCAGTGCGTTTGCAGCGCTCACCGTTGTCGGGGATCTTGGCGGTGAAAGTACCGCACCTTTCTTCGACGCAATTAACGCGGCTCCTGCGGGCAATCCGGCCGCAACAGCACTTCCTCCGCCCCCTGTGTCACTTTCTATTTCCGATATGCTGCCCGTCAGCACACCAGAAATGTCCCCTGGCACCGTGACTGCCAGACCAGTAAACCTGCCGGGGATGCCACCGGTATTTGTGCTGGGTGACGATCCCTCATCCCGCAGCTGGCTGCAGCAGAATGCCGCTGAGCTCATGCGTATGCAGGCAACCGGCATGATTATCAACGTGCAGGATGAAAGCGGCCTGAAATCGCTGCGTCAGATAGCCCCGGCGGTTGAAATGGTGCCTGTCAGCGGCGGAGATCTGGCCCGCCGGCTGGCGCTGACACATTATCCGGCGCTGATCACCGCAACAGGAATTTCACAGTGATTCCGGCAACCCTTTTCCCGGAGCTGTTCAGCCAGCATCGCGGGCTGGTTGTCCTGTTAATCGCTTTTGCGACTGCACTGTGCCTTCTGTTATCAGCGCGCCGTTCTGTCACCCAGCGCCGTCATCGTCGCTATCAGAAACAGGCTGCCCGGGCGCTGCTTCGCCTGTCCCGGCTGCGCGACGAGCCGGCGCGGATAAGCTGGCTTCGCAAGATGAATCCGTATGTGTTTGAAGAGATGTTACTGACAGCGCTGTCACGGCAGGGGCTGCGTATACAGCGCAATGCCCGTTACAGCGGTGATGGGGGGGCCGATGGGACCGTCTGGATCAATGGTCGCCGCTTTCTGATTCAGGCCAAGCGGTACAGTGCAACCATCAGTGCGGCACACGTTTCTGCATTCGGGTTGCTGACAGAGCGCGAACGCTGCTCTGGTCTGTTTATTCATACCGGCCGGACAGGTGAGGTGAGCCGGGATGCCTTACGACATTACAGCGGCATCACCCTCATCAGTGGCCAGCGGCTACTGTGGCTGCTGGCTGGCGATCGGCGCTGGATGGACTACCTGTACACCCAGTCACACTGTCAGGCCCCGCGACAACACCCCCCAGAAAAACACGCTTCTTCCACAACTGTTCATGATTAAGAGGGAGATAACAATGTCTGGTTTTATGGCGAGTAAGAATGACAACCTGCTGCAAAGCGCGGCAGAGGTTGACCGCAAAATGAATGCTGCAGCAAAGCTTACCGGCTCTTCTGGCTGGCAGACCAGCAGGGAGTTTTCATGAGCGATCGTTATGTCATGGAGTCACTGCTGCGCCCGGCGGTAGAGCTCTATTCCGCTACGGTTGCGGCCAGTGCGACCTGCATATGCCTGACCGCCCCCTGGGCGCTGGCACTCGCGCCTTCCGTAAGCTGGGTTACGGCTGCCGGCTTCGGAGTCATTGCCCTAAAGCGGACCCGTCAGGGCATGAAAATTTTGCGCTACCGGCAGAATATCCGCCGTCTCCCCCGTTACGTGCTGACCAGCGATCAGATCCCGGTTAGCCGGCGCCATCTTTTTCTGGGCAAAGGGTTTCAGTGGTCGGCACGTCATACCCAGCGACTGATGGAGGCGCGTCGTCCTGAATGCGAAATCTACGTGCAGCCCTCCGTGCTCTACCGCATGGCACGCGAAATGGAAAAAAGGATGGAATACAGCCTCCCCTGGCTGTGCCGGCTGACCCGTGCAGATATGGCGCTCAACCCTTTTCGACCGTTGCCTCCGGTCGGCGGCAGCCCGATTTATCACGGCGTCGAGCCTGATGAGACGACTGTGACCTACGATCTCGGCGAACGCGTCGGACATATGCTCGTTATCGGCACCACCCGCGTGGGCAAGACCCGTCTGGCGGAGCTGCTCATCACCCAGGATATACGACGTAAAAACGCCGCCGGTGACCATGAGGTGGTCATCGTGTTTGACCCTAAAGGGGACGCTGACCTGCTGCGCCGGATGTACGCGGAGTCGCACCGCGCAGGTCGTCAGGATAATTTCTGGGTCTTTCATCTTGGCTGGCCCGATATCAGCGCACGGTACAACGCCGTCGGACGCTTCAGCCGTATTTCGGAGGTGGCGTCACGCGTGGCCGGACAGCTCTCCGGTGAAGGTAATTCCGCCGCATTCCGGGAGTTTGCCTGGCGCTTCGTCAATATCATTACGCGCGCGCTGGTCGCTCTCGGTCAGCGTCCGGATTACGGCCTCATTCTCCGCTATGTCACCAATATCGGTGAGCTGTATGAAACCTACGTGGATAACCTGCTGAGTGAAAAGGCGCCGCAGTTGCTTAATACCGCAGAAGCTATGATGCAGAGCGGGATCAGCGATAAGGACCTGCCGCGTCATCTTCAGGGCAGGCCTAACGGCGCCAAAATCTGGGTCTCGGAGCAGGTATTGGGCAGTCCGGAGGGGAAAAAACTCTGGGACCCGGTGCTTGATGGTCTGCGCAGCGCAGTCCAGTACGATCGCACCTACTTCGATAAAATTGTGGCCTCCCTGTTGCCGCTGCTGGAGAAACTTACCACCGGTAAAACGGCTACGCTTCTCGCGCCCGATTACACTGACCTGGACGATCCGCGCCCGATTCTGGACTGGCACAATATCATCAAGTCACGCGGCGTGGTGTATGTCGGCCTCGATGCGCTCTCTGACCCGGTGGTGGCCGCGGCCGTCGGCAACAGCATGTTTGCTGATTTAGTCTCTGAGGGCGGTCACATCTATAAATTCGGTCTTGGCGATGAGGAGGAAGGAAAATCCGCAAAGGTGGCCATCAACCTGCACTGCGATGAGTTCAACGAGCTGATGGGGGATGAATTCATTCCGCTCATTAACAAAGGGGGCGGCGCCGGCTTTCAGGTGACCGCTTATACCCAGACCCTGTCTGATATCGAGGCGCGCATCGGCAGCACGGCTAAAGCAAATCAGGTGGTGGGGAACTTCAACACGCTGGTCATGCTCCGCGTGCGCGAGAAGAACACCGCCATGCTGCTCACCGATCAGCTCCCTGAAGTGGACGTTTACCAGAAAACACTGACTTCCGGCGTCACGGATGTTTCCCGTCCCGGGGAAGGAACAGACTTTAACAGCAACGTTAATGACCAGGTGAGTCTGGTTAAAGTCCCGATGATTAGCCCTGCAGATATCATCAACCTGCCAAAGGGGCAGGCCTTTGCGTTACTTGAAGGGGGGCGGTTGTGGAAAATTCGCATGCCGCTGCCGGCAGATAATGACGATCCACATATGCCAGCCAGTCTGAAGCAACTGGCTGACAACATGGAAAAAAACTACCACACCGGTGAGACATGGTGGACGGGTGGCGATATGCCATTTGCAGGAGGCCCCGATGTCCCAGCATGACGGCGACAGCAGACAACGCAGCGCACCTGCACGCCAGCGGCAGTCCGGACCGATTGAGCTGCTTCTGTGGGATTTTCCGGTGGGCCTTATCGGCGTGCTGCTCGGATCACTGCTCGTCAGCCTGCTGATTGAGTATGTCTGTATCGCGCTTTTGTGGCCGGAGGAAGGCGCCGCCCACAGCTACCGGGTGATGGTGGCTGAAAGTCACTGGCTG
This sequence comes from Pantoea sp. GM_Pan_4, assembly GCF_026541005.1. Classification (NCBI taxonomy): domain Bacteria; kingdom Pseudomonadati; phylum Pseudomonadota; class Gammaproteobacteria; order Enterobacterales; family Erwiniaceae; genus Pantoea; species Pantoea sp. GM_Pan_4. The sequence goes on from NZ_JALNUZ010000002.1 coordinate 150,190, forward strand.
TCGGAGGGATATTCACGCAGCCTGCTGATGGCCGCTCCGGTTGAGACGGTCAGCCGCTGGGTGCATGTAGCGTGGCAGTGGCTGTTCGTGGACAGCGGATTCAGCGGCTGGCTGCAGTCATTTAAAGCCCTGAGCGAAAAAGGCAGCGGGCTTATTCCGGCACTGAATGGACTGGGTGCTTCACTGGTGAGCTGGCTGGGTGTGTACCTTCAGGCCACGGTCTGGGTCTCGCTGATTTTCTTCATCCGGGTCATGATCCTTTTTCTCAGCCTGCCGCTGTTTGCGCTGGTTATCATCATGGGCGTGGTGGACGGTCTGGTCAGGCGTGATTTACGGCGATACGGCGCCGGCTATGAATCAAGCTTTGTCTATCACCACGCCAAGCGCTTTATTAAACCCGCTTTGTACGGTCCCTGCATGCTCTACCTCGCATGGCCTACGGCGGTATGGCCAAATCTGTTGTTACTGCCTTCAGCACTGCTGGTTGGTGGCGTACTTGCCGTGGTTACTGGGTCATTCAAGAAATACCTCTGAAGATACCGCGCGTTGTACCATTTTCGGGATGCTCCCCGGGGGCCCGCAGCTGGTGCGGGCTTTTTTTATGTTGTTAAGTGGCATGAGAGATCGAGCCCCCTGAACACTGCATTTTTTTGTCGGGTTCATGATCATGATGCTGATTGAGGAAGGCATCTAACACGTTTTTTTAAAGCCGGCAAATAATCATTAATGTGGTCAGTGCCTTATAATCGGGCCCAGTAAGTAAACCCTTAGGGCTAAGCTGGTGAAGTCACCATTTCTGAACACCATCTGAGGCAGTTAAGTGCCAGAAGCGGACATTTAAACACTAATCATCCCTCTGTAAACAGCACGCAGAGGTTTTTATGTCATTACAAATTATTTCTTCAAAGGGTAAACATGCATAGTATTAGCAGCCAGCGGGTATATTCCCAGCATTCGTGTTGATTCTTTGAGCTTCTCAAGGCTGGCATTCTCCTGCGGTATCCGCCCTCCCCAAATGGTTATTCCTTCCGCCAGGTGTGCAGGGCGGCCCTGTTTCTCTTCACTGATTTCTATGGTTTCACCATTACTCAGCGTGATTACCAGAGAGGCCACTTCATGAAGCTGGTTTTCTCCGGTTGTGTTCTTAAGTTCTACTTTCATCAAAGTGCTCCTGTAATTACTCTGGTAATGCTTACCCATACCCATCAGAACTTCACTGATAACATTATTAGTTTACGCCCGATGCGGATTGTTCATAATCTTCTGCCGATTATCACGAACCTCGCTTTGAACATACGTCAACTTCATGCGCAGAAGCTGACATAGCAGTGAAAATTTAAAGCAATTGCTCAACAGGGATTACAAAGGCGGTCATATAAGCATGAACACCTGACTGTTGAAATTATCTTTAACTGATTAACTATCAATATGGTATCACTTCAGAGGAAGATGACTGCTGAAATTCGTTTATGCTATGCCACATAACTGCAGGATTTGAATACATAGGAAAATGCCCGCAAACGGGAATCTCTGCCACTTGCACGCCGCGCTGCTGAATGTAGTCCAGATAGCTCAGGCTTGCGTTCTGTTCGCCATACATGAACATTCTGGGGCAGGGAAGATTGAGAAATTTAGACATAAGTTCACCGTGATCAGAATATTCAACCATTGATTTGAAAATATACCTTACAGCTCCTGAGCGGACTTTATAGCGCAGACTTGCGGAATAAAGTGCACTTGCCCAGGCAGGAGCGTGCCGGGTGCGCTCAATAAAGTTATCAAAAAACTCTTCGTCGCTGCCTGCCGGATAATTAATGACCTGTCGGCTCAAAAAACAGTCTTCAGGGGCGATATTTCCTTCGATATCTACAAAACTCAACACTCTCTCAGGATAGCGATGAGCAAGAATCAGGGCTGTCAGCCCTCCCATCGAATGGCCGACAAGATGAAAGCGTTCAAAGCCGAGCTTGTTGATCATCTCAATAGCGGTTTCAACCAGAAAAGGAATAGAAATGGCAGTCAGGTCACTACACTTCGTTTCACCACAACCCGGTGCATCAAAGGCCAGGAAAGGCCTCCCGTTAAACTCACTGTAGTGAACAATATCTGCATAATCTTCTTTAGTAGATCCAAATCCGTGCAGAAAAACTATTGGTTCCCCCTGACCCGCACGCTGGATAGCGGCTACCTCCAGGGCGGTTTTGCCGACAGTAAACGTGTATGTTTGACTCTGAAACTCACTGTTCATATTTTATTATCCTCAAAACCTTGCGGCATTGCTGCAGCGCAGCCTCTCAGTATGCTTCTGTGCAAAAATCAATGATGTGCTGACAGGCCTGGCTCAGCATAGCGTCGTCAATGGCATAGGCGATACGAATATAAGGCCCAAGGCCAAATGCACTACCATGGACGACGGATACGCCTTTTTCCTCCAGCAATGCGGTTGCCACATCTTCATCCGTAGCGAGGTACCTGCCAGCTTCAGATGTTTTACCGATGAGACCACTACAGTCTGCAAAGGCATAAAACGCGCCCTGTGGCATGCCACAGTGCAGTCCCGGAGCACTGTTCAGCATGCGGACCATCAAATCGCGGCGTGCTGAGAATGCCTGCCGGGAAGTTGTAAGGAAATCTCGCGGACCTGTCAGCGCTGCCAGCGCGGCATGCTGAGAAATGGAGCTGGCACCGGAGGTTTGTTGCCCCTGCAACTTCTCCATAGCGCTGATAAGCCAGCGCGGTCCTGCGCAGAACCCGATACGCCAGCCGGTCATGGCCCACGCTTTCGATACGCCGTTCATCGTCAGAGTGCGATCCCTGAGCGCGGGCACAACCGCCGCCATTGTGGCAAACTCAATGTCATCAAAGATGAGATGCTCATAAATATCATCCGACAGGATGAGAACCTGCGGATGTCTGAGCAAAACGTTTCCAAGCGCCACCAGTTCATCCCTGCTGTAAACCGCACCGGTTGGATTGGAGGGCGAGTTCAGAATAATCCAGCGCGTACGCGGCGATATTGCGGCCTCCAGCAAGTCAGGCGTGATTTTAAAACCGCTTTCCTGTCCGCAGGCTACCGTAACGGGCGTTCCGCCGCACAACTGAACCATTTCCGGATAGCTTACCCAGTAAGGCGCCGGAATAATGACTTCATCATGATCATTCAGCGTGGCGGCCAGAGCGTTGTAAATAGCCTGCTTTCCGCCATTACTGATAAGGGTTTCCTGCCAGCTGACGTCAAGCCCGTTTTCCAGCCGGAATTTGCTCACCACGGCCTCGCGTAATGCCCTCAGCCCGGCTACCTGCGTATAGCGTGTATGGCCATTCTGAATCGCCATCATCGCCGCGGCACATATATGTTTTGGCGTCGGAAAATCAGGCTCGCCGGCGCTCAGTGAAATGACATCGCGTCCCTGCGCCCTTAGTTCTGCTACCTTGTCCATGATGCGATAAGTGGCGGACGGATTGCTACGCTCAAGGTAGCGATTAAGCTGCTTCAATGCTGTCATTATGTTCTCCAGTGCGCCAGGCCCATCAGGTCAACCGTGGTGCTGCCTGCTTCCAGTTTCTGCATCATATCCCGCTCTTTTGCCTCACGTTGCTCTGAAGCCTCAAGCACGCGCACCACCTCCTGCGCTGGAATAACGACAATGCCGTCATCATCGGCAACCACTAAATCCCCGGCCACAACGGGAATGCCGGTAAAGCTGACGGGTTCGCCAACCGATTTGTAGCTCGCTTTAATCGTGCCGCGTACCGCGACACCGCGTGAGTAAATCGGAAAGCCGCGTTTCTGTACGGCGACGATATCCCGCACGCCACCATCAATAATGAGGCCTTTAACTCCAGCCGCCTGCGCGGCGACCGTCAGTACTTCCCCCCAGTAGCCTGCGATGAAGTTATCTGTTGTCACAACCATCACGCTGCCCTCCGGCACTTTTTCCAGCGCCAGATGGAGCGCGAGATTATCACCCGGTGAACAGGCAAGCGGATAAGCAGGTGCCGCGACGCCCATGCCACGCCAGACCGCCCTGATTGCCGGGTCTGCGGCACAATTCAGGCCGGAAGCTTCAAACAGCGTTGAGCTGCCCAGATCCAGCGCGCGTTGTGCCTGCTCTTCTGTATAAAATGACATTATGCTTTCCTCTGCAGCAGGTGATAGCCCAGCTCTGAACGCGCCTGGCGCAGTGATTTACCCTCGGTAAGTGCCTGACGAATGGCTGACTCCGTTTTTTCTATCTCATGCGCCACGCGGGCGACCTCTTCAGCCCTGCCGCGCGGGACTATCACCACGCCGCTGGCGTCCGCTACTACGATGTCGTTCGCTTCCACGCGCGCCGTGCCAATCGATACGGGCTGGTTAATGGCACTGACCTGCACGCGGTCTTTACCGGTGCGCATGAAGCGGCCTTTGGAGAAGACTGGATATCCGTCACCTAACGCTTTATGCACGTCACGGCATACGCCATCAATGACGGTGCCGCTTATGCCTTTGCTGCCGGCAAGCTGCGTCATGATATCGCCCCAGACCGTACAGTCAGTGCGGCCGTTATTATCAATGACAACCATATACCCGGCGGGCACATCGTCGATAAAATCGCCCACTGTCCCGGGAGGATTGCTGGCGGGCTCGTAGCGTACGGTATAGGCAAAACCCACGACAGCTTGCTTGTAGTTATCAAGCGGCATGACGCCGAAACACTGTCCGCTTAGCCCGAGTTTATCGAGCGCGTCAGAAACACCTGCGGTATCAAGTCCTCTGAACAGTTCGAGGAGCTGCTTTTCTGTTTCGTTCATGACTTGTCATCCCGGTTAATCGCTTCAAACTGACTGTCATGCATGACTTCCGCGACTGAACGGCCTGCGCGTACGGCTGCTACCATGCCGCTCTGACGTTGCGCGATTTTTTCAGCCAGCGTAATAACGTCTTCAACACGTTCAGCCGGAATAAAGACCGTTCCGCAGCGGTCAGCTATCACGTAGTCATTTTCTTTCACCGTGACGCCCGCCATGCTGACCGGATTGCCGGCGTCGACCTGAATGACGCGGTTACGGGCGCTGATCATGGTGATGCCACGGCCATACACCGGATAGCCAATCTCCTCGCTGCCTTCAATGTCCCGGCTCATGCCATCCAGAACTGAACCACGTACGTTTTTAACCTTTGCCGCGTTAGCAATGATGTCTCCCCAGCAGGAGATGCCTTCCTTACCCCCGGCAATCACCAGCACGCGATCGTCGGTCGAAATCGCATCGATGACAGGTGTAATGAGATGAACAGTAGGTCTGGTATCAGTCTTGGGGCCAAGCTGAATGGTGCTGGCGCGTCCAGCGATTTTGGGACAATTCCAGAGCGGTCGCAGTCCGTAGGTCGCCCCCGGAAGCTCCAGGAAATCGAGCGCGTCGGAAACGGTATTGGTATCAAGGCGGGCAAGTCTGTCTAGCAGGGAATGAGATGACATGACGCTATCCATTGTGGTGTTTGATTTAACAACACTATTGAACGACTATCGTGATAGGTAAAATATTTAAAGAAGATGGTTTTAATATTAAAAAAATATCGGAGGCGTATGATTAATTTCCGCATATTACGGCACATGTGGCTGTTTCTGGCTGTGGCAGAAGAGAAGCATTTTGGGCGCGCGGCTAAACGGCTCGGTATGACCCAGCCTCCGCTGACGCAGCAAATTCAGGTGCTGGAGAATTCACTAAAAACTCAGCTGTTTGACCGATCGAGGAAAGGGATTCAGTTGACGCCTGCAGGGCAGGCGATCCTTCCTGCAGTAAAAAAATTCGCTGAGCAGGTTGAACGCCTCGATATGGCCATTCGCGAAGCTATTGCCGGTCATACGGGCGTTCTTACTGTAGGGGCTATCAGTACAGCCATGCTTGACGTGCTGCCGGCTTACCTGGAAAGAATGAAAAAGGCGGTGCCTGAACTGACCATTTCGGTAAAAGAGATAGACAGCGCTGAGGCCATACCTTTATTGCAAAGCGGGGACATAGATTTGGCCTTTGCGCGTCTTACCGGCGAGCTCGGCAGTGATATTGAGTCCCTGCCGCTGGCCAGCGATAACCTGGTCGTTGCGTTGCCCTATGACCATCATCTCGCCGGAAAGAACAGTGTTTCACTTGACGCATTATGCGATGAAGAATGGGTAATGTTTGCACGACGGCTGAGCCCTGTATTTTTCGACAGCATTACTGCCGCCTGCCATGCGCACGGATTTTCGCCCCGAATCATTCATGAGGTGCGCTCGGTTGCATCACAGATTGCCTTTGTAAGCTGTGGACAGGGCATTGCGCTCGTTCCTTCTTCGCTTGAGAGACTGTCACCTGCAAACGTCGTTACTCTGCCGCTTGACAATGATATTAAGGTCATCACAACCGCTGTAGCCTGGTCTAGCGTCAGACGCAATCCTGCAGTAAACATGTTTATCGAAATGTTTAGGCAGTAGCTTGACATGCCCTCTGTAAATGAATGCATGGCTTCATTTACAGATTGTTTATCTGCTGTCGGATAACTGCGAGTGTCCGCTTCTCGCTCATAGCGGACCTTGCTCCGCGTCTGTCCGCTTTGTGCCAGAAGCGGACATTGTTAAGTCCGCCTTCCATTGGCTAAAGAGGAGTTGGCCAGTTAGCGCTGTCCAATAACTTCGGCTTAACCGTAGCTTTATCACTTATGTGCTGATGAAAATGTGGATTAAAGAATCTTGCATGATAATTTACCTAAGTGTAAAGTTCATTTAGTAATCATTGATTATGTTACATAAATGAATAAAAAGCTCACAAGGAAAAGATAATGGAAAGAAGGAACATAAATAATAATCTTAAAAAAATGATTTTTAGTAAATATAGCGGCAAATGTGCAATATGTGGCATATCAAACGAAGACGTACGACTGGAAATTAGTCATATTTATCCTAAATCTTTTGGTGGGGAAAGCACAGAAGAAAATTTAATTCTAGTTTGCCCAAACTGTCATTTTAAATTGTATCAGTCCATCCTCAACGAAAGAGAGTTCATAACTGCACTTATTGATCTTTTAAAGAACTCCCATAAATATAAGAACATTGAAACAAACAAACAGCTAGGTAATCAGATTAAGATCGAGGTTGATATTTACGCAGAATTTACGGAGACTCGTGAGGATAAAAAGGAAATAATTGTAGAATGCAAATCCTTAAGAGCCATTTCAGAATTTTATATAGATAAGGTCATTGATGAACTTGAAACAATAAACAGCATATACCCTAGCGCGAAAATAATATTTGCAACCCCTTCAAGAATTCCAGAAAAAATAAAAGAAATACTTGTAAGACATGATATTTTTGCTTGGGATATTGATTATATACTTAATGAATTTAGTGATGAAATAGGAAAATCGAACAACCCATATCTAAACTTACTGATTGGGAGTGTTGGCCAAAGTAAATCTAATCTTAAGATTCGAAATCTAAGTAACAGGCTTAAAAAATGCTCACCTGGAAAGAAAGAATGGTCTATATATCAAAAACTGATAGGTGAAATTCTGGCTGAGATCTTTTGTCCTCCACTGCAATCCCCTATGCCTGAAAACAGCGATTACTTAAAGACAAATAGAAGGGATTTTATATTATCAAACTATGCCAAAGATGGATTCTGGGAATTTCTTCGCAGTAATTACAAAGCTGATTACATTGTGGTCGACGCAAAAAATTATTCTAATAAAATCAAAAAGGATGAGGTGCTTCAGATAGCGAATTATTTGAAACCTCATGGTGCAGGAATGTTTGGAATGATATTTACTCGCAAAGGCGGAGATAGCCGTGGATGCGAAACCACATTAAGAGAACAATGGATATTACATGGGAAATTAATTTTAGTTTTCGATGATGAAGATGTTGAAAATATGCTGATTGCTTCTTCAACTGGAACAACCACTGACATTATTGGCCAAAAAATAGAAAAGTTCAGGCTTTCAATGTGAATTTTAATTAAGTAGTGGCTAATTAGCGGAAGTGATTGTACGCAGATCGCTCAGAGCAGACCTTCTGCTCCGTGAATAAGCCAGCGTCGGGCCAGGAGCGGACATAAGATACATCTTTTCTGGTTATACCGAGTAGTAGTGTAGCGTCAATCCGCATAAATAAGATACCATCAGAAATACAAAGATCTGTTAATATACAAAAGAAGTAATAATAAATGGTGGAGCCCCAAATTACAGAGAGGATCATCGCACCATGAAGCTTTACGTAACTGGAAACGGGTTTGATTTACACCATGGTCTTGATACCAGCTATTTTTCTTTTGCCTATTTTCTGCGTTCGCGCCAGAGGGATTCATACAACAACTTAGTTGAGTTTGTTGGTTTCACGGACCTGCCTGAAAATATGGATAAACTGAATAAGGATGAACATCCTCTGTGGTGTGAATTTGAAAGCAATCTGGCAAGGTTAGATTCTCAGGCCTTACTGGATGCATTTACCGATTATCTCCCAAATCTGGGTGACCCAGATTTTCGTGATAGGGACTGGCATGCATTTGATATTGAAATGCAGCGAATCCTTGAAAATTTGACTGATGGTCTTTTCACCCAGTTTACGTCGTTTATTTCCCAGGTTAAATATCCAGAGCTTACCGCTGATAAAACACTGCAACTATGCAACAACGCTCTATTTATAAATTTTAATTATACCAGAACTATTGAGTGCTATTACGGCATAAAAAGTAGCCAGATTCTTTACATCCACGGCAATGCATCCTTACCTGGGGATAGGCTTATTCTGGGACATGGTATTGATCCAGAAAATTTCAAAGAACATCCTCAAGAACCGCCCACGGACGTAACGGATGAGGAGCTGGAACAGTGGTATCAGCACATGTCTGATAATTACGATTTTGCATATGAAAGCGGAAAACAGACTCTGAATCGGTACTTTACACATTCATTCAAAAATACAGAGGAAGTGATGTATGCAGGCCAAGCATTTTTCTCTCAACTCAACGCGGTAAACGAGGTGATCATTGTTGGACACTCTTTATCGGCGGTCGACATGCCTTACTTCGCTGCCATTAAACAACACGTGCAGCCTAATTCGACCTGGACAGCGACATGGTTCCTTGAAAAAGAACGTAAACAACACCTACATGCGTTGCAGAGCATAGGCATTGAACATCCCCTAATTGTGCCAGTCTGTAGCCTGCTGGTACGATCGTGACTACAAAGAAAATAGTGCTCGGCTAAACAGGCGTGTTAGTAAAAGGGGGTTATGTCCGCTTTTCGCTCAAAGCAGACTGTTTGTTTAAGTCTGAGCTGGTACATCTCTTAGTGACCGATGATACGGTCTATATACTAAGCTGAATGTTAAGACGTGCACGTTGAGTAAATTGAGCACCCGGGCAGTTACACCTAAATTTTCGACAGTACATAAAGAATTTCCTGCTGTAAGCATCGCTGCTTTGCGTCACTCTCCCGACGACCAGATAACCGGGAGAGCCTCATGCGCCACACCAGAAACCTCATTGCCCTGCTGATAACCACACTTCCCGTCCTGCAGTGTCACGCCTCCGAGAAAGACGAGCTGGCGCTTGTCATGCGTCAGCTGGATCAGGTGCAGGCCGGGCTTGACCGGGCCCGTGTCGCGGCAAACCAGACTCAGGATGCCCGCTTTTATTTCGACTATCTGCAGGCGACACGCGATATCACCACCATGAAGCAGGGTATTTCCGCCTATCTGGAACCCTCCAGGGCACAACCCGCGTCCCGGCAGTTCGCTGTTACCGGCCAGTATCGTGCTGAGGAACCCGCATGGCGATGAACGGCGCGCAACTGAACGGGTGGAGCGCCGGCACCGGCAGCAGCTTAACGCCCGGACAACTTAACACCCTCATTCTGGGGGTGCTGGCCGTCGTCATTCTTCTGTTCTGCGCCTGGGCGCTGGTTCAGGCCTATCGCGGGATTGCTTCCAAATCCGTGACGTTTCGTCAGTTCAATGAACTTGCGGTAAGGCTAATCGTGCTTTACCTAGCAACGCTGTTTCTGTTTTTCCACTAAAAGGACACCTCAATGAAATCCACATTACTCAGGCTTTACCATTCTGCATTCGCACGCGCCGGGCTGTTGCTGATGGGTTTTCTCATCAGTGGTCAGGCGCTTGCTGATCTGCCGCCGGTTGAGCAGCCCACGACCGGCGGTGGCGGTGGCACCTATAACACCATGATGGGGTACGCCAAAATGGGCGGGCTGGCACTGGGGCTGTTGATTAGCGTTGGGGCCTTCCTCGCGGTCGCCCATGCCGTCATTACCTCTTTCCACGACATCCGTAAGGGTAAAGGCTCTTGGACGGAATTCCTGCTTTACGGGGTGGTTGGCATCATTCTCATCCTCGCCGTCATCTATCTGGCCACTAAAGCCTCTGACATTTTGTAAGGAGCCAGCATGGCCGTCATCGACTTCCTTCCTGATCGTCTGAACAATCCGCCCGTGGTGTGGAAAGGCTTCACGTCTGGTGAGTTTCTTCTGGCGGCCATCATTGGCGTCGTCGCCGGCATTCCCCTGGCGGTGCCGCTGGCGCTGGTGCCATTTATCGGCTGGCTGGCATTTCCCACCTGCATGCTGCTGATGCCGCTCATTGTCATCTTCCTGGGTGGCGGCTGGATTGCCGGCTATAAACGTGGCAAGCCGGAAAATTACATCTGGCAGCGGCTGGAGGAAATCCGCTGCCGGGCCCGCCTTTCACGTTCACTGGTACTCGACAGCCGGGCGTGGGAGATGAAGCGAACCCGGGCCATGCCGCAGAGAGGTGAGCGATGAGCCGGTTTCGTAACGGTATGACCGCGCGTGATAATCACATCATTTCGCTTCGCATCGCCTGTGTGCTGCTGTTCGCCGGCCTGCTGGTCACGGGGATTGGCTGGATGCGCGCGCCTTCCGAACTCACCATCCATAACCCACCGGACCTGCGATCGGGCAGCACGCGAAAATGGTGGGAGGTTCCGCCGTCCACCGTATACAGCTTTGCGTTCTATATCTTTCAGCAGCTGAACTCATGGCCCAAAAATGGTGAGGTGGATTATCCGGCCAAAATTGCCCAGATGAGCCCTTATCTGACGCCGTCCTGCCAGGACTTTCTGAATAAAGACGCAGAGATGCGTAAAAACAGCGATGAACTCCGGGACCGCGTACGCGTAGTGTATGAAATTCCCCGCCGTGGCTACAGCAGCCGCAGCGTCACCATTCTCGATCAGGATAACTGGATCGCGCAGCTGGATTTAGTGGCAGACGAGTATTACCACACCGAGTCGGTCAAGCGCGCGCTGGTCCGGTATCCCCTGAAAGTGGTGCGCTGGGAAGGCGATCCGGAGCGCAATCCCTTTGGGCTGGCGCTGGATTGCTATGCGGCTACGCCTCAGCGGCTTGAAGCTGTCACCCTGCCTGAGCCGGAGAAAAAGTGATGGGAAACCGGATGAAAAAGTATTCACTCATTTTTCTCGTCAGCCTATGTTTTCCCTGTGTGGCGAACGCCGTTGAGCTGATGAAATGGGAGCGTATCCCGCTGCAGGTCCCCCTGACGGTGGGCCAGGAGCGTATCGTTTTTGTGAATAAAAACGTGCGTGTTGGCTTTCCGCCCTCGCTCAACAACAAGCTGCGTATCCAGAGCAACGGCGGCGTGGTCTATCTTGATGCCAGCGAAGCGTTTCCGGTGACGCGACTTGAGCTGCAGAACAAAGAGAACGGTGAGATTATCCTGCTGGATGTCTCTGCGGCACCCGGTAAAACCACGCGTGAACCCGTGAAAATTGTCTATGACGGTGAAGTGGCCACCGTATCAGCCAGTGACAGGCAGTCCGTCAGCAGCGACGGGGACATCACCGGGCGTCAGGCGAAGCAATCGGATGTGGATGCTCCCCAGCAGGATCGTAAGCCCGCTAAACTCAATGCCCCTCTGCCTGTTGTTCTGACCCGCTATGCGGCTCAGAACATGTACGGCCCGCTGCGAACAGTTGAGCCGGTGCCGGGTATCAGTCCGGTTTCACTGAAGCTGCCGTCCGCTGTTACCACACTGATGCCCTCAGAACCCGTCAGCGTTACGCCGATGGCAGGATGGAGCCTGCAGGGCAGCAGCGTGGTTGCGCTGCAGGTCCGTAACCGTTCAGCCGGCAAAGTGATTCTCGATCCGCGCGCGCTGGAGGGGCAGTTTATTACGGCCACCTTCCAGCACCGCTGGCTCGGCCGTGCAGGTACGCCCGAGGATACAACGGTTCTTTATCTGGTTACGTCCGGGCGCCCGGAGGGGGCATTCATTGCCGAACCGCCGTCGCAGCAGCCTGCTGACAGCCGTAAGCGGAGAAAAAAATAATGAAAGCACCTGCCTCTAATCTCATCGTTAAAATTGCCGTGCCCGTGGTGCTGGCCGGTGCCATTGTCGTCGGCATGAAATCCTGCTCAGGGGGCGGAAATCATCCGGCGATGACAGGCAGCGCAGCCAGTTCCGCGCTGAAAGACCTGTCGCCGGAAGACCTCAAGGCTGCGGGGATCGAGGGTGACACGCCGCAGGACACGCTTCGCACGGTGGTGGGAAATTTCCGCAAAGTTCAGGACCGTCTTGATTCGCTCGCGGACGATAACAAAAAACTCACTGACGAAAATAAAGCCCTGAAAACCACCAACAGCAACGTGGACGCACAGATCAGCCAGGCGGTGAGCAATGCCCGCAATGAGGAAGCGCAGAAACGCCAGCAGCTCAGCGCTCAGGTCACGGATCTCAGCTCACAGGTCAAACGGCTGATGGATCAGCTGCAGAATGGCGGTGCCGGCACGGATTCCGGAAAAACCAGCAGCCCCGGCAGTGATATTCCGATCGGGCTGGGCTACGACAGCGGGCTGAACAGCGGCGCTTCCGGCGTATCGTCTTCTTCTGATGGCCTGCAGTGGGTTGAGCCCAGAGACGGGGTATCCGTTGATGCCAGCGGCCGGCCGGTGACCGACAGCAACAGAAACAACGCGACCGGTTTCTCCTTTGCCACTTCGTTTTCCGAAGCGGGTGAAGCAGGAAAACAGGCGGCAGGAAAAGCAACCGCAATGGTTCAGACTCAGCTTACGGATGCGCAGAAGGCGACCGTCCCGGTATTTACGCTTCCGGAAAACTCCACGCTTGTAGGCAGTCAGGCGATGACCGCCTTACTGGGGCGTATTCCCATCGATGGTAAAGTCACTGATCCCTATCCTTTCAAGGTCATGATCGGCAGGGATAACCTGACGGCGAACGGCATCGAGCTTCCCGATGTTCAGGGGGCAATCGTGTCCGGTACCGCTACGGGGGACTGGACGCTGTCGTGCGTGCGCGGGTCAATTACCAGCATCACGTTTGTCTTTACCGACGGCACCGTCAGGACGCTGCCTTCTCCGGATGGCCAGAACAGTGGCGGCAATCAGAACAGCGGCAACGCGAACGGTAATAACAGCAGCATTGGCTGGCTGTCAGACGACAACGGCATTCCCTGCATTTCAGGCACGCGTAAAAGCAACGCCTCAACCTACCTGCCGACCATCACCACACTTGCGGCCGCCGGTGCGGCGGGTGATGCCGTGGCGGAAAATCAGAATACCGGCCAGACCAACGCCTACGGTGGCGTGACTTCAACTCTCACGGGTGATGCCGGTCAGGCCGTGCTGGGCAAGGCGCTTTCCGGCGGCATGCGGGAAACGATCGACTGGGTAAAAGCCCGCTACGGACAGACATTCGACGCCATTTATGTACCGCCGGGTAAAAAGGTGGCGCTGCATATCACGCGACAGCTGGCCATCGATTACGAAGAAAAAGGCCGCAAGGTTAAATATGACTTCAGCCTGGCCGGCAATGGCACAGGCATGGACTGACGGGGATTTCAATGCAAAACACCAACCTTGAGTATCGGGTGGGGTATACCCCACTCAGTGGACGCCTGTATGCCGGTTATGTCCGGAAAGATAATGGAAAGTGGGAGGGATCACCCCATGAGGTGACCGACTGGGCCATGTTTGCGGTTGGCCAGAAACTGGCCCGGGAAGAGACCGATATGCTGTTTCCCCTGCCTGACGGTCGGGTAATGCGTGTGTCTGCAGTCATTACAGACCCTGAATCAATGGAGGACGCGAATGCACAGCGCTAAACCCCGCCTGGTGTTGCCTCTGACACTGATGCTCTCGTTATCACTGGCCGGCTGCAGCACGTCCAAAGACGAGATGCTGCCGCCCGGAGACAGCAGCATGTTTGAGCTCTGGAATGATGGCGCCTCTGCGACACATGCAACCGGCGAAAGCCGCACGACACTGCGCCGCCCGGTTACGGACAGCGAACGCGTGATTTCTCAACAGACGCGCGAAAGCTACAGCCGCACGCAGGAAAATGAAATACAGCAGACGTTTCCGCGCCTGCCTAATCCCGACATGGTCATGTACGTTTTCCCGCACCTGGCCGACGGCAATACGCCGGTGCCCGGCTACAGCAGCGTTTTCCCATTTTACAGCCAGGTGCAGTATGCGCTGCCTGGTGAGCGCACGGAGGATCTGTAATGGCTTTTTCTCTTTTTCGCCGTCGGGCCGACGCGCAGGCGCCGCATCAGTTTGGAGATGGCCCGTTTTCGATTAACGGGCATGAACCGCTGACGCGGGAGGGGCGGCTTACCCGCCGTGATGAAGCTAAGCTGTATGATACTGCGCCTTCCATTATCGACCACATCCCTTGGGGCGAGTATCTTCCTGAGCAACAGTGCATTCTGCTTGATGATGGCGTGTCGGTCGGCGCCGTTTACGAAGTGATCCCGGTTGGGACCGAGGGACGACCTGACACACGGCTCGATGAAATTCGTGACGTGGTGGAAAACGCCCTGCAGGACAGTCTCCCGGAGCTGGATGCTCACCAGTGGGTGGTGCAGTTTTACTGCCAGGACGAGTCAGATCTGACAGTCTACATGGACGGAATCAGGGGGTATGTGAAGCCCAATGCTCAGGGAACGGCTTTTACGGAAGCCTGGCTGACTGAGCAGGAGCGGCATCTGCAGAACGTGGCCAGCGAAAAAGGCCTGTTTCTGGATGAGGCTGTTACCGGTGCGCCCTGGCGCGGCCAGATCAGACGCACACGTATGGTGATTTACCGCTGGGTTGAATCACCGTATCGCGACCCGATGGCGCCCGAGGTGTTGCTTAAACAGGTTTGCGATCGTCTGACCTCTGCAATGAGTGGTGCGGGTATCCAGTGCCGGCGTCAGAACGGAGAGCAGATCCACAGCTGGCTGCTGCGCTGGTTCAATCCCGATCCGAAATGGGTGGATAAAGCGACACTTTATCGTTGTGCAAAACACACTGACGATGCGCCGGGTGAATTACCTCTGCTGAACGATTTCAGTGAAAGCCTGTGGTTCACCCGCCCGCGCAGCGACGGGGAGAAAGGTGTCTGGTGGTTTGATGATGTGGCGCATAAAGCTGTTCCCGTGGCGCGTCTGCGTAATGCGCCCTCAACAGGTCACCTGACGGGAGAGGTCAAACGCGGTGAACATATTAATGCCATTATGGACCTGCTGCCTGAAGGCACCGTGCTTGCCCTGACGCTGGTCATTCACCCTCAGGATAAGCTGGAGGAAAACTTTGCCCGCCTGAGCCGCGATTCAATGGGTGAAAACGTGGACTCCCTGCGCGCGCGCGAGGATGCCGCCACAGCCCGCACTTACCTGGGTAATAAACATAAACTGTATCGGGCTGCCATTACCCTGCTGATTAAAGCCCGGGACCTTCCATCGCTGGATAAGCGCTATCTCGATCTCAGCAGCAAGCTGCTCAACTGCGGCCTTGAGCCGGTTAACCCGGAGCATGATATCGGTCCGCTCAGCACCTATATGCGCGCATTACCCATGTGCTTTAATCCGGCACAGGACCGGCATAACTGGTATACGCGCCTGATGTTCGTGCAGCATTTTGCCTGCCTGGCACCGGTCTATGGTCGTGATACCGGCACCGGCAACCCGGGCTTCACCTTCTTTAACCGGGGCGGTGGCCCTCTCTCGGTCGATCCGCTTAACAGAAATGACCGCACGCAGAACGCGCATCTAATGCTGTTTGGGCCAACCGGTGCCGGCAAGTCCGCAACCGCGCTGGTCAAGCTTGCTCAGATGATGGCCATCTATCGCCCACGTATTTTCCTGATAGAAGCAGGCAACAGCTTCGGCCTGTTTGGTGATTACTGCGCCTCCCTGGGACTGAGCGTACATCGGGTCAGTATCAAACCCGGTAAAGTTATTTCTCTCGCACCGTTCGGTGACTCACATCTGCTGATGCAGGCAAAACCGGATGAACTGATCATCAGTGAAGACGCTCTTCCGGATATTGATGACGATGAAGATAAGGATGAAGAGCGTGACGTACTCGGTGAAATGGAAATTGCCGCCCGCCTGATGATCACTGGCGGAGAAGCTGCAGAAGAATCACGATTAACACGCGCAGACCGTGGCATGATCCGTGAGGCCATCATGATCGCCGCCCGCACGGCTTTTGAGGAAAGCCGGCAGATGATGCCTGAAGACCTGATGTTTGCGTTGCAGAATATTGCCCGGGATAGCAGCCAGGGAGAAGACGGCCGGGAAAAGCGAACTGCGGCACGTCGTTCACGCGCGGAAGAAATGTCCGAGGCGCTGCGGATGTTCACTGAAGGCTTCGAAGGCGAACTCTTCAACCGTCCAGGAACCCCCTGGCCAGAGGCGGATGTCACGATCGTTGACCTGGGTACGCTGGCCCGTGAGGGCTATGAGGCGCAGATGGCCGTTGCGGTCATTTCTCTGCTTAACTCAATCAACAATATCGCTGAGCGCGATCAGTACAGCGACAGGGATATTATTGTGCCCATTGATGAAGGACATATCGTAACGACTAACCCGCTGCTCGGACCTTACGCGACAAAAATTGCCAAAATGTGGCGTAAGCTGGGCACCTGGCTCTGGATTTTCACCCAGAACCTCGAGGATTTCCCTGATACCGCTAAAAAAATGCTGAACATGGCGGAGTGGTGGATCTGTCTGGTAATGCCTCCGCAGGAGGTCGAGCAGATTGCCCGCTTCAAGACGCTGACAGCAGAACAACGGGAAATGCTGCTTTCAGCGACGAAGGTCCCCCGGAAATATACTGAAGGCGTCATTATTTCAGAGAAGGTGCAGGCGCTCTTTCGTGCGGTTCCCCCTAGTCTCTACCTGGCGCTGGGGATGACTGAAAAACCAGAGAAAGCCGAGAGACGACAAATCATGAACGAATTAAATTGCAGTGAACTTGAGGCTGCGTTTCACGTTGCGCGCCGGCTTGATGAAAATCGCGGACTGAGTATCTGACAGGGGAACCCATGAAAAAACTGACTATGGCACCGCCAGTGGTCGTAGCGGATAAGGCGCTGATTGCGTCTGTCATTTTTACCGTACCACCGCAGGGGACGGCATCAATTGGTCAGTCCGACAGTGTCTCACTGGAAATACTGCAGCGCGAGATCACAAGTCGGCTTGATAAGCCGGTTCTGATTTCAGCCTTCCCTCACCGCGTTGGGCGCCGCAGTTGCGTGGCGGTACATTTGACAGATGCCGGCGGGAAAAAACTGGATATTCTCATCACGGTAACCGGTAACACGCTGTGGCCTGGTGAAGCTGAGTTCGAAAGCAGTCTGCGCTGGAATATCTGCGTGCCGGATGCCACCGATATGTTATGGGTGCTGAAGGAGATCGAAAGAGTTACAGACGGCGAGGTGTTCAGTTAAATCGGCCCTGCCTGTTTGTCAGTCAGCGGTTTCAAGCTGTCTGACAAACAGGCAGGCTGCGGGTGCGGGCGGCATAGAGCCCGCGATTAAGTTTGCATTAGATTTTATTTTAGTTTTTAATTAATGCCCTCTAGTCATTCAGTTATAGCCAACAAAGTTACATTTGAGTTATTAAGACCAAGCTAAATATATAATGACTTAGGTGTTCTTATTAAACATTCACACAAACGAAACCTACCCTCGCCAAAAGAGTATTTTTATGGATGAATTACTGGACTGTGCTTCAATTATCTCAGGTATCAAGCAAAGCGATATTTTGCAAAATGAAATATTAAAGGATGCTAGTAAAAAAGTAAGCAAGCTTTCAAAAAAAGAAAAGTTAGTGCTTTTGAAATCAGCAGTTGAAATGATGATGATAAGCATTAAGGATAGTAATCATGATTTGTCTATCGGTGTCGCGAGATTCATTTTTTTGTCTGGCTTAGATACGCCATTAAAAACCATTAAAGAGTTAGGCGCCTTCCGACCCTCAAAGTATGGTTACAAAACCAGTTTACTTAAACTTGTTATAAAAGATTTATGCAAAATCACAACATTCATTGATGAAGATAAAAAGTATATTAATAATGTACTGGCATTAGTTAAGTTTTCCCCCGAGGTATTGTGTTTAAAGACGAAAATACAGGCCTTTATAAAATCCAGACCTCACTTTCTAAAGAACTCTCTTGCTATAGCTGAAACTGAATTTATCGACATGGGCTTAAGGAATAGCAATAGAGCAGATAATGTTGAAGATCATCTTTATTCCTTAAGCAGAGAAACATTCTTGTCCTCTATATCTTACACTTTACAGTTGTACAAGGAGGTTAAAAATGAAATTTTAAGCAGCGATAGTATTTATGTCGAGAGCACTAGTATGGATAAAGCGTATCTGAATATTTTTCGTGATGCTTATCTGATACAAATATTTAAAGAGTCAGAGATTAATGTTGATTTCTTCCATTACGATGCCACTCTCATAGATAACAATAATTTAATAATTGAAAACCGTGAGTTTGAGTATTATGTTCGTTCGGGATATGCCAAGTCAGAGTTAAGATGGTCATCATTGTTCTCTCAGTTTTACAACAATGAAGAAGTTAAGGATTTCCCTAAGCTTGAGATCATAATGGATGATTTATTCAATAATGAAGTTGCTGAAAGGTTTCTTTATGAAATAAAGGAGGAACCAATTGAAAGAATCGTGGCTAAAGCACTATTCTTGAATTACGAGGAGAATAAAGATCTATTTTGTACAGATACGCTTTTCTTTGAAGAAATATTGATGCTATGGACTTTATCAAATGAAAATTATACCAGTGATTTCGCCAACATAAATCTTTATAAAGAATTCACGGCTTTAGATATACTAAAAATACAAAGATTTTTCAGTTACATTAGTCATGTATATAAAAAGGCTTATGAAAACATTTCAAAAATAGATGCCACTAAAGCTAAAGTTCTGAGAAAAAGGTCACTCTTGCCGGTGATGAAAACTGAGGATTTAGCTGATGCTTTACACAGAATAACAGGGCACTCCATTGAGGATTGTACAAGTTTTATTCATAGAATAAGTGTTAATTTTGATGATCCTAAAAGTGTCATCGATCTTCAATATTCCGCTATTGTTAAAATGGGGAATGCCAGCCTCATACTACCAACCATCTTCTCTAGTTCTAATCTTATCAGAGCCTTTGCACTCAATGAAAAAGTCCACCTGTCAATTATTGAAAAAAAAGATGCAATGGTCAACTCCATCAAGAATCAACTTCTTAAATCAGGCTTTTCCGTAGTGAATGACCTGCAATATGGAAAAGTTGAAATTGATATTTTAGCTTACCTAGACGGCCACCTATTCGTTTTTGAATGCAAAAATCCTTATCATCCAGTCAACCCCTTTGAGTTAAGAAATACTTATAATCAAATAATAAAGGGCTTTGATCAGATAAAAAAAATTAAAGACATCCTTAAAGACAAGCAATCCTTGAGGCAGTTATTGCACAAGGCCAAATTTGAACATGAGAGCATTAAAGAAGTACACTATGGCGTAATAAATGCCAATCGTGTTTTGTGTGGACTAACAGAGGATAACATCAGCGTCTTTCATGCCAACGAACTGATTAATTTTATAAAAGCAGGTGAAGTGGTTATGGATGACGGCATTTACAGAACATGGAAGGGGGAATATTTCACTGTGAATGATCTCATAAGATATATCAACCGAGATGTTTTAGTGAATGACTTTAGAGAGATAAGTAAAGATGTTTACTATGAATATAAATTCAGAGCTTTTAAATTAACATTGATGTCTAATTTTTTTGAAGTACATAAACTTCCAAGCTTGTTTAAAGGTAAATATTTAAGTCTTAACAAAAATCAAAGTGCACCTGGTTTTTTGTAATAAAAAATAAGACTTGGTGGTTGAATTCCTTACCATTGCGACCGATTCAGATGAGGAAGCACGTGCTGCGTGGGCCATGCGTGCCTGGGAAAACAGCGACCTCTGGTTTGCCAGAAATACTCCAGCCAGCATTGAAGCGGAAGACCTCCATGAACAGGATGCTGAACACCCTCCTGAACAAAGCCTTCCTGCAGAGTGGCTTCCATTTATCGTGGAGGGCGAAACCCGATGGAGCATAGAGCGTAACGCAGCTGCAGCAGGTTTTGTCCGTAAAATGGATTATCTGGAGTGGCGCCGCGACAGCACCGTCGGCGGGGCATCCTGATCATGCGGAATCACGGTTTTCTCAACCAGCCTGCGCGCTGAGAAATTATCAGCGCCGGGCTCAGAGTTAATTACTGACCGGCCCCTGTTATTGAACGCACCCTGAGCAGGTTACTCACTCAGGGAGTGTTCTCCATGAAATTTTCATTTTGCTGCCTCGCAGCACTGTTACTTACCGCCGGCGCCCATGCCGGCACCGTTATTTATACCGACAGCGCCCACCCCGTAACGGGTAACCCCAGGCCTGACGTGACTGTCATTATGCTGGATGCGCCTGACCGGCTGCAGGCGGATCTCTTCGGCCCGCTGCCGGCAGACCCGGCACAGGCTGAACAGCAGGCGCGGGCTGTCATCAGTTCGCCTGCGTTTAAGCAGCGTCAGCAGGACCTTGCCGGAACCTATGCTGGTCTCACGCACGCCTGGTCGCTGGGTCTTGAGAAATACCCCGCGGTGGTGTTTGACGATAAGTGGGTGGTCTACGGCACCACGGACGTCGGCGTGGCAACGCAGCAGCTGAACGCCCGGAAGGAGTCCGCACAGTGAAAATGTCTTTCTCCCGCCCGCGCCGGCTGGCACTCGCCACGTTAATGGCCTGCACCGGCACGATGGCCAGCGTCAATACCGCGAGCCTGCTCTCAAGCGCCGCCAGTCCTGACTGTATCAGCTGGCGCATCAGCGGTATCTGTTACTGGCTATTCTGCACGCCTTTCGGCTGCTCCGTTAAAACCTCCGTGAAGGTCACTCATTTCATTCCGGAAGCCGTGGTTTCAGCCTACCTGAGCCCTGGAGCCAATCCCTGGACGGAGATGTCGGCCGTCAGCAGCCTGGCTGATGGCGCCGAGAGTGCGCTCCTGGGAGGCGCTGCAGGTGTGGCGACCGGTGGCGGACGGCAGGAAATGAAGGCACCCGGCGATCGTAAGCAGAACCTGCACTTTTACTACGGCGATGCGTATGGCCATCCAGCTACCAGACTCATCGGCGGAATGGTGCCGGGTTATTCCTGTGACAGTGCCGCCACGCCTTTTATGCCGTACTTCACAAGCAGCCTCGATGCGCTTGCCTGGCGCACCGGCGTACCGGAATCGCTCTACCCGGAGGCGTTAATCCCGGGACAGCGTGAGATTGGCAGCACGGCCAGCGGCAACATGTGGGGGAATGTCTACCCCCGAAGCGGCTTTGTCACTCAGACCGACAGCTACAAGTCGGCGGCCGTTGTGGTACAGCGCGTGGCTGACATTATCACCCGACAGGGACAGCTGCATGTCTACAGCCCGCTCACCGGGCAGCGTTCGCCGGGCTACTGGCCACCTGACCCCGTCCAGGAAAATACCGGCACAAAAAATCACAAATGGCAGCGTCTCTCTCCCCAGCTCTCGCAGAGCTGCGCAGTGTTCCCCGACACCGGCGGGCAGATAGCTGAAAACGGCAACTATGCCTGGGCGCTGTGGCAGCCCTACAGCTGCTGCAAACGACGTGGCCAGACCTTCCTTTACAGTACCGATTTCTCCTGAGGACTAAGCAGATGAAACAGCATTATTCGCAGCGGCTCTACCGCCCTCTGGCGGCATTAGCCTTCTCCGCCTTTCTCTCCCTGCCGGCACTGGCTGTGGACACGTCACTTTCGTCCGGCGGTGCGTCAGTAAGCGGCGCGATTAACGATGGACTTTTTTACTCTATTGGTGGCGGCTCAGTGATCTCACCGCCACCGAGCCGCAGCAACATGTCCCGGCTGGGGCTGAATGGTGGGTGGAGCAGTGACCTCATGTGCGGCAACTTTGACCTGAAAACGACCGTAGGCAATCAGCTCAACGGCATCACCAGCGGATTCAAGGACCTTATGGGCAACGTGATTCAGGGCGCGACCGGCGCGGTCATGAGCATGCCGGCAATGGCCATTCAGCGTGCTAATCCTGGACTGTATGAAATGCTCACCAACGGGGTGCTGCAGGCAGGGCTCAACTTCGATAAAGCGCAACTCAATTGCCAGAATATGTCAAAAAAGCTTGCTGATTACACTCTGGGCAGCAAGTGGCAGCAGGCTGCTGTATCCGAAGAATACAAGGATATTGTGGCGTCCAGCGGCGGAGACGCCGTCTCCAGCGACCAGCAGCTGCAGAAGGCCACCGGTGAAGAAGGCGTAACCTGGGTTGGCGGTCAGAAGCGCGGAGGCAAAGGCCAGCAGGCCATTCAGCCGACCCGTGACCTGGCTAAAGCCGGTTATAACATGATGAACAGTCTGCCGGTGACCAGCAACAGCAGCGTGGGCTCCGCCAGCTGCAACGGCACGGTCTGCCAGCGCTGGAAAACCTCGGATGATGCGGCTGCGGCGGTGGTTAAGGTGCTGGGCGATCGTTCGATCCGGACCTGCAGAGAAACCAGCGAATGCACAAGCGGCGGGGCTGAAAACCAGCCCGGCAGTTCTGTCGCCGGCACGGGATTCTCGCCCGTGCTTGAAGATGCTACCAAAGCCAATCTGGAACAACTGGGTAAACTGGTAGGCGGTGAACTGCAGCCAACGGCCGATAACCTGGCGGCGCTTAAAACCGGCAGCCTGGTTGTAACGCGCGGCGTTATACAGTCACTGCGCGATGACCCGGACAAGGTCGCGCTGGTTCAGCGCCTGGCCGGCGAGCTGGCGATGGCTGACACCGTGGAAACAGCACTGACCATGCGGCGCATGCTGACCACCGGCGAATCCGAGCCAAACGCCGCTGAGCAACCCGAGGCGCTTGCTGAAGGGGACCGCCGCATCGATGCGCTTGACCGCGAGCTCAGCGCCCTGCGTAACGAGATGGAGCTGCGCAAATCCATCAGCAACAACAGCCTGCTGACCACGCTGGCGCGTCAGGGAGAGCGTAACCAGGATAACCAGCTGCAGCAGAAAGCCGGCAATCAGGATCAGGGCTTCAGCCAGATGAACCAGACGCAGTCTTCCGGAGCAAACTGATATGGCACTCTCCTCTATTCGCGGCCGTGCAGGCCGCATATTACTCATGCTTCTCCCGTTACTGCTGGTAACCATAGCTATGTTTGCGCTGGCTTCGGTCTTTATGGCGTATGACCCGGACGGCCAGCTGACACGCCTCTGGCTGCACGAGAGCCGGTGGGGGCTGTTTGCCTGGCGACTTGTGATGTATGCCGGCATCGCTGCAGCCTGGGGCCTGAAGATCCGCCCGCAGCTTCTGAAGCGGTGGCCGGTGGCTCGTGCCCGCCTGCCGCGCACCGAGCTGCTCGGGGTGCTGTTTATTCTGGCCACGGAATGCGTGGCCTGGACCGGCACGGCATAAGGGGAAGATCATGACAGCAAACAGTTACCTGGAATATTTTCTGGTCCTCTTTGGCTGGGTGATGAACAATGCCATGTGGACCATTCTCAGCAGCACAGGGCTCTTCGCGCTGCCGCTGGTTTTTAAGGTCATGGGCGTGTGGCTCAAGGTGCGTGAGGAAGGTGCAGACGAAGGGAATAAAGGATTACTGGCGCTCCCGCGCATTGAGCATGCCATTTATGTTTCATTTGTGGTGATGCTTTTTTGCTGCATCCCGCTGCTGCCAGTAGATATCAGCACCATCAAATTCGACAGTTCCCGGGCAAAGCAGTGTGGCATCAGCGTACCCACGCCGCAGAACTCGGGCTACAGCGGTTTAGTCAATGACTTTGACGGTCGTACCGCCCAGGTGCCCATCTGGTGGTATCTGCTGCATATGATGTCTAAGGGCACCACCCAAGCCATGATCGCGTCCATTCCCTGCGGCACGCAACTGCGCCAGATGCGCTTTGACGTGCAGAACACGAAGCTGCGTGACCCGGTATTGCTGCAGGAGGTCCAGGACTTTGCAGATCAGTGTTATTCAAGGGCCTATTTCCGGCTCAAGAACAGCAATAGTCAGCTCAGCGATGCCACCATTAACTCGGTAGGCTGGATTGGCAGCGACTACTTCCTGAACACGTCGGGCTATTACGACTACTACACCGCCACCACCCCGAGGAGCCAGTGGCCCTATAACAGCTCCCGCGACAGCGGCTATCCGGACACCGGTCAGGGCGGCTATCCCACCTGTAAAACGTGGTGGTCCGATGGCTCTTCGGGGCTTCGTACTCGCGTGCTGGCCACCTTTAGTGATTACACACGTAAAGAAGTGCAGAGGCAATTTCCCGGTCAGCAATGGGAAGAGGTCGTGCTGCGGTGGATAGTAAGCCCGCGAAATGCCGGACTTTCGGGAGGCGGTGTTACTTACATGGCCGGTGCAGATGACACCGCCTCCGGTATTGGCGGAAATCTGTCACGGCTGGCATCTACTGTAGGTTTAGGTATGAAGCAGGTAGAAGCACTTCCTGGCTTCGATGCGCTGAAACAGGCGCTTCCGATGATTCAGGCGCTTCTGCAGATGATGATTATCACTGTGATACCGGTGCTGATGATGTTCAGTGCTTACGAGCCCAAAACAGTGGTTACCATATCATTTGCACTGTTTGCATTGCAGTTTATCACCTTTTGGTGGGAGCTGGCAGGATGGCTTGATGACAGATTGATCACTATTTTGTACTCAAGTCTTGCGGCTAATGGGCTTGCTTCAGGTCAACCTATAGCGGATTTCCTTAGTTCACCTCGTGATGGATGGATAATGAATCTTGTGCTGGGAATGATGTACGTAGTTTTTCCGGCATTCTGGGTGGGCATGCTTGGCTGG
This sequence comes from Pantoea sp. GM_Pan_4, assembly GCF_026541005.1. Taxonomy (NCBI): domain Bacteria; kingdom Pseudomonadati; phylum Pseudomonadota; class Gammaproteobacteria; order Enterobacterales; family Erwiniaceae; genus Pantoea; species Pantoea sp. GM_Pan_4. The sequence goes on from NZ_JALNUZ010000002.1 coordinate 175,390, forward strand.
ATAGGGGTAAAAATTGGTGGCATTGCTGAGGGATTCATTAAGGGTGGCGCTCAAGCTCAACAGGCTGGACAAGAAGGGGGGGCGATGGCAGGAGAGGCTGTTAAAGCTGGGGTGAAGAAACTCGTCTAATACTCATTATAACTAGTGCTGAGGCTGGCAGTTTCATCGCTGACAGCCTCTAATCACGATCTATCCTGAAATTGCCTACATACCACCCATAACCTTCAGCACCATCACGAAACCCGTCTTTAGGTTTTTTGGTCTTATTAGTCGAAGCAGGTAGTTTTGAAACAATCAAAGAAGCTGCTGTGCAAGCTGTCTTTACAGAGTCTCTCACGTCGTCCCCAAAACTACGACCACTCTCGTATTTCTCTAACTCTTCATTCCAGTCACTTGCCATAAGATCTTCCTCGTTCACAACACAAAGCAAAGATTGTCATGTCGAATCACATTACTAAAAAACAGCACTACTGGCAAATTTTTGAACAGTAAAACGGCTCGTTTCATCAGGTACCACATTAGGGTTCTATCAAGTTGTCCATCGGATGAATTTTGAATTTATTACAAAACCCACTTCTCACAGAGATGTTATAGTAAGGTGCGAAAAATGAAGTTCATCTTTAAAACATACTGGTGAAAAAATGGTCTCATCCAAAACGCATAGACTTAATTCGCTTTTCAGTGATTCTAAGTTTCAATTAACAAGTGAGCTCTTATCAGCATGCATTGGTTATGGAAGCCATATTGAACCATATGGATTTATTACTGGGTTTAGTGGTAAAAAAAGAGATGGATATGCAATTTTACTGCGGCTAATGTCAAGGGCTTTTGATGTAAATGACGTGCCAATTGATGATGACAGAATATACACCAGGTATAGCAAGGAGGTTGATGCATTTATTGCTTCCCTGAGTAAACCACAGTTAAATGAAATCGCCGGTGAGTTGAAACATATTTATCTTCACCTGCAAGGGATTTTAAATTATGCGGGAGTTACTCATGTAAAATTAAGGCGAGAAATCGGCCCCAAAGAATTGCCTCGACAAAAAATTAATGAAGCAACAGTATCATCTCATTTTTCTGGACGTCTTAATTATAGTGACTTACTTATGCTGTATAAATCTGCAGCTGATTTATTAGGTAAAGAAAAAATACCTGTACTTATGGACGTACTTAACTCTTTTACTGACACCAATAACAAAGGTGGCTATGGATCTATATCGATTGAGTTAAGCATACCTGCAGAGGATGTCCTGTACTCATACTTAATGTTCCCTTCGAATCAAATGGAAGGAGAAGAGTGGATAATAATGAACAGGTCCTCAACAGGTGTAGTTGAAATACCTGTTTCCAGCATTGTTATTAGCGATGATAAGATCAGGAAATTTTATGAGGAAAGCTATAGGGATTTAACTTTGGATTTTGCACAGCAATTATTCAGCATGGAGTATTCTAGAACATGGGGGGGGTTACCACTGTTCCGTTCCTTCTAACTAGTTTCGAAATGGCGTAGAGTTCTAATAATTTATTGAACCTTTATTCGCCACCTGCTTCAGACTCGTTATCTTATATGATTCGCATGAGGCTATGACATTTAACTTGTAAAAGGATCATGCTTCGATCTAACATCTCCCTCGTTGTACCGTTGCGTAAAGCAACATGCCAATGTCCCGGCAATCTGAGAGGGACGCCTTCGGGTGATTGCATGCCAAAACCGTCATGACCTGAGAGACGGTGCCTTAGGGCGGTAACTCCGTTTAACCTTTGAAAACGGAGGTCGCACAACGACGAAGGTCCTTTTCTTTCTATGCCTGTTCAGGGTTTTTTCATCTCCACGGCGTTTTTCGCCAACGTTTACTCTTTCGTTCAGACGCTGAATTCCGGTTGCACACTTTGCGACGTGGGTATGACCATTTGGAACATTTGGGCATCTTCCACGACTGCATTGAGAGCAGAGGAGCGCGGCGTCACTTGCGTTCGAGTGAAACGAGTACCAAGTGACGCGCGCAGCGCATAACTGGCAGCGCTGACGCACTGCCGTTTAAACAACTTCTTTACCAACTGACCAACACGTACTCAAAGGTTTTAAGCGCCTTAAAGACGTGCTTCATTCACTGTTTGTTCACTTATCAATCAAACGTCTTAACCGTAAAAACGGCCAGGGACTTCATTAAAAGAGGAGAAAATCGACACGATATCGATGGCGACACCAGTCAACACACTGGTGTGTGGAAGCAGACTGATTCATTTCAGCCCGGTGCAAACCGCGAACAGGTCAGAGACCTGGGGAGCTTCGCAATAACTCAACATTTCGCCGCCCCGATGCACAGATATCTGTCGAGACGCAGGAAGCGCAACAATAAACCGTGCCGTCGGGGTGAAATTCATCGTCTGTAGCTGTGGTGCAGTCGGTGTCAGTGCTTTTCCGTTCACACAGACGGAAAAGCACTGACACCTGTTTAAGTGGAGGGGGGATTATGGCAAAACTTAATAAAAATCTTAAAACGCTTGCCAGACAGGCGGGGGGAAGTTTTAAAACTGTTTCTGACCGAATGAAAATTGCTGACAGGTTTGCCGAACGTTTATTAAGGCTTAATGTTCAAATCAGAGATATCAAGAACATTAAAACGTCGCATATCGAACTGTATATGAAAAGTCGCCTTTCAGAAGAAATTTCCAGGCGCACTCTTCAAAATGAAATGGCGGCGATCCGCGCTTTACTGCGGGTTGCAGGAAAGACATTCATGGCTAATCCTTCTCATGAAAAACTGAGCAACCAGGCCCTGGGGATTTCGGAAACGAGCCGGGACGGAACGAAGGTTGCCATTCCCGATACTTATTTTCGTCAGGTATTAACGAGTGTAGAGCAAAAGGATGAGGGCATTGCCTGCGCAATGAAGCTATCCCGATTACTCGGTTTAAGAACGGAAGAAACAGTTCAGTCTGCTAAATCATTGCGTACCTGGCAAAAAGCGTTACTGAATGGGGACGAAAAAATACGCATTGTATTCGGTACAAAAGGAGGGCGCCCAAGAGATACCACGGTATTAGATCGTGATGCGACTCTGGCTGCAATCAATGCGTCTCTTAAACATCTGAGTGAAAATAATGGCAAGTTAATCGATAAACCATCATTACATACGGCCATTGAACGCTATCGCAATGTCGTCCGTGAATCAGGATTAACCGGTAAATATGCACCCCATAGTTTACGTTATGCGTACTCTGTTGATGTTATGAATCTCCATATGAAAAAAGGTTTTACTAAAGAAGAGGCACAGGCTCTTGCATCAATGGATCTGGGACATGGCGATGGCAGGGGGCATTACGTGGCGCGTATTTATAACAAGGTTGAGCTTCATGATTAAGCATGGTTTTATTTCTGGTGATGTTTCGATTATTTGTCGCGTGCTTTTAGGGTTTAAAGTAAACATTTCACGCATTATCGACAGGGGACATTGCGAGGTAGCCTGTTTACAGGAGGCTTATGCCCATTATGGTGACAGGTTCACCCGTACTGATGCCTGTCTGTACTTCACTCAGGGCGCACTGTTTTGAAACTTTCAGGATTGTGCTGAGAGAAAAATAATGCGGGGAGATCTTTGCGTTGACACTCTTGCCTGAGGTGCGGGAATTGTGTACGCTTATTTTGTTAACGTTGTCTCTGACAACTGCCAATGTTCCGGTGATTTGAGAGGAACGCCTTCGGGTAATCACATGCCAATGCCATCACAACCTGAGAGATGGCGCTTTCGGGCGGTTACAAATCTGTTTAACCTTTGAAAACAGAGACCCCTGTGGTTAAGGTCCTTCTCTACTTCGCTTCACTCTCCTGAACATCTTATTTACTCATCAGCCATTTTTGGCCTGATTCTCACCCTGAGGGATACTTTCCCTTTGGGACGGTTCCCTTTTTTTCATAAGGAATCGTACCCATGCATTATACCAAAATGATCAATCCGCTCATGTTACTGAATTGTGATTCCCCCGCTTCTGCAAGAATCATGGTGGATTACGTTAAAACTCAGCTTAACGTACGTCTTGGTTACAAACTCATGGTTGACGCCGATCCTCAGGTTCCTGCTGACGGCCTTCCTGACTACCTGACTTTTCTCAGATATGTTGCACATACCGTTGGTTTTGCAACTGAGCATTGCTTCATAAGACACACCTTTGTCGAAGAGGCCGTGACCGAGCTTACGCTCCTGGGGGTAAATGTTCACAGTCGTCACTGGAATACCGCTTTTCACCAGGGCGTTACCCTGTCTCGCCAGGAAAAAGAACTGGACGACGCTACAGAAGAAGCGCGCAAAATGTTTTATCAGAGCGCCGGTTTTTCTGACATCGCCTGACTGCCTTATTAAACGAACAGTCTTTCACCCTCACGGGACTTCTGTCCCCGTCAGGGGCAGATTTCCCCGACGCTTCAGGGAATCCTCAATGAACGATTTAATTCTCACTGCAGATTTTTATCATCGTGCCAGCGAGCGTACCGCTCACAAAGTCGCACTGGCCAAAGCAGAGGGCGAGCTGCTGAGTATCGCAGCGCTTCGTCGTCTTGGCCTGAATACCGGGACAGATGACGACGGCTTTCCGTTTTACGTCTGGGAAATGGCTGCGGTCGCCAGGGACCTGGCTGAACTGCATGTCCGGAAGCTTATACCTGAATCATGGGAGGCATTCTTTAACGGTCTTTGCCGCATGGCAGAAGGTATTGATAAAGAGGCCTGGACATATTTCTACAAAAGCGCAGTCAAAGACGAAAAATGCTTTCTGTCTATGGAAAATAGCGAAGCAAATTTCTGAGGTGATGCACTTAACCCGTATGGGGATTTTCTCCATACGGAGATAAATCCTCTTATTTTTACTGAAGAGGATTTACCTGTGAATACACTGGCATTTAATACGTTATTACTCGTTAAACATAACAGCAGCGAATGGCACCGGATGTGGAGCAGGCTGGCAAAGCACAGGTCCAACCGCGCCCTTCAGGAACCGGCTGTTGCTGATAATGACGGTGAAGTCTGGCAGTACATGGAGACAGTGGAAAAACGCGTTATGTGGTTTGGAAAACGCTACATCCATCGTTTCCGTCATCGTTATCACCCAGCCTGCGGTTGCGCCATGACAGTTAACATTCCTGCCAGCCGAACCTTTAATCCGGACGATCCGGATAACGCTTTATATCATCACTTCGGTTAGTCATTAACCAGACGCCAGCGTCATTTATGACAAAGGCGTTAACCCATGCGGGGACAACCTCCCTGCATCTGCGGTGATGGTTTTCTCCGCATTCATTAAGGAGAAAACCATGAGCAGTATAATGCTGTTACTTATCACCCGCACATCGCGCGCCCTCAGCTGCCTTGCAGAGGCAATGCGTCAGCAGCAGGCTGAATGGTTCACCAACCGCAGCGGACACAGTAGTTTCCGCGCCGAGGTCGTTCAGTCTGAAGGGGGGTTTACCGCCATCATTTCACGCAGAACAGGCTACAGTTCGCGTGACTGGCAGTATCAGCAACTTGGCAGCGCAGGTAAGTTTGCCTCCGCACGTAAGGCTTTACGGGCGGGCCGGCAGATGGCGCAGCAAATGGCCGGATTGCGTTACCGTTTCGACTGAATCTGTTTTTACTGATTAACACTTCCCGGAGGGACCTTCCCTCCCGGGGAGGTTTCCTCCTTCTTTTATCCGGAGGAAATATGATCCGTTTTACTTCTGCTGAACTTCGTCCGCTTTTCACACAGAACCTGGGTATGCAGCGCCCGCTGATACTTGAAAAGAACCTGGGGATTTATCTTCGTGTACCTGATGACAATCATCCCGGAGAGTGGCTGAAAGCCTGGGCTGCAGGGTGTAATCCGTCGGAGGATGCAGACTGGTCAGAACTCGCTGACTCACTGATACCCGAACGGGAATTCTCCTTTCAGACCTTTATTGCGCAGAGCATGTCTGATGCTGTGCTGAATGACCAACATGATCTGCTCATCAAACCCGTTATCAGTAACCTGAACAATGCGCTGACGCTTCATGTGGAAACGCATCCACCGCTGAAGGTGTATGTACCGGTGAGCGAATATCGTGACCGGACCCGCTGGCTTTACGATCAGTCGCTGCGCCATTTTCATGCCTGTGTAGGTAATGCTGAACGTCTCAGCTGGCGTTCGCAGGCATTACATGTTCTCGACCAGGTCATTCGCCTTGATTCAAAGCGGGCGAAACCCGCCGATCGGGAGATGTTTGACAGTGCGGTCGCGAGCGTACGTGACCGTATTCGTTCGGTTATGGCCGACGGCGCCTTACGTTTTTACTGATTTTTCCACTCACCGGTGGCGCATCGTCCGCCACCGGCCGGGATGCGCCCCGTTTTCAAAGGATGCATCCCATGAAAAAGACAACAGCCCGATCCAAAGCGTCAGCAGTACAGACTTCCGACCTGTATCAGCAGGTCACCGATAAAATCATTGTGGCGCTGGAAAATGGCGTGCCGCCCTGGCGGCGCCCGTGGCGTTCGGCTCAGAACGTGCACGGCAGCTGCCTGCCGGTCAATGCCGTAACCGGCCGTGCCTACAGCGGGGTTAACGTTCCCCTGCTCTGGATGGCCGCAGAAGAACACGGTTATACGTCCGATCGCTGGCTGACTTTCCTGCAGGCTAAAACTGCGGGAGGTCACGTCAGGAAGAATGAAACCAGCGCGCTGGCCATTATCTACAAACCGTTTGAGAAACAGGCCAGGGACAGCAGTGATAATCTGCTGTTCCGGGACGGAGAGCCGGTTATGGAGCAACTAACCATGCTGAAGCAACTGCAGCTGTTCAACGTTGAACAGTGTGAGGGCCTGCCTGAATTCGTCAGCGGTGAAGGTGTGGTTTCTGTTCCGGCAGAATCTCCGTCTGAACTCAGCGCGGTACAGCTGAATCAGGTACAGCAGATATTCAGCTCCACGGGAGTCGGGTGCGATCACCGCCGGCAGGACCGCGCTTATTACCGGCCGGGCGCTGACCGCATAGTCATGCCGACGGTATCGCAGTTCCGGACGGAGGCGGACTACTGGTCCACCCTGCTGCATGAACTGGTGCATGCCACCGGGCACGGCAGTCGCCTGAACCGGGAAGGCATTACCTCATCGTCACGGCAGTTTGGTGACCCGGTTTATGCGTTCGAAGAGCTGATAGCGGAAACCGGCAGCGCCTTTCTATGTGCGGAGCTCGGTATTACCGGCGACGTGCAGCACGAAAGCTATCTTGCCGGCTGGCTGAGAGCACTTCGGGAAGACAAACGGGCAATTTTCCGTGCCTGCCGGTTCGCCCGTGAAGCCTCGGAATATTTACTTGCGCCCCTGAACCGTAATACGGAACAGGCGGCATAATCTGACCCGGCGGCTGCGGCCGCCATCATCCCCCTGAGGGCATCTTCCTCAGGGAGATGCCCTCTTTTTGTTTCAACCGACAAGAGGAGTTTCACAATGTTTTCATGGTGCCAGAACCGCCTGGAAATCACCGGTAAGTCAGTCTGCCTTGATGTTATGCAGCCCTGGATTGCCGGCACGGAAAAACCGCTATACCGCCATGCCGTCCGGCAGGCGATAAAACTGTTTCTCGCTGGCTGTACCGGCATACTTAAGCCAGTCAGGGCCGTGGACTATGCGCCGTATCCGATGCTGACCGCTTCAGGTACGGGGGCGCAGAATTCACCTAACCAGGCATTCCAGCACTTTATTGAGCTGCTGGAGCAGGATGCCTGGCTGGACACGAAGACACTCTCCCGCATGGATAAAATCACGCTGCAGTCCGGCATCGATGCGCTGAAATGGGAAGCCATTCCGTTTTCAGCCCGGCAGATAATGGCGCAGCTGATGGCCGTGCATTATGCCGACTGGTTTGGTGTAGCCGGTGCAGGTGGCCAGTTCGATCCGAAGGAGCGCTGGGAATGGCTCAGCAGTATGCCGGAGACAACCTGCCCCTGTGACATGCTGATGGTGATGCCGTCACGTCTTGCTACCGAACTCAACGGCGATACGGGTCTGTTCAGGGGGCTCAATAGATCGTCAGAACTTTACATGCAGCTTTTTGGCATGGAGTTCCCGGCAGGCCATCAGGCCAGCTGGAGCCGTGATGATGTGGGTTCGCTCACGCTGCACTTTGCGTCTCCCTGGTATCCGCCGTCAGGTGAGATCATGGGAGAAATGTCACAGTTGTTTGACTGCGAGATCCGGCACTACTGGATTTCACCGGATGCCGGCACGTCAGGTTACAACTGCTTTGACCGGGGCGATCATGTTGACAGCGGTCCGTACCCGGCTGAGGAGCTACGCCAGTCTGCATCGGGTGATGGTGCCCGTATGTACCTGGTTACGCCTGAACCTGCCTCAGTGCCCGCTGTAACCACTGCGCACTACGGCAGTATCCGCGCATAGCGACAATCCAGAACCGGTAATCCGGCTCTGTCGTCCGGCCACAGCGAAACCTGTGGCCGTTTTTTCACCCCGAAGGGAACACCGTTTCCCTTCAGGAGGCGTGTTCCCTTTTCTGAGGAAGCACGCATGAAACAAGTCATTAATCACGAAAAAGCCTTTCTTAAACTCTTTAATCAGACCGCCCGTTATCACCGCCGGCATCAGGTGTTTGAGGATTTCATCAGCTGCAGCGTCATCGTACTGGAAAATCGCCTGCAGTTCTGTGAAAAGCGTGAGCAGAAGTACCTGCGCATCGTGTCCCGTTATGAAAAGCCAGACGTCAGTAATATGGCGCATCTGTTTGCTCATGTGGTGAACGGGCTTGAAGAGGAGCCAGGCGATTTTCTGGGGCGGGTTTTTATGCAGCTCGAGATGGGTGATAAATACCGGGGGCAGTTTTTTACCCCGTGGAGCATCGCCCGTATGATGGCTCAGCTTCAGCTTGGAAATATTGAAGGACAGCTGAAGGTTAAGCCATTTATCACTCTCTGGGAACCAGCGTGCGGTGCCGGTTGTATGGTGCTGGCGTACGCCAGCGTGATGATGGAGGCCGGTTATCCACCACACCGTCATCTGTGGTTTTCAGCAACGGACATCGATCCGCTGGCCGCAGGTATGGCGTACATTCAGCTCTCACTGTGCGGCGTAGCCGGAGAAGTCGTGATTGGAAATGCCCTGAGCGATGAGCGGCGAAGGGTTTTACGAACGCCGGTTCATTACTGGGAACGCTGGCCGGAAAGGTTGCGGAATGTCGCTGAGGGGCAGAAACAACTTTTTCACGTAGCTTAAAACTCAGCAGGCAGACCTGAATACAGGTCTGCTTTCTTATGGAAAAGTTATGCCCGCTTCTCCCTGAGAAGCCGATTGCGAACACCTTTGTGCTCCTTTATTTTACGGTGCATATAAAGCGCGACAGCTTCATCTGAAGTTAGCTTGCCAATGCTGAATCCGAAGTAACAATCTTTCGCCACGTGTTCAGATTCGGCTAACTGCTTTAATTTTTCAATCGGCGTCACTTCTGCTCCTCCTTCTGATAAATCGGGTCAGTACCGCGCGGGAACTTCAGTGCTTCTTGCCTGTAGAATTGCAGACGCTCCCGGAAGTATTCACGCATTTCTTCTGGCTGCTGCCGCTCCACTTCTGCAGGTATTACCGGCAGGTTCATGCGTTCTTTGTAGGCCACGCCAGACGCGGCTAAATCCACGTTAACTCTGTCGCGTTCTTCCCGCGACCGGGCGGCAAGGTTATAAGACATGATGACTCCTTCGAATGACAGTATATTCGGTGCATCCTTAACATTCTTTTGATTCTGTACAGCCTTACTAGTTTTGATTAAAATTCAACCTTCCAACCACTTAAGTACCTGTCCGAAAAATCAAAAATGGCTGAAAAAAATAAATTGAAAGCCCCTTGTCCTAAGTGCCGCGGGCTGTGTAATACAATAGTACATGGTCAAAAGAAAAGTGAGTGGGATCATCAGGTTGACCAACATAATTACATTTATGGTGCCACTGAGCATAAGCTCTTAGAATGCTGCGGTTGTAATACTGTCTTTTATTATAAAGACTCTTGGAATAGTGAGCATGGTGATCATGATTTCGAAGGGCAATTCATGCCTTATCATGAGATTGAAACCATTCCAGCCGCTGGAAAATTTTTAAGGCCAGAGTGGTTAGATCAGATTCAATCTCTGGATTTCACTCTGCACACTATACTTGTTGAGGTTTACTCAGCATATGAAAACAAGGCGTTGATTCTTGCGTCAACTGGACTAAGGATTGCGTTCGACAGAACCTCATATTTTGTAGGTGTTCCGCCACATCTGACTATGGAGCAAAAGGTTAACCAAGTCTTTGATCGGGGTTATGTAAGCGAAACTGAGCGCGAGCACTTAGCAGTTGTTACAAACGCCGGAAATGCTGCAGCCCATAGAGCTTGGATGCCCGTAGAATCTGACTTTGAATCTTTATTGCGGACTACTGAAAAATTTATCCACAGGGTGGTATTGCGCGATCATCGCATTGAGGCAATAGGTGCTCTAATTCCTAAACGGCAAAAAAAAGGCAAGGACTAAAAACGGATTCAAATCCATTCACGCCTGTTTACGCTTTTCGTCTTACTGGGATCACCGGCAGGTTCATGCGTTCTTTGTAGGCCACGCCTGACGCAGCTAAATCCACGTTAACTCTGTCGCGTTCTTCCCGCGACCGGGCTGCAAGGTTATGAGACATGATGACTCCTCCGGATGACGGTATACCGCCTATGCTGAATAGCAGGAGGTAATTATGTGTGGACGGTTTGCGCAGTACAGCAGCAGAGATGAATACTTTGAGGCGCTTAGCGCCAGCCCTGAAGAATTAACCCGGGACCCGGAGCCTATCGGGCGGTACAACGTGGCGCCGGGCACAAAGGTCCTGTTACTCAGTGAACGCGATGGGGATCTGGCGTTCGATCCGGTCTACTGGGGCTATGGTCCCGAGTGGTGGGATAAAGCGCCGCTCATTAATGCCCGCAGTGAAACAGCTGCATCAGGGCGCATGTTTAAGCCGATGTGGGTACACGGCCGTGCCGTCGTGCCTGCAAACGGCTGGTTTGAGTGGCAAAAAAGTGGTGCCGGAAAACAACCCTACTTCATTCACCACCGTGACAGGCAGCCGCTGTTTTTTGCGGCCATCGGAAAGGCGCCCTTCAATCGGGAGCACGGGCGGGAAGGCTTCGTTATCGTCACCGCAGCCAGCAATCAAGGCATGGTAGACATACATGACCGCCGTCCACTTGTGCTGACTGCAGACGCGGTTCGGGAATGGCTGAGTCATGATACCTCGCCGGCGCGCGCTGCGGATATCGCGCGGACCAGCGCTCTGCCTGAATCCGCATTTTCCTGGCATCCGGTGACCGCAAAGGTTGGCAATATTCATAATCAGGGGGCGGAGCTTATCCGTGAAACTGATGCAGGCTGACAGCAGCAAATCGAGAAGGCAATGTTTCGCCGCTGCCGGCATACGCAGATATCCGACTCGCCCCGAAGCTGTTACGGCACGGCTACGAAAGCAGCCCGGCCTAAGAGCGCCGGGCTGTGTAAGTTTAGCCGGAAGCGCCTCTCCACGTCAGCCGGCCCTGACCTGAGCATAGTGGTGCCGCTCAGTATCAGCCAGGCAGACCTTCAAAAAAATTTCCAGGTGGGTCAGTCAGATGGCTTCGCTTCTGCGCCAACCCGTTTCGCTCCCTCTTGCCAGATAATTCCGCCTCAATAATACTGTATGTATAAACAGTAAAATAACAGGAGGAATTTTATGCGCGATTTACTCAGTGCTTCAGCCGTCAAGCTGCAGTATGGCCGGAGCACCAAATCATGAACCCGGTCAGTTGTACCGCCGGCCTGACGCTTCTCTGGCCACCCATTTTTACGCCGAGGGTCAGGGTACCGCTTTATGCCGATCCGTGCGCCGCCGGCTTTCCCTCACCTGCGCAGGATTACGTCGAGAAAGAACTCGATCTGAACGAGCTGTGCATCCGCCGGCGCGCCTCAACTTTCTTCGTGCGCGCCAGCGGCAACAGCATGCGTGACCTGGGCCTGTGCGACGGCGACGTCATGGTGGTCGACCGGGCCGAGGAAGCCGCTCACGGCGATATCGTAATTGCCGAAGTAAACGGCGAGTTTACAGTCAAGCGCCTGCAGCTGCAGCCCAGGCTCGCGCTGCTGCCCATGAATCCGGCCTATCCGGTGATCTATCCGGAGGAGCTGCAGCTGCTCGGCGTCGTGACCTGGTTCTTTAACAGCACTCGTGCCCGCCGGAGGTGATCATGCCCATGTTTGGCCTGGCCGACGTCAACTCCTTTTACGCAAGCTGTGAGGCACTGTTCCGCCCTGACTTGCGCGGCAGGCCAGTGGTCGTCCTGAGTAACAACGACGGCTGCGTCATCGCTCGCAGCGCCGGCGCAAAAAAACTTGGCATAAAAATGGGCGCCCCCTGGTTCCAGATAAAGGGACAGGATTTTGCCGAGCGCGTGCATGTCTTCAGCAGTAATTATGCTTTATATCATAGCCTTAGCCAGAGAGTGATGACAGCGCTGGAAGAGGTCACGCCCCGCGTTGAGCAGTATTCCATTGACGAAATGTTCCTGGATCTGACCGGCATTGATGGCTGCGAGGACTTTGAGCATTTCGGCCGGCGCCTGCGCGCGCACGTGCTGGCCACAACCGGCCTGACCGTAGGGGTGGGCATGGGGCCGACAAAAACCCTGGCAAAATCGGCGCAGTGGGCCAGCAAGGAGTGGCCGCAGTTCCGCGGTGTGCTGGCGCTGACGCCGGGCAATCCGAAGCGCACCGCAACGCTGCTGGAAAACCAGCCCGTGGAGGAGATATGGGGCGTTGGCCGGCGCATCGGCAAGAGGCTAAACCTGATGGGCATTGAAAACGCCCTTCAGCTGGCGCGAGCGAACCCTGCCTTTATCCGTAAAAACTTCAGCGTGGTGCTGGAGCGCACTGTCCGCGAGCTCAACGGCGAGTCGTGCATCCCCCTTGAGGAGTTTGCGCCGGCGAAACAGCAGATCGTCTGCAGCCGCTCCTTTGGCGAACGCATCACGACAAAAGTGGCCATGCAGGAAGCGCTGTGTCAGTACGCCACCCGGGCGGCGGAGAAACTTAGAAAAGAGCGCCAGTTCTGCCGGCGCATCAGCGTTTTTATCCGGACCTCGCCGTATGCGCAGGGAGAAGTCTTTTACGGCAACAGCGCCGGCGAGAATCTCACCCTACCCACGCAGGATACGCGCGACGTGATCGGTGTGGCGATGCGATCGCTCGACCGCATCTGGCTTGACGGGCGGCGCTATATGAAGGCCGGCATAATGCTCGATGACTTCACACCAGATGGCGTCAGTCAGCTGAACCTGTTCGATGAGGATAAGCCGCGGGCGAACAGCGCACAGCTAATGAAGGTGCTGGACGGCATTAACCAGTCCGGGCTGGGGCATATGTGGTTTGCCCGTCAGGGTGTCAGCAATGAATGGCAGATGAAGCGGGAATTACTGTCACCTGCCTGGACTACTCGCTGGAGTGATATTCCACTGGCACGGGTTTTATGAAGAGGCCTAAAAACTTAAATTCATCTACGCCATACTAATGTTATTTTTGAAAAGGCTATGACGGATTTTTTGTCGTCGTGATGGTGAAGGCAAAAGGAACTTCCGGATTGCCACGGGATGCTGAATTAGCAATAACAAAGCCTACTTCGTGAACTTTTTCACAATCGCTATAGCCTTTTTCGTATTCCTCGTCCTCTGGTAATACCTCAAACACTGAGCGGGCCAGGGCTTCCTGTTCATCATCCATCACCAAGTAGCAATTATTTTCATGTACAGTAAGGGAGCCATCAACGTGTCGAAGAAATACCATGTCAGAACCAAACTGACCAACGCCTTTACGCACCTGTACGCAGTAACCAACTCGCGCGGAGTCTTTCTGAAAATTGGGACCAGTCACTACAAATTGCCCTTGTGCAGGATTGCCGGGAAGGCTAATCATTCTCTGGTAGTCAGCCAGTTCAACAATACGTGCCAGCGCTGATTCAGTTTGTTCTTTCATTTGCGTTCTCCTGCGTTAACTTTGCCTTGAGCTTCCATGTTGTGAAATTTAATCGAATTACTCTTCACCGGATTTTAATGAATCGGGGAGACTTTCTGGTTCAGAGACGATATCGGTATCCGAAATGCTTTGCAGATACCGCAACGCTTGTTCTAATGTTGAATGTTCTATAATACTCCTGCGACACATGTAACTGTCAGTGGTAACTGCGTATTTCCTCGTTACTGTATTAAAAACAAAATTGAAGCAACAATCGTCAGTTGGAACGTTATATACAATCATTGTCTTATCGTTATTACGATCGGCTCGTAAATATTGCATTACGAATTCAACCATGCGAACATTTTTATTCAGTTCATATTCTGATGTTGTGCTAAAACCAACAGCGAAAGCGCCCTGATTTGTATCGCAATTATACATTCCAGCAGCGTGAAGGCCTTTTTTTCTTATCCATTTCTCTTTATATTCATACATTGCTTGAGAAGGATCTACAAGGTCAAAAATGACCTGCCAGTTTGGTTTATCCCCCCAGGAAGCAATCAGCAATTTGTCTCGTTCGTTTTGAAGTTCAGCGAGGTTGTCCTCCGCAATTTCAAGATTGCGTTCTGCACGATTAACGGAGCGTTCACGGCGTGCCACAATATCCTGCGCGTTAGCAATTCGCTCTTGGATGGTATCGAGTTGTGTCTGAAGCGTTATCATCTTGTGCTCCTTATTTATTTGAGAGAGCCGCTAGCAACTTCCGGGATCTGCTTCCACAAACGTGATGTCCAGGTTTTCTTAAGATGCTCCGGATTGGATGAGATATAAGTCGCGGTGATAAAACTTTCTTTACTGCCTCCCGTGACCTCAAGTGTAAGGCGGTCATTTCCGGCCCAGTTTCGGCTCATGCGGTAACGGCTTCCAGGCTGAACTTCCCAGCTAGTACCTTCAGAAATTGCCGAAGCGGACCAGCCGGCATTGCCCTGGCCACTGTTACGTGCAGCGGAAACGTCCTCATCAGAAACAAATCCGTAATGCTGTTTCAGACGCATGGCTACAGTTTCAGCTGGAATCGGTATAGGGCCATAAAACTGGCCGACGTAATTACGTTGGTTTGGTTCAGCACTGTTTTGTGTCTGCTGCTGACTCACAGGGTTGATCAGCGATGTCAGCCTGCTAAGACTGAGGTCGTTTAAGGGGGAATTGCCGCTACAGCCAGTCAGCATAAATAAAAGATTCGTCAGAGAGACAATAGAGATTATTTTTTTCATGGTGTTACCCTTTTAAGTTACGGGCTGCATGCAGCAGCCCGGAATTATCAGAATGTGAAGGTGAGCTGTGCTGCCGCGCCATAAGTGCGGTCGGTGCCGGCCATGCCGGTCAGATCGAGATGGACGACGTTAAAGGGTGAAAAGCCAATACCTGCGGTAAACATGTTGTTGTCACTGTTGCGCATGTCTGCCCGATAGCCCGCACGAAGCTGTACCCAGTCCCAGGCGTTGAGTTCGGCCCCCACACCGGCATACTGCGCTTTTTCATCAGAGGCAAAGCCGCTGGCAGGGGTCAGATCAATATCTGATGAGAGCGTGATGAAGCCGTTGCTCCAGGATGTACCGGCTGTGGCCTGCGGGCGGATCTGAAAGGTGTCTTTCTGACCGTTAATCTCACGGGTGTCCACATCCCGTGAAATCAGATTCTGCCCGGTCAGACCCAGCGTCCATTCCGGCGTCAGCTGTGCGGCGAAACCGATATCCACGTTGCCGCCACTTTCGGACCGCTTCCACTGACCGCTGTGAAAGTCGGAGGAACTGTAGTTATTGATAGCGACGTTGTAGTTCCAGGTATCCACACGCTGAAGTTTTGGTGTGACCCCCACAGATACCGGCGCGCCAGCCAGCGTGAACGGGTAGGCCATTGCGAGTCCGTATTCACTGACCAGTGCCGCCACACCTTCCGCACGCGACGTCAGCTGGTTAAGGTCGTCCTGGCCGGGTGAGAAAATGCCGGTCTGTACTGCATCGAGGTACGCCAGATCGTGTTCGGTAACCACTGCACTGGCTTTTGCCTTTCCCCAGCCTTTTACAACAAGAGCAAACGGGAGTGTGTCACTCGGAATGGCGATAACAGCAGACACACCTGCACTGACGCGGCCGCTGTTCCCTGAAACGCTTTGCAGGGATTTCTTCAACTCAGCTGCCTGCGCAGCGCTGTTTCCACTGCCAGCAGAGCCACTCAAGCGGTCCCAGCTTTCTTTAACGCGGTCAAAACCGTCCTGCAGATTATCCGGATCACTGACCTGCGCCCCGATACCCGGGAGGATAATGCCGATGTCATCGCTGGCATCATGGCGCGTCATCAGGGCGGGGTTAACCAGCGCAGCTGCCGCGTAGCCGGATGATGCGACGCCGGTGCCTCCCATTGCATCATTACGTGCTTCGCTCCAGGTTCCTGCCGCATACGAGGCAGGCATGGCACTGGCCAGCAGAGCCAGTGTTATTCCGTGTGTAATCATTGATAATTTCATCATTTATTTCCTTTCGTCATTTGTATTTTTAGGTAAAAAGAACCCCTGATGCTGACGCACCAATAAATAAAGGAGATATTCCATTTTTTATTTAATAATGACCGATGCGACACCAATACATCATCTGCTTATAATTATTCCCTCCGCATATTTTTGCCATTCCGGTGAAAGAGAGTTTTCGCTGTCATTGACACCTTTATCATCATTATCATCCCACCGAAATTGAATTCCTTTTTCTTTTTGTCCGGCGAGATGAGCTCTGAGGGTTGAAAGAAGTGAGGCAGGTAATTCGTTTCCGCAGATAAACCGCATAAAAACAGATTCAGGTGCCAATACCGTTTCAATTTCTTCCAGCTGGGATGATTTTTTCATTCTTCTACAAAAAGTCAGAAAAGCGTTAGTCTCATTATTACCTGCCGCAGCATGCGAGATAACGCCAGTGCAGGTTACGATGCGAAGTGTTATTCCGTTAATATATTTCAGCTGACGGATACAAACGACTGTATCACTTTCACGGCAATGGCTTTCCTTGCTGCTTTTCCGGCGAATAAGCGTAATGGCGGGTCGTGAAGTTCTGGTACTGACAGCAGGAAAAAGGTGGTCTGCCACATCCTGCCAGCCAGAGAACGCCACTGGCGTGACAGGCTGTTCCTCCGACCCATCCAGCCATGCCTCTGAAACACCGAACCATTCTGCCAGCTGGCCGATAACCGGTGCCGTCAGATAGTCAAGGGTGCGTTCGCGGCTCTCCAGCACGCTGAGTCCCATATTCATGCCGGAGAGCAACGTACCCACGTTGACCATGCTCAGATGGTGCGCATCCATCAGCAGCCAGAAGCGCTCATGGAGACGAGTTACCAGCGCCTGCCGGGGCGCGAGCGTGTCTAGCATCAGGCCTTCAATCAGTATGTTGACCAGTTCGGCTGCTGAAATACCGAGCCTCTGGGACACAAGGATGATGAATTCGCGAACTACAGGCCGGAAACGTATGGCCACCGGGGCGCCCGCCGTTTTTTTACCGGTCGCAAACTGCTTGACCAGTGCCTGCATGTCCTCATCCTGCTCCAGCGCAATGCGGGAAAGGAGAGTTGTTATATTTTTTCGTTTCATTATTTCCCTGATGCTGGCTAATGCCATGATTTAACTAAATTCGCCTTCATTTGTAGCCACTGTGATTACGTTACCTGGCCGAGTGGCGCGTGTATAACGGAGAAAATCGATCGTTCAGATCGAATACTCGTATGTATCCAGTGTGAAACGCCTCGCAGACTGGTAACAGGGGAAATTATTTTTCCGGTCCGCAAGATTTAAGCCGCAGAACCAGCACGGGCCAGTCACTGCGGAAGTCCATGCGCCAGCGCCACTGTCGGAAGAGGATCTCCAGCTGCATCAGCGCCTTCATGGCCGGTGTAAAAGGGATGCGGTAAGTGCGGTGTTGGACGATGAGTCCACCTTCAGCGATACATGCCAGCACCCGGTGGGCACGGATGTCGGTCAGAAGGTGCGAGGAAATGATAACGATATGGTGCTTTTCCAGAGCCTGTCTGGTTGACGCCTTTACGCTTTGCCAGAACTGATCGACCCGCTCTGGCGTCAGATCTGTGGTGGGCTGCCAGGGGGCAAGATGCACCCACGCCCGGCTGCGACGATGGCGGATCAGCGTCATCGCCGGTCTTAACTGCCGCTCGGCCCATGCGAGCGGGCGGAGCAGGAAGGGGAGACAGAACAGCAGCACCCATACCAGATATAACCCGGTGGATGTGCCCTGCAGGGTGAAACTCAGGCTCATCGTCCCGCACAGGGCCAGCCAGATCATAAAAAAAAACAAAACAAAGAATTGCTGCATGCGATGGCTCCCGATACAGGTGTAAACAGAGGCATGCAGGAAACCATTACGGTGTTACCAGAGCACCCTGAAACTCTGAAACCACTTTTTAATATTTTAACAAGCAGGATTTCTGTCAGAGACGGTTCCGGGTTTACTGTTGAAATTGTGCGGAGTGCTTTTAGGTTAGCGTCATATTCAGCAGGCATATTCCGGCGGAGGTGACGGTGATTGGACTTAACTGGTTAACAGGCAGAGGCAGACAGGAAAGCCAGCCCGGAGAGAGACTCCTTAAGGGAGACGCATCATCCCGGCCTGTTGCTGACGGTAGCTGGCACCCTCCTCAGACGGGAAGTGTGCTACTGCAGACAAATGAAAACCGTCGCCTCATCAGGGTGCTGACAGAAAACAGCCCGCTTTCAAAAGAAGTCACTGAAGCCTGGTGGCTCAGGCCTCTGGAGGAGATGGCGGCAAGGGTGCAGACCTGCCCGGCAGCCTGGTCCGGCCCGTACTCTGGTCCCGGAGGATTTAATGAACTCAGCCTGACCGTAGCCGCGCGTGCGGTCAGGCTGGTCCGTGGCATGATGCTGCCACCGGGCGCCACGCCTGAAGAACAGGCTGAGCAAACTCCCGGCTGGGTCTGTGCTGCTTACTGGGCAGGGCTGTTCCATCATCTGCCCTGGCTGATGCAGATGGAAGGGGCTCTGAAAAATGGTCGGGTCTGGTATCCCGGTCTTAGCGTGCCTGGAGATCAGTGGCGGGTCAGGCAGACCACAGAACCATCAGGCGAGATGAACTGCGTATTTGTGGCGCTAAGACTATTGCCTGAGGCGGCCCTGCTGTGGCTTCAGCGCTGGCCCGCTCTTTCTGATACGCTCCTACTCCTTCTGTCGGGACGCCGTGCTGAAGCCGGGATATTAACCAGTATTGTTAACGATGCCCTGAGCAGCTGCGGTCTTTCAAATGAGACCGTAATGTCCGGGCAAAAACCTCAGCAGGTTTCTCTAGTTAATATCACATCAGTTACAGACTATACCCCCCCGAAATTATATGAAGTAAAACCTAACTCATTGTCCAGTCTGGATAATGCGGAAGGTCCTTTAGTGCCAATTAAAACTGGAGTTTCAGACTACAGTTCTGTTCAGGAAAACGAGTTGTCGCCTGAGAAGATTATCCCACCTGCGCCTTTACTGGAGCTGGAATCCGCACTCACAGCTGAGGAACCGCTGCTTTCTGCAGAAAACGCCATCAGTACGGGAGAAGAAGTGCAGATGCAGGGATCTACGGAGAATCTTCTGTCATTGCTTGATTTAATGGCTGAAGGGAAAACTGCTACGGCAATGGATAATTCTTCTGCGGATAATCGTCCAGCCACGCCAATTACAACTGATGTGTTTCATTCTGATGAAAACAGGAAAGATAAGGGAGAAGAATCAGGTGTGCTCTTTCTTAAATGGATCAGGGACAGCATTGAGGACGGCACGCTGAGCGTAAATCAAAAGGACAGTCTGCTTCACGTTCTGGCGCAGTTTGTTTTTGTGGTCTCACCGGCCTGTTTTTACCGTTACACCACGACTGCAGGAGGCAGTGACACGGATAAGGCCAGACTACAAAAAAGTTTTGAGGCACTGAACGTACACCATTCACGAAATGGTAAGGGGTTATTCCATTACCATCAATACGATACGCCGGATAAGAGCGGTCGTTTTACAAAAGTGTCAGGCTATATGATTAATGCCGACATTTTATTAAAAAAAGGGAGCTGTCCTTCGGACAGCACATGGCTTTCAGCCAGGAAATGACTGGCTGGGGAGCATTTATAAAACTGAGGTCAAAATGAAAGATTCATGTTCATTTGATGAACTTATTGAAGGATATTTTTTTAGTAAAACTCTTCGAGTTGCAACTGAATGGAGTTACAGAAAAGTATTAAAGACTTTCTTGAACTTTGCTGGGGCAGCCATATCTCCTGCTGATGTTGATGACAGGTTGGTTTTAAACTGGCGCAGGCATGTGATTAATGTGGAGGGTCTGACAAAAACCACTTGGAACAATAAGCTCACACACATGAGAGCATTATTCAACTTTGCGATTGAAGAAGGTTATATTTCGGCAACCAAAAATCCCTTTAATGGCAAGATTGCACGGCCAGATGTAAAGCGAAAGAAAACCCTGACTGATATCCAGATTAATAAAATATATCTTTTAATGGAGGCCAGGGAGGCGGATGAACAGTATGCTAAAAACTATAACTACAGGTCGGCATTGAGGCCTGCATGGTTCTGGCTTACCGTGCTGGATGCTTTACGAAGGACAGGGATGAGGCAGAATCAGCTTCTGCATATACGTTTATGTGACGTTAATTTTATGCATAACTGGATAAGCCTTCGACCGGAAGGAGCAAAAAACCATCGTGAGCATCTTGTTCCGATCACGCGTCATCTGAGACCAAGATTAGAAATGCTTTATAACCGCTCTCTGGAAAGAGGGGCAAAGATGGAGGATCAGCTTTTCAATTTATCCCGATTTGATGGTCGCAGAAATGAGACAAGTGAAAACATGGATAATCCACCATTGCGTGCATTTTTTCGCCGGCTTTCAAATGAATGTGGTTTTGTTGTGAGTCCTCATCGATTCCGGCACACCATAGCTACAAATCTGATGAGTATGCCTGACCGAAACCTGAAAATGGCTCAGGATCTTCTGGGCCATTCAACGCCTGCAGTCACTCTGCAATACGTTGAGAGCGACATCAACAAGGTCAGGAGCGTTCTCGAACAGCTGGAGGTGGCCTAAGAGTAATCTTAAGTCAAATCTTAACGATATGATTCTAAAAGAGGAAAAAAAGGGAGGCAAACCTTTACAAAAGATTGACAGAAAACATTTCTAAAGGTAAATACGATGCTGAAGTATTTTTTAAGGATGTGAGAAGTCCAGAGGATGCTAGAACATCCTCCGGACTTTAAGTCCCGTGTTCAACAATGGTGCGGTAAGCAAACTACCAACATCATGCTGGGGACCACTGTCATGCCCGTTGAGGATCTCAACCCCTAACGAACAGGCTCTGAAGAGTGGTGCCCGGAGGCGGAATCGAACCACCGACACGGGGATTTTCAATCCCCTGCTCTACCGACTGAGCTATCCGGGCAACGGGGCGCATTAAACCCTAATGGCTCACAGCCGTCAACGGGTTTCGTAAAAAAAGCGTAGCAATCGTGACTGATTGCCTGCTTTTCAGGCAGGGTGAACAAAAAGCCTACGCCAGCGCGCCGTTTTGCCGGCACAGCGCGATGCTCAGCACATCTTCAGCCAGACGCCGCGCGGTAGCGACATCCTGCACGTTGCGCTTCACCAGCAGCTTACTCAGACAGCCTTCGAGGATCAGCTCCATCTGATCGGCCACCATGCTGGGGTTGTCCAGCGCCAGGTCGACGAGGATTTCATGGGTGAACTGCCAGGAACTGCGCTTCTGCTGTTCGGCGAGCTGGTGCACCGGCTGATCCGGCTGGGGATAGAAACTGCAGGCAGCAATAAACAGGCAGCCGGGAAAGCGGCCTTTACTGACGTGCTCTGCCAGCACGTCGTAACGCGCCAGCAGCTTTTGTGCCGCACTGAGGCGCTCATCCAGCTGCACCTGGCGGCGCCAGCTGTCGATCTGCTGGCCGTGAAAGCGCAGCGCGTCATACAGCAGGGCATCGCGATCGGGCCAGTAGCGCTCCAGCTGATCGCTGGCGAGGCCGCTTTCGCCAGCCAGCTGCTGCAGCGAGGTGGTCGCGGCAAGGCCGCTCTGTTCGAGCACATTCAGCGCATGCTCAAGGATCTGTTCGCGTTGCAAAAGACTCTCCTCCGGAATGCGGGCCCGGGCGCGTACGCCCGGACAGTGTCGTGCAACCAGTTTCGTTTAACGCGGCAGATTGTGCAAATGGGCGCGGAAATCCGCGGCGTTAAGGAAGCCGGTGACGCGTGAATCGGCAATCTCTTTGCCCTGCGCATCGAAGAACAGGATGGTCGGCAGGCCAAGCACCTGCAGATGCTGCAGCAGCGCGTTATCCTGCGCATTGTTGGCTGTTACGTTAGCCTGCAGCAGCTGCACGTTGCTCAGGGCGCTGCGCACGCCGTCATCGCTGAAGGTGTATTTTTCAAACTCTTTGCAGGCCACGCACCAGTCGGCATAGAGATCGACCATGGTGATACGGCCCTGCGCCTGCTGTAATGCGCTATCCAGCTGCTGGCTGTTGCTGATGCGCTGGAACGGCAGGTGCGCGACGCTTTGCGTACTGCTGCTGCCAAATGCCCAGTCCTGCAGCGGGCGCGCCACCACCAGCGCGGCCGCCAGCATGATGATCGGCAGCACGCGCGCTGTGCCGCGCGCGCTGAGACTCAGGCTGAACGCCCAGGCAAAAAATGCCACGCCGAGCAGACTCCACAGCCGCAGTCCCCAGATATCGCCCAGCACGCGCTCCAGCAGAAACACCGGCAGCGCCAAAATCACAAAGCCAAAACCCTCTTTTACGCTCTGCATCCACGGACCGCTTTTCGGCAGCAGCCGGTTGCCGAACATCGTTACAGCAATCAGCGGCAGTCCCATGCCGAAGGCGTACAGCCACAGCGTGCCGGCTCCGGCCCACAGATTACCGCTCTGCGCGATATACAGCAGGATGGCGCTGAGCGGCGCGGTGGTGCAGGGTGAGCAGATTAGCCCAGCCAGTGCGCCCATCATAAACACGCCCGCCAGCGACCCGCCTTGCTGACGGTTGCTCCATAGCGTCAGACGCGTCTGGAGGCTGGCAGGCAGCTGCAGCGTGAACAGGCCAAACATCGACAGCGCCAGCAGCACAAACAGCACGGAGAGGCCGATTAACACGTAAGGATGCTGCAGCGCAGCCTGGAAACGCAGCCCCGCCGCTGCCACCACCATACCGAGCAGGGTGTAAGTCAGCGCCATGCCCTGCACGTAAACCAGTGCGAGGGCGAACAGCCGGCCCAGCGAGTAGCGGCGCTGGCCACCAAGAATGATGCCGGAGATCAGCGGATACATCGGCAGCACGCACGGCGTAAAGGCCACGCCGATGCCAATCAGCAGCGCCCACAGCGGCGAAAACGGCAGCGGCGTGCGGTGAGCGGCCGGTGATGCCGCGATTACCGGCGCGGCGCTATCGGCAGCAATCGCCGTCAGCGGCACCGAGCGGGTCTCCGGCGGATAGCAGAAACCGGCCGCGGCGCAGCCCTGATAGGTCACGCTGAGCGTTGCACCGGCATCGGCCTGGCGCAGGGTGATCGGCAGCTGTACGTCCTGCGGATAGATTTCGCTCTTGCCGTAAAACTCATCTTCGTGCGGCTGGCCCGGCGGCAGCGTGACCGGCGCCAGCTGCGCGTGTTGCGCGCTGATGTGGAATTGCTGGCGATAGAGGTAATAGCCGTCCTTCACTTTCCAGCTCAGCGTCAGCTGATGGCCCTGCAGGCTGAAATCAAAGCCAAAGGCCTGATCGACCGGCACAAAGCGGTTGTTGGTGGTGGGCGAGAACAGGCTGGCCTGCGCCGACAGGCAAAACAGCAGCGCCAGGCACAGGCTTAGCAGGCGGGAAAATCGAGCAGCCATGACGAATTAATCAGCTCCAGTGGCGAATGAGCCGCGATAATAACACGGCCGCTGCGCCACGAGGTTTTCAGGATGTAACCACGACGCTACAGGATCAGGCTGCCGAACAGGAAGCCAAACGCCACCGAGAAGGTAATCGCCAGCACGCCGGGAATGATAAACGAGTGGTTGAACACGTATTTACCAATGCGGGTCGAGCCGGTGTCGTCCATCTCCACCGCGGCCAGCAGCGTCGGGTAGGTGGGCAGCACGAACAGCGCGGACACCGCGGCGAAGGAGGCGACCGCCGCCAGCGGCGACACGCCGAGCATCAGTGCGGCCGGCATCAGCGCTTTGGTGGTGGCCGCCTGCGAATAGAGCAACGTGGCAGCAAAGAACAGCACCAGCGCCAGCATCCACGGATAGCCCTGCAGCATGTCGCCGGCCAGCGTCTGGATGTCGCTGAGGTGCGCCTTGACAAAGGTATCGCCCAGCCAGGCGACGCCCATCACGCAGATACAGGCGCTCATGCCGGATTTAAACGTGCTGGCGCTGAGGATTTCACCGGTTTCCACTTTGCAGGTCAGGCAAATCAGCGTAGCAACCGTCAGCATAAACACCACAATGGCTTCGTTACGCGGCAGCACCGGATTGCTGATCAGGCCCACGCTGTCGCTGATTGCCGTCGCGTACAGCACCACCGCCGCAATACCGATCAGGAACAGCAGCACCGCGCGTCTGGCACCCGGCTTGATGTGATAAACCTGCTCACCGCGCAGCGTTACTTCACCTTTCGCCAGGCGCGCCTGATAGACGTCATCTTCTTTGAGCTCTTTGCCGAGGAAGTTGGTGATCACGGCGGCACAGAAAATGGCCAGCATGGTGGCAGGCAGCGCGACGCCGAGCAGCGCCAGATAACTGACGCCGCGCGGTTCAAGAATCGAGGCAAAAAATACCACCGCGGCCGAAAGCGGCGAGGCGGTGATGGCGATTTGCGACGCCACTACGGCTATCGACAGCGGGCGCGAAGGACGTACGCCTTGCTCTTTGGCCACTTCCGCAATCACCGGCAGAGTTGAAAAAGCGGTGTGCCCGGTACCCGCCAGCAGCGTCATCGCATAGGTCACCAGCGGCGCAAGGAAAGTGACATAGCGCGGATGGCGGCGCAGCAGGCGTTCCGCCAGCCCGACCAGATAATCCATGCCGCCAGCAACCTGCATCGCGGCGATGGCCGCAATCACCGCCATAATGATCTCGATGACATCGAACGGGATCGCGCCGGGTTTCATGCCGCAAACCAGCGTCAGCACCAGCACGCCTAAACCGCCGGCAAAGCCAATGCCGATGCCGCCGAGGCGCGCACCCAGCCAGATCGCCAGCAGGACGATGAGCAATTCCACCACTACCATAGTTTCACTCCCTGAAGTGCCGCCACACGCAGCCACTTTAGTTATAGACGTCAAAATAAAAAAGCACGCCGTATTGTATACAGGCGTGCTTCAGACGACTTGATCCGGAACGGATTACTGTTCGTTTTCGTCGGTGTAGCGTTTGGCTTTGTATTCCGGGTGCATCAGGTTCTGGATGGAGAAAATATCGTCCAGCTCGGCTTCGGTCAGCAGACCGCGTTCCAGCACCACTTCGCGTACGCTCTTACCGGTTTCAGCACAGATTTTCCCGACGATATCGCCGTTGTGATGGCCGATGTACGGGTTGAGGTAAGTGACGATACCGATGGAGTTGAACACGTAGGCTTCACAGACCGCTTTGTTGGCGGTGATGCCATTAACGCATTTTTCCAGCAGGTTGTAGCAGGCGTTGGTCAGGATGCTGATCGACTCAAACAGCGCCTGGCCAATCACCGGTTCCATCACGTTGAGCTGCAGCTGACCGGCTTCAGAAGCCATGGTCACCGTGGTGTCGTTGCCAATCACTTTAAAGCACACCTGATTGACCACTTCCGGTACCACCGGGTTAACTTTCGCAGGCATGATCGAAGAACCGGCCTGCAGTTCCGGCAGGTTGATTTCGTTCAGGCCGGCGCGCGGACCGGATGACAGCAGGCGCAGGTCGTTACAGATTTTCGACAGTTTCACCGCCAGGCGCTTCAGCGCTGAATGCACCATGACGTAAGCGCCGCAGTCTGAGGTGGCTTCAATCAGATCTTCGGCGGGCACCACCGGCAGGTTGCTGACTTCCGCCAGGCGCTGTACCGCCAGCTGCTGGTAGCCGTCCGGTGTGTTGAGGCGGGTGCCGATCGCCGTGGCGCCGAGGTTAACCTCCAGCAGCAGTTCGGCGGTACGCAGAATGCTGCGCGTCTCTTCGTTCAGCAGTACGTTGAACGCGTGGAACTCCTGACCGAGCGACATCGGCACCGCGTCCTGCAGCTGGGTGCGGCCCATCTTCAGGATGTTTTCAAACTCCACCGCTTTGCGCTGAAAACCTTCGCTCAGCTGGCCAATCGCGTCGAGCAGTTTGAGGATCGAGGCGTAAACCGCAATGCGGAAGCCGGTAGGATAAGCGTCGTTAGTGGACTGACACTTATTCACGTGATCGTTCGGGTTGAGGTACTGATATTCACCTTTCTGGTGACCCATCAGCTCCAGACCGATGTTAGCCAGCACCTCGTTGGTGTTCATGTTGACCGAGGTACCCGCGCCGCCCTGATAGACATCAACCGGGAACTGGTCCATGCACTTACCGTTGTTCAGCACTTCATCACAGGCCTGAATGATGGTGTTGGCGATGTGGCGGGGGATGGTTTGCAGCTCTTTGTTGGCGAGCGCGGCGGCTTTTTTCACCATCACCATGCCGCGAACAAACTCAGGGATGTCGCTGATTTTACTGTTACTGATATAGAAGTTCTCAATCGCACGCAGAGTATGAACACCGTAATAGGCATCTGCCGGAACTTCACGCATGCCTAACAGGTCTTCTTCGATACGAATGTTGTTCGCCATGATTACCTTCTTATTATTGCTGCTGTGTTACTGCCGGGCATCCGGAATGGATGGGCGGCGAATAACGTGCAGGTGAAGCAATTATATTGTCGTGGAATACCAGTGCCGACATTTTATCCATCTTCGGGCTGGCGAGCACGATCATATTCTGTCACTGCAGAAATGCTTGTGCACAGATCACTTTACGGACATTTGCTGGCCCAGCGGTAATAACGATATGTGATGTACTTCGCAATTTTAAGTCAGTGGCATAAATTTAACAGCGGCGGTTGAATTTCCCCGGCCGCGTGCCCATCTCATACGTTATGGTCATGCTGACCCTTCAATTTTGCTGCCCCGCACGCTGCGTGGCGGCGTGACTCACAGGAGATATCGGTGCGCTGGTTACCGTTAGTGATTTTTTTTGTTCTGGCCTGGATTGAGATCTCGATTTTCATCCAGGTGGCGCACGCGCTCGGCGTGCTGCTGACCATGCTGCTGGTGATTTTTACCTCGTGCATTGGTGTGTCACTGGTGAAAAACCAGGGCATGAAGAACTTTATGCTGATGCAGGAGAAGCTGGCGCGTAACGAGAGCCCGGCGGCGGAGATGATCAAAAGCGTGTCGCTGATCATCGCCGGTTTTCTGCTGCTGCTGCCGGGCTTCTTCACCGATTTCCTCGGCCTGCTGCTGTTGCTGCCGCCGGTGCAGAAACACCTGACGCTGAAGCTGATGCCGCACCTGCGCGTATGGCGCGGCCCGGGGCAGGGCCCGGACAGCGGCGTCACCATGGACGGCGAGTTTGAGCGCAAAGATCAGGATCGTATCGGTCACGATAAAGATCGCTGAATGTAAGCGGGGCGGCGTAAGCCGCCCTTTTTGCTGTCTTTTTCGTCATCTGTTACGCAAACGAAAATTTTTTATTTTTTTGCCCTTGAAAGCCCCTTTTCTGCCCCTATCTCTCTCTCCACGAGGCCGGAACCCTCAAGCCCGGCGTTCAACCCAAAAATGAATGATTGGACTTCTCAAAGGAGAGCTATCAAATGAAAATTCGTCCGTTGCACGATCGCGTTATCGTCAAGCGTAAAGAAGTTGAAGCCAAATCTGCTGGCGGTATCGTTCTGACCGGCTCTGCAGCAGGCAAATCAACCCGCGGTGAAGTACTGGCTGTTGGCAATGGCCGCATCCTGGAAAACGGCGACGTGAAGCCGCTGGACGTGAAAGTGGGTGATCTGGTGATTTTCAGCGAAGGCTACGGTGCCAAGACTGAGAAAATCGACAACGAAGAAGTTCTGATCATCTCTGAAAGCGACATTCTGGCGATTGTTGAAGCGTAATTTACGCGTAATTCACTGAACGAAACGAATTTAAGGGATATTTGAAATGGCAGCTAAAGACGTAAAATTCGGTAATGACGCACGCGTAAAAATGCTGCGTGGCGTGAACGTACTGGCAGATGCAGTAAAAGTTACCCTGGGCCCGAAAGGCCGTAACGTGGTTCTGGATAAATCTTTTGGTGCACCGACCATCACTAAAGATGGTGTTTCTGTGGCACGTGAAATCGAGCTGGAAGACAAGTTCGAGAACATGGGTGCGCAGATGGTGAAAGAAGTCGCTTCTAAAGCCAACGACGCAGCAGGCGACGGCACCACCACCGCTACCGTTCTGGCACAGGCTATCGTCAACGAAGGCCTGAAAGCCGTCGCGGCGGGCATGAACCCAATGGATCTGAAGCGCGGTATCGATAAAGCCGTTGCCGCAGCCGTTGAAGAGCTGAAAACCCTGTCTGTACCATGCCAGGATTCCCGCGCTATCGCGCAGGTAGGTACCATTTCTGCCAACTCCGATGAAAGCGTCGGTACCCTGATCGCTCAGGCGATGGACAAAGTGGGTAAAGAAGGCGTGATCACCGTTGAAGAAGGCACCGGTCTGCAGGACGAGCTGGACGTGGTTGAAGGTATGCAGTTCGACCGTGGCTACCTGTCTCCGTACTTCATCAACAAGCCAGAAACCGGTGCAGTGGAGCTGGAAAGCCCATTCATCCTGCTGGCTGACAAGAAAATCTCTAACATCCGCGAAATGCTGCCAGTGCTGGAAGCTGTGGCGAAAGCCGGCAAACCACTGCTGATCATCGCAGAAGACGTGGAAGGCGAAGCGCTGGCTACGCTGGTGGTCAACACCATGCGCGGTATCGTGAAAGTGGCTGCGGTGAAAGCACCGGGCTTCGGCGACCGTCGTAAAGCGATGCTGCAGGATATTGCTATCCTGACCGGCGGTACCGTGATCTCTGAAGAGATCGGTATGGAGCTGGAAAAAGCGACGCTGGAAGACCTGGGTCAGGCAAAACGTGTGGTGATCAACAAAGACACCACCACCATCATCGATGGTGTGGGCGATCAGGGCGCAATCTCTGGCCGCGTGACGCAGATCCGTCAGCAGATCGAAGAAGCGACGTCTGACTACGACAAAGAGAAACTGCAGGAGCGCGTTGCAAAACTGGCAGGCGGTGTAGCCGTACTGAAAGTAGGCGCAGCGACTGAAGTTGAAATGAAAGAGAAGAAAGCACGCGTTGAAGATGCCCTGCACGCTACCCGTGCTGCGGTTGAAGAAGGCGTGGTTGCCGGTGGTGGTGTTGCGCTGGTGCGTGTTGCGGCGAAAATCGCAGCATCTGGCCTGAAAGGTCAGAACGAAGACCAGAACGTCGGTATCAAGGTTGCTCTGCGTGCGATGGAAGCGCCACTGCGTCAGATCGTTTCTAACGCCGGTGAAGAGCCATCTGTGGTTGCTAACAACGTGAAAGCGGGCGACGGTAACTACGGTTACAACGCGCAGACCGAAGAGTACGGCAACATGATCGACTTCGGTATCCTGGATCCAACCAAAGTGACCCGTTCTGCGCTGCAGTACGCATCTTCTGTGGCCGGTCTGATGATCACCACCGAAGCGATGGTCACCGACCTGCCGAAAGGCGACGCACCTGACTTAGGTGCTGGCGCTGGCGGCATGGGTGGCATGGGCGGTATGGGCGGCATGATGTAATTGCCCTGAACGTCTGAGCTGTTGAGAAACCCCCGATCGGAAACGGTCGGGGGTTTTTCTTTTGCCGGCGAACAAGGTATAAGTAAGGGCACAATACTTCGGCTTTGCGGGTTTAGGGCAATGAATGTTCAGAAAAAATGTGCGCTTTTCTGCTACGCTGCCGCCCGACACTGATGATAATAAATGGGGATTATAATGCGGATTAACCTCTCGCTCGGACTGGCAGTCGGTACCTTACTGCTGGCGGGCTGTAGCACCTCCAACCAACTGAGTGCCGCCGGCGAACGTGTCACCTTTGTTGATCAACAGCCAGGCAGCCAATGTCAGCTGCTGGGCAATGTTACCGGCTCGCAGAGCAACTGGCTGACCGGCTCAGGCGGTGAAGGCAGTTCACTGCGCGGTGCGGCCAACGACCTGCGTAACCGCGCAGCGGAGATGGGCGGCAACGTAATTTATGGTGCCACCAGCCCGACGCAGAACCTGCTGTCTGCCTTTGCCCCGCTCGACAGCAAAATGTCGGGTCAGGTGTATAAGTGCCCGTAATGGCAGAGCAGCAATAAAAAAGCCGCGAGAGCGGCTTTTTTGTTTTTGAGTTCAGTCCCTGCGTGGTCGCCATCAATGGCTCCTGCGGTGATGGCGCCGACTGTAGGGTGCGCATTCATGCGCACCGGGCAGCTGGCAGGGAACGTCACTCCTGACGCAGCTGCAGATCCAGCGGCGTTTTGCTCGGCTCACCACCAATTTCCCGCGCCAGCTTCGGCACCATATAGCCCGATACCATGGTCAGCAGTTGCCGCACCAGCGCCCGCGCCTGTTCATCCGGCACAAAGAAGTGCGCCGCACCCTGCACCTTATCCAGCACATGTAAATAGTAGGGCAGGATGCCAGCATCAAACAGCGCATTGCTGAGCTGTGCGAGGATCTGCGCATCGTCATTAACGCCGCGCAGCAGCACGCTCTGGTTCAGCAGGATGACGCCGGCGCGTTTAAGCCTCTGCATGCGTTCGCGCAGCGCCTCGTCAATCTCCTGCGCGTGGTTGATGTGGCTGACCAGCAGCACCTGCAGACGCGTATCCGCCAGCAGCTGGCATAGCCCTTCGGTAATGCGCGCCGGGATCACTACCGGCAGCCGGCTGTGAATGCGCAGGCGTTTCAGGTGCGGAATGTTTTCCAGCGCGCCAATCAGCCACGCCAGCTCCTGATCTTTCGCCATCAGCGGATCGCCGCCGGAGAAGATGATCTCGTCCAGCTCGGGATGGGCGGCAATGTAATCAATCGCCGCCTGCCAGTTGCGCTTGTTGCCCTGATTATCCTGATAGGGGAAATGCCGGCGGAAGCAGTAGCGACAGTTCACCGCGCAGCCGCCCTTGACCAGCAGTAGCGCGCGGTTTCTATACTTATGCAGTAAGCCCGGCACCACGCTGCTCTGCTCATCGAGCGGATCGGTGCTGTAGCCTGGCGCATCGGTAAACTCCTGACGGCTGGTCAGCACCTGCAGCAGCAGCGGGTCCTGCGCATTGCCGCGCTGCATGCGCTGAATAAAGGCGCGCGGTACGCGCAGGGCGAACAGACGGCGTGCTTCGCTCCCGGCTGCCAGATCTGCGTGGTTTTCGAGGGCTAAAAGTTGCAGTAATTCAGCAGGATCGGTGACAACATCAGCAAGTTGCTGCAACCAATCTTCTCTGACGGGGGGATTTAGGGTTACAATGTGTGCCATTTTTTTGGCTATTACCAGTTAATATCTACAGAGGGCCTTTATGGCGACTTATCTTAGCAACGATTTTCGTGCCGGTCTTAAAATCATGTTCGAAGGCGAACCGTATGCCATCGAATCCAGTGAATTCGTTAAGCCGGGTAAAGGCCAGGCGTTTGCACGTGTTAAAATGCGTCGTCTGCTGACCGGTTCACGCGTTGAGAAAACCTTCAAGTCTACCGACTCCGCCGAAGGCGCAGACGTGCGTGACATGACGCTGCAGTACTCCTACAACGACGGTGACTTCTTCTACTTCATGCACCCGGAAACCTTCGAACAGTATCAGGTTGAAGCCAAGGTACTGGACGACGTGACCAAATGGCTGCAGGACAACGCCGAGTGTATCGTAACCCTGTGGAACGATAAACCGATCGCCGTTCAGCCACCGAACTTCATCGAAGCTGAAATCACCGAAACTGACCCAGGTCTGAAAGGTGATACTGCCGGTACCGGCGGCAAGCCAGCGACGCTGTCTACCGGCGCCGTGATCAAAGTGCCACTGTTCGTACAGATTGGCGAAGTGGTAAAAGTAGACACCCGCTCTGGCGAATACGTTTCCCGCGTAAAATAATCGTCAAATCAGGCGCATCATCGATGCGCCTTTTTTTATTTCCGCGCTCATCCCCGCACCGCGTCTTTTTTCAGCAGCTTAACCGCCATCATGGCGTATCCGGTCTATGCTTTAAAAGCTGTACTTTTACTGCAACCAACAAGGATATGGCTATGTTAAAGAAAAGTATTGTCGCGATTTTCTCGGTACTGGTGCTTTCCTCGCTGCTTTCAGCCTGTAACACCACGCGTGGTGTAGGCGAAGATGTTGAAGCGGGCGGTCAGGCAATTCAGCGCAGCGCGCAGTAACTAAAACCGGTGCGAAACCTGCTTTCGTACCGGCTTTCTCTTCCTCCAGTTGTCCTGCCAGCACCTGTGATTTCTGAAACTGCCTGCCGCGACGGCGGTGCCGTTGTTTGCCGTCAGCAATACGGGTAGACTTCCTCCCCTTGTCTGTATAAGGAGTCATCACCATGAGCGAAACGGCAAGCTGGAAGCCGAGCGCACCCATTGCCAATTTGTTGAAACGCGCCGCCATCCTGGCGGAAATCCGGCGTTTCTTTGCCGATCGCGGCGTACTGGAAGTGGATACGCCTGCCATGAGCCAGGCGACGATCACCGACATCCATCTGGTGCCATTCCAGACGCGCTTCGTCGGACCTGGCGCGGCAGACGGGCGCGATTTGTGGCTGATGACCAGTCCGGAATATCACATGAAGCGCCTGCTGGCGGCGGGCAGCGGCCCGATTTATCAGATGGGGCGCTGCTTCCGTAATGAAGAGGCCGGGCGCCACCATAATCCAGAATTCACCATGCTGGAGTGGTATCGGCCGCACTACGACATGTATCGGCTGATGAACGAAGTCGACGACCTGCTGCAGCAGGTGCTGGAGTGCGACAGCGCCGAATCGCTATCGTATCAGCAGGCGTTTATCCGTCATCTGGAGATCGATCCGCTGTCGGCGGACAAGGCGCAGCTGCGCGAAGCGGCGGAAAAGCTGGGTGAGGGCGAGCTGGCGAATCGCGAAGACGATCGCGACACGCTGCTGCAGCTGCTGTTTATGCTGGGCGTGGAACCGAAAATTGGTCTCGATAAGCCGTGCTTCGTCTATCACTTCCCGGCCAGTCAGGCGGCGCTGGCGGAGATCAGTACCGAAGATCACCGCGTGGCAGAGCGTTTTGAGGTCTATTACAAAGGCGTGGAGCTGGCCAACGGTTTCCGCGAACTGACCGACAGCCGTGAACAGCGTCAGCGCTTTGAGCAGGATAATCGTCGTCGCGCCGCGCGCGGTTTGCCACAGCATCCGATTGATACTTACCTGCTGGATGCGCTGGCGCACGGCATGC
Organism: Pantoea sp. GM_Pan_4; assembly: GCF_026541005.1. Lineage (NCBI taxonomy): Bacteria > Pseudomonadati > Pseudomonadota > Gammaproteobacteria > Enterobacterales > Erwiniaceae > Pantoea > Pantoea sp. GM_Pan_4. The sequence goes on from NZ_JALNUZ010000002.1 coordinate 208,963, forward strand.
CGGCCTGTTCCGGCGTGGCGCTGGGCGTCGATCGCCTGATTATGCTGGCGCTGAAGGCCGATGCGCTCAGTGAGGTGATCGCTTTCCCGGTCGATCGCAGCTAGTTACGCCGTGGTTCTGCACACCCGGCCGCGGCTCAGCGATGGCGCTGTCCGCGGCCGGGTGCGTTTACGGCGAGGTATTATTGGCCGCTTCCGGAAACTCCTGGATGGTAACCGGCAGCGTCATCTTCTGCTCATTGCGCAGCACCTGCACATCAATCACCGATCCCGGGCGGATTTCCGCCACCTGGTCCATGGTCTCCTGCGCGGACAGCGCCGGCTTACCGTTTACCTGCAGCAGGACATCATTGGCCTGAATGCCGGCGCGATCCGCCGGACCGCCCGGCGTCACTTCGCTGACAATAATGCCCTGCACCCGATCAAGGTTGCTGCCCTGACCGTGCAGCGGCGGCAGCTCGCGCCCGGTAATACCGATATAACCGCGGATCACCCGGCCATCGCGAATCAGCTTATCCATAATTTTGGTCGCCAGCGCGGTCGGAATGGCAAAACCAATGCCTTCCGGGGTTTCGCCGTCGTTGCTTTTGTCGAAGGTCAGCGTGTTGATGCCCATCAGTTCGCCCAGTGAGTTAATCAGCGCGCCGCCGGAGTTCCCCTGGTTGATCGAGGCATCGGTTTGCAGGAAGTTCTGCCGACCGGAGGAGCTCAGACCGATGCGACCGGTGGCGCTGATGATGCCCTGGGTGACCGTCTGGCCGAGGTTGTACGGATTGCCAATCGCCATCACCACATCACCAATATGCGCGACACGTTTGGCGTTGATCGGGATTACCGGCAGATTAGAGGCGCTGATTTTTAACACCGCCAGATCGGTCATGGCGTCGGAGCCCACCAGCGTCGCTTCAAAAAAGCGTCCGTCCTGCAGCGCGACGATAATCTGGTCAGCGTTATTGATGACATGTTTGTTGGTGAGGATGTAGCCTTTCGCGTTCATGATGACGCCGGAACCGAGCGTGGTAATGCCGCGATTATTGTTGCCGTGCGCGCTGCGGTTATAGACGTTGACCACCGCCGGCACAGCACGGCGCACGCCCTGATTGAAACTGAAGGGCGCTTCATCGGCGCTGCTGTCGTGATCAAAGGTGACGTTGCTGCCCATTCGCAGCGCCGGGATCGCGACAAGCAGTAAACCTGCCACGATCAGGCCCATCACCACAGAACGTAAAAGTTTAAGAAACATGGTGTTATTTCAGGCAAGAGTTGATCGCAGGGCAGAATAGCACGAGAAGGGCGGACAAACACCTGCTTGTCCGCCCGTTGCGAGGATTATCGCAGAAGCAGGTAAATACTCTCGTCGCCGCGCACCACGTTCAGCGCCAGTACCGGCGGTTTGCCCTCCAGCACTTTGCGCATCTCGGCGAGGCTTTGCACCCGCGTACGGTTAACGCCGACAATCACATCGTCTTTCTGCAGGCCAACCTGTTCTGCCGGCGTGCCTTTTTCGATGGTATCGACTTTGACTCCTTTATCGCCGGCTTTGGTATTGCCGTCACTGAGCGTGGCGCCCTGCAGCGCTGGCGACATCAGCTGGGCGCTGGCGGTGCTCTGCGCGCTCTGTTCCAGCGTTACGGTCACCGTCAGCGGTTTGCCATCGCGCAGCAGACCGATTTTCACCTGCTGGCCTGGCGGCGTGGTGCCGACTTTCACCCGCAGCTCGGCAAAGCTGGTAATTGGCTTATCGTTAATGGCGGTAATGATGTCGCCCGCTTTGATGCCCGCCTGTTCCGCCGCCGACTTTGGCAGCACTTCAGAGACAAATGCTCCGCGCTGCGCATCGACGTTAAATGCTTTCGCGATATCGGCGGTCATTTCTGTCCCTTTGATCCCGAGCTGACCGCGCTTCACTTCGCCGAACTGAATCAGCTGCTGCGCCAGGTTCATCGCCATGTTGCTGGGGATAGCAAAGCCAATACCAATGTTGCCGCCGCTCGACGCCAGAATGGCGGTGTTAATGCCGATCAGCTCGCCGTTGAGGTTCACCAGCGCGCCGCCAGAGTTACCACGGTTGATGGCGGCATCGGTCTGAATAAAGTTCTCCAGCCCTTCCAGATTCAGCCCGCTGCGGCCCAGCGCCGAGATAATGCCGGACGTCGCCGTCTGGCCGAGGCCGAATGGGTTGCCGATCGCCACGGCGAAATCACCCACTTTCAGCGCGTCAGAATCAGCAATTTTCACCTGCGTGAGGTTTTTTGCGCCTTCTACCTGAATCAGCGCGATGTCGGTTTGCTCGTCATGACCAATCAGCTTTGCGTCATATTCGTTGCCATCACTCAGCTGCACGCTGATTTTATCCGCACCGTTTACCACGTGATTGTTGGTCAGAATGTAGCCTTTAGCTGCGTCGATGATGACGCCGGAACCCAGTCCTTCAAACGGCTGTGGCTGAGACTGCCCGGGTGCCTGGCCAAAGAAGCGCTTCAGCGGCTCGGGAATATCCTGGCCCTGCTGACCGCTGTCGGTGCCCTCGACATGCACGCTGACCACCGCCGGCAGCACTTTTTCCAGCATCGGTGCCAGGCTTGGCAGTGCTTGTCCCTGAATCTGTGCCGGCAACGTGGCCATGGCACCCGGCGTCGCCGCCAGACTCATCCCAATGCTCAAGGCTAATGCGCTTAACAGTCGTGCTGGTTTTTTCATTGCTATGACGCTCTCGCTGCGAAAAGGGGGATAAAAGAAGTGTGACAGTTATTGGTAATAAGCGTTCGGAAAACAAAAAGGGCACAGCCATGCTGTGCCCCAAAAGGATTAACTGCGGGTGGTGCGTTCGCCGCTGCGCAGCAGGCCCGATGCGCCTTCAGAGTAGTCGCGCGGGATCTGCACCGGCGCCTGGTCGTTATCGGCCTCGGCTTCCGTCAGCTGGTAAGCAAACGGGTTTTTCTCGCCCGGCAGATTTGGCAGCAGGTCATTCGATCCTTTCGCCATGTGCTGATACAGCTGGCGATAGTCGCGCGCCATGTTGTCCAGCAACTCTGCGCTGCGCGCAAAGTGGTTGGTGAGCTCTTCGCGGTAATCCGCCAGCTCCGCTTTGGATTTTTCCAGTTCGTACTGCATGCTGCGCTGCTCACGCAGCTTTTTGTTGCCAAAACGCATCGCTACCGCGCCGACAATAATGCCAATCACTAAACCAATCAGCCCGTATTCCCAGGTCATAATGACTCCCGTGTAATTTCCGTTGCTTCGTAGGGCATTGCTTCTGTTTCAACTTCAATAGTAGCCACTATACCCGTTAATCCATCGGAAGTGGAATCCTCGGGCTGTATCGCTTAGTGTAGAGCGGCCTAATTTTCGACAACCGACACGTGAATCGGACTTTTTCAGGGATTCTGAGAGAACCATGCAAACCTCATCTCCGCTTGCGCGCTATGAGCAGGCGCTGTCGCAGGGCGAGTTTCGTCCGGACGATGTACAACGTGACGCCATCACCCGTTTAGATCGCATCCAGCAAGGCCTGATTGCCCGCCAGCAGCCGCCGCAGCCAGCGTCTAAAGGGCTGTTTGGCCGCTTATCAAAGCTGATGAATAAAGCACCGGAGAGCCATGAGGCGCCGGTGCGTGGCCTGTATATGTGGGGCGGCGTCGGGCGCGGTAAAACCTGGGTCATGGATCTGTTTTTTCAGTCTATTCCTGGCGATCGCAAACTGCGTCTGCATTTCCATCGCTTCATGCTGCGCGTGCACGAAGAGTTAACGCAGCTGCAGGGCCACAGCGACCCGCTGCTGATTGTCGCTGACCGTTTCAAAGCGGAAACCGATATTCTCTGTTTCGACGAGTTTTTTGTCTCCGACATTACCGACGCAATGCTGCTTGGTACCCTGATGGAAGCGCTGTTTGCCCGCGGCATTACGCTGGTGGCGACCTCCAACATTCCGCCGGATGAGCTGTACCGCAACGGCCTGCAGCGGGCGCGTTTTCTGCCGGCTATCGAGCAGATCAAGCGCCACTGCGATGTGATGAATGTCGATGCCGGCATTGATTATCGCCTGCGCACCCTGACATCGGCCCATCTGTGGAATTTCCCGCTTAACGACGCGACGCACGCGGAGATGGAGCGCATGTTCAGCGCGCTGTCCGGTAAACCGCGCGGCGACGCGCCGGTGCTGGAGATTAACCATCGCCAGTTGCCGACGCTCGGCGTTCACGAAGGCGTACTGGCCATCAACTTCCTCGCGTTGTGCGGTGAAGGGCGCAGCCAGCACGATTACATCGAGCTGTCGCGCCGCTTCCACAGCGTGCTGCTGTACGATGTGCCGGTGATGATTTACAAAACGGAAGACCAGGCGCGGCGGTTCCTCGCGCTGGTGGATGAGTTCTACGAGCGCCACGTCAAGCTGGTGGTGGCGGCAGAAACCTCGCTGTTTGAAATCTATCAGGGCACGCGGCTGAAATTCGAATATCAGCGCTGTCTGTCGCGCCTGCAGGAGATGCAGAGCGAGGAGTATCTTCGCCTGCCGCACCTGCCCTGAGGGGCAAACAGAAATCACCGCTTCGGGCGCAAAAAGAGTCGATCTTTAGATTCGACTTCTCTATAATCTTGCGACCCCACGTTACAGCACAGGCTTTCTTTTCCCGGAAAACTGTGTGATCCGGTAACTCTACCTGAGGGGGTGGGCTTGCTGGGCGAATTGGTCGTGTGAGCCTCAATCGTTAACTTAGCGTTTGGGATTTCACCAACGTGTAACTTTTATTTGGGTAAGCTTTTCAATGAAAACTTTTACAGCTAAACCAGAAACCGTACAGCGTGACTGGTATGTTGTTGACGCAACTGGCAAAACCCTGGGTCGCCTGGCGACTGAACTGGCGCGCCGTCTGCGTGGTAAGCACAAAGCGGAATACACTCCGCACGTTGATACCGGTGATTACATCATCGTTCTGAACGCTGACAAAGTTGCTGTAACCGGCAACAAGCGTAACGACAAGATTTACTATCACCACACTGGCCACATCGGTGGTATCAAGCAAGCGACCTTTGCAGAGATGATCGAACGCCGTCCTGAGCGTGTGATTGAAATCGCGGTTAAAGGCATGCTGCCAAAAGGCCCACTGGGTCGTGCTATGTACCGTAAACTGAAAGTTTACGCAGGTAACGAGCACAACCACGCGGCGCAGCAACCGCAAGTTCTTGACATTTAATCGGGATTATAGGCAATGGCTGAAACTCAAAACTACGGCACTGGTCGCCGCAAAAGCTCTGCCGCTCGCGTCTTTATCAAGCCGGGTAGCGGTAACATCGTAATTAACCAGCGCTCTCTGGAGCAGTACTTCGGTCGTGAGACTGCACGCATGGTCGTGCGTCAGCCGCTGGAGCTGGTTGATATGGTTGGTAAACTGGACCTGTACATCACCGTTAAAGGTGGTGGTATTTCTGGTCAGGCTGGTGCGATCCGTCACGGTATCACCCGCGCTCTGATGGAATACGACGAGTCTCTGCGTTCTGAACTGCGTAAAGCGGGCTTCGTTACCCGTGACGCGCGTCAGGTTGAACGTAAGAAAGTCGGTCTGCGTAAAGCACGCCGTCGTCCACAGTTCTCCAAGCGTTAATTGCTGGCTGCTTCGGCAGTTACAATTGGCTCAAAAAACCCGCTTCGGCGGGTTTTTTATTGCCTGAATCGCGGCTTTTTCAGCGCAAAAACGCGAGCTTTACCCGCATTTTGCCCGCAAATGATTATCCCCGCCCCACAAGCTGCTTAAAATCTGGTAAACTGACTGACACTTTGCGCCCGCGAGTCGCGGCGTTGTGCATACTGCTCCTGTCGGGACGACCGGACAATGCCCGTAACGCCCGGCTGTGTGCGAATCTGATGAGCAGGTGAGTCGCCGCGTGGTTGGCTATTCGCAGTATTTTTTTGTGAACAAACTTGGAGGTTTTCATGGCTGTCGCTGCCAACAAACGTTCGGTAATGACGCTGTTTTCTGGTCCGACTGACATTTTCAGCCATCAGGTACGTATCGTGCTGGCTGAGAAGGGCGTCAGCGTGGAGATCGAGCAGGTTGAAACGGATAATCTGCCGCAGGATCTGATTGACCTCAACCCGTATCGCACTGTGCCAACGCTGGTCGACCGTGAACTGACGCTGTATGAATCCCGCATCATCATGGAATACCTTGATGAGCGTTTCCCGCATCCGCCACTGATGCCGGTTTATCCGGTCGCGCGCGGTGAAAGCCGTCTGATGATGCACCGCATTGAGCAGGACTGGTACAGCCTGATGCGTACCATTGAAACCAGCAGCGGTGCCGAAGCCGATGCCGCGCGCAAGCAACTGCGCGAAGAGCTGCTGGCCATTGCGCCGCTGTTCTCACGTACGCCGTTCTTTATGAGCGAAGAGTTCAGCCTGGTTGACTGCTATCTGGCGCCGCTGTTGTGGCGTCTGCCGCAGCTGGGTGTGGATCTGGCTGGCGCAGGTTCGAAAGAGCTGAAAGGCTACATGACGCGCGTATTTGAACGTGACTCCTTCCTCGCTTCTTTGACGGAAGCCGAACGTGAAATGCGCCTGCAAGCCCGGGGCTAATCTATGGAAATGTCGCAACTTACTGCCCGCCGTCCCTATCTGCTGCGGGCCTTTTATGAATGGCTGCTCGACAACCAGCTGACGCCGCATCTGGTGGTGGATATCAATCTGCCTGGCGTACAGGTGCCGCTGGAGTACGCTCGTGACGGACAGATTGTCCTGAACATCGCACCGCGCGCGGTGGGTAACCTTGAGCTTGCCAACGATCAGGTGCGCTTCAATGCGCGTTTCGGCGGCGTGCCGCGCCAGGTATCCGTGCCGATGGCTGCGGTGCTGGCGATTTACGCGCGCGAAAACGGCGCCGGCACCATGTTCGAACCGGAGCCTGCTTATGAGCTGTCCGGCGACGAGCAGGAAGGCGGCCAGGAAGAGACGCTGATGTCGGTGATTGATGGTGACCGTCCGGACGATGCGACGGATGACGACTCTTCACCGGATGATGAACCGCCGCCGCGCGGTGGACGTCCTTCACTGCGCGTAGTGAAGTAAATCGCGGAAAATAAAAAACGGGCTGATTAGCCCGTTTTTTTTATGCCTGTGTCGCGGCGCGGCTTAGCGCGCAGCAGACCAAAGGAAGCGTAGCGCTCCCTTTGTACCGATCTTAATAAACGTCGCGCAGATAACGCTTATCTTTCTTCAGCTGATCGATATAGGCTGCGGCACGCTCGCTGGAAAGACCACCGAACTGACGCACCACTTCATACAGCGCGGCGTCGACGTCCTTCGCCATGCGTGAGGCATCGCCACAGACGTAGAAGTAGGCGCCTTCCTGCAGCCAGGCGTACAGCTCAGCGCCTTTCTCCAGCATGCGGTTCTGCACGTAAATCTTCTCTTCCTGATCGCGGGAGAAGGCCAGGTCGAGATGCGTCAGCAGACCGCTCTGCTGCCAGCCCGCCAGCTCATCCGCGTAAATGTAATCATGTTCCTGATGCTGGTCGCCAAAGAACAGCCAGTTTTTACCTTCAGCACCGGTCGCCTGGCGCTCCTGCAGGAAGGCGCGGAACGGCGCGATGCCGGTACCCGGACCGACCATGATCAGCGGGGCGTTATTGTTCGCCGGCACGCGGAACGCTTTGTTCGGCGAAATAAAGATCGCCGGCTTCTCTCCGCGACGCACGCGTTCAGCCAGATAGGTTGAGCACACGCCTTTACGCTCGCGGCCACCGCTGTGATAGCGCACGGAAGCGATGGTCAGATGCACCTGGTTAGGGTGCGCCTTCGAGCTGGACGAAATGGAGTAAGCACGGTGCTGCAGCGGACGCAGCATCGCCACCAGCTCCGGCACCGACAGGCTGCGCTTCAGCTCGAGCTGCAGCAGATCCAGCGTATCTTTGCCCCACAGCCAGTTGGCCAGCGTGTCTTTATCGTCGTGCTGCAGGACGTGCAGCAGCTCCTGGTTGGTGGTGTGCTGTCCGACCCACTCAATCAGCTTGCGCGACGGCTCAGAAATCTCAAACTGATAGGTCAGCAGATCGCCGAGGTTACGGTCAAAGCCCGGCACCGGGGTTTCGTAGTCGGCTTTCAGCTCGCTCAGCAGCAGGCTCACCAGCCCGGCATCGTTCACCGGGATCACGCCCAGCGCATCACCGGCTTCGTATTTCAGGCCGCTGTCGCTCAGGTCAAATTCGAAGTGACGGATATCTTTGGCGGACTGCTCGCCGGACAGACGCTTATTAGTCACCAGCGCCGCCGCGTACGGGTTTTGCTTGTTGCTGCCCGGGATCACCGGCGCTTCCGGCGCGCTCTCCAGCACCGTGCCGCTGCTGCCCGCGCTGGCGGCAAACTGTGGCATGGCACTGCCAATCCACTCGCTGGAAGGCTCTTCGTAATCGATGTCGCAGTCGATGCGATCCACTACGCGTTTCGCCCCCAACTGCTCCAGGCGCATATCAATGAACTTACCGGCCTGGCAGAAACCGTCGTAGCCGGTATCGCCGATTGCCAGCACGGCAAAGTGCATCTGCTCCAGACGCGGCGCGGTGCTGGCTGAGATGGCCTGCCAGAACAGCTGTGCGTTGTCTGGCATTTCGCCTTCGCCGTAGGTGGAGGTGACGATCAGTACATGACGCATGGTGGCGAACACATCCAGATCCACTTCACCCAGCGCCTGCACTACCGGCACCAGGCCTTTAGCGCGCGCCGCTTTGGCTGCGGTCTGCGCCAGCGCTTCGGCGTTACCGGTCTGGGAGCCAAACAGAATATGCAGCTGGGTGGTGGCACTGGCGCCCGCTGCCGGTGCGGTCTGCTTGTCTTCTAATACCAGCAGGCGCGAGTGGAGACCGGCGAGAAACCCCGCCAGCCAGTATTTCTGTTCGCCGTTAAACGGCGCGTCTTCAGGAATGTAAGGAATCTTCATGGATATCAGTACTCAAACCGTTTTATCGTCATCAATCTTCTTTCGCAGCGCAATCAGGAGAGTTTCCCGACCGCGGCGGCAATCTCTGGCAGTGCGGCGCGTGCAAACAGCTCTTCAAAATCAGGCAGATGGCCCAGCACCTCACGGTTGCAGGCGTCCTGATAAATGATCCAGCCATAGGTTGCCAGGCTGTCCATGGAGCGAATGTTGCGCTGCGTCAGCGCGGCTTTGTAATCCGACATACGCTTGGCGGCGATCAGGCTTGCCAGCTCATCATCGCTGTAGTTCTCAATGGCCGCACGGGCATGACGCTGCAGCTTGCTGACCAGCGCGAAATCTTCGGTCATCAGCAGGTTGCGAACCGCTTTCTCGACTGCCGCATCTTCCACCGCTGTGCCTTTCGGCAGTTTGCCCAGCGCCAGCTGCTGCGCGAAGCTCAGAACGGTGTAGTTATTCAGCAGAACAAACATCTCCTGCGTATCGGTCGCGCCGTAGGCCGGTACCGCACCGTCGGCGATGGTTTTGCCCGCACGCCAGGCTGATTTGAACTTGGCAACCTGATGCGCGGCCAGCGACGTGGACAGTTCTTCCAGCAAATCCTTACGCGTTTTCGCTTTCAGGATCTCGCCGCCGTCCTGATACAGCAGCAGCGAGCGTGGCATCACGTAAACGAAGTGCTGACACTCGGTTTCCCAGTTCTCCAGCAGCCACGCCGCGCGCGGCGACTGGGTGGCTTCGAGGTGCCAGTGCAGCATGGTCAGCACTGCCTGCTTGTGCACCTGCGCCATTTCGTCTTCGTCAGCGATGGAGCCGAACAGCACCGAATCACCGGCGGCGTGCGCGGCCAGGGAACGGTACGGATCATACTGATAGGCGAAGCCGCCGCTCATGCCGTTACCGAAACCTTTACCAAAGGTGCCGAGGTTAAGAATCGCGCCGTTGGTCATGTATTCACAGCAGAAGTCGCCGACACCTTCCACCACCGCGGTGGCGCCAGAGTTACGCACGGCGAAACGGTCACCGGCCTGGCCCTGAACAAACAAACGACCGCCGGTCGCGCCGAACAGCGCAAAGTTACCGATCAGCACGTTGCCGTCGCTGTCCTGTGCGCCGCCGCCCGGTGACATCACCACCAGTTCGCCGCCACACTGACCTTTACCGACGCCATCGTTACAGGTGCCGTAATGCTTCATCTGCATGCCGTCGTTGCAGAACGCGCCAAATGACTGACCGGCTGACCCGCGGGTATCAATCTGCACTGTGCGCGGTGCCAGATATTTCCGGCCACGGTCATCCTGCAGTACCGCCGGCAGCGCCGCCAGCTGCTGCGCCGACAGCTCGTGGTTCAGCATGCGCTCAATATCGATCGCCAGCTGACCGCCAACGCTCTTGTTACGGTTGTTCAGCGTTACGCCGTTACCCAGCGTAATCTCGCGGCGGGCAGCGTCAACCAGCTGCGCTTTCAGCTCTTCTACCCAGCCATCGTCCAGCTCGAAATCTTTTTCCAGATACACCGGCTGAGCGATCTTCTGCTCCGGCACCACGGTCAGCATGGCGCGCAGATCGAGTTTGCCCACTTCCAGCGGATGATCCATCAGGTGCAGCAGGTCAGAGCGGCCGCGCGCTTCACGCAGCGAACGCAGACCGAGGCGTGCGAGGAACTCACGCACTTCCTGCGCCACGTTGATGAAGTACTGCGCCAGCTGACGCGGATCGCCATCGAAGGCTTCAGCGTTAGTGGTGAGGCCCGCCGGGCATTTGACGTTACAGTTTTTCGCCATCACGCATTTCAGCATCATCAGCGCGGTGGTGCCGAACTCGAAGCTGTCGCCGCCGAGCAGCGCTGATTTAATCACGTCGCTGCCGGTCTGCTGTGCGCCGGAGCAGCGCAGCTGCACTTTGTCACGCAGCCCGTTAGCGCACAGCGCCTGGTGTACTTCGGCGATACCGATTTCTGCCACGCGCCCGGTGTATTTCAGGCTGGTGACCGACGCCGCGCCGGTGCCGCCGGTGTTACCGGCGACGTTGATGACGTCTGCGCCGGCTTTTGCCACGCCGACTGCGATAGTACCGATGCCTTCAGACGACACCAGTTTGACGATAACGCGCACGCGCGCCGCTTTACAGTCGTGGATCAGCTGCGCCAAATCCTCGATAGAATAAGTATCGTGATGCGGCGGCGGTGATACCAGCTCAACACCCGGCGTACCGCCACGTGCGGCCGCAATCTCCACCGTCACTTTCGGTGCTGGCAGCTGACCGCCTTCGCCCGGTTTAGCGCCCTGGCCAATTTTGATCTCCAGCTCTTCCAGCATCGGGTCGGCCAGATAAGCCGCCCACACGCCGAAACGACCAGATGCCAGCTGTTTGATGCGCGATGCGCGAATGGTGCCGTGGCGTGAATAGTGTTCGCCACCTTCACCACAGTTACTCATTCCGCCCACCATATTGGTACCGTGCGCCACCGCTTCGTGCGCCGGCGCGACCAGCGCGCCGTGGCTCATGGCGCCTGAGGCGAAGGTACGGGTGATTTCGTGCGCCGGCTGGACCTCTTCCAGCGGCAGCGAGGGCAGCGCGGTAAAGATTTTTGCCAGATAGTCTGCTGCCTGACCGTAAGCGGTAATGTGCAACACGCCTTCAGTGATGCTGCTGCTTTCGATCTCATCGTTAAAGCGGGTTTTCAGCGCGCGTGACAGCGCGGCCAGACGCTCGCTCTCCGGCTTCAGGCCGGCAATAGCATCAATCAGACGCAGCTCAAACTGGTTGAGGCTGCCGTTCACCGCTTCGCAGCGCAGGCCGCGAATGGCGAAGCCGTTGTTGACCAGCGAGTAGCGGCCCAGCTTGCGGCCAAATTCGGCTTCGCTGTCCACGTGGGTCAGATCGCACGGCAGCGCGAGGATGTCGCGCAGCGCCGCCGGACGACGCTTACGCTCGGCGTGCATCAGGCTGGAGAACTGACGGTAATCCGGCGTGATAGCAAAGCTGTCGATCACCGCATTCGGGATGCGCTCGAAGCTGCTGTCTTTAAACGACTCGGCTTTGATGCTGAACGCGTTGTCCAGCCTGGCCAGCGTCATCAGACGGATAAAGTTGTCCTCTTCGCGCGCTTTGTCGGCGAAACGAATCGGCTGCTCTGTCATATCAATAAAGGTACGTACTGCGATGGTGCCGTACGAGTGGCCCGCGCCTTCGGCACGTTCTTTGAACAGACCCAGCAGTGGCACTTCGGCTTCGCCCTGAATTTTCAGCGCGCTCTGGTGCCAGTCCACCGCCATCTGCGCGATGGCCGGGAAGCCCGCACCGCCCACCGGAGTTTTGATATTCGGGAAATATTTCTTCAGCACCGGATCTTCGGTATCGAGGAAGTTCGGCTCGAAGAACTCACCGCAGCTGTAGCTCTCAACGGTACACAGGCCCACTTTGCCCATGGTTTTCATCAGCGCTTTTTCTGCCGCTTTGGCATAGCGTTTGAACGCTTTGTTGCCTTCTTCACCTTCACCAAACTTCTCTTCTGCACGCATCTGTACGCCCAGCGGATACACGGCAGAGGCGCCAAAGCCGAGCGTGGCGGCGATATGGTGCGAGGAGATGCTCTGGCCGCTCTCGACCACCAGTGACACATCCAGACGCAGGCCTTCCTGCACCAGACGCTGGTTGATGGCCGACACCATCAGCAGCATCGGAATGGCAGCATGAGTTGACGAGATATGGCGATCGGTAATCACCGCGATGCCGCCCTGCTGACGGGCAAAATCCACCACCTGCTGCGCCAGGTTATCGATAGCGTTTTCCAGCGCTTTGGCGTTGGCGGCGCGGCTGACGATGTCTTTACCGATGACCGGCTCATACAGCATCTCGAAGCGCGCATACGGCGCCACTTTCTGCTCGCGCAGACGCAGCATGTCCAGGTGCGTCAGGATCGGGCTTGGCACGATGATCTGCTGGCCTTTACTGCGACCGAGGTGCGGTTTGGCGCCGAGCGCCACGCGCAGCGTCATGCCGTCCGCTTCACGGATGGAGTCAAGCGGCGGGTTGGTGACCTGTGCAAAGCGCTGCGAGAAGTAGTGCGCCATGCCGCCTTCATGATCGGACAGGCCATTGATGGCGTTGCCGTAACCCATCGCGGAGATCTTCTCAGCGCCGGTTTGCAGCATCGGGTCCATCATGAATTTGAAGCTTTCCTGGTTGTAGTAGTAAGCCACAAAGCGCTGATAGGTTTTCAGGTCGCCGCGATAGCGCAGCGGTGAGCCGAGTTTCTCTGCCGGCACTTCCGGCAGCTGCTGCAGTTCAACGCGTGCCGCCTGCACCAGGGAGAGATAATCTTTTTCCGCCGCCAGCTTTTCCAGCGCCTGCACGGTGGTGTAAGAGCGTTTCTCTTTGTGATCGTAATAGAGCATGCCGCCAGCTTCGATACGGCCACGGCGCAGCACGCTCTCCGGTGGGAAGGCGATCTGGCCGGCTTCTGACATCGCACCGATGTACTCAGCGGTTTCGACGGAGCGCAGCGGACGCAGGCCAAGACGGTCCAGCCGTGCGCCAATCACTTCGCCGTTACCGAAGATCAGCGCGGCGGGGCCGTCGTTCTTCTCTTCATACAGCGAGAAGTATTCCAGCATGGCGCGCACTTCAGCCGACAGCGAGGTGTCGTTTTCCCACGCCGGCGGCATCATTGAAACCACGGCGTTGATCAGATCGAGGTTATCTTCCATCAGACGGCTGTGGATGCTCTGATCGAGACGCGAACTGTCAGACTGGCCTTTTGGCCGCACGATCTTTTTGCCGCGTGCCAGCATCAGTGCCGCTTCCGCGATGCGGTTTTTACGGTCTGTATTCAGCTCACCGTTGTGCGCCATCAGGCGGAACGGCTGCGCCATCGTGGTATGCGGATCGGTATTGGTGGAGAAGCGGGTATGGAAAAACAGTCCGCGTACCTGATGATCGGGATCGGTCAGATCTTTGAAGTAAGGAATCACTTCATTGGAGTTCAGGCGGGCTTTGAACACCTGAGTGCGCGACGACAGCGACAGCGGATAAAGGCCGCCGAATTCGCTTTCGGTAAAGGCGCGTGCTTCGATGTCCAGCAGCGCACGATAAATGTGGCGCTCGAAGTCGCTCTGCTCGGTAACGTCCTGCGGTGCGGCAAACACCCACTGCACGATCGGCAGCTGGCACTGCTGTGCGGCCGGGCGCGTGACGCTGTTGTCCAGCGGCATATCACGCTTCAGCAGCACCGGGAAGTTGTAAGCGGCCAGCGTCTCTTCAACCAGACGCTCTGCGTTCGCGCGCAGCGCCGCATCTTTTGGCACAAAGAAGTTGCCCACGCCAAAGCGGCCCGCTTCCAGCGCCTGACCGGTCAGCTTACGGAAGAAGTTCAGGGAGAGGTCAACGTTAACGCCTGCACCATCGCCCACACCCTCTGCAGACATCCCGCCACGGTGCGGTACCGTGCACAGGGCGCTATGCGCCATCTGCAGGATTTCATGGGTCTGCTCGCCGTCCTTGCGGGTAATAAAACCTACACCACAGCTGTCGCTTCCTGCTGATGGATCATACAAACCCCAGGGGTTAGGTTGTTGAGTGGACATTGAGGGTCTCCTTAAACTGCTTTAGACATTACCTGCATTATTTCAGGCACAGAGCGCTGCTGCGTGCTGTATCAATTTGTTTTCGCGCGCTTTTACGCGGACGTCGCAACACCGGACAACGACAATCAAGGCACTGATTCACGTCCTTGATTGGCTGTCCATAAAATCCGGTCTCTAAGGGAGATAACTTGCATCCAGAGGGAGTCTTCTTGCTGCATAGATATGCCGAGACACAGTCCCGACTGGAAAGCATCCAGCGGAATTCCAACTTATCGGGAAAGCGAACTCAGGTCAAATAGCCAGCTTTATTACGGTTAATCAGCCTTTTTGCGATTTAACTGTATGATTATTATGTTTTTATTACGTAAATATATGTCAATCTGACCTTTCTGATTCCCTTATGAAGTGTGAGCCGTCTCACTGTGTGATCGGCCTCATATTTCCAGACCATGCTGTTGAATGTGGGGATGCCAGCACAAAATTCTGTTTGGACCGTTTCGTGCACAGCATGTATCTGTTTTTCTTATGGCGGAACATTTGAATCAAAACGCGGTTGCCATTAGTAAAATTAATTAACCAGGGTGTGATTAAAACAGCACTTAAGCTGAATGGATATGCAATAACGGAAGGCAACCATCAGGAGGGATGGCTGCAGAAAGCGGATGCGCCGGGCACGCGGCACCGGGACCCGCAAAAGCGCGGCCCTCCAGATTATTCAGTTGGCAGAATTAGTCAAGCGCTTTAGGCATAAAGGCGCGAACGTCGGCGAAACGCCGCGCTGCTGCACCATAACAGGGCGTAAAGTCAGTCCGCACGGCGCGTGCGGCGGCGCAGCGCGCGGATAATTACGCTATGATGAGCCAGATTCGTTCAGGGAGCGCGTGATGAAACAGATTCGTCTTTTAGCACAGTACTACGTGGATTTAATGGTCAAGCTCGGGCTGGTGCGGTTTTCGCTGCTGCTGGCTTCGGCGCTGGTGGTGCTGGCAATGGTAGTGCAGATGGCGGTCACCATGGTGCTGCGTGGCCACGTTGAAAGTATCGACGTCGTACGTTCAGTGTTTTTTGGCCTGCTGATTACCCCGTGGGCGGTCTACTTTCTCTCCGTGGTGGTCGATCAGCTGGAGGAGTCGCGCCAGCGGCTGTCGAAGCTGGTGGACAAGCTGGAGGAGATGCGCACGCGCGACCTTGAACTGAATCAGCAGATGAAAGAGACCATCAGCCAGCTGAACCAGGAAATCAGCGACCGTATTAAAGCAGAGCAGGCGCGCGAGCAGGTGATGGATAAGCTGCGCGAAGAGATGACGCGGCGTGAACAGGCGCAGATTGAGCTGGAGCAGCAATCTTCCTTCCTGCGTTCGTTCCTTGATGCCTCGCCCGACCTGGTGTTCTATCGCAACATCGACAAACAGTTCTCCGGCTGTAACCGTGCCATGGAACTGCTCACCGGCCTGAGCGAGAAGCAGCTGATTGGTCTGACGCCGCGCGACATTTATGACGAAGATGCCGCCACCAAAGTGCTGGAGACCGATGAGAAGGTGTTTCGCCACAATGTGTCGCTCACCTATGAACAGTGGCTGCAGTATCCGGACGGGCGCAAAGCCTGCTTTGAAATCCGCAAAGTGCCGTATTACGACCGCGTCGGTAAACGCAGCGGCCTGATGGGCTTCGGACGCGATATTACCGAGCGTAAGCGCTATCAGGACGCGCTGGAGAACGCCAGCCGTGAAAAGACCACCTTTATCTCCACCATCAGCCACGAGCTGCGTACGCCGCTTAACGGCATCGTCGGGTTAAGCCGCATCCTGCTGGATACCGATCTCAATCAGGAGCAGCTGAAGTACCTGAAAACCATTCACGTCTCGGCCATCACCCTCGGTAACATCTTTAATGATGTGATTGAAGTCGACAAGATTGAGCGGCGCAAAGTGCAGCTGGATAACCAGCCGCTGGATTTCACCGGCTTCCTCGCCGACCTGGAAAACCTCTCCGGCCTGCTGGCGCAGCCGAAAGGGCTGAAGTTTGTCATGGCACCGGAGTTGCCGCTGCCGCACAAGATCTCCGCCGACGGCACGCGCCTGCGCCAGATTCTGTGGAACCTGATCGGCAATGCCGTGAAGTTTACCCGGCAGGGCGAAATCGTGGTGCGCGTCGCCTATCGCCAGGACGAAACGCTGCACTTTGAGGTGCAGGACTCCGGGATGGGCATTCCGCAGGAAGAGCAGGACAAAATCTTCGCCATGTATTACCAGGTGAAAGATCAGCACGGCGGTAAACCGGCCACCGGCACCGGGATTGGCCTGGCGGTGTCACGCCGGCTGGCGCAGGCGATGGGCGGCGATATTACCGTCAGCAGCGCACCGGGTCAGGGCTCGTGCTTTACCGTGGAAATTCACGCGCCGCGCGTGGCGGATGAAGTGGAAGATGAGGGTCAGGACGACAGCATGCCGTTGCCGGCGCTGCACGTGCTGCTGGTAGAAGATATTGAACTCAACGTGATTGTGGCGCGCTCGGTACTGGAGAAGCTGGGTTGCAGCGTGGAGGTGGCGATGACCGGCGGTGAGGCGCTGGCGATGTTCGATCCGCAGGAGTTCGACCTGGTGCTGCTGGATATCCAGCTGCCGGACATGACTGGCCTCGATGTGTCGCGCGCCATTCATCAGCAGCATGCCGGCGTGACGCTGCCGCCGCTGGTCGCGCTGACTGCCAACGTGCTGAAGGATAAAAAAGAGTATCTCGATGCCGGCATGGACGATGTGCTGAGCAAACCGCTGGCGGTGCCAGCGCTGACCGCGATGATCAAGAAATTCTGGGATTACCAGGCTGAAGCGGAAGCGGTGGTGAGTGACGCCGACGCGGAACAGTCACGCACGCTGCTGGATGTCGACATGCTGGAGCAGTATATCGAGCTGGTTGGTCCGGGGCTGATCACCCAAAGCCTGACGATGTTCGAGCAGATGATGCCGGGTTATCTTGAGGTGCTGGACTCCAATATGATGGCGCGTGACCAGAAGGGCATCGCCGAAGAGGGGCACAAGATCAAAGGCGCGGCGGGCTCGGTCGGCCTGCTGCATCTGCAGAAACTGGCGAAACAGATTCAGTCACCGGAATTGCCGGCCTGGTGGGATAACGTGCAGGAGTGGGTTGACGAGCTGAAGCACGAGTGGCGGCACGACGTTGAAGTATTACGGAACTGGGTTGCGGAGCGGGAAAAATAGCGCGGGCCAGAAAAAAAATGACCCCAGTCGAAACCGGGGTGCGCGAATACTGCGCCAACACCAGGGAAATGGGCGCTGCTGCTATTATTAGAAATCGAATACAAAAGCAACAGCGTGGTATTGGTTAACGCTTCAAAATCACCTTAGCAAATTCGCCACAGCTTGTGACAAGATTCATTAAATTGTGTGATGTTGAGCAGCGTTTAAATACAGAAAACATTAATTTGCTGACACAGTCAAGCAAGGAATCAATTTCTTTGGCGTATTGCACTATTTTTGAGCAAATGTTCGGTTTTTTGCCTGGTTTTCCCACAGTCGCGGTCCGGAAAGCGCTGCGCAGCGAAGGGAAACGGCAAAAAGCGCAGCGCAACGGCCGTTTTTATGCTCATGTTATTGATTCTAATAATGAATAACCAGATTTTGCCGCGGTTATCCAAAACGTTTTGGAAACCCCCGGCTGAAAGTTCCAGTTCGGGCATTGAACGGTTAGCGTAAACCGGATGGGCGGTAAAACGTTTTACAGGTTGCGCCCTGGTCTGAAGCGTAATTGTCGCTATTTGCGCCGTGTTTTTCAGAATGGTCTCGGTTGTCAATGAACATCTTCACTGACTACTAAAGATGATAGTTAAACATCGTGAAAGGTTTAACGTGAGCGGTATCACAATCGGTTAAGTATTTATGCCCGTGCGCGCTGCGCGATTTTTCTGCATGGAACCGATTCCTTTTTGCCGGAAGTGCTTGATGCGACTGGCTCTAATAGAGGAACGATGGTTGCCCGCGCAATGAGTTTGGCTGGTGGTCGCGATGCCGCAGAGATAAAATTCCGGCTTGCATCACCGCTATTTGAAATCATGACCTGAGTAATTGATTAATCCAGGGAACCGGTAAGAGACGATTGCATGAGTAAGAGTAAAGGGAAGATGGTCCAGCGCCTGAAGCGGCTGGCTGGCAGGGTGCTTCTGGCATGGCTGGGTCTGTGGCTGGCCGGCATCGTGCTGTTCGCATTTTTGCCGGTGCCGTTTTCGGCGGTAATGGTGGAGCGGCAGCTTGGCGCGTGGTTCAGCGGACGCTTCGATTATGTCGCGCATTCAGACTGGGTGGGAATGGATGAGATTTCACCGTGGATGGCGCTGGCGGTGATCGCCTCGGAAGATCAAAAATTCCCCGAGCACTGGGGCTTTGACGTGCATGCCATTCAGCAGGTGCTGGACAATGACGGCAGCGAACGGATGCGCGGCGCTTCAACGCTGTCTCAGCAGACGGCGAAGAATCTGTTCTTGTGGGATGGCCGCAGTTGGGTGCGCAAAGGGCTGGAGGCCGGGCTGACGGTGGGGCTGGAAACGGTTTGGACCAAACGCCGCATTCTGACAGTCTACCTGAATATTGCGGAATTCGGGAACGGGGTGTTTGGTGTGGAAGAGGCATCGCAGCGCTATTTCCACAAGCCTGCCAGTCGGCTGAGCATGGCGGAAGCCGCTTTGCTGGCGGCGGTGCTGCCGAATCCGATTCGCTTCCGCGCGGATGCGCCTTCCGGCTACATTCGTCAGCGCCAGCAGTGGATTATGCGCCAGATGCGCCAGCTGGGCGGCGAGGGCTTCCTCAACCGTTACCAGCTGCACTGACGCGGTTAATCTTCGTCAAAACCGGCTTCAAACAGCTCAATGACCGCGGCCAGCGCCTGGGTTTCCTGCGGGCCACTGGCCTCGATTTCGATATGACCGCCTTTAGCGGAGTCGAGCATCAGTAGCGCAATCACGCTGCTGGCTTCGGCTTCGGTACCGGCCTCGTTACGCAGCAGCACTTCCGCATCAAAACTCTGCACCAGCTCAAACAGCTTCATCGCCGGGCGCGCGTGCATACCCAGCTTATTTCGAATCTCAACGGTTTGCTTCACGGTCATGATTTGCGTTTTTCCAGGGTGCGATGACGGGACTGCACATTTTTACCGCGCGAACGGAAATAGTCTGCCAGCTGTTCGGCAATGTAGACCGAACGGTGCTTACCGCCGGTACAGCCAATCGCCACCGTCAGATAGCTGCGGTTATTGGTTTCCAGCATCGGCAGCCACAGCTCGAGATAGCTGCGTGTCTGATAGATAAAGTTGTGCACTTCGGTGTGACGATCGAGGAAGGCCGCCACCGGACGATCGAGCCCGGTCATCGGACGCAGCTTCGGATCCCAGTGTGGGTTGGGCAGAAAACGCACGTCAAACACGTAATCAGCGTCGATCGGGATGCCGTGCTTGAAGCCGAAGGATTCAAACACCATGGTGAGTTCACGCTCACGCTTGCCCAGCAGGCGCGTGCGCAGCATTTCTGCCAGCTCATGCACTGACATCTCTGAGGTATCGATGATCAGATCGGCACGCGAGCGCAGCGGCTCCAGCAGATCGTTCTCCTCATCAATGGCGCTTTCCAGCGACAGATTTTTGCTGGAGAGCGGATGCAGGCGGCGCGTGTCGCTGTAGCGGCGGATCAGTGTATTGCGATCGGCGTCCAGAAACAGCAGCTGTGGCGAGAACGCTTCCGGCAGATTGTTCAGTGCCTGCTCAAACACCTCCGGCGATTCCGGCATGTTGCGCACGTCAATGCTGACCGCCGCTGAGATATTGCGCTCGGTTAAGGTGTTCGCCAGCTCCGGCAGCAGCACCACCGGCAGGTTATCGACACAGTAGAAGCCCATATCCTCAAGGGCGCGCAGCGCGACTGATTTTCCTGAGCCTGACCGACCGCTAACGATCATCAGCACCATCACATTTCTCCCGTGTTAAACCGGCACGCAGGCCGGTAAAAGTGTCTGTCGCTTAAGCGTGATCTTCCTGAGCTTCTGTAATGATGGCGTAGAGCTCTTCATCGCTCTGTGCCGCGCGCAAACGGCGGCAGACGGTTTTATCCGCCAGGCGTTTCGCCACCAGCGACAGGGTGTGCAGATGGGTTTTACACTGGTCTGCGGGCACCAGCAGGGCAAACAGCAGGTCAACCGGCTGGTTGTCGACGGCGTCAAAGGCGATAGGCTGGTCGAGGCTGATAAACACGCCAACCGCGCGCAGCGTATCCTCCTCCAGCTTGCCGTGCGGGATGGCGATGCCGTTGCCAATGCCGGTACTGCCCATGCGTTCACGGGTCAGGATGGCTTCAAAAAGCGTCTGGTGCGGCAGATTGAGCTGCTTAGCGGCCAGCTCGCTGATAATTTCCAGCGCGCGCTTTTTACTCTGGCAGTGTACGCCGCTGCGGGTGCAGTCCAGCGAAAGGACCGCGCTCAATTCCAGTGTCAGATCGTTGTTCATCATCGTTTCACTTGCGTGTTCACATAGCCGTAAGGCACGTACCGGGACACCGCGAACGGGCAGGGCAGGTGACTGCAGGCGCTTGCGCAGATGACAAAACGGGGCGGTGACCCGCCCCATTTCTCCTCTGAGTGCTGAACCCGTCAGCACTCTGCAAGCGTGAAGGTTAGTGTTTTTTCAGTTTGTCTTTGTGTTTGGTCAGCTGACGGGCCAGCTTGTCAATCAGCCCGTCGATGGCCGCGTACATGTCTTCCGCTTCCGATGTGGCGTGCAGCTCCCCGCCGTTGACGTGCAGGGTTGCTTCCGCAATCTGCGTCACCTTCTCCACTTTCAGAACAATATAAACCTGATTGATACGATCAAAATAGTGTTCCAGTTTGGCAAATTTGTTATTTACAAATTCGCGCAGTGGGTCGGTTATCTCAACATTCAGTCCGGTAAGGTTTAGCTGCATAGGTCTTCCTTCTTGTTTCGGTCAAACCAGCTGCTTGCGCTGGTTTGATGGCGGTATAGATAAAGACTCGCGATACTTAGCAACCGTACGTCGCGCCACCATGATGCCCTGTTCAGATAACATGGAGGTCAGTTTGCTGTCGCTCAAGGGTTTTGCGGGATTTTCCGCGGAGATTAATTTTTTCACCAGTGCACGGATCGCCGTCGACGAGGCTTCGCCACCGCCTTCGGTGCTGACGTGACTGGAGAAAAAATACTTCAGTTCAAAAATGCCACGCGGGCTGTGCAAATACTTTTGCGTGGTGACGCGGGAAATGGTGGATTCATGCATATCCACGGCCTGGGCGATATCCGCCAGCACCATCGGACGCATATACTCTTCACCCTGTTCAAAAAACGCCTGCTGCTGTTCGACAATACAGCGCGTCACTTTAAGCAGCGTGTCGTTGCGGCTCTCCAGGCTCTTAATCAGCCAGCGGGCTTCCTGTAAGTTGCTGCGAATAAACTGACTGTCACTGTCATTACGCGCAGAACCGCCCATCGCGGCGTAATGCTGATTAATCTTCAGGCGCGGCAGGCTGTCAGCGTTCAGCTCCACCGTCCAGCGCGTGCCAGTCTTGCGCACCAGCACATCGGGAATCACATACTCGGGCTCGCTGGTATTGATCGACTGCCCGGGGCGCGGATCGAGCGACTGAATCAGCAGCATCGCTTCCTTCAGCACCTCTTCTTTCAGCCGCGTCACGCGCATCAGGCTGCGGAAATCGTGGTTAGCCAGCAGGTCGAGATGCTCGCTGACGATCAGCCGTGCTTCGTTCAGCATCGGCATATCGGCCGCATACTGCGACAGCTGCACCAGCAGGCAGTCACGCAGATCGCGTGCGCCGACGCCCACCGGATCGAAACGCTGTACGCGCTTCAGCACCGCTTCCACCTCTTCCAGCGTCAGCTCTTCGTCACCAATACTGTCACAAATGTCCTGTAAGCTGACGGTGAGATAACCGGTATCGTCGATGGCATCGACGATGGAGGTAGCGATGGCGCGGTCGGTGTCGGTGAACGGCGTCAGTTCCACCTGCCACATCAGATAGTCCTGCAGCGATTGCGTGGTTTCACCCTGATACACCGGCAGCTCGTCGTCCTGGTAATCGGTGCCGGTGCCGGAGGGCGTACCGGCCGTGTAGATCTCGTCCCAGGTGGCATCGAGCGGCAGCTCTTCCGGCATCTCTTTCTGTTCGAGTGCCTCACGGGTATCTAACGCCTCGTTCTCCTGAAATTCGCGGGCGTCGACTTCATCGTGCAGATCGGTTTGTTCAAGCAGCGGATTGCTTTCCAGCGCCAGTTGCAGTTCCTGCTGGAGTTCAAGCGTAGAGAGTTGCAGCAAGCGGATTGCCTGCTGCAACTGGGGGGTCATCGCCAGCTGTTGGCTGAGCCTGAGTTGCAAACCTTGCTTCATAATCCGGCTAGAATTTCCTAAGCAAATGTCGGGTATGCCGACACCTTATCAGAGTCTGAACTCTTCGCCCAAATAAACCCGCTTAACCTGCTCATCTGCAAGAATTTCATCTGGCGTGCCGTGGGCAATCAGATGGCCCTGGCTGACGATATATGCGCGCTCACACACCGCGAGCGTTTCACGCACGTTGTGGTCGGTGATCAGCACGCCGAGGCCGCTGTCACGCAGGTGTTCGATGATCTTTTTGATATCGATAACGGAGATGGGGTCAACGCCGGCAAAAGGTTCATCCAGCAGGATAAACTTTGGATTGGCGGCCAGCGCACGGGCAATCTCGACGCGGCGACGTTCACCGCCCGACAGCGCCTGGCCCATGCTGTCGCGCAGATGGCCAATGTGGAACTCTTCCATCAGCTCATTGGCGCGATCCTGACGCTGCTCTTCCGTCAGGTCGTCACGCACCTGCAGTACCGCCATCAGGTTGTCGTAGACACTCAGACGGCGAAAGATCGACGCTTCCTGCGGCAGATAACCGATGCCGCGGCGCGCGCGCGCATGCAGCGGCAGAATACTGATATCTTCTTCATCAATGATGATGCGGCCGGCATCACGCGGCACGATGCCGACCACCATGTAGAAGGTGGTGGTTTTACCGGCCCCGTTGGGGCCCAGCAGGCCGACAATCTCGCCGGATTTCACCTGCAGGCTGACATCTTCTACTACGCGACGGCCTTTGTAGGCTTTCGCCAGGTTTTCAGCGACTAATGTGGCCATAGCGATCAGTTACTCTTTTTGGGGCTCGCAGACGAACCGTTTTTATCCTGCAGCTGCGACGGCACCAGCACGGTGGTGACACGCTTGCTCTGGCCCTGACTGTAGGCCTGCATTTTCTGCTCTTTCACCAGATAGGTGATGCGATCGCCTTTGATGTTGCTGTCCTGCTGCTCAATAAAGGCGTTGCCGGTCAGCTCGACGAAATCGTTGGCCAGCTCATAGTGCAGTTTGGCGGCGTGCCCCTGCACCGGTTTGCCGTTGTCCTGCATCTGATAAAAGGTGGCTGGATTGCCGTAGGCATCAACGATGGTTTTGTTGCTGTCGCCGCCGGGACGCGTTACTACCACTTTATCGGCGGTAATTTTGATGGTGCCCTGGGTCACGATCACGTTGCCGGTAAAGGTGGCGACGTTACCCTGCAAATCGAGCGCCTGGTTCACCGAGTCGATGTTAACCGGCTTGTCCGAATCGCCCGTTAACGCCAGCGCCGGCAGGCTGGTTGCCAGCAGCGCACTCACCAGCAGCAACTTAAGGCTATTTTTGTTCATTTTGAATTTCATAGGAGGTTTTGACCTTTTCAAGCAGCTCGGCATTCTTTGTCCGTAGGTTGCCGCGCATCTTCATGCCAGTGGAGTTAAAACTGCGGCCAAATAGGGTGACCTGATCGTCAGACGTCACATCCTGGCTGACCAGATTAACCTGAGCATTATCCGTGATGATGCGCTCAAGCTGGGAATCCTGCGTCAATGTGTGTACTTCAACGTGGCCATAAAGATACAGCATACGATCTTTCGTCAGCTTTGCCTTGTCAGCACGAACCGACCACGTGGGCACTTTGTTTTCGTCGTAAGTGGTCATCACCGGATTATCGAACCAGCTCACTTCTTCGGCCGAAAAGTAGGTCACTTTATCCGAGACCAGCTTATAGGCCAGCGCACCCGTCGGGTTATACACCACGGTGCTGGAGTTGGCGCTGGTGTAGGTCGGCGCCTGATCGTTGGTCGCCACCGGCGTGGCGCTGTCGTCCTGGTTGGTAAGATTCCAGCCGATCAGCACCAGGGCGATCAGCGCCAGAATCAGCGTTATCCAACGCCTGCTTTTACTCATACTGATTGCCCTTTGGCATCCTCAAATTTGTTCTGCGCCAGCAAAATCAGGTCGCATAGCTCACGTACTGCACCGCGACCGCCAGCAATGCGCGTCACGTAATGCGCGCGCGGCAGTAATACCGGATGCGCATCGGCGACGGCCACGCTCAGACCCGCCTGTGCCATTACCGGCCAGTCGATCAGGTCGTCACCAATATACGCGACCTGGTCTGCCGATAGTGACAGTTTATCCAGGAGTTCGCGCCAGGCCAAAAGCTTATCCGACTGTCCCTGGTAAAGATGCGTAATGCCGAGCGTTTTACAGCGATCTTCCAGCAGTTTAGCGCGACGGCCGGTAATAATAGCCACTTCGATGTCCGAGGTCAGCAGGCAGCGCACGCCGTAACCGTCGCGCACGTTAAAGGCCTTTAGCTCTTCACCGCTGTTGCCCATGTAAATCAGGCCGTCGGACATCACGCCATCGACATCGCAAATCAGCAGGCGGATGTTGGCCGCCCGCGCCATCACGTCGGCGCTCACCGGGCCGTAGCAGGTGTCGACCATCGTGGTTTCAGCACTCATTGTTGTTTCCCGTTCAGACCACGCCAGCGCGCAGCATGTCATGCATATGTACCACACCGAGCAGGCGATCGTCATCGGCCACCAGCAGCGCAGTGATGTTTTTGTTTTGCATCAGATTAAGCGCGTCCACCGCCAGCAGGTTAGGACGCACGCGAATCCCGCCGCGCGTCATCACATCCTGGATGCGGGCCGACTGGAAATCGATGCCCATATCGAAGATGCGGCGCAGGTCACCGTCCGTGAAAATCCCTTCGATTTTCATCAGGTCGTCGACAATCACCGTCAGGCCGAGGTTTTTGCGCGTGATCTCCAGCAGCGCGTCGCGCAGCGAGGCGTCACGGGTGACGTGGGGAATTTCATCGCCGCTGTGCATAATGTCGCTGACGTGCAGCAGCAGTTTGCGCCCCAGCGCGCCGCCCGGGTGCGACAGCGCGAAATCTTCCTGCGTGAAACCGCGCGCTTCCAGCAGCGCCACCGCCAGCGCATCGCCCATTACCAGCGTGGCGGTGGTGCTGGAGGTCGGTGCCAGCCCGAGCGGACAGGCTTCCTGCGGCACTTTCACGCATAAATGCACATCGGCAGCCCGGCCCATGGCGCTCTCCGGACGGCTGGTCAGGCAAATCAGCTGCACTTTCTGCCGTTTGAGCACCGGGATCAGCGCGAGGATTTCGCCTGACTCGCCGCTGTTCGAGATGGCGATCACCACATCGTTGGTGCTGACCATGCCGAGATCGCCGTGGCTGGCTTCACCCGGGTGGACGAAGAACGCCGGCGTGCCGGTACTGGCGAAAGTGGCGGCCATCTTCTTGCCGATATGGCCGGATTTGCCCATGCCCATCACCACCACTTTGCCACGGCAGGCAAAGATCATTTCGCAGGCGCGGCTGAAGTCGGCGTTAATATACTGGTCGAGCTGTTCCAGCCCTTCGCGTTCAATGCGCAGTACCGCTTTACCTGCCTGCTGGAAGTCGAAATCCGGTTGCTGATGTGACATGGTCAGTCATCCTTAATAGCTTGCGATAAGCGTGGGGCTGAGCCACAGCCACAGCACCCACACGATAAATCCACCTAACAGCAGCGTGCCCGCGATGCGGCCGATGCGGCGCTTGCGCAGCAGGCACAGCAGGGCGAACAGCACGCTGACGCCCAGCATAATCCAGTAATCCCGCGCAAAGGCGTGCGCATCGATCGCGCCGGGATGCACCAGCGCCGGCAGGCCCAGCACAATCGCCAGATTGAAGATATTGGCGCCAATCAGGTTGCCGATGGCGATATCGTCTTCGCCTTTCAGCGCGCCGGCCAGCACCGTGGCCAGTTCCGGCAGACTGGTACCGACAGCAATCAGCGTCAGTCCCATCACCAGTTCGCTAACGCCGAAGTAATCCGCAAACACTGTGGCGTTGTCGATCACCATGCGCGTCGACATCGGCAGAATAATCAGCGCCACCGCCAGCCAGAGAAACGCCACCGTGTTGCCGCTTTCGTCGCGCGGCAGCTCCGCCAGTTGTTCACGCGTCAGGGTGTCATTATTATCGCGCTCGGCCCGCCGGGCGATGCGGATCGCCACCAGCAGATAACCCAGCGCCAGCAGCAGCAGTGCCACGCCATCCAGCCGGCTGAGCTGGTTATCAAACAGCATGATGCCGCTGAGCAGTGAGACCAGCAGCAGCAGAGGGAGTTCGCGGCGAATCAGATTGGAGTGTACGGTTAAAGGGTGCAGCAGCGCAGCGCCACCCAGAATCAGCAGAATATTGGTGATGTTCGAGCCCAGCGCGGTACCCACGGCTAAATCCATCTGACCATGCTGCGCGGCAGAGAACGAGACGATCAGTTCCGGCAGTGAAGTGCCAATGCTCACCACCGTCATGCCAATGATCAACGGGGGAATGCCAAGGGATCGACACAGGATCGCGGCGCTGAACACCAGGCGGTCAGCTCCGTAAGCCAGTAAAATCAATCCGATAAACAGCAGGGCAGTGGCTACGAACATGAAAAATCCTTGATGGATAACGGTGCCGGCAAACCTTGTCCGACAGGTAAAAGCAGTGCGCGTGCGGAATCAGGCGCTGATTTTGACTGTCTGAGAGGCAAAAGTAAATTTTAAGGCCGTTTTCGCCACACCGGACGGGTAAGTTTCTGTAAAACTATCGTGCATTGTGGTTTACCAGGCTACCATCCACCACGTTAATTACGCCCGATCCGTTTAAAGAGGTAATGATGATCCAGCAGCAAACGAATCTGGTTGAGGTTCGTGGCGTCAGTTTTACGCGCGGCAATCGCACCATCTTCGACGACATTTCGCTGACCGTTCCGGCGGGCAAAGTCACGGCGATTATGGGCCCTTCCGGCATCGGTAAAACCACCCTGCTGCGCCTGATTGGCGGGCAGTTGCAGCCGGACAAAGGTGAGATCTGGTTTCGTGACCAGAACATTCCGACGCTGTCGCGCCGTAAGCTGTATGACGTGCGTAAAAAAATGAGCATGCTGTTCCAGTCCGGTGCGCTGTTCACCGACCTTAACGTCTATGAAAACGTTGCCTGGCCGCTGCGCGAACACACCCGGCTGCCAGCGGAATTACTGCACAGCACGGTGATGATGAAGCTGGAAGCTGTGGGACTGCGCGGCGCAGCCCAGCTGATGCCGGCCGAACTCTCCGGCGGCATGGCGCGCCGGGCGGCGCTGGCGCGTGCAATTGCGCTGGAGCCGGAGCTGATTATGTTCGACGAACCCTTTGTCGGCCAGGATCCCATTACCATGGGCGTGCTGGTCAAGCTAATCGATGAGCTCAACCATTCGCTGGGCGTCACCTGCATTGTGGTTTCACACGACGTGCCAGAGGTCTTGAGCATTGCCGATCATGCCTATATTGTTGCCGGGCAAAAGATTATTGCTCAGGGTAGTGCGCCGCAGCTGAGGGAGAATCCCGATCCGCGCGTGCGCCAGTTTATTGAGGGTCATGCGGATGGTCCGGTGCCGTTCCGCTTCGCTGCCGGGGATTACCTCAGCGATCTGACCCGCACAGGGAGAAGCTAAACTGATGTGGTTACAGGCACTGGCGTCATTTGGGCGTCAGGGAATTAACACCTGTGCGGCCTTTGGCCGGGCGGGCTTAATGCTCTTCCATGCGCTGGTGGGTAAACCGGCGTTTCGTAAGCATGCGCCGCTGCTGGTGAAGCAGCTGTATAGCGTGGGCGTGCTGTCATTGCTGATCATTGTGGTCTCCGGCCTGTTCATTGGCATGGTGCTGGGGCTGCAGGGCTATCTGGTACTCACCACTTACAGCGCGGAAACCAGCCTGGGTATGCTGGTGGCGCTGTCGCTGCTGCGCGAACTGGGGCCGGTAGTCACCGCGCTGCTGTTTGCCGGGCGCGCCGGTTCGGCGCTCACTGCGGAAATTGGCCTGATGAAAGCCACTGAGCAGCTCTCCAGCATGGAGATGATGGCGGTCGATCCGCTGCGCCGCGTAGTGTCGCCGCGCTTCTGGGCCGGCTTTATCAGTATGCCGCTGCTGGCGCTGATCTTTACCGCGGTGGGCATTGCCGGTGGCGCGCTGGTCGGGGTGGCCTGGAAAGGCATCGACCCGGGTTTCTTCTGGTCGGCGATGCAGAACGCGGTGGATTTTCGTACCGATGTGATCAACTGCCTGATCAAGAGCGCGGTGTTTGCCATCACGGTGACCTGGATCGCGCTGTTCAATGGGTATGACGCCATCCCGACTTCGGAAGGGATCAGTCGCGCGACGACGCGTACCGTAGTCCATGCTTCGCTGGCGGTGCTTGGACTGGATTTTGTGCTGACGGCACTGATGTTTGGGAATTAATGCAATGCAAAGCAAAAAAAACGAAATCTGGGTTGGCGTGTTTATGCTGGCTGCGCTGCTGGCGCTACTGTTCCTCAGCCTGCGCGTCGCCGATCTTAAATCGCTGGGCACCGAGCCAACGTGGAAGCTATACGCCACCTTCGATAATATCGGCGGCCTGAAAGTCAGCTCGCCGGTGAAAATTGGCGGCGTGGTGATTGGCCGCGTCACCGACATTTCACTGGATGACAAAACGCTGTCGCCGCGCGTCACCATGGACATCAGCGAACAGTATGCCAATAAAATTCCTGACACCAGCTCGCTGGCGATTCGCACCCAGGGTCTGCTGGGTGAGCAGTTCCTCGCGCTCAACTTAGGTTTTGACGATCCGGAGCTTGGCTCGGCGATGCTGAAAGATGGCGGCACGCTGCGGGATACCAAATCGGCGCTGGTGCTGGAAGACCTGATCGGCCAGTTCCTCTACAAGAGCGGCGACAACAAGGACAATGAGAAATCGTCGGGCGCCGCCAGCGCGAGTGCCCCGGCAGCACCTGCTACAACGGAATAACCCAGAGAGGTACAACACGATGTTAAAACGTTTCCTGATGGTGGCCCTGCTGGCCATCGCGCCGCTGGCGGCAAACGCAGCGGACGCCAACCAGAGCAATCCGTACAAGATGATGAACGAAGCGGCGGAGAAAACCTTTACCCGCCTGAAGAACGAACAGCCGAAGATTAAGCAGGATCCGAATTACCTGCGCGAAATCGTGCGCCAGGAGCTGCTGCCGTACGTGCAGATTAAATACGCGGGGGCGCTGGTACTGGGCCGTTACTACCGCGAAGCCACGCCGGCGCAGCGCGACGCCTACTTTGCCGCGTTCGGGGATTACCTGGCGCAGGCTTATGGTCAGGCGCTGGCGTTGTACCACGGCCAGACATACCAGATTCAGCCTGAGCAGCCGATTGGCGATGCCAATATCGTAGCGATTCGCGTCACCATCATCGATCCCAACGGTCGTCCGCCGGTGCGCCTTGATTTCCAGTGGCGCAAGAACAGCCAGACCGGCAACTGGCAGGCTTATGACATGATTGCCGAAGGCATCAGCATGATCACCACCAAACAGAATGAGTGGAGCGATCTGCTGCGCACCAAAGGCATTGACGGCCTGACTGCGCAGCTGAAAACCTATGCCGCGCAGCCTATCACCCTGGACAAGCAGCAATAATGAGCGAACCGTTACGCTGGCAGCGCACTGCCAGCACGCTGGCCCTGAGCGGCAAACTGGACCGCGATACGCTGCTGGCGCTGTGGCAGGCGCGTGACAGCGCCATGGCCGGTATCACCACGATTGACGTGGCGGCGCTGGATCGGGTTGATTCTGCCGGGCTGGCGCTGCTGGTGCATCTGCGCGAAATCGCGCGGGCGCAGGGCACGACACCGCTTTTCAGTGGTATCACCGATAAGCTCGACTCGTTAATCAAGCTGTACAACCTGCAGCAGATTATTGTTTCTGCGGAACAAATCGCCTGATTAACGGCGCTGCTGACAAAGCCCCTGATTTTTTCAGGGGCTTTTGCGTATTTAAGAGTCAGGCGCTTTCCTCTAAGATATCCGCCTTATTATTATCAAGTGAAGCAATGAGCGATGGAAAATAGTGAAGTTCAGGCCGTGCTAATGCAGGCGCTGCCGTTAGAAGAAGTACATGTTCTCAGCAACGATGGCAGCCATTTCCAGGTCATTGCCGTGGGCGAAATGTTTGGCGAGCTGAGCCGCGTAAAGAAACAGCAGGCTGTGTACGCGCCGCTGATGGAATACATTGCGGATAACCGTATTCATGCGGTGTCCATCAAGACTTATACCCCAGCCGAGTGGGCGCGCGACCGTAAACTCAACGGTTTCTAAGCGCCACTCTGGCTGTTTTGTTGATAGATAATTGAGAGCCGTGTTAATGGACAAATTTCGTGTGCAAGGCCCCACCCGTTTAAGCGGTGAAGTGACCATTTCCGGGGCGAAGAATGCTGCGCTGCCGATTCTGTTTGCTGCGCTGCTGGCTGAAGAGCCGGTAGAGATTCAGAACGTGCCGAAGCTGCGTGACATCGATACCACCATGAAGCTGCTGAGCCTGCTCGGTGCGCGCGTGGAACGCAATGGTTCGGTCCACGTTGATGCGCGCGAAGTTAATGTCTTCAGTGCGCCGTACGATCTGGTGAAAACCATGCGTGCCTCCATCTGGGCGCTGGGGCCGCTGGTGGCGCGTTTTGGCCAGGGCCAGGTTTCTCTGCCGGGCGGCTGTGCGATTGGTGCGCGTCCGGTCGATCTGCACATTACCGGCCTGGAGCAGCTGGGTGCCGAGATCAAACTGGAAGAGGGCTATGTTAAAGCCTCTGTGGATGGCCGCCTGAAGGGCGCGCACATTGTGATGGATAAGGTCAGCGTGGGCGCGACCGTGACCATCATGAGCGCCGCAACGCTGGCGACGGGCACCACCATCATTGAAAACGCGGCGCGTGAACCGGAGATTGTCGACACGGCAAACTTCCTTAACACGCTGGGCGCGAAAATCAGCGGCGCCGGCACCGACAAAATCACCATCGAGGGCGTTGAGCGCCTCGGCGGCGGCGTCTATCGCGTGTTGCCGGACCGTATCGAAACCGGCACCTTCCTCGTGGCCGGCGCCATCTCGCGCGGCAAAGTGGTGTGCCGCAATGCGCAGCCAGACACGCTGGACGCCGTGCTGGCGAAACTGCGTGATGCGGGTGCGGAGATTGAAGTCGGTGAAGACTGGGTGAGCCTGGATATGCACGGCAAGCGTCCGAAAGCGGTTAACATTCGTACCGCACCGCACCCGGGTTTCCCGACCGACATGCAGGCACAGTTTACGCTGCTCAACCTGGTGGCTGAAGGCACCGGCGTCATTACCGAGACCATCTTCGAAAACCGCTTCATGCACATCCCGGAGCTGATTCGTATGGGTGCGCACGCCGAAATCGAAAGCAACACCGCTATCTGTCACGGTGTTGAAACCTTGTCCGGCGCGCAGGTGATGGCGACCGATCTGCGTGCGTCAGCCAGTCTGGTACTGGCAGGCTGCATTGCAGAAGGTGCGACGCTGGTGGATCGTATCTACCACATCGATCGTGGCTACGAGCACATTGAAGACAAGCTGAAAGCGTTAGGCGCCAACATCGAGCGCGTCAGCGGCGAGTAATCCTTTGTCCTGATTGCCAGGCATGAAAACCAGTCACGACAGCGTGGCTGGTTTTTTTTTGCTTTACCCGCGTGAGACGATCTTTTTCAGATCCTGGGGCGATCGAATGCGCTTTTTACGATCCAGCAGACGCTGCGTGACCGGATCAAAATAGCGGCTGGGCCAGATCTCGGAAGGATGGACCTTCAGCGCCGTGGCGATCAGCCATTCACCTTTAGGCCAGGGGCGTGACAGCGCGTTGGCCAGCGTCGATGAACTGAGGCCAGATTGACGTGACAGGGCGGCCAGTGACGTACCGCGCTTGCGCAGGGCCGCAATGATATCTGCCGGATGCCAGTCTTCTCTCCTTGCATGCATAACTCTCTTCTCCGTGTCCGTGTTAGTGCTCCATCTCTGCAGCGCTGTGGCTCTCCTGCGCAGAGATAACTGGAAAAATCCGGATTTTTATAGCAAATAATTTCCATATGTTTCCAGTAATTGTTTTGCCTGTGCACGAAACTGCGCAGTTTTTCGCAAAAATGCTGCAAGGGAATGTAATCAGACGGGCAGAGCAGGGGGGAGAAATAAAAACGGGGCCGAACGGCCCCGTAGCAGGTCAGAAATCGCGCTGCACCGACATGTGCGCCAGCGCTTCCAGCGCGCTGCGCCACGGCGTTTCTGGCAGTGCCTGTAGCGCCGCGATGGCTTTATCCGCCTCTTCTTCAGCGCGTTTGCGCGTCCATTCCAGCGAACCGGTTTGCTGCATTGCCGCCAGCACAGGCTCCAGCAGATGACGGCCATTACCTTCTTCGATCGCCTTGCGGATCATCTGCGCCTGCTCGGGCGTGCCGTTGTGCATGGCGTGCAGCAGCGGCAGCGTCGGCTTACCTTCGCTCAGATCGTCACCGGTATTTTTGCCCAGCGTCTCGCCGTCGGCGCTGTAATCCAGCAGATCGTCGATCAGCTGAAACGCCGTACCGAGATAGCGGCCATAATCCTGCAGCGCTTTCTCCTGCGCCGGCGTGGCCTCCGCGAGGATCGCCGAAGCCTGCGAAGCGGCTTCAAACAGGCGGGCGGTTTTGCTGTAGATCACCCGCATGTAGCTCTCTTCGGTGATATCCGGATCGTTGCAGTTCATCAGCTGCAGCACTTCCCCTTCGGCGATCACGTTCACCGCTTCGGACATCAGTGCAAGGATCTTCAGCGATCCCATGCTGGTCATCATCTGGAAGGCGCGGGTATAGATAAAATCCCCGACCAGCACGCTCGCCGCATTGCCGAACGCGGCGTTAGCGGTGGCTTTGCCACGGCGCATATCGGATTCATCCACCACATCATCGTGCAGCAGCGTCGCCGTGTGGATAAATTCGATCAGCGCCGCATTGGTCACATGCAGCGATCCCTGATAATTCAGCGCGCGTGCTGACAGCACCGCGATCATCGGACGGATGCGTTTGCCTCCCCCGCTGATGATGTAATAGCCCAACTGGTTAATCAGTGAGACATCTGAATTCAGCTGGTCGAGGATGGTCTGGTTGACGGCCGCCATGTCCTGCGCGGTTAATTCGTTAATCTGTTCTAAGTTCATTCGTCTGTTCAGCTTTGACTCGTTTTCTGCATGGTAAGCGCTTTTACCCAGCGTGAGTTCAGGTAATCTGTTACTGATTGTACTTGAAAAATCGGGTTGAGAAACGTTTGCATTCGTCCTGCGCTTTTTTTCTGCAAGAGAGTGCAAAGTGCACTTGTCTTCTGCTGGAGTTTTGCGTAGAATTCGCGCCCTATTGTGAATATTTATCGCGCCGCCTGATGAACAGAAAGGCATGCGCAGAAGCGGAGTTTTATATGTACGCGGTTTTCCAAAGTGGTGGTAAACAACACCGAGTAAGCGAAGGTCAGACCGTTCGCCTGGAAAAGCTGGACATCGCAACCGGTGAAACCATCGAGTTCGACCAGGTTCTGATGATTGCAAATGGCGAAGACGTGAAAATCGGCGCGCCACTGGTTTCAGGCGGTGTGATCAAGGCAGAAGTTGTTGCTCACGGTCGTGGCGAGAAAATTAAAATCGTTAAGTTTCGTCGTCGTAAACACTACCGTAAGCAAGCTGGTCACCGTCAGTGGTTCACTGATGTGAAAATCACTGTGATCAGCGCGTAAGAGGAGATCTGACAAATGGCACATAAAAAGGCTGGTGGCTCGACTCGTAACGGTCGCGACTCCAATGCAAAACGTCTGGGTGTTAAGCGTTTCGGTGGTGAATCTGTTCTGGCAGGTAGCATCATCGTTCGTCAGCGTGGTACCAAATTCCACGCCGGTAACAACGTAGGTTGTGGTCGTGACCACACTCTGTTTGCTACCGCAGACGGCAAAGTTAAATTCGAAGTTAAAGGTCCTAACAACCGTAAATACATCAGCATCGTTGCTGAGTAAGGTTGTTGTGCCGCAGACGATTAACGTCTGAACACACGAATGGAAGGCCCCGCAGCTTTGCGGGGCTTTTTACATTCTGCCGCAGGTTACGGCAATCACGCTGACCTTGCGCCTCAGTTTGCTGTACACTTTATGTACACATGGCTTTGCCAATCCTGTATTATCCGCCGCCGGTCAGCGCAGAAGACCCTGGCGGACCCGTTTGTCGCCCGCAGCGTGGCGCAAACGACAGTGTGACGGAGATAAAAAATGAAGTTTGTTGATGAAGCGACGATCCTGGTGGTCGCGGGTGATGGTGGCAACGGTTGCGTCAGCTTCCGCCGCGAGAAGTACATTCCCAAAGGGGGACCGGACGGCGGTGACGGCGGTGACGGCGGTGATGTTTACCTGCTGGCGGATGAAAACCTCAACACCCTGATCGATTATCGTTTCGAAAAATCTTTCCGCGCCGAACGCGGTCAGAATGGCCAGAGCCGTGACTGTACCGGTAAACGCGGTAAAGACATCATTGTTAAAGTGCCGGTGGGTACGCGCGTGATCGATCAGGGCACGGGCGAAACGCTGGGCGACATGACGCGCCATGAGCAGAAGCTGATGGTGGCGAAGGGTGGCTGGCACGGTCTGGGCAACACCCGCTTCAAATCGTCCGTGAACCGTACGCCGCGTCAGAAAACCATGGGCACGCCGGGCGAGAAGCGCGACCTGCAGCTGGAACTGATGCTGCTGGCAGACGTGGGGATGCTGGGTCTGCCTAACGCCGGTAAATCGACCTTTATCCGCGCGGTATCAGCGGCGAAGCCAAAAGTGGCGGATTATCCGTTCACCACCCTGGTGCCAAGCCTCGGCGTGGTACGTATGGACAGCGAAAAGAGCTTCGTGGTCGCCGACATTCCCGGCCTGATTGAAGGCGCGGCGGAAGGCGCGGGCCTCGGAATTCGCTTCCTCAAGCATCTGGAGCGCTGCCGTGTGCTGCTGCACCTCATCGACATCGCGCCAATCGACGAATCCGATCCGGTAGAGAACGCCCGCATCATTCTCGGCGAGCTGGAGAAATACAGCGACAAGCTGTACCAGAAACCGCGCTGGCTGGTATTCAACAAAACCGACCTGCTGAGCCGTGAAGAGGCGGAAAGCCGCGCTAAAGCGATTGCCGAAGCGCTGGGCTGGGATGAGAAATACTATCTGATCTCCGCCGCCAGCCGTGACGGTGTCAATGAGCTGTGCTGGGATGTGATGAGCTTTATCATCGCGAATCCAAAAGAAGCGGAAGAAGAAGCGAAGCAGCCAGAAAAAGTGGCCTTCATGTGGGATGATTACCACCGTGAAGCGCTGGAAAATGCTCAGGAAGTGGAAGAAGAAGAAGACTGGGATGACGACTGGGATGAAGACGACGACGAAGGCGTCGAGATCATTTATCAGCGTTGATGTCAGCGAAAAAAGCGGCCAGATGGCCGCTTTTTTTATTGCTGTTTAGCGCAGAGCACCAGCCCGCACCATCATCCCTCTCCCCGCAGGAGAGCACCAGCCCGCACCATCATTCCCTCTCCCCGCAGGAGAAAGCACCAGGCCGCACAATCATTCCCTCTCCCCGTGGGAGAGGGCAGGGTGAGGGCATCAGGCCGCAGAGGAACCAAACCTACCCCAGCACCGCCACCGTCAGCCGCGAACTGCAGCACAGCTGATCGCGACCATTGCGTATCTCAATCTGCCAGCTCTGATTGCGCGCCCCCAGATGCAGCGGACGACAAACACCGCGCACCTCGCCGCTGCTCACCGCCCGATGATGGCTGGCGCTCACCTCAATGCCCACCACGCTTTTACCTTCTTCCACGCTCAGGTAACCGGCAATGGAGCCCATCGACTCCGCCAGCACCACCGACGCGCCGCCGTGCAGCAGACCAAACGGCTGCTGCGTGCGGCTGTCTACCGGCATGGTGGCCTCCAGATAATCGTCACCGATGGCGGTAAACACGATGCCCAGATGCGCCACCAGCGAGTTATCGCCCAGCTGATTCAGCGTGGCAAGATCCACCGTACGTTTCCAGATTGCCATGCCTCAGGCTCCCAGCGTTGCGCCACCATCCACCACAATATCCTGCAGCACCACGTGGCTGGCAAGATCCGAGGCCAGGAACAGGATGTTGTTCACGATCTC
The DNA here is from genome assembly GCF_026541005.1 of Pantoea sp. GM_Pan_4. Taxonomy (NCBI): domain Bacteria; kingdom Pseudomonadati; phylum Pseudomonadota; class Gammaproteobacteria; order Enterobacterales; family Erwiniaceae; genus Pantoea; species Pantoea sp. GM_Pan_4. The sequence goes on from NZ_JALNUZ010000002.1 coordinate 245,900, forward strand.
CTGCGGCTGGGCGATCTTACGCAGCGGGATCCCCAGTTTGTACTGATCCGGGAAACCGTTGATCATCTCCTGCTCGGCTTCCGGCGTATGCCACAGGCTGCGCTGCATATCGGTATCGGTTGATCCCGGTGAGACAATATTGCAGCGCACGCCATACGGTGCCATCTCCAGCCCAACCGTCTGGCACAGGCTGCGCAGCGCTGCTTTGGACGCGCCATAGGCTGACATGCCGAGGCGCGGGGCGTGCGCGGCGTTAGAGGCGATGGTGACAATCGCGCCAGCGCGCTGCTGGCGGAAGACCGGCAGCGTCTGCTGGAACAGGTTAAACGCGCCGCCGGCGTTCACGGCGAGACAGGCCTGCCAGTCAGCAAACGACAGCGCATCGGTGCTGCCGATGCGCAGAATGCCTGCGCCGTTCACCAGGATATCCAGCCGCGGCTGGCTGGCCAGCAGTGACTGACAGCAGTCGCGCACCGCAGCGCTGTCGGCGACGTCCAGCTGGCAGGTGGCGAACGGATAGTCATCCTGGCCAAAGTGCAAATCAAAACCGGTCACCTCCGCACCGGCCTGATGGAACGCCAGTGCGGTGTGGTAGCCGATGCCTTTGCCGGCACCGGTCACCCAGACAATTTTTCCGCTGAAATCAAAACAGGCGCTCATTGGGCTGGCACCCGTGACAGCAGCGCCCACCAGCCATCAATGCTGGGGTTTTTCGCCAGGCTGATGAAGTCGATATCGCTGTGCACCTGACGCCAGCGCGCCGCCAGCGCCATCACGCGCACTGAATCCAGCCCATAATCGATCAGGTTTTCATCATCTTCAGGCACGTCATCATCTTCCAGCAGCGGCAGAATCAGCGCGCGGAGTGCGTCCTTGCTCTGTGGCAGCGGCATCAGGTCGGCGGTCATCACCACTTTGCCACTGCGACCTGCGGTGTAAGTCAGCGCCATCATATGCTCGTCGCGCGAGAAGTCGGCCAGCGCATCGGCCACCATAAACGGCTGGATGTTACGCATGAAGGCGTCGGTAGCGGTGGTCAGGCAGCCGATGTGGGCATACACGCCAGTAATGATCAGCTGATCGCGGCCCATCTCCTGCAGGATAGACTCCAGCGGCGAGCGCACGAACGCGCTGTAGCGCCATTTAGTCAGCACCTGATCGTCCTGATCCGGCGCCAGCGCGTCGACGATCTTCTGCTGATCCGGATGTTTGTTCAGCCCTGGTCCCCACATATCATTCAGCAGCGCGCGATCCTCATCGCTTTGCTGGTTGGGCTGGGCGGTATAGAACACCGGAATGCCCTGCGCTTTGCAGTAAGCGCGCAGGCGAGCAATGTTCTCCACCACCTGATTCACCAGCGGGCTGTCTTCGCCCCAGAAGTTGAGGAAATAGGCCTGCATATCGTGAATCAGCAGCGCCGCGCGCTGCGGCTCCAGCGCCCATTGTACTTTGTTAGCCGGCAGCTCAGTGGCGGCGGGCAGCGCATAAGAGGTCAGTTTTGGAATAGCCATTACAATCTCCGGAAAAAATCAGGCTTGCGTCTGCTCAGCAAGCTGTTGGCGTAAACGTTTTTTATCCACTTTGCCCACCGGGGTAAGCGGCAGGGCGTCGACGCAGGTAATGCGGTCGGGAAGTTTGAATTCGGCAATGCCCAGCTCGCGCAGATGGCGGCGCAGCGCGACCGGTTTCACCGGCTGGCGCGCCACAATGAAGGCACAGCTCTTTTCACCCATCAGCTCGTCATGCATGGACACCAGCGCGGCGTGGATCACATCCGGATGGCGCAGCAGCAGGTTTTCAATCTCTTCGGCCGCGATCTTCTCGCCGCCGCGGTTGATCTGATCCTTTTCGCGTCCCTGTACGGTGATGTAACCCTGAGCGTTGATCTCAATCAGATCGCCTGAGCAGTAAAAACCGTTGGCGTCGAAGCTGGCGGCATTGTGCTCCGGGCTGTTGTAGTAACCCCGGAAGGTGTAAGGGCCGCGCGTCATCAGGCGACCCACCTGGCCCGGCGGCAGCGGATTGCCGTTCTCGTCGGCCACCCACACTTCGTCATCTTCCGAAATCGGCCGCCCCTGGGTAGTCAGAATTGTTTGCTCGTCATCGCCGAAGCGCGTGTAGTTAACCAGCCCTTCCGCCATGCCAAACACCTGCTGCAGCTGGCAGCCGATTTCACGCTGAATGCGTGCGGCCAGCGTTTCGCCCAGTTTGGCTCCGCCCACCTGAATGCGCTGCAGCGAGGCCAGCGCTGTATTGCTGCCCCACTCCTGAATTGCCTGCAACCACAGGCCGACCGCCGGCGGCACCAGTCCGGTATCGGTCACCTGGTGCTGCTCAATCAGCGGGAAGCAGAGCGTGGCGCTGGGATCCGCGGCGAGAATCACCTGGCCACCGGCATAGAACACCCCGAGCGAACCGGGGGAACTCATGGCGAAGTTATGCGGCGCGGGCAGGGCGATCAGATAGCGCGTGTCGGCATTGATGTGGCAAATCTCGTCGCTGGCGCGGATGCTGTAGTAATAGTCGTTGTGGGTGCGCGGAATCAGCTTCGGCGTGCCGGTGCTGCCGCCGGAGAGCTGGAAAAACGCCACTTCATCGGCGGCCGTCGGTGTCGCGACAAAATTGCCAGCCGCTTCATCCTGCAGCGACGCCAGCGTATTTTCCGCCTGCGCGTCGTTACGCAGGATCACCTGCTGCAGCGTGGGCTGCGCCTCGCACAGCGTGGCGATGAAGTCGTCGCTGGCAAACAGCGCGTGCTGGCGATCGGCAATCAGCAGTTTCGGTGCAATCTGCTGCGCATAGGCCAGCAGTTCAGTGCGCTGATGGCTGAACAGCGCGTACACCGGGACCACGCCCAGCTTAAACAGGGCAAACAGCGTAACGTAAAAGTCGGCCACGTTGCCGAGCTGCACCAGCGCCGTGTCACCGCGCTGTAAACCGCGCCGCTGCAGCGCCGCCGCCAGATTATCACTGCGTTGCGCCAGCTGGCGGTAGCTGAGTTGCAAAGGGCCGTCGATCACGGCGATAGCGTCGTTTTCGCGATGGCGGTCGATGATGTCGGTCAGCGGCACGTCGATCCAGTAGCCTTTCTCGCGATAGCGCGCGGCCAGATGTGCCGGCCAGCGGCTGAAGGGAATGCTCATGCTTGTTCCTTTATTGCAGTCCAAAAGCGCGCAACATGGTGTCCAGCTTCACACCCGTTTCACGCCATTCTGATTCCGGTTGCGAGTCGGCGACGATGCCAGCGCCGGCAAACAGCCGCACGCGCGTGCCGTTTACCGTTCCGCAGCGAATGGTCACCACCCATTCGCCATTGCCTTCGCTGTCGCACCAGCCGACGATGCCGCCAAACAGCTGGCGATCAAAGGGTTCGAGCTGCTGAATCAGCTGCTGCGCGCGGGCGTGCGGGAAGCCGCTCAGGGCAGGGGTTGGGTGCAGCAGCGCCGCCAGCGACAGCGCGTTTTCGCGCTCATCCTGCACTTCGCCATCGATTTGCGTCGCCAGATGCCACAGCGTGGCGGTGGTGATCAGCGACGGCACGGTAGGCACTGACAGCAGGCGGCTACGCGGCTGCAGCGTGCTGCGCATCGCGTCGGTCACCAGCTGATGTTCGTGTCGATCTTTGGCTGACGCCATCAGGGTGTTACCTGCCGCGCGATCGGCGCTGGCGTCGTCATGATGGCGGCGCGCCGAGCCGGCCAGCGGGCAGGAGGAGAAATCGCGCCCCTGTTTGCGCAGCATCAGTTCCGGGCTGGCGCCCACCAGCGCGCCGCCTTCCGCCAGCGGCAGATGGAAATGGTAGCTATTGGGATTTTGCGCGATCACGCGCTGCATCAGCGCGGCGGTATCCACCGGCTGCTCCGTGACGATATCCATCAGGCGCGACAGCACCACTTTGTCCGGATCGCCGCGCTGGATGGTGGCAACGGCGTCGGCCACCATGCGGGTAAATACCGCGTGGTCTGGCACTGCCGTCCGCCGCCGCACTGCCGGCAGATCGCTCTGCTGCACCGGCAGCGCCTGTTGCAGGTCGGCGCGATTAAAGCTCTGCCAGGATTCGGGTATGAACAGCGACGCTGGCTGGCTGACGTCAAACGGAATCGCGCCCACCAGCAGCGGATTGGCGATCCCCTGCTTTTTCGCCGCGGCAAAGTGCTGGCGCAGCTGCTGTTGAAAGTCGCCCTGCAGCAGCGCGGCATCGCCCACCGGCGTGTTGATCGTGGTATAGCACCCCTGGGTGGCCAGGCTGCGCCATGGCGAGGTGAAAAGGAAACCGCGGCACAGCGCGGAAAAATCCTTCAGCCAGGCATTTTCAAACGTGGAGCTTTCCACCATAATTTTCACCTATAAATGATAAGATTATTAAGAATGATTATCATTTTTATTATGGCTCTGTAACCTACGTCGAAAGGGGCAAAGAGTCAATCCATTCGCGGGATTTACCGTGCTGTCAGACGTAAGCGGCGACTGACGCCGGGCAAGGCATTAAGCTAAAAGGTGGATCAAAACTTATGAATAAATGCGGTTTATGGGGCATGGCTGTCCTGTTGTTTATTTTCCAGTTGCTGTCAGGGACAGCGCGGGCCGACCAGGGCTGGCCGCGCAGCGTACAGGGCGCGACCGGAACGGTAACGCTTCACCAGGCACCGCAGCGCATTGTCTCCACCAGCGTCACGCTGACCGGCTCGCTGCTGGCGATTGACGCGCCGGTCATCGCCTCAGGCGCGACCGCACCGAAAAGCCGCCTGGCCGACGATCAGGGCTTCTTCCGTCAGTGGGGCGAGGTGGCAAAGCAGCGCCACGTTAAGCGGCTGTATATTGGTGAACCGAGCGCCGAGGCGATTGCGGCGCAAGCCCCGGATCTGATCATCGTCAGCGCCACCGGTAATGACTCCGCCCTGAAGCTGGTCAGTCAGCTGTCCGCCATTGCCCCCACGCTGGTGGTCAACTACGACGATAAGAGCTGGCAGGATGTGGTTACGCTGCTGGGGCAGGCCACCGGCCATGAAGCACAGGCGGCGCAGCGCGTAAAAGAGTTCGACGATCGCGAAGCGGCGCTGAAGCAGGCCATTACGCTGCCACCGCAGCCGGTCTCCGCGATGGTATGGAACGGTGATGGCCGGGCGGTGAATCTGTGGACCGCCGCATCGGCGCAGGGCAAACTGTTGCAGCAGCTCGGTTTTTCCCTGGCGCAGCCGCCGGCTGACACGCAACAGGGGCACAGCATGGGCCAGCGCAAAGACATTATTCAGCTCTCGGGCGAGAATCTCGCCGCCAGCCTGACCGGCCACAGCTTCCTGCTGTTTGCCGGCGATGACAAAACCGCGCAGTCAGTGCTGAGCAACCCGTTCCTGGCACAAAACGCGGCGGTGCGCGATAAGCAGGTCTATGCGATGGGTATTGACAACTTCCGCCTGGATTACTACAGCGCCAGCAATCTGCTGACGCGTCTGCATCAGCTGTTCGTCAAATCATGATGTTTGCTGCGCCAGCACGGGCGCGGGCGCCTGATAGCGCCGTAATCCTTTCATCATCAGCCACATCATGACGCCAAGCCCTGTCGCGGCACAGCCAAACGCCGCGGCAGCCTGCGCCGGTAACAGCCACGAACCGAGGGCACCAATCAGCGCGGCGCCGAGGGCATCGCCGCACACGTTCTGCGCCGTCCACAGGCTGTTGATGCGGCCCAGCAGATGATCTGGCGTCAGCAGCTGAATCATTGCGTACTGCACCAGGCTGTTGATGGCACTGAAATAGCCGAAGCCCGCCAGACACAGCAGCGCCAGCCACAGCGTCGGCATCAGGCTGAACAGGCCCAGGGCAACGAAACCGGCCACGGCACTGCCCAGCACCAGCCGCCCCGGGCGCGCCGCCTGTTTCAGCCTGCCACTGGTAAATGCACCCACGGCGGCACCGAGCGGCACGGCGGCGTACAGCATGCCGAGCTGGTCGGCGCTGACTGACCAGTGCGGTGCCAGCGCCGGGTACAGCACGCGGATGGCGCTGGCCAGCGTTACCAGCGCACCGGTCAGCGCCACCATGCCGACCAGCGGGCTGGCGAACAGGAATTGCACGCCGGTTGCCAGCGCCCGCAACGGATGCTCGCGCGGCTGCGGAGGCGGGGGCAGCGCAGGCAGCTTCAGCAGTGTCAGCACCGTCAGCAGCGTGCCGAAGGCGGTCAGTCCGTAATTCCACAGCACGCCGCCGTGCGCGATCACTACACCAGCAATTGCCGGCGATAAAATCGAGCCGAAGCGCACCGTCAGCATGGTAATGGCACCGGCCTGCATGATGTTTTCGCGCCCCACCAGCGCTGGCGTAGCGGCCAGCAGCGCCGTGACGCCAATCGCGCCAAAAAAGCCGTCCCACAAGCCAAGCAGATAGACCGCCAGCAGCGAAGGCGCGGGCAGCGCGGCATTTATCGCCAGCGCGACAAAGCCCAGCCCGCAGGTGGTGCGGGCAAACAGGATCAACTTCTTACGCTCATAGCGATCGGCCAGCACGCCGCCGGTCAACAGGCCAGTAAACATGCCGGCAGCGGACAGTGTGACGGCGAGGCCCACCAGCAGCGGGGAATGGGTCATCTGCTGAATCTGCACCGGTACGGCAACGGCCAGCATGCCGAGCGCCACAATCGAGATAAAACGCGCAATAAACACCGCGCGAAACGCCGCGTGGGTTTTCAGCAGTGAGAGATCGATAAAGTGAGAGGGTTTGTTCATTGTTTCGCCTTTTTGCACCAATTTTCCTCATCATCCGCGAGGCGACTCATGGTAACATAGGCAAACGCGAGTAATAACGATAACAAATATCATTATCACATTACGTTGCACCGCAACGACGTCGAACAGTGAAGGTTTAGAACGCTATGCGCCAGATCCGTGCATTAGCAGGCTCAGGGATTCTGCTTTTGCTCCTCATGGCGCTCAGTCTGATGCTGGGTGCCAAATCAATACCGCTTTCCGATGTGTATCACGCTCTCACCGCCTCCTGCTCCAGCGCGGAGTGCATCATCGTGCGCGATGCGCGCCTGCCGCGCACGCTGGCCGGTCTGCTGGCGGGTGTGGCGCTGGGGCTGGCTGGCGCGCTGATGCAGAGCCTGACGCGTAATCCGCTGGCCGAGCCGGGCATTCTGGGTGTGAACGCCGGTGCCGGTTTTGCCATCGTGCTCGGCATCGCGCTGCTGGGGGCGGACTCCCCGCTGCAGTGGCTGACGCTGGCCTTCAGCGGCGCACTGCTGGCGGCATTGCTGATGACGGTGATTGGCGCGATGGGCGGCGGGCGCGTCAATCCGGTGCGTCTGACGCTGGCGGGCGTGGCGCTGGCGGCGGTGCTGGAGGGCTTAACCTCCGGCCTGTCGCTGCTCAATCCGGACATTTACGATCACCTGCGCTTCTGGCAGAGCGGCTCGCTGGATATCCGCGATTTCAGCGTGTTGCGCACCCTGAGCCCGGCGGTGCTGGCCGGTGCGGCGCTGGCGCTGGGGCTGGCGCAATCGCTGAACAGCCTGAGCATGGGCGGCGATATGGCGGCGGCGCTGGGCACGCACGTGGTGCGCACTCAACTGCTGGGCCTGCTGGCGATTGCCTTACTGAGCGGCGCGGCGACCGCCGCCGTCGGGCCGATCGCTTTTATCGGCCTGATGACACCGCATTTTGCCCGCTGGCTGGTGGGCAACGATCACCGCTGGCTGCTGCCGGCGACGGCGCTGATCACCCCGGCGCTGCTGCTGGCGGCGGATATTCTGGGGCGGATGATGGTGGCAGGCGAACTGCGTGTCTCAATAGTGACCGCCATCCTTGGCGCGCCGATGCTGATTTTGCTGGTACGGCGCCAGCGCGGGCGAGGTGGACTATGACGCGGCGTGCCTGGTTGCATGGCGGCTGGCTGCTATTAGCGTGTGCGCTGCTGACGTGGCTGGCGCTGACGCGCGGTGCGCTGCCGGTTACGGCGGAGCAGGTGTGGCAGGCGCTGCGCGGGCAGGGAGCGGCCAACGTGCAGCTGATTGTGGTGGAGTGGCGGCTGCCGCGCGTGCTGATGGCGCTGCTGATCGGTGCGGCGCTGGGTGTCAGCGGGGCAATTTTTCAGTCGCTGCTGCGTAACCCGCTCGGCAGCCCGGATATCCTCGGCTTCAATACCGGCGCTTATAGCGGTGTGCTGGTGGCGCTGGTGCTGTTCAATCAAAGTATTACCGCGATGACCGGGGCCGGGCTGATCGGCGGTATCGCGACGGCTGCGCTGGTGTATCTGTTTGCCTGGCGCAACGGGGTGGAAACGTTTCGGTTAATCATCGTGGGCATTAGCGTGCGCGCGCTGCTGATGGCGCTCAATGCCTGGCTGATTATCAGCGCTTCGCTGGAGTCGGCGCTCAGCGCCGGGCTGTGGAGCGCCGGCTCGCTCAACGGCATCACCTGGGCGAAAACGCCGCCGGTGGTGACGGTGCTGCTGCTGTCACTGCTGCTGGTGGCGCTGTTAACGCGCCGCATGCGTCTGCTGGAGATGGGCGACGACACCGCCTGCGCGCTCGGCGTGCCGGTGGAGCGCAGCCGCCTGTGGCTGATGCTGCTGGGCGTGCTGCTGACCGCAGCGTCCACCGCGCTGGCGGGGCCGATCTCGTTCGTGGCGCTGCTGGCCCCGCAGATTGCGCGCCGGCTGAGCGGCGGGGAAAAAGGCGCGTTGTGGCTGGCAGCGCTGTGCGGCGCGCTGCTGTTGTGCGCCGCCGATTATGCCGCGCAGCATCTGTTCCTGCCTTATCAACTGCCGGTTGGCGTGATCACCGTCAGCCTGGGCGGACTCTATCTGATTGCGTTACTGGTGCGGGAGGCGCGACGCCAATGATCGATATTCCTTCACGGCTGTATGGCGAAGGCCTGACGCTGGGTTATGACAAAAAAGTGGTGGCGGAAAATCTGTCGGTGGCGATTCCGCAAGGGGAGCTGACCGTGATTATCGGCCCTAACGCCTGCGGTAAATCCACCCTGCTGCGTACTCTCAGCCGCCTGCAGGCACCGCTGAAAGGCGACGTGCTGCTGGACGGCGAGGCAATTGCACGTTATCCCACCAAAGAGGTGGCGCGCCGCCTTGGCCTGCTGCCGCAGAGTTCGAACGCACCGGCGGGCATCAGCGTGAGCGAGCTGGTGGCGCGCGGACGTTATCCGCATCAGTCACTGTTTGGCCGCTGGCGCGCGGAGGATGAAGCGGCGGTGCAGCAGGCGATGCTGGCCACCGGCGTGGCGGATCTGGCGCAACAGGCGGTCGATACCCTGTCCGGCGGGCAGCGTCAGCGCGTGTGGATCGCCATGGTACTGGCGCAGCAGACGCCGCTGCTGCTGCTGGATGAGCCCACCACCTGGCTGGATATTACCCACCAGATTGAGCTGCTTGAGCTGATGCAGACGCTCAATCAGCAGCATGGCCGCACGCTGGTGGTGGTGCTGCACGACCTTAATCACGCCTGCCGCTACGCCACCCATCTGATCGCCATGCGTCACGGGAGGATCATTGCCGAGGGCAAGCCTGGCGAGATTGTGACGCCGGCGCTGATTGAGCAGGTGTACGGATTACGCTGTGTGATTGTTGAGGATCCGGTGGCGCATACGCCAATGATTGTGCCGCTGGGGCGCGGGCGCTAAAGCCGAGAAGGGGCGGTGGTGTAAACGTTTTCTGCCATACGGTTCCCTCTCCCGTCGGGAGAGGGTGAGGGCAAAACCGCTACGCCAGCAACTGCTGCAACAGTGGCCCGATCTGCTCAAACATGCGAGGCGAGATAATCTCGACGTGGGCGCAATCCATCGGCCACACCGTCAGCTCACCGACATAGGGCGCCCAGGCGCGGCGCGCATCCTGGCCTGGCTGCTGCGTCTGTTCGGCGAGGAACAGCGTAGCGCGGCCGCCGAAGCGTGCGCTGCGCGCCGTGGCCAGCAGACGCACCGAGCTGGCGTAGTTGGCTTCGATGGTATCGAACATGGCCTGCATCTCTTCACCGGCCTGATGGCGCTGCGCGGCGATAAACTGTTCGCGCTCGCGATTCACCTCCTCCAGCACCGCCGGATCCAGCACATTCTCGCCGCGCTTCTCATCCCAGTTCTGCGTTTCCGGCGGCCAGGTGTCGAGCAGGCCAAGGAAGGCGACCTCTTCACCCGCCGCTTCCAGCCGGGCAGCAATGCCCTGCGCCAGCGTACCGCCCAGCGAGTAGCCGAGGAAATAGTAGGGCCCGTGCGGTTGTACCTCTCGCAGCGTATGCAAATGCGCTTCACAGACCTCATCGAGGTGCGCGCTCTGGTTCAGTGGTCCCTGCGTGTCTGGCGACTGAATGCCGACCAGTGACCAGCGTGGGTCAAGGTAACGCTGCAGCACGCTGAACTGCCAGGCGAAGCCGGACGCCGGGTGGAAGCAGAACAGCGTCGGTCCGCTGCCTTTACGCAGCGGCAGCACCGCTTCAAAGCCCGCCTGCTGATGGGATTGTCCATCGCTCAGCAGCGCCGCCAGTTTTTCCACTGTCGGGGCGATCATGATCTGCCCGACCGAGACCGGCAGCTGGAGCTCGCGGCGCAGCTGCGCAGCAAGGCGCATCGCCAGCAGCGAATGGCCACCGAGCGCAAAGAAATCATCCTGCGCACCGATCGTGTCGCAGGCCAGCAGGCGGCAGAACGCTGCGGCCAGCGTGCTCTCTAAACCGGGCAGTGGCGCGCGCCCCTGGCGCTGCGTGGTGCTCTGCGGCAGCGGCAGCGCTTTGCGATCCAGTTTGCCGTTGCTGCTGAGCGGCAGCGCCTCCAGCTGGACGATGGCCACCGGCACCATGTGTGCCGGTAGCTGCTGTGCCAGCGCCTGACGCAGCGCATCGCCATCCACCGGCTGAGGCGCAACCACGTAGCCCACCAGCTGACGCGCATCGCCCTGTGCCGCCGCACAGCCCAGCACCACCGCATGCGTCACCGCCTGCTCAATGCCGGGCTGGGCGCACAGCGCATGATCGATTTCGTTCAGCTCAATACGCTGACCGCGGATCTTCAGCTGGTCATCGCTGCGCCCGAGATACTCCACCGCACCGTTGTCCAGCCAGCGCGCTACGTCGCCGGTCAGGTACATGCGCTCGCCAGCGGCGTACGGGTCGGCGATAAAGCGGCTGGCGGTCAGCTCCGGCCGGTTGAGATAGCCATGTGCCAGCTGAATGCCGGTAAGATAGAGATCGCCGGCCACGCCCGGCGGCACCGGCTGCATTTGCGCATCAAGAATGCGCAGGCCAGTGTTCCATACCGGGAAGCCGATCGGTACGCTCGGGCCATCGACGGCGGCGAGCGCCGCGCCATACGCCGGATACCAGCTGACATCAACGGCCGCTTCGGTTGGCCCATACAGATTGTGCAGCGGCACGCGGGTCAATGTTTCCCAGCTGCGCGACAGATCGGTGGGCAATGCTTCACCGCTGCAGAACACGTTGCGCAGGCTGGCGCAGCACGCTATCGCGGCCGGGTGGTCGAGCGCCGCGACAAAGGCCGCCAGCATCGAGGGTACGAAATGCGTGGTGGTGACTTTGTAGCGGGCAAACAGTTGCTGTAAGGCTTCCGGATCGCGGTGTGCATCCGGCGGCGCCATCACCAGCTGCGCGCCGACCAGCAGCGGCCAGAAGAACTCCCACACCGAGACATCAAAGCTGCTCGGCGTTTTCTGCAGCACCACGTCATCCGCCTGCAGCGGATAACGATCCTGCATCCACAGCAGGCGATTAACGATCGCCTGATGGCCGACCAGTACGCCTTTCGGCCGGCCGGTAGAGCCGGAGGTATAGATGATGTACGCGCCATCCTGCGGCGTCGGCGCGCTGGCCGGGGCCGGTGCATGTTCGGCATTGTACAGGGTGTCAAAGTGCAGCTGACTGACCGGCGCGATGGCGCGGAAGCGGGCACTGAGCGCGGCAGTGGTAATCAGCGTTTTGGGCGCGGCGTCTTCCAGCATCAGCTGGAGCCGCTCGTCCGGATAGCCGGTATCCAGCGGCAGATAAGCGGCCCCGAGCGTCACAATCGCCTGCAGCGCCAGCGACAGCTGCACTGAACGCGGCAGCGCCACGGCGACGATATCGCCCCGCTGCACGCCGGCCGCGCTCAGATCGGCCGCCAGCGCGAATACCTGCTGCTGCATCTGGCGATAGTTCAGCTGGTGCTGCGCATCGGCCAGCGCCGGTGCGTCCGGGGTGCGCTGCGCCTGCTGCGCCAGCAGCGACGCCAGGGTTTCCGCCGGCAGCGGATGGGCGGTCTGATTGATGGCCGCAATCTGCTGCTGCTCCGCTGGCGTCAGCAGATCGAGCTCGCCCAGCGCGCGCTGCGGCTGCGCGGCCAGCTGGCTGAGCAGCAGGGCAAAGCGGCTGGCATGGCGCTGCAGCGTCTCGGCAGCATAGCGCTGCGCGTTCGCCAGCAGCTCCAGCGTCAGATCGCCGTGCTCGCTGAGGTAAATCGCGATTTCCAGGTCGCGCACCGGGCCGGAGGCCAGCTGATGCGTGATGCCTTCAATGCCAGCGAAATCGAGCTGGTAGTCAAACATCTTCAGGTTGATCACCGGGCCATACAGTGGATCGCTATCGCCGAGGCGGCCGAGATCGCGCTGCACCTGTTCAGCATCGTAACGCTGATGACGGCGCATTTTTTTCACTTCCGCGGCCAGCTGAGCGGCGAGATCGCCGAGCGTTTGTCCCGGCTGATAATGCACCGCCATTGGCAGCACGTTGATCACCGGACCGGTGGCGCACAGCGCGGCGGAGCCGATGCGACGCATGAAGATGAAGCCGGCAGCAAAATCATTTTGCCCGCTGAGGCGAGCCAGCCACAGCGCTACCAGTGCAAAGGCCAGATCGGCGGCGCTGTGCTGTGGATGCTGGCTGGTCAGCGTCTGGAAGCGGTGACGATCCAGCGTAACGCTGTGGCGCAGCAGATCGGTGCTGGCGCTCTGACCGGCCAGCGGCAATGGCGACAGCGAGGCGGGCGCGGGCAGGGCGCGGCCTTTTTCGCGCCAGAATTCGCCGTCACGGCTGTAAGACGCCGACTGCTGATAGCGCTGATACTCGTCAACCACGGCGCTGAACGGAATAAACGGTGTCGGCTCAGGCGGCTGCTGCTGTACGGCGGCGCTGTACAGATTGGCGATGCGGCGTGTCAGCGCGGTAAAGCTGAAGCCATCCACCACCAGATGGTGATAGCGCTGATACCAGAACCAGTGCTGCTCGCCGAGGCGGAACAGACGATGGTGCCACAGCGGTGCGCCACTCAGCACACGCAGGTCGCCCTGCATATCGGCACGCATCAGGGCGCGCGCGGCGGCAGCGGCATCCGCTTCGCCGCGCAGATCAACGATGTCTGGCAGGCTGAAGGTCTGCGGCTGCGGCCACTGCAGCGGCTCGCCGTCGATTTCGCCGAACGCCATATTCAGGGTATCGGCTTCCTGCATGCCGTCGACAATGGCCTGCGCCAGCAGCGCGCTGTTGATGTCGCCGCGCAGTTCGACAAAGTGCGCGACCGCGTAGGCGTTGTGATGGCGGCTGAGCTGGTCGGCGATCCAGATGCCAGGCTGCGCTGCCACCAGCGGCAGAGTTTGTTGGTCAATCATAGTGTCGTTCATCAGAGAATTTACTGTCGCTCCGGTTCACGTCTGGCGTGATGAATGAATTTGGATTGCGCCACAAAGCTTGCAGACCGTCGAGCAGGCCACCGCGCCAGCACAGCGCGTCATGGCCGCCCTCTACCGACTGGTAATGCACCTGATAGCCGGCAGCGGTAAGTTGTTGTTGTAATTGTTGATTGGCTTGCAGAATCAGGCCTTCACGCTGGCCTGCCTCCAGCCAGAAACGCAGCGGCTGGCGAGGTTCCAGGCCATGGTCCAGCGCCTGCAACAGCCAGCCATGCGGGTTACCGCGCTCGGGCCACCAGAAGGAGCCGGACAGGCTGAGCGCATTACCAAAGGTGTGGGGAAAGTGCAGCGCGGCAAACACCGCGGCCAGACCGCCGAAGCTTTGTCCGGCAACCAGCGTGCGCGCCGGCTGCGCATCGTACGGCATCCAGCGTGCCACCTGCGGCAACAGCTCCTGCTGCACCGCCTGCCAGAATTGCGGATTGCATGGCAGCTCGCGGCTGCGGTGTTCGCGATCGATGATGTCGATAAACAGGTAGACCGCCGGCGGCAGCTTGCCCGCGGCGGTCAGCTGCTGCAGCGGTCCGGCAATCGGCATCTGCTGCGCCCAGAACTGACCATCGAGCAGTATCGCCAGCGGACGCGGGCCGTGCTGCGCCTCGCCTGTGGCGTACAGCCACACCCGGCGACGATTGCCGAGCAGCGCGCTGTCCCACTGCTGCTCCTGCAGCGTCAGCGCCGGGGCGCGGCCCTCATCCACCGCACGCCACACCTGCTGGTCGGGCGCGTCAGGCAGGTGCAGCGGTGACACGCCCATGCCGCGTCCGCCGGACCAGCTGCGCAGCGGATTGAGCGCATCGGCCTGCGCGGCAGGGAATTTTTCGCGCCACCAGTGGCGCAGCGCATGCATGTCAGGCTCGCCGCTGAAATCGCTGGCCTGCCGATCCGGCATCAGGCAGTAGCTGCCGCGCCAGTGTGACGGCAGCACGGTTTGCCAGTACCAGACATCGCTACTGGCGACGCGCATCAGCGATTGCGGCGGGCGCCGCTGGTGGTGATCGGTCACGCCGGTGATGTTGATCCACACGCGCTGGGTGTGGGAGGTGGTTTCACTGCCTTGCGGATCGCGCCAGAAGAAGGTCACCAGACAGGTGCCATCCTGCTGCGGCTCAATGCGCGGAATGCCCTGAGTCTGTTGCTCCTGCCACCAGGCTTCGCTACCAATTCCATCATTTCGCCAGGTCATAGGGGCTGCCAGTCGCCGTCTGTACGGGGAGGTTTACATAGGATTGATAAATAATACTATTGATAATTATTTGCATTTGCAATAGGGTGACTGCGCTCAAAATGAGCACGCACGTTCCGTCTGGCACCCGGTAAGTCATGGGATTCAGCAAAGGATGGCCCTGCCAGGTGTGAACGGCTGCGCGATAAAGACAGGGATCTTCTCACCGGCTCGCCAGTCACTCCGCTGTGGCGCAGAACTGGCCTTCCAGGAATGAAAAAAATGAAGCATTACTCGCGGTTAACCTTCGCAATTTTGATCGAACTGGGGCTCAGCGCCTCACTGCTTTCCGGCAGCGCCTGGGCAGCAGAGACTTCCAGCAAGACGACTTCCAGCAACGCCTCTTCTCCCGACGCCAGCGCAATGGACGGTGGCACCTTAATGGTGACGGCCCAGCAGCAGACGCTGCAGGCACCGGGGGTTTCCACCATCACCGCCGATGAGATCAAAAAGCATCCGCCGGCGCGCGATGTCTCAGAAATTATCCGTACCATGCCGGGGGTTAACCTGACCGGTAACTCGACCAGCGGCCAGCGCGGCAACAACCGTCAGATCGATATTCGCGGCATGGGACCGGAAAATACCCTGATCATGGTGGACGGCATGCCGATCACCAGCCGTAACTCAGTGCGTCTCGGCTGGCGCGGTGAGCGTGATACGCGCGGCGATACCAACTGGGTGCCGCCGGAGATGATTGATCACATCGACGTGATTCGCGGGCCGGCCGCGGTGCGCTACGGTAACGGCGCGGCGGGCGGTGTGGTGAACATCATCACCAAAAAGTACAGCGATCAGCAGTGGCACGGTTCGTGGAATACCTACTTCAACGCGCCGGAACACAAATCGGAAGGGGCAACCAAACGCACCAACTTCAGCCTTGAAGGGCCGCTGGGCGACGACTTCAACTTCCGGCTGTATGGCGGCTTAGCCAAAACCCAGGCCGACGCGTACGACATCAATGAAGGGCACGCGGCAGCGCGCACCGGCAGCTATGCTGGCAGCTACCCGGCAGGCCGCGAAGGCTCGGTGAACAAAGACATCAATGCGTTGCTGAGCTGGGCGTTTGCCCCCATGCAGACGCTGGAGCTGCAGGCTGGTTACAGTCGTCAGGGCAACCTGTACGCGGGCGATACGCAGAACACCAACACTAACGCGCTGGTGAAGAGCCTGTACGGCGATGAAACCAACCGTCTGTATCGCCAGAATATTTCACTGAAATGGACCGGCGCGTGGGACAACGGCATCAGCACCAGCAGCTGGGCGCGCTACGAGAAAACCCGCAATACGCGCATTAATGAAGGTCTGGCGGGCGGCACGGAAGGGATCTTCTCCAACAGCGGGTTCAATACCATCCAGCTGGACGATGTGCTGCTGCACAGTGAAATCAGCCTGCCGTTTGAGCTGGGCGTCAATCAGACCGCGACGCTGGGCACCGAGTGGAACCAGCAGCGCATGAAAGATCCTTCGTCGACCACCCAGGCCGCCAGCAATGGCGCTGTGCCAGGCATCGCCAGCACCGGCCGCAGTCCTTATGCCCAGGCGGAGATTTTCTCCCTGTTTGCCGAAGACAACATGGAGCTGACCGACAGCACCATGCTGACGCCGGCGCTGCGCTTCGATCATCACTCCATCGTTGGCAACAACTGGAGCCCGTCGCTTAACCTGTCACAGGGGCTGGGCGATGACTTCACGCTGAAGATGGGGATTGGCCGGGCCTACAAAGCGCCGAGTCTGTACCAGACGAACCCGAACTACCTGCTGTACAGCAACGGCCAGGGCTGCGCCGCCAGCACCGGCGCCTGCTATCTGCAGGGTAATCCGAATCTGAAAGCGGAAAACAGCATCAATAAAGAAGTTGGGCTGGAGTGGAAGCATGAAGGTTATCAGGCCGGTCTGACCTGGTTCCGTAACGACTACCGTAACAAGATTGAAGCTGGCTATGCGCCTTCAGGTAAAGCCTCTAACGGCACCACGGATATCTATCGCTGGGAGAACGTGCCGAAAGCGGTGGTGGAAGGGCTGGAAGGTACGGTCAATGTTCCTTTCTCTGACAGCGTGATGTGGAATAACAACTTCACCTACATGCTGCAGAGCAAGAACAAGGAGACCGGTGATCGTCTGTCGATCATTCCGGAGTATACGCTGAACTCGACGCTGAGCTGGCAGGCAACGCAGGATCTGTCGCTGCAAACCACCCTGACGTGGTACGGCACCCAGACGCCGAAGAAGTACGACTACAAAGGACAGCCGGTGACCGGCAGCGCCACCGACAAAGTGAGCCCGTACTCGATTGTCGGCCTGAGCGGTACTTACGATATCAATAAGTACGCCAGCGTGACGCTGGGCATCGATAACCTGTTCGATAAGCGCCACTTCCGTGAGGGCAATGCGCAAACCACCGGTAACGCCACCACCGGCGCTTATCTCTACGGTGCCGGTGCCAATACCTATAACGAATCAGGCCGTACTTACTATATGAGCCTCAACACCCACTTCTGACGGCGTTCAGCCAATCAGTTGCGTTGGCAAACAGCAGCGGGCGACCAGTCCGCTGCTGTCTTCGCGGTTGACCAGTTCCAGCCTGCCGCGATGCATCTGCACAATACGCAGCACAATGTTCAGGCCCAGGCCGCTGCCGCCATAGCGTTGATCGCGCCGCCGGAACGCCTGCGTCAGCTCTTCTGCCGCATCGGCATCAATACCCGGCCCCTGATCCCACACTTCAACCCAGACCTGCTGTTGCACCTGACGCAGCTTCACCTGCACGCTGCTGCCTTCCGGACTGTAGCGCGATGCGTTCTCCAGCAAATTACGCAGCATCAGGCGCAGCAGCACCGCTTCACCCTGCTGCGGCACATCGTCGCCGTCTGGCCAGTGCAGCGTCTGCTGACGCTGGGCATACAGTTCAGCCATCTCCGGCATCAGCGGCTGCATGATGTCACGCTGCCACTGTAGCTGCTGATAGTGGCCGCCCGCCAGCGCCTGACCGGCGCGCGACAGCATCAGCAGCTGTTCGACGGTGTGCATCAACTGGTCGATACGCTCAATCAGCATGGCGCTTTGCGGCACCTGCTGCTGATGCAGAAGCTCGAGATGCAGGCGAAGCCCGGCCAGCGGCGTACGCAGCTCGTGCGCGGCGTCGGCGGTGAATAATCGCTCCTGCTGCAGCGTGTGGTCGAGACGGGAAAACAGCTGGTTGATAGAGGAGGTGACCGCAACGATCTCATCCATCTCGGAGTAAATCGGCAGCGGCGTCAGGTTGTCGGCAGAGCGGTGGGCAAGGCTGTCCTGTAGCGATTTGAGCGGACGGATAATCCAGTTGATGGCCCAGAACGACAGTAGCAGCGTCAGGCTTACCATCACCAGCGAAGGCAGCAACAGCGAGGCTATGGCCTCACGGATCTCATTCTCCACGCGATCGTTACGCGCCTGGGCCGACAGGGTTTCGTTGACGAGGAAACTGATCTGTTCGCGGCTTTCGTGCCACAGCCAGATGGCGCTCATCACCTGGCAGGTGAGGAGAATCAGCGCCAGCATGATCAGTAACCGCTGACGCATGCTGTTCATTCGCGCAGTTCCAGCCGGTAGCCAACGCCGCGCACGGTTTTGATGCGATCTTTTCCCAGCTTGCGGCGCAGATTATGAATGTGGACTTCTAAAGTGTTGGAGCCGGGATCGTCGTTCCAGCTGTAGAGATCCTGCTGCAGCGTTTCGCGATGCACATTCTGCCCCACGCGCATCAGCAGGCGGGTGAGCAGGGCAAACTCTTTGGGGGTGATCTCCAGCGGCAGATTTTCCAGCAGCACCTGCTGCGAGCTGAGATTGAGCGTCAGATCGCCCTGCTGCAGCAGGTTGTCGCTGTGCCCCTGATAGCGGCGGATCAGCGCGCGCACCCGCGCCTGCAGTTCTGCCAGTGCAAACGGCTTGACCAGGTAATCGTCGGCACCGGCGTCCAGCCCGTCAACGCGATCCTCCAGCGCATCGCGCGCGGTCAGGATCAGCACCGGCACCGCGATGCCGTCGCGTCGCCACTGGCGCAGCAGCGTGGCGCCATCGCGATCCGGCAGACCGAGATCCAGCACGATCAGGCTGTACTGGCTGCTGCGCAGCAGGGCGTTGCTTTCCGCCGCGCTGCCAGCGCAATCCACGGCGTAGCCCTCGCTGCTCAGCGCCTGCGCTAGCCCCGATTGTAATAACGCATCATCTTCAACGATCAACAGTTTCATTAGTTGTTCTTGTTAATGTCGGTATAGAGGCGGCTCTCAAAGCGCACCAGCGGAATCCGCCGCGTTTTCTGGTCTTCCGGCGGTACCGCATAGCCAGAGAGGAACTGGACAAAGGCCACGCGCGCACCGCTCGACGTGGTGATGAACCCAGCCAGATTATAGACGCCCTGCAGCGAACCGGTTTTTGCCGACACTTTGCCATCCAGTCCCGCTTCGTGCAGACCGCCGCGATACTGCAGCGTGCCGTCATAACCCGCCAGCGGCAGCATCGAAATATAATTCAGCGTAGCGTCATTTTTGGCGATGAACTGCAGCACCTGCATCATGGTATCCGGCGCGATCAGGTCGTGACGCGACAGGCCGGAACCATCCACCTGAATGCTATTGCCGAGGTCGACGCCGGCTTTTTCGCGCAGCACACGCCTGACCGCATCCGAACCGGCGCGGAAAGTACCCGGCACGTTAAAGTAGTGATGGCCGATGGTGCGGAACACGGTATCAGCGATCATGTTGTCTGACTTTTTCAGCATGGTGTGCAGCAGGTTGTGCAGCGGTGCGGACTGCGTCGAGGCCAGCACCGTGCCCGGTGACGTCACCTGCGTCTGGCGCACTAAATGGCCGCTGTAATCAATATCGGCGTCGCGCAGCTGCGCTTTAAGGATCTCGCCGGCCCACGCGGCGCCATCCTGCACGGCAAACGCCAGGGGCAGTGGTTCCGCACGCTGGCGCATACAGCCGGTCAGCGTGTAGCGATTAAGCTCGCCGGGCACCACGTCGAGCTCGCAATACTGCCCGTCACCGCTGTTGCGTCCGATCGTGCGCACCTGGCTGAACATGTGCGCCGGATAATAAGAGGCGATGCGCACAAAAGCGTTTTCGCCGGGCGTATTGGCACTGTAGAGCGAAACCGAGAAGCAGTTTTTATCAACAATCGCCGCACCAGGCGGGGCGCTGAAACACTGTGTCAGATCGTTCCACGGCCAGCCTGGCGCCATATCGTGACTGGCGAACACCGAGGTGTCGATCACCAGATTGCCTTTGATATGGTTGATGCCCTGCTTTTTCAGCGCCGCCACCATATTGCGCAGATCCTGGCGGCTGAGCGTCGGATCGCCGGCAAAGCGCGCTACCAGGTCGCCATTTAAGGTGCCATCGCTGACTGCGCCTTTGGTCTCCAGAGTGGTCTGAAAACGGAAGTCCGGGCCCAGCTCCAGCAGTGCCGCCAGCGCGGTGATCACTTTCATGGTACTGGCCGGCAACGCCATCTGTTTGCCGTGATAGTCGATTATCGGGGTGGATGCGCCCACTTTTTGTACCATCAGCGCCAGGTTTGCGCCGTCTGGCAAATACTGCATGTATTCTTCAACGGGTGCTGCTTGTGCCTGCAGCATAAACGCACAGGTTAATCCGGTAACAAGTCGTGAAAATCGCATAATCTCGCGGTAACTGACGGGTGAAGGCGTCAATACTATGTCCCCGGACGGTGCAAAGTAAACAATGACCCACAGGGAACTCTGGGGTAAAATACGTATCAAAATGCAAAACCGATACCTGACCCGGAAAGCTTTCCGGGTCAGGATTCTTTTGCTTGTGAAAAGAGGTTACGCGCCGCAGAAGCCGATCTTCTGCTGTCACCGGTCAGGATGACGCCGTTAACCAGGATAGATGACGAGGAGCCAAAATGAATCAGATTCCGATGACGTTGAAAGGCGCTGAGAAGCTGCGTGAAGAGCTGAACGAACTGAAAACCGTTAAGCGTCCGCGCATCATCGCCTCTATCGCCGAAGCCCGTGAGCACGGCGATCTGAAAGAGAATGCCGAATACCACGCTGCGCGCGAAGAACAGGGGTTCTGCGAAGGGCGTATTCAGGAGATCGAAGCCAAGCTCTCCAATGCACAGGTGATTGACGTGACCGCCATGCCGAAAACCGGCCGCGTGATTTTTGGCGCCACCGTCACCGTGCTGAATGTCGATACCGATGAAGAGTTTACTTACCGGATTGTCGGTGACGACGAAGCGGACTTTAAACAGAACCTGATTTCCGTGAATTCGCCGATGGCGCGCGGTCTGGTGGGCAAAGAGGCCGATGACGTGGCTATTGTCAAAACCCCAGGCGGCGACGTGGAATATGAAGTACTGAAAGTGGAATACATCTAAGATATTGCTACGCTTTGAAATGCGCAGCTGCATATTGTAAAGAAAGGAAAAAGGCCGCGCTGCGGCCTTTTATCCCATGCAGGAGCATGGCACTTTCTCTGCCCGTCGGACGAGCCGTAACGGTACGCTTAACGTGGCAGAGTAATTTTGCGCTCTTTGGCAGGGCGATACAGCACCAGCACGTTGCCGATAACCTGAACGTTGTTTGCCTTAGTTTCACGCACGATAGCGTCCACGATCAGCTGCTTGGTTTCACGATCTTCCGAGGCAATTTTTACCTTGATCAATTCGTGATGTTCGAGCGCCTGTTCGATCTCGGCGAGCACGCCTTCAGTCAGGCCATTGCCGCCCAGCATGACCACTGGCTTCAGTGGATGGGCAAGGCCTTTCAGGTGCTGTTTTTGTTTGGTACTCAGATTCATCGTATTTTTTGCTTACTCAGGGATTGAAAACGGTTCATTCTACCGCCATCTCGGGTATATCGCCAAATCAACGCGACCCATTGCGTGCTGATTTATCGCTACGATGACGATTTAACTGGAAATATTATGACGGGTAAAAAGCGTTCGGCCAGTTCCAGTCGCTGGCTTCAGGAACACTTTAGCGATAAATATGTGCAACAGGCACAGAAAAAAGGGTTGCGCTCGCGCGCCTGGTTTAAACTGGATGAAATTCAGCAGGGTGACAAGCTGTTCAAACCCGGTATGACCGTGGTTGACCTGGGCGCTGCGCCCGGCGGCTGGTCGCAATATGTGGTACAACAGATTGGTTCGGGTGGCCGTATTATTGCCTGCGATCTGCTGCCGATGGATCCCATCGTCGGCGTTGACTTCCTGCAGGGCGATTTTCGCGACGAAGCGGTGTTGAAAGCGTTACTGGAGCGCGTGGGCGACCAGAAAGTGCAGGTGGTGATGTCGGACATGGCGCCGAACATGAGCGGTACGCCTGCAGTCGATATCCCGCGTTCCATGTATTTAGTTGAACTGGCGTTAGAAATGTGTCGGGATGTACTGGCACCTGGCGGCAGTTTTGTAGTGAAAGTGTTTCAGGGAGATGGCTTCGATGAATACCTGCGGGAAATTCGCTCCCTGTTTACGAAAGTGAAAATTCGTAAGCCGGACGCTTCGCGATCACGTTCGCGCGAAGTGTACATTGTGGCGACAGGGCGCAAACTGTAGCCCTCCATACCGGAATCAAAGCAAGGCGAAACGGCGTTTATTCTGATGCGTAATTCTGAGTTTCAGGCTAAACAGGCAAAATCATCAGCGCCGCGATTCCAGGTATGAAGGATATATAGTACCCTACGCTGTCTGTTAACACCGTTGTAATATGAGGTTAATCCCTTGAGTGACATGGCGAAAAACCTGATTCTCTGGTTAGTCATCGCGGTCGTGCTGATGTCAGTATTCCAGAGCTTTGGGCCCAGCGAGTCGAATGGCCGTAGGGTTGATTATTCAACCTTCCTGTCGGAAGTGAACCAGGATCAGGTCCGCGAGGCACGTATTAACGGGCGTGAGATCAACGTAACCAAAAAAGACAGTAATAAATACACGACCTACATTCCTGTCAACGATCCCAAGTTACTCGATAACCTGTTGACCAAAAACGTCAAAGTTGTGGGTGAACCACCAGAAGAGCCGAGCCTGCTGGCTTCCATCTTCATCTCCTGGTTCCCGATGCTGCTACTGATTGGCGTGTGGATCTTCTTTATGCGGCAGATGCAGGGCGGCGGCGGCAAGGGCGCGATGTCCTTCGGCAAGAGCAAAGCCCGTATGCTGACCGAAGACCAGATCAAAACCACCTTTGCTGACGTTGCGGGTTGCGACGAAGCAAAAGAAGAGGTGGGTGAGCTGGTGGAATACCTGCGTGAGCCGAGCCGCTTCCAGAAGCTGGGCGGTAAAATCCCGAAAGGCGTGCTGATGGTGGGCCCTCCGGGTACCGGTAAAACGCTGCTGGCGAAAGCGATTGCCGGCGAAGCGAAAGTACCGTTCTTTACGATTTCCGGTTCTGACTTCGTAGAAATGTTTGTCGGTGTCGGTGCATCACGTGTGCGCGACATGTTCGAGCAGGCGAAGAAAGCGGCACCGTGCATCATCTTTATCGATGAGATCGATGCGGTGGGTCGTCAGCGTGGCGCCGGTTTAGGCGGTGGTCACGACGAACGTGAGCAGACGCTGAACCAGATGCTGGTTGAGATGGATGGCTTCGAAGGCAATGAAGGCATCATCGTTATCGCCGCGACTAACCGTCCGGACGTACTGGACCCGGCGCTGCTGCGTCCAGGCCGTTTTGACCGCCAGGTGGTGGTAGGTCTGCCAGACGTGCGCGGCCGTGAACAGATTCTGAAAGTGCATATGCGTCGTGTGCCGCTGGCAACCGACATTGATGCCGCGATTATCGCACGTGGTACGCCGGGCTTCTCCGGTGCGGATCTGGCGAACCTGGTCAACGAAGCGGCGCTGTTCGCTGCGCGTGGCAACAAGCGCGTGGTGTCGATGGTCGAGTTCGAGAAAGCGAAAGACAAAATCATGATGGGTGCGGAACGTCGCTCCATGGTGATGACGGAAGCGCAGAAAGAATCCACCGCGTATCACGAAGCGGGCCATGCGATTATTGGTCGCCTGGTGCCGGAACACGATCCGGTGCATAAAGTGACGATTATCCCGCGCGGCCGTGCGCTGGGTGTGACCTTCTTCCTGCCTGAAGGCGACGCGATCAGCGCCAGCCGTCAGAAGCTGGAGAGCCAGATTTCAACGCTGTACGGCGGTCGTCTGGCAGAAGAGATCATCTACGGGGCGGAACACGTTTCTACCGGTGCTTCAAACGACATCAAAGTGGCGACCAACCTGGCGCGCAACATGGTGACGCAGTGGGGCTTCTCGGAAAAACTCGGTCCGCTGCTGTATGCGGAAGAGGACGGTGAAGTGTTCCTCGGCCGTTCAGTGGCGAAAGCCAAACACATGTCGGACGAAACGGCACGCATCATCGACCAGGAAGTTAAGCACCTGATCGACAGCAACTACCAGCGTGCACGCCGTATTCTGGGTGAGAACATGGACATCCTTCACGCGATGAAAGACGCGCTGATGAAGTATGAAACCATCGACGCACCGCAGATCGACGACCTGATGGCGCGCCGCGAAGTGCGTCCGCCAGCAGGCTGGGAAGATCCAGGCAGCAACAACTCTGACAGCAACGGTACGCCAAAGGCGCCACGTCCGGTTGATGAACCGCGTACGCCAAACCCAGGCAACACCATGTCAGAACAGTTCGACAAGTAACAGGCCTGTTCCTAAGCAAAAACCCCGGCTGGTCCGGGGTTTTTTACATTCCACAATCCAGTGATTCCTCAGGGAGATTTTCGCCATGAAGTTGTACGCCCGTGATACCCATCTCGATCTGTCGTTTCCCCATGTGATGGGAATTTTAAATGTCACGCCGGACTCCTTTTCTGATGGCGGAACGCACAACACGCTGGTCGACGCGCTCACGCACACCAACGAGATGGTGAATGCCGGTGCCACGATTATCGATGTGGGCGGCGAATCAACGCGTCCCGGTGCCGATGAAGTCTCAGTGGAAGAGGAACTGGCGCGGGTGATTCCGGTGGTGGAAGCCATTGCGCAGCGCTTTGAAGTGTGGATTTCGGTGGATACGTCAAAAGCAGAAGTGATCCGCGAAGCTGCGCGAGTAGGCGCTCACATCATTAACGATATCCGCTCGCTGTCCGAGCCGGGTGCGTTACAGGCCGCCGCAGATACTGGTCTGCCGGTATGCCTGATGCACATGCAGGGCGAACCGCGCACCATGCAGCAGGCACCGGAATATCAGCATATCGTAAGCGAAGTGGACGCTTACTTCGCTGCGCAGATTGCGCGCTGTGAAGCGGCCGGCATTAAAAAAGAGCGTCTGCTGCTCGACCCGGGCTTCGGTTTCGGTAAGAATCTCAGCCACAATTATGAGCTGCTGGCGCATCTCAGTGATTTTCACCATCATGGTCTGCCGCTGCTGGTGGGCATGTCGCGTAAGTCGATGATTGGCCAGCTGTTAAACGTCGGCCCGGCACAGCGTCTGACCGGCAGCCTGAGCTGCGCGGTGATCGCCGCCATGCAGGGCGCGCAGATTATTCGCGTGCATGACGTTAAAGAAACTGTCGAAGCGATGCGCATCGTCGAGGCGACACGGAGAGCAAAAGGATAAAGGCATGAGCGATCGTAAATATTTCGGTACGGATGGGATTCGCGGCAAAGTGGGTGAAGCGCCCATTACCCCGGACTTTGTGTTGAAGCTGGGTTTTGCTGCCGGCAAAGTGCTGGCCCGTTCCGGCTCGCGCAAGGTATTGATTGGTAAAGATACACGGATTTCCGGCTACATGCTGGAATCGGCGCTGGAAGCCGGTCTGGCGGCTGCCGGGCTGTCTGCGGCTTTCACCGGCCCGATGCCCACGCCGGCCATTGCCTACCTGACGCGCACTTTCCGCGCCGAGGCGGGCATCGTGATCTCCGCGTCGCACAACCCGTTTGACGACAACGGCATCAAATTCTTCTCTGCCGAAGGCACCAAACTGCCGGACGACGTCGAAGCCGCCATTGAGCTGGAGCTGGAGAAGCCGCTGACCTGCGTCGAATCCGCTGAGCTGGGCCGTGCCAGCCGCATCGTCGATGCCGCCGGGCGTTACATTGAGTTCTGCAAAGGCACTTTTCCCAGCGAGCTGAGCCTGAACGGGCTGAAGATCGTGGTGGACTGTGCCAACGGCGCGACCTATCACATCGCGCCGAATGTGCTGCGTGAACTGGGTGCGAAGGTGATTGCGATTGGCGTGCAGCCGGACGGCATGAACATCAACAAAGAGTGCGGCGCTACCGATTTGCGTCAGCTGCAGCAGCGCGTGCTGGATGAAAAAGCCGATCTCGGCCTGGCCTATGACGGCGACGGCGATCGCATCATGATGGTGGATCACCTTGGACAGAAGGTGGATGGCGACCAGATTCTCTACATCATCGCGCGTGAAGCGCTGCGTCAGGGCCAGCTGCGTGGCGGCGTGGTCGGTACGCTGATGAGCAACATGGGGCTGGAGCTGGCGCTGAAACAGCTGGGGATTCCGTTTACCCGCGCCAAAGTGGGCGACCGCTATGTGCTGGAAAAAATGCAGGAGAAGGGCTGGCGCATGGGCGCGGAGAACTCCGGCCATGTGATCCTGCTGGATAAAATCAGCACCGGTGACGGCATCGTAGCAAGTTTGCAAGTGCTCACTGCGATTGTGCGCAACCACATGAGTCTGCACGATCTGTGCAGCGGCATGAAGATGCTGCCACAGGTGCTGGTGAATGTGCGTTTCAGCGGCAGCCACGATCCGCTGGAGAGCGACAGCGTCAAAGCGGCTGCCGCAGAGGTGGAAAAAACGCTGGCCGGGCGCGGGCGCGTGCTGTTGCGTAAATCCGGCACCGAGCCGCTGATTCGCGTAATGGTGGAAGGCGAGGATGAGGCGCAGGTGACCGAGCTGGCGCACAAAATTGCTGATGCGGTAAAAGCGGTGTAACCGCGTTACGGGCGGTCAGTTTGCTGCTTTCCGCCTGTAAAATCACCGGGATGGCGCTTTTTTCCGCAATCGCAAAACTTCATGTAAATTGCGCTTGCAGAGGTATGCGCCTTTGGTTAGTATTCACACCCGCTTCTGATGGGTGATGACGAGACTCCCCGTCAATATTGGTTGAAGCTTTAACTGTGCGGATAACGCGCAAGGAAACAGGTTGATTATGTACGAAGCTCTGTTGGTTGTTTTCCTTATTGTAGCGATTGGCCTCGTTGGTCTGATCATGCTGCAGCAAGGCAAAGGCGCTGATATGGGAGCCTCATTCGGTGCAGGCGCTTCTGGTACGCTGTTCGGTTCAACCGGGTCTGGTAACTTCATGACTCGCATGACCGCGGTACTGGCTACGCTGTTCTTCATCATCAGTCTGATTCTGGGCAACCTGAACAGTAACAAGACTTCCAAAGGAAGCGAGTGGGAAAACCTCAGCGCGCCGGCTCAGTCTCAACAGCAGACTCAGCCAGCTAAACCGGCAACGCCGGGCAATGATATCCCGCAGTAAGATCGTCAGCGCTAAAGCGACATCGTATCGTCGCAGTCAGTGAAGTGCCGAGGTGGTGGAATTGGTAGACACGCTACCTTGAGGTGGTAGTGCCCGATTGGGCTTACGGGTTCAAGTCCCGTCCTCGGTACCAAATCTCAGTATAACTTGCATTTTTCGCAAGATCGGCGTAATATTCGCCACGTTTTCGGACGCGGGGTGGAGCAGCCTGGTAGCTCGTCGGGCTCATAACCCGAAGGTCGTCGGTTCAAATCCGGCCCCCGCAACCACTTTCCCTTAGAGTTCTTTTTCAAATATACTGTATGCATCGACGGACGCATCCGCAGTCAGTTTTGAAAAAAATTCTGCTGGATGGTGTGCCGAAGCCGCATCGCGGCATACAGGGTCCAGTCACAAAAAGCCCCGAATATTCGGGGTTTTTTGTTATCAGGAAATCGTAACACTGGGCTTTAGGCCCTTTTTTTATGTCTTGGGGGTGGGCTTGTCCACATTAGAGCAAAAGTTGACAGAGTTGATCTCTGCTCCGGTAGAAGCGCTTGGCTACGAATTGGTCGGTATCGAGTTCATTCGTGGTCGCACATCAACCTTGCGCATCTATATTGATAGTGAAGAGGGTATCAATGTTGATGATTGCGCCGATGTTAGCCACCAGGTCAGCGCTGTAATGGATGTGGAAGATCCTATTACGGTGGCTTACAACCTTGAAGTTTCCTCACCGGGTCTCGATCGCCCTCTGTTCACCGCGGAGCACTATGCGCGTTTCGCTGGTGAAGAGGTGAGCCTGGTACTGCGTATGGCCGTGCAGAACCGCCGTAAATGGCAGGGCATCATCAAGTCTGTCGAAGGCGAGATGATCACGGTAACCGTTGAGGGTAACGATGAAGTGTTCGCGCTGAGCAACATTCAGAAAGCGAACCTGGTCCCCCACTTTTAAAAGTCCGGATTGAGGCTAACCAGGATGAACAAAGAGATCTTAGCTGTAGTAGAAGCCGTTTCTAACGAAAAAGCCCTGCCGCGTGAGAAAATCTTCGAAGCGCTGGAGAGCGCTTTGGCCACTGCGACCAAGAAGAAGTATGAGCAGGAAATCGACGTGCGCGTCAGCATTGACCGTCGCAGCGGCGATTTCGACACCTTCCGTCGCTGGGTGGTTGTAGAAGAAGTCACGCAGCCAACGCGCGAGATCACGCTGGAAGCAGCACGCTTTGAAGATGAAGCCTTCAATCTGGGCGATTATGTTGAAGATCAGATCGAATCTGTCACCTTCGACCGTATCACCACGCAGACCGCGAAACAGGTTATCGTCCAGAAAGTGCGTGAAGCCGAGCGCGCGATGGTGGTCGATCAGTTCCGCGAGCAGGAAGGCGAAATCATCACCGGCGTGGTGAAGAAAGTGAATCGCGACAACATTTCACTGGATCTCGGCAACAACGCCGAAGCGGTGATTGTGCGTGAAGACATGCTGCCGCGTGAAAACTTCCGCCCGGGTGACCGTATTCGCGGCGTGCTGTATGCCGTGCGTCCGGAAGCGCGTGGTGCGCAACTGTTCGTTACCCGCTCCAAACCAGAGATGCTGATCGAACTGTTCCGCATTGAAGTGCCGGAGATTGGCGAAGAAGTTATCGAGATCAAAGCGGCAGCGCGCGATCCGGGTTCACGCGCCAAAATTGCTGTAAAAACTAACGACAAACGTATCGATCCGGTCGGTGCCTGCGTCGGTATGCGCGGTGCGCGCGTGCAGGCGGTGTCCAGCGAGCTGGGCGGCGAGCGTATTGATATCGTGCTGTGGGACGACAACCCGGCACAGTTCGTGATTAACGCCATGGCACCTGCCGATGTGGCGTCAATTGTGGTGGATGAAGACAATCACACCATGGATATCGCTGTTGAAGCCGGCAATCTGGCTCAGGCGATTGGCCGTAATGGCCAAAACGTGCGTCTGGCATCCCAGCTGAGCGGCTGGGAGCTGAACGTGATGACCGTCGATGATCTGCAGGCGAAGCATCAGGCCGAAGCCCATGCAGCGATCGATATGTTCACTAAACATCTCGACATCGACGAAGAGTTCGCCACCGTTCTGGTGGAAGAGGGCTTCTCTTCGCTGGAAGAATTGGCTTACGTGCCAATCAACGAGCTGCTGGAAATCGACGGCCTCGACGAAGAGACCATTGAAGCCCTGCGTGAACGAGCAAAAAATGCGTTAACCACCCTGGCATTAGCGAAAGAAGAGAGCCTTGGTAATCAGGAACCTGCTGAGGACCTGCTGAATCTTGAAGGCCTGGATCGTGCGCTGGCGTATCGCCTGGCGTCAAAAGGCGTTTGCACGCTGGAAGATCTCGCTGAGCAAGGTGTTGACGATCTGACAGATATTGAAGGGCTGGATGATGAGAAAGCCGGTGCGCTGATTATGGCTGCACGTAATATCTGCTGGTTCGGCGATGACGCGTAATAACAGGAAGGAACAGCATGACAGATGTAACCGTAAAATCGCTGGCCGCCGAAATTCAGACTCCGGTCGATCGCCTGGTACAGCAATTTGCTGATGCAGGGATCCGTAAGTCTGAAAACGACGCCGTATCCCAGCAAGAGAAAGAGACCTTACTGTCCCACCTGAATCGTGAGCACGGTCAGACCGGTTCAGGCAAACTGACGTTGCAGCGCAAAACGCGCAGCACCTTGAATATTCCAGGCACCGGGGGTAAAAGTAAGTCGGTGCAAATCGAAGTCCGCAAAAAGCGCACATACGTGAAAGGTGATGCCGACGCTGAGCAAGCTCAGGCGGAAGCAGAAGCCGAGGCGCAGCGTGAAGCGGAAGAGCAGGCGCGTCGCGAGGCTGAAGAACAAGCCCGTCGCGAAGCTGAACAAAAAGCGCAACGTGAAGCCGAAGAGAAAGCCAAGCGCGAAGCCGCTGACAAGGCTAAGCGTGAAGCAGCGGAAAATGAGAAAGTGACTAATCAACCTACCGACGAAATGACCAAGGCTGCGCAATCTGACAAAGCCCGTCGTGAAGCTGAAGCCGCCGAACTGAAGCGTAAAGCGGAAGAAGAAGCGCGCCGTAAGCTGGAAGAGAATGCGCGCCGCGCGGCGGAAGAAGCCCGTCGTCTGGCCGAAGAGAAAGCCGCTGAATGGGAAAAACCAGAGGAAGAAGATAAGGGCGACTACCACGTCACCACTTCAACTCATGCCCGTCAGGCAGAAGACGAAAACGATCGCGAAGTTGAAGGCGGTCGTGGTCGCACCCGCACCACCAAGGCAGCGCGTCCGGCCAAAAAGGGCAACAAGCACTCTGAAGCCAAAACTGACCGTGAAGAAGCGCGTGCTCAGGTACGCGGCGGTAAAGGTGGCAAACATCGTAAACCAAGCACGCTGCAGCAGGGCTTCAACAAACCTGCTCAGGCGGTGAACCGTGACGTCATCATTGGCGAAACCATCACCGTTGCCGAACTGGCCAACAAAATGGCGGTGAAAGGCTCGCTGGTTATTAAAGCGATGATGAAGATGGGTGCCATGGCGACCATCAACCAGGTTATCGATCAGGAAACCGCCCAGCTGGTGGCCGAAGAGATGGGTCACAAAGTGATCCTGCGCCGCGAGAACGAGCTGGAAGAAGCGGTAATGGACGATCGTGATACCGATGCTGCGCAGGAAAGTCGTGCGCCGG
Source organism: Pantoea sp. GM_Pan_4 (assembly GCF_026541005.1). NCBI lineage: Bacteria > Pseudomonadati > Pseudomonadota > Gammaproteobacteria > Enterobacterales > Erwiniaceae > Pantoea > Pantoea sp. GM_Pan_4. The sequence goes on from NZ_JALNUZ010000002.1 coordinate 276,936, forward strand.
TCGTGACCATCATGGGTCACGTTGACCACGGTAAAACCTCGCTGCTGGACTACATCCGCTCCACCAAAGTCGCCTCCGGCGAAGCGGGCGGGATTACCCAGCATATCGGTGCGTATCACGTTGAAACCGATAACGGCATGATCACCTTCCTCGACACCCCGGGCCACGCCGCGTTTACCGCAATGCGTGCACGTGGTGCGCAGGCCACGGATATCGTTATCCTGGTGGTGGCGGCTGACGATGGCGTGATGCCACAAACCGTCGAAGCTATCCAGCACGCGAAAGCGGCCGGTGTGCCGGTGGTCGTGGCCGTGAACAAGATCGACAAACCAGAAGCCGATCCGGATCGCGTGAAGAACGAGCTGACTCAGTACGGTATCATTCCGGAAGAGTGGGGCGGCGAGAACATGTTCGTTAACGTCTCGGCGAAAGCCGGTACCGGCATCGACGACCTGCTGAACGCAATTCTGCTGCAGGCGGAAGTACTGGAGCTGACTGCGATTCGTCAGGGTATGGCGAGCGGTGTGGTGATCGAATCGTTCCTCGACAAAGGTCGTGGTCCGGTAGCAACCGTGCTGGTGCGTGAAGGTACGCTGAACAAGGGCGATATCGTACTGTGCGGCTTCGAATATGGCCGTGTGCGTGCGATGCGTGACGAACTGGGTCGCGAAGTGCTGGAAGCGGGTCCATCGATTCCGGTGGAAATCCTCGGTCTGTCCGGTGTGCCGGCAGCGGGTGACGAAGCGACCGTGGTGCGTGACGAGAAGAAAGCGCGTGAAGTGGCACTGTATCGTCAGGGCAAATTCCGTGAAGTCAAACTGGCGCGTCAGCAGAAGTCCAAGCTGGAAAACATGTTTGCCAACATGACCGAAGGCGAAGTGTCCGAGCTGAACATCGTCCTGAAGTCCGACGTACAGGGTTCTGTGGAAGCGATCTCCGACTCGCTGCTGAAACTCTCCACCGACGAAGTGAAGGTGAAGATTATCGGTTCTGGCGTGGGCGGTATCACCGAAACCGACGCCACCCTGGCCGCTGCGTCCAACGCGATCATCCTCGGCTTCAACGTGCGTGCTGATGCCTCTGCGCGTCGCGTGATTGACGCTGAAAACGTTGACCTGCGCTACTACTCCGTCATCTATAACCTGATTGACGAAGTGAAAGCAGCCATGAGCGGCATGCTGGCACCGGAGTTCAAACAGCAGATTATCGGTCTGGCCGAAGTCCGTGACGTATTCAAGTCACCGAAATTTGGCGCGATTGCCGGCTGTATGGTCACCGAAGGCAACATCAAACGTCACAACCCGATCCGCGTACTGCGCGACAACGTGGTTATCTATGAAGGCGAGCTGGAATCTCTGCGTCGCTTCAAAGATGACGTCAACGAAGTGCGTAACGGCATGGAGTGTGGTATCGGCGTGAAGAACTACAACGACGTTCGCGTTGGCGATATGATCGAAGTGTTCGAAGTGATTGAAGTTAAACGCACCATCGAGTAATTGCTGGTCGATGTGATGCAATTTGGGAGGCCTCTGGCCTCCCGAATTATTTGGGAGAAATAGTATGGCGAAAGAGTTTGGTCGCCCACAGCGCGTGGCGCAGGAGTTGCAGAAAGAGATTGCGATCATCCTGCAGCGCGAAATCAAAGACCCACGTCTGGGTATGATGGTCACCGTGTCTGGCGTTGAGGTGTCACGCGATCTGGCGTATGCCAAAGTGTTCGTGACCTTCCTGAACGACCAGGATGAAGAAGCGGTGAAAAACGGCCTCAAAGCGCTGAAAGAAGCGTCTGGCTACATCCGTATTCTGCTCGGTAAAGCGATGCGTCTGCGCATCGTGCCGGAGCTGACCTTCTTCTACGATAACTCGCTGATTGAAGGGATGCGCATGTCGAATCTGGTGTCTAACGTGATCAGAAACGATGCTGAGCGACGGGGTGAAAGCCCGGCGGAAGACGACAAGGAGGACTGATGAGTCGTCCTCGTCGCCGTGGTCGTGATGTCCACGGTGTTTTCCTGCTGGATAAACACCAGGGCGCATCCTCCAACGATGTGCTGCAAAAAGTAAAACGCCTGTTTAATGCTAACAAGGCGGGCCATACCGGCGCGCTCGATCCGCTGGCCACCGGTATGCTGCCGATTTGCCTCGGCGAAGCCACCAAGTTTTCCCGCTATCTGCTGGATTCGGACAAGCGGTACCGCGTGATTGCCCGTCTGGGCCAGCGCACCGATACCTCCGATGCGGACGGCAATATCGTTGAAACGCGGCCGATGACCTTCAGCCAGGCTGAGCTGGATGTGGCGCTGGAGAGCTTTCGCGGCGAGACGCTGCAGGTGCCCACCATGTTCTCGGCGCTCAAGTATCAGGGCCGCAAGCTGTACGAATATGCGCGCGAAGGCATCACCGTGCCGCGTGAAGCGCGACCGATTACCGTGTTTGAACTGCAGTTTATTCGCTGGCAGGGCGACGAGCTGGAACTGGAAATCCATGTTTCCAAAGGCACCTACATTCGCACCATCATTGACGATTTAGGTGAGAAGCTCGGCTGCGGTGCACATGTAATCATGCTGCGCCGTCTGCAGGTGGCGCGTTACCCGATTGCGCGCATGATGACGCTGGAACAGCTGCAGGCGCTGGCGGCGCAGGTTAATGCGGCGGAAACGCCGGATTACGCACCGCTGGACGCGTTGCTGTTGCCAATGGACAGCCCGGCGGAAGATTTTCCAGCGGTCAATCTGCCCACGCCGATCGCGGCCTGGTTCAAACAGGGCATGCCGGTCCAGGCGGAAAACGCGCCGGCCAGCGGGCTGGTGCGGGTGACCGAAGGTGAGCAGCAGAAATTTATCGGTATGGCGGAAATCGCCGACGATGGTCGCGTGGCACCGCGTCGTCTGGTAGTGGAGTTTGCCGACTGACCGCGTATTACCGCTGGGCGTTACAGCGCATTTGCGTTGCTACCGGGCGAAGAGTAGAATAGCGCGGCTTTAAAAGCGGGCTGCTGAATTAGAGATCGGCACCCATACATTCATTTTTTACTGGAGTTTATTATGTCTCTAAGCGTAGAAGCTAAAGCAGAGATCGTTGCTAAATACGGTCGTGGCGCTAACGACAGCGGTTCAACTGAAGTTCAGGTTGCTCTGCTGACTGCTCAGATTAACCACCTGCAGGGTCACTTCTCTGAGCACAAGAAAGACCACCACAGCCGTCGCGGTCTGCTGCGCATGGTATCCCAGCGTCGTAAGCTGCTGGACTACCTGAAGCGTAAAGACGTTGCACGTTACACCAGCCTGATCGAAAGCCTGGGTCTGCGTCGCTAAGTCTGAAGAATCTGATCAACGATGTAGCGCATGCAGTATGCAAAAAACCGCATCTGGCGATCAGATTTGTGCGAGTTTCGCGAAAAGGGGGCCTTTATGGCCCCTTTTTTCGAGCAATCCGCAGCAATCCGGACCAAACTCATGTATTGTTGCTGAGAGTGATCTTTGCTTGCAGAGGTTCGCGCGGCTAATGAGAGGCTTTACCGCAGGGGCGGTTAAGGGTTGTCATTAGTCGCGAGGATGCAACTAAAGATCGGTAATCCCCGGCGGGCCGAGCAGGCTTTGCCACGAATTTAAGGACTTAAATTTTGCTGAACCCGATCGTACGCAAATTCCAATATGGTCAGCATACCGTCACGCTGGAAACCGGCATGATGGCGCGCCAGGCCACCGCAGCAGTAATGGTAAGCATGGACGACACCGCGGTATTCGTTACCGTCGTGGGCCAGAAAAAAGCCAAAGCCGGTCAGGACTTCTTCCCTCTGACAGTGAACTATCAGGAGCGTACTTACGCTGCTGGCCGTATTCCGGGCAGCTTCTTCCGTCGTGAAGGCCGTCCAAGCGAAGGCGAAACCCTGATTGCGCGTCTGATTGACCGCCCGGTGCGTCCGCTGTTCCCGGAAGGTTTTGTTAACGAAGTACAGGTTATCGCGACTGTGGTATCCGTGAACCCGCAGGTTAACCCGGACATCGTTGCAATGATCGGTGCTTCTGCTGCGCTGTCACTGTCTGGCATTCCGTTCAACGGCCCAATCGGTGCGGCACGCGTCGGTTACATCAACGATCAGTACGTGCTGAACCCAACCGCGGATGAGATCAAACAGTCTCGTCTGGATCTGGTGGTTGCCGGTACGCAGAATGCAGTGCTGATGGTGGAATCTGAAGCGGACATCCTGACCGAAGATCAGATGCTGGGTGCTGTGGTGTTCGGCCACGACCAGCAGCAGGTTGTGATTGAAAACATCAATGCGCTGGTGGCCGAAGCCGGCAAACCACGCTGGGACTGGCAGCCAGAGCCGGCGAACGATGCGCTGATCGCACGCGTTGCCGCCCTGGCCGAAGCGCGCATCAGCGATGCGTACCGCATCACTGACAAGCAGGAGCGCTATGCGCAGGTTGGCGTCATCAAAGACGAAACCATCGCCGCACTGCTGGCTGAAGACGAAACGCTGGATGATGCCGAAATCGGTGACATCGTACACAGCCTGGAAAAGAACGTGGTGCGTACCCGTATCCTGAACGGCGAACCGCGTATCGATGGCCGTGAAAAAGATATGATCCGTGGTCTGGACGTGCGCACTGGCGTACTGCCGCGTACCCACGGTTCTGCGCTGTTTACCCGTGGTGAAACGCAGGCGCTGGTCGCTGCCACCCTCGGTACCGCGCGTGACGCACAGAATCTCGATGAGCTGATGGGCGAGCGTACTGACAGCTTCCTGTTCCACTACAACTTCCCTCCGTACTCCGTGGGCGAAACCGGTATGGTTGGCTCACCGAAGCGTCGTGAAATTGGTCACGGCCGTCTGGCGAAGCGTGGCGTGCTGGCAGTAATGCCTAAACAGGATGCGTTCCCGTACACCGTGCGCGTCGTGTCTGAAATCACCGAATCGAACGGTTCTTCTTCTATGGCTTCCGTGTGCGGTGCATCGCTGGCACTGATGGACGCTGGCGTACCGATCAAAGCGGCCGTTGCCGGTATCGCGATGGGTCTGGTGAAAGAAGACGAGAAGTTCGTGGTGCTGTCTGACATCCTCGGCGACGAAGATCACCTCGGCGATATGGACTTCAAAGTAGCCGGTAGCCGTGAAGGTATCACCGCGCTGCAGATGGACATCAAAATTGAAGGTATCACCCGTGAAATCATGCAGGTGGCACTGAACCAGGCCAAGGGTGCGCGTCTGCACATTCTGAGCGTGATGGAACAGGCGATCAGCACGCCGCGTCAGGAGATCTCCGAGTTCGCGCCGCGCATCTACACCATCAAGATCAACTCAGACAAGATCAAAGACGTCATCGGTAAAGGCGGTTCAGTTATCCGTGCGCTGACCGAAGAGACCGGCACCACCATCGAAATCGAAGATGATGGCACCGTGAAGATCGCAGCGACCGACGGCCTGAAAGCCAAAGAAGCGATTCGCCGCATCGAAGAGATCACCGCTGAGATCGAAGTGGGCCGTATCTACGCCGGTAAAGTGACCCGTATCGTTGATTTCGGTGCCTTCGTGGCGATCGGCGGCGGTAAAGAAGGTCTGGTACACATTTCTCAGATCGCCGACAAGCGCGTAGAGAAAGTGACCGATTACCTGCAGATGGGTCAGGAAGTGCCAGTTAAAGTGATGGAAGTGGATCGTCAGGGCCGCGTTCGTCTCAGCATCAAAGAAGCGACAGAGCAGAAGCCAGCAGAAGAAACCGCTGCGGTGAGTGCACCTGACGCTGAGTAAGCGTTTTCCTGATCAGCCGCTCCCTGCCAGCTGGCGGGGAGCGGTGTTTGTATACCCGAAATGCGTCGCGCGCTGGTCAGCGCACCAGTTAGCTGAAGCAGGACGGGTATCATCGCGAGGGCGGGAACCCTTGTGCATAGCAGGCGGATGACAGGATGGTTATCCCAATGTTTGTATTCGGGAGTGGGAAATGAAGCCTTTTTTGCGCTGGTGTTTTGTTGCGACAGCTATCACGCTGGCAGGATGCAGCAACTCCAATTGGCGTAAGAACGAAGTTCTGGCAGTACCTTTGCAGCCCACACTGCAGCAAGAGGTTATTCTGGCGCGAATGGAACAAATTCTTGCCAGTCGGGCCCTGACCGATGATGAACGCGCACAGCTGTTATATGAGCGCGGAGTGTTGTATGATAGTTTGGGTCTGAGGGCATTAGCGCGAAACGATTTCTCGCAAGCGCTGTCTATCAGACCGGATATGCCGGAAGTGTTTAACTATCTCGGCATTTACTTAACGCAGGCAGGCAATTTTGATGCTGCCTATGAAGCGTTTGATTCTGTACTTGAGCTTGATCCAACTTACAACTATGCGCATTTAAACCGTGGTATCGCCCTCTATTACGGCGGTCGATACAAGTTAGCGCAAGATGATCTGCTGGCGTTTTATCAAGACGATCCTAACGATCCGTTCCGCAGCCTGTGGCTCTACCTCGTTGAACGCGAGATGGATGCCGACAAGGCAAAAGTGACGCTACAACAGCGTTACGACAAGGCGGCTAAGGACCAATGGGGATGGAATATTGTCGAGTTCTACCTGGGCGACATCAGTGAAAAAACATTGATGGAACGTCTCAAGGCGGACGCAACGGATAACACCTCGCTCGCTGAACATCTCAGTGAAACCAACTTCTATTTAGGTAAGTACTACCTAAGTCTGGGGGAGAAGGACGACGCGAAAGCGTTGTTCAAACTGGCGGTGGCCAACAACGTCAATAACTTTGTTGAACACCGATACGCATTGTTGGAACTGGCGCAACTCGGCCAGACACAAGACGATTTATCAGAATCTGACCAGCAATAGCTGACGAACTTTTATTGCCTGATTTACCCGTAAAGTCATCGCCTGAACAGGTGAGGGCTTTTCTGTTCGTCAAAACTTCTAATTTGAGCCGGTTCACACTTTTTGATGAAAATGACTGAAAGTTTTCACGACGAGTTATGTAGACTGGCCGCCGCAATCTAAGAGGCACGTGTACTACATGACTGATATTCAAACCACTTTTGCTGAGCTGGGCCTGAACGCCGACATCCTCGAATCACTGAACGGTATGGGCTACGTTAAGCCATCGCCAATCCAGGCTGAGTGTATTCCTCACCTGCTGGCGGGCCGTGATGTGCTGGGTATGGCGCAGACCGGTAGTGGTAAAACAGCAGCGTTCTCGCTGCCGCTGCTGAACAACGTTGATCCTTCTGTCCGCGCACCGCAAATCCTGGTGCTGGCGCCGACCCGCGAACTGGCGGTTCAGGTGGCTGAAGCGATGACAGAATTCTCTAAACACATGCGCGGTATTAATGTCGTGGCCCTGTACGGTGGCCAGCGTTATGACGTGCAGCTGCGCGCACTGCGCCAGGGTCCACAGATCGTGGTTGGTACCCCGGGCCGTCTGCTGGATCACCTGAAACGCGGTACCCTGGACCTGTCCAGCCTGCGTGGTCTGGTACTGGACGAAGCCGATGAAATGCTGCGTATGGGCTTCATCGAAGACGTTGAAACCATCATGGCGCAGATCCCGGAAGGTCATCAGACCGCACTGTTCTCTGCAACCATGCCGGAAGCGATTCGCCGTATCACTAAGCGTTTCATGAAGGATCCGCAGGAAGTGCGCATCCAGTCCAGCATCACTACACGCCCGGACATTTCTCAGTCTTACTGGACCGCTTACGGCCGTAAGTCTGACGCGCTGGTGCGCTTCCTCGAAGCGGAAGACTTCGATGCTGCCATCATCTTCGTGCGCACCAAAAATGCCACGCTGGAAGTCGCAGAAACGCTGGAGCGTAACGGCTACAACAGCGCCGCGCTGAACGGTGACATGAACCAGGCGCTGCGTGAGCAGACGCTGGAGCGCCTGAAAGACGGTCGTCTGGATATCCTGATCGCGACTGACGTTGCGGCCCGTGGTCTGGACGTTGAGCGTATTAGCCTGGTGGTTAACTACGACATCCCGATGGATGCCGAATCGTATGTGCACCGTATCGGCCGTACCGGTCGTGCGGGTCGTGCTGGCCGTGCGCTGCTGTTCGTTGAGAACCGCGAGCGTCGTCTGCTGCGCAACATCGAACGCACCATGAAGCTGACTATTCCGGAAGTTGAGCTGCCTAACGCCGAGCTGCTGAGTCAGCGTCGTCTGGCGCAGTTCGCTGCGAAAGTTCAGCAGCAGCTGGAAAGCAGCGATCTGGATCAGTACCGTGCGCTGCTGGCAAAAATGCAGCCAGAAGAAGAGCTGGATATGGAAACGCTGGCCGCTGCACTGCTGAAAATGGCGCAGGGCGAACGTCCACTGATTCTGCCACCGGATGCACCACGTCCACAGCGTCGTGAATTCCGCGATCGCGATGAGCGTGGCGGCGACCGTCCACGTCGTGACAGCCGTGACAGCCGCGAAGGTGGCGATCGTCCACGTCGCGAACGTCGTGACGTTGGCGAAATGCAGCTGTACCGCATTGAAGTGGGCCGTGATGACGGTGTTGAAGTGCGTCATATCGTGGGCGCGATTGCTAACGAAGGCGACATCAGCAGCCGTTACATCGGTAACATCAAGCTGTTTGGTACTCACTCCACTATCGAGCTGCCAAAAGGCATGCCGGGTGAAGTTCTGCAGCACTTCACGCGCACGCGTATTCTCAACAAGCCGATGAATATGCAGCTGCTGGGCGATGCACAGCCACACGAGCGCACCGAGCGTCGTAGCGGCGGTCGTGACTTCGGTGGTGAGCGCCGTGGTAACCGCGAGGGTGGCAACCGTGAAGGTGGCGCACCGCGTCGTTTCTCTGAGCGTCGCGAAGGCGGTCGTGAAGGCGGACGTTTCAGCCGTGAAGGTGGCCGTGGCCCACGTCGCGACGAAGGCGCAGCTGCACCACGTCGTCGTGATGCATAAGCGTTAATCGCTTAAAAATAAAAAGGACGCGCAAGCGTCCTTTTTTTATGTCTGTAACGCGGGCTTTACACGCCGCCGGCTATCAGCACCCGCTCACCGGTAACATAAGCCGACTCCTCCGACGCCAGAAACAGCGCCACCTGCGCCACATCCTCCGGCAGACCAAAGCGTCCCAGCGGCGTGGCCGCGATCAGCTGCGCTTTAAATTCCGCATTCATTTTTTTCGCTGCCAGCAGCCCTTCGGTCAGAATGATCCCCGGTGCCAGCGCGTTGACGCGAATGTTGCGCGGGCCCAGCTCACGTGCCAGCCCCTGCGTTAAGGTATCGATCGCGCCCTTGGTCGCTGACCACAGTACCGAGCCGGGCAGGCTGCGCTGGCTGTTTAGCGCGCTGAGGTTAATGATGCAGCCGCCGCGCGCCGGGAAATGCTGCGCCGCCTGCTGGCACACCAGCAGCGTACCGAGCAGATTGACGTTGAGCTGCTGCTGCATGTCGCTGACGCTGAGGCTGGCGAAGTCGCCATGGTGAAACATGCCGGCGTTGTTGACCACGATGTCTGGCGCGCCAAACTGCGCAATACTGCTGGCGAACAGGCGTTGCACGTCAGCTTCACGGGATATATCGGCCTGTACGGCTATGGCGTCGCTTCCCAGCGCGCAGATATCGGTCACCACATCCGCCGCGCCCGCTTCATCCTGACGATAATTCACCACCACCCGGGCGCCGGCCGCGGCGAAAGTCATGGCGATGGCGGCGCCAATGCCTTTCGACGCGCCCGTCACCAGCGCAATTTTGCCTTCAAGTGCTTGCATTGTGTCTCTCCACCTGAGATTTCGGGTGAGTAAAGCATGCGCTGTTGCCGCTTTGTGCGGTAGCGCAATCCTGCAAGCTTTTTGCACGATCCTGCAAATCTGTGGCGCAGGGACTAGGCGCAACCGCATCGGCAGGTAAGAATGGGGATTCAGTGATTTTTCATCGCGGAGTGCATAACGCATGATTCATCAGGAACAGTGGCAGCAGCTGGTGGCGATGATTGCCCGTCACGCGCAGCAGGATGGGCGTACCGCCAGCGCGATTGACTTTCTCTCTTTTGGCCGCAGCTCGCACCCCTCCAGCCTGGCGCATATTGCCAGCTGGGCGGGGTTTGCGCTGATGGCCCAGGGCCAGAAAGCACTGCGCATGGGCGATGATGTGATGCATTACGGGCCGGGCGATCTGCTGCTGGTCACCATGGACATGCCGGTGCAGTCCTGCGTGGTGCTGGCGACACCAGAGAAACCCTGTCTTGGCGTCGGCATCACCATCAACGAAGCGCGCCTGCTGCGCTATCTGGAGCATTTCCCGCCGCAGCAGATTGGCAGCGCCGCCCCAGAACGCAGCATTACCGTGCACAAAGTCGCGCCGCCGCTGGTGGATGCGGTGATGCGGCTGGTGGCGCTGCTGGATCAGCCGCAGGATATCGCCGCGCTGGCACCGCTGATTGAGCAGGAGATTTTCTATCGCCTGCTGACCGGGCCGGAAGGGCCGCGCATTCTGAACATGGCGCTGACCGAGCGCCCGGGCAACAAAGTGGCGCGCGCGGCGCGCTGGCTGCGCGAAAACTTTCATCAACCGCTGAAGGTGGATCAGCTGGCCAGCAGCGTTGGCATGAGCATTTCATCGCTGCACCATCACTTTAAAGCGGTTACGGCGATGACGCCGATGCAGTATCAGAAGCAGCTGCGGCTCAACGAAGCGCGCCGGCTGATGATGATTGAGAAGCTGGATGCCGGGACGGCGGGCTATCGGGTGGGCTATCAGAGTGCGTCGCAGTTCAGCCGGGAGTACAGCCGTTTTTACGGGCAGTCTCCGGCGCGCGATGTGCGCAAGATGGCGGTGGGGCCGGAAGGACTCCTCTCCCCACCGCAGTAAGGCTTACAGTGTGCGTGCGGCTTCCATCGCCAGCGCGAACGAACGCAGGCGCGCCTGCGGATCGTAAATCTGGCCGTTGACCATGATCTCATCCGCCTGGGTTTCGCGCAGCAGCGCGGCAAGGCCGTGGCGCACTTTATCTTTATCGCCCACCACCGACATGCTCAGCGCCTGCTGCACGCCATACTGTTCGGACGGCGACCACAGGTTATCCATGTTCTCCACCGGCGCCGGCAGCGGGCCGGGCTTGCCGCGACGCAGATTAATGAACTGCTGCTGCATCGAGGTGAACAGGAAGCGCGCATCACGATCGCTGTCTGCCGCCACCACGTTGACACACACCATAGCGTAAGGTTTTGCCAGGCGCGCAGAGGGCTGGAATTTTTCGCGATACAGGTGCAGCGCCTGCAACAGCAGGTCTGGCGCGAAGTGCGAAGCAAAGGCAAACGGCAGACCAAGCTGCGCCGCCAGCTGCGCGCTATACAGGCTGGAACCCAGCAGCCACACCGGAATTTTCAGCCCGAGGCCAGGCACCGGCTGTACCGGCGGATGTTCGCCCTCTTCGGCATCGAACCAGCGGATCAGATCGGCCACATCTTCCGGGAAGCTGTCGGCCTGGGCGCTCGAAAGATGACGGCGCAGCGCCAGCATGGTGCGCTGATCGGAGCCGGGCGCGCGGCCCAGTCCGAGATCGATACGGCCAGGGTAGAGGGATTCCAGGGTGCCAAACTGTTCGGCAATCACCAGCGGTGCGTGGTTAGGCAGCATGATCCCGCCGGAGCCGAGGCGCAGCGTTTCGGTGTTAGCGGCGAGATAGCCAATCAGCACCGACGTTGCGGCGCTGGCGATGCCGGTCATGTTGTGGTGTTCGGCCAGCCAGTAGCGATGAAAGCCAAGGGCTTCAGCCTGACGCGCCAGCGCCAGCGAATTATGGAAGGCATCGCGCGCAGACGAGCCTTGCGGAATGGGGGCCAGATCCAGCACGGACAGGCGAACAGTTTTCTTCTCAGACATGGGTACTCCAGCAAAGGATGGCGCAGGTGATAAGTAAACCTGCACCAGTCAGTATTACGTATCATTACCCATATTAAAACTGCTAATAACGGCAGGAATATAGCCGGAATGTGCCTTTAACCGCCGCTATCCAGCGCCATTCCGGCCAGGCGGCGCCAGTAACCGTTGCTGTCGCTGCCGCGCGCCATCATCAGCGGCGCTTCACCCGCTTCGTTAGCGCGGAAGCGATCAACCTGTGCCAGCGTGCGCTCATCCTGCGGCGACAGGCGCACAATATCGATCCAGCCATGCATACCGGCGAGATCGTTGCCAAGGTTGTAACAGTAGCCGCTCATGGTCTGAATGCCGTTCAGGACAAATACCTGCTGGCCCTCCTGCGACAGCACGCGGCGCCCGGTGGGATAATCAATACAGCAGGTCTGGCAATCATCTTTGGCACGGTTTTCGGAACGCGCGGTAAAACAGCGCGCCGACAGCGCCAGCGGCAGATGGCCATAGCCGAGCACTTCAACCTCAAACCGGTCGCGCAGGCCAGCGTCATGGCACTGCTGCAACAGCTGAATCAGCCAGTCGCGTGACATCTCCACCGGCATGCACCAGCGCGTCATGCCCTCCTGTAGCAGCAGCTGGAGCGTCTGCGCGTTATACACATTCAGGGTGGGACCGGCGACAAACGGCAGTTTGCGCTCTGCCGCCATGTTCACGGTGCCAATATCGTTGGCTTCCAGTAAGAACTCACCGTTTTCAACATAGCGGCGCAGCTCTTTGACTTCCGAAGGCGACTGCAGCAGCGCCAGCGTGCTCAGCACCACCTGTTTGCCGCTGGCCGCCAGCGTGCGGCCCATCTCCATCCACTGACTGAACGCAGTGGCGCGGCGTTTGCTGCACACCGCTTCGCCGAGGTAGACAATCTCTGCGCTGCTCTCTGCGGCGCGCTGGTAAAACTGCTCCAGCGTGGCGGTTGGCCAGTACCACAGCACCGGGCCGATGGCGTATTTCATACGGTCTCCTTATTGCCAGTCGCGGTGATAGGCACCGAGCGTGGTCTGGCTGCCTTCGGAAAGCTCACCGAGCGCGCGCATCCACGGATCCTGCACTGTGAACTGTTGCGGATCGGCCATACAGCGATCGATCGCCTGACGCCACACTTTAGCCACCTGTGCCACATAGGCCGGGCTGCGCTGACGTCCTTCAATTTTCACCGACGCGATATTGGCGCGCAGCAGCTCTGGCAGCAGCGCCAGGGTATTCAGGCTGGTGGGCTCTTCCAGCACGTGATAGCGCTGGTTGTCCACTTCGTAGCGCCCTTTGCACAGCGTCGGATAGCCCGCGCTCTCATCGGCGGCGTAACGGTCAATCAGCACTTCGTTCAGGCGCGACTCCATGCCCTGTGCCGTCTGCTGCCAGCGCACAAATTTGGCCGGTGAACAGGCGCCCGCGCTGTTCGGCGACTCGCCGGTCAGCCACGACGAGAGATAGCAGCGGCCTTCGGCCATGATGCACAGGCTGCCAAAGGCGAACACCTCGAGCGGCACCGGCGTTTCGCGCGCCAGCTGCTTCACCTGGTGCATCGACAGCACGCGTGGCAGCACCACGCGACTCAGCGCAAAGTGGCGGTGATAAAACTGAATGGCCTGCAGATTGGTGGCGGATGCCTGCACTGACAGGTGACGTTCAACCTGCGGATAGCGGCTGGCGGCGTACTCCAGCGTGGCGATATCGGCCAGAATCAGCGCATCGGCACCGTTCTGTGCGGCGACGTCAATGGCGCTTTGCCAGCGGTTAAGGCCGTCGGGATGGGCGAAGGTGTTGATCGCCACGTGCAGTTTACGCCGGTGCTGATGCAGGAAGCGCGCGGCTTCTGCCAGTTTCTTATCGGTAAAATTGAGGCCAGCAAAGTGGCGGGCGTTGGTGTCATCTTTCAGGCCGACGTACACCGCGTCAGCGCCGTGCTCCACCGCCGATTTCAGCGCAGGTAAATTCCCCGCCGGACTCAGCAGTTCCATACAATTTCCTCCCCCGGATTCTGAACGCCGTTGAGTGTAAGGAAGCGCAGGTGCAGCAATGTTGATTTAAGGCAGTGAAAGCGGGATTGCCAGGGCGGAATGGAGAATTTTCGCACAGACGCGGGGCGATTTCCTTGATCCCGGTTGAGGCGAAAGCCGACGGATGTGGCAATATAGATAAAATTTTCTCAAGGGAGTGCAGCGCATGTTCGCACGCTTACGCGGCCTGTTAATTGAAAAAGGGCCGGAATTCCTCGCTTTACCGGTGTCGCTAACACCATTCGCCGTGAAAAAAACGGTTTTGCAACAACTCCTAAACTGGCAATTTCGTCATGCTTTGGCTGAAGGTGAGTTAGACTTTCTGCAAGGGCGCTATCTCGGCATTGAGATCGCGGACGTCAATCTGCGCTGGATCACCACGCTGCAGGACGGGCGCCTGACCGTTTCGCGCGATGCCGAAGCAGATGTCTGGTTTCGTGGCGAAGCCAACGATCTGCTGCTGGTAGCAGCACGCAAAGCCGACCCCGATATGTTGTTCTTTCAGCGCCGTCTGGTGATTGAGGGCGACACGGAGCTGGGACTGGAGGTGAAGAATCTGATGGATGCCATAGAACTGGACGCCATGCCCACGCCATTGCGCACGGGGTTGCTGCAGCTGGCTGCTTTTGTTGAGGCAGGAATGACACAGGACGCGAAGGCCGCTGAGGCGCGCGCGGGGATCTCATGTTGATTCGTACTGAAATTGGTGTGGACGCGGCAGGCATCGACAGCCTGTTAAAGCGCAGTTTTGCCACCGCAGCCGAAGCGGAACTGGTACAGCAGCTGCGTGAAGACGGCTTACTCACGCTGGGCGTGGTGGCCACCGATGACGAAGGCCAGGTGCTGGGTTATGCCGCCTTCAGTCCGGTGACGTTGCAGGGCGAGGATCGTAACTGGGTGGCGCTGGCGCCACTGGCGGTTGATGCCTCGGTGCGCAGTCAGGGCATTGCTAAACAGCTGGTGTATGAAGGGCTCGATTCGCTCAATGAGTTCAGCTACAGCGCCGTGGTGGTGCTGGGCGATCCGCAGTTCTACAATCCGCTCGGCTTTGAACCGGCGGCGCGTCACGGCCTGCACTGCCGCTGGCCCGGCAGCGAAGCGGCGTTTCAGGTGTATAAACTGGCGGACGATGCGTTCGATGGGGCAGAAGGGCTGATCGCCTTCTCAGCACCTTTCAATCGTATCGACTAAACCACGCCGTTAAGCAGGCCGGCTGCTGGGCAACCAGCAGCAGTTTCTGCGCCCGGCTCAGCTGTTTTACCTGATACTCCAGCCGGGAAGCCGCCGCGCGATCGCCGGCCGCGCAGTGAAACACCAGCGTCAGTGGACCTTTGCCGCGCAGCGCACGGGCACCGCGCCCCTGCTGGTGCTGCTGCAGGCGACGGTTGACGTCAGTGGTGATGCCGGTATAAAGCATCCCGGCGGCGGTTTGCAGCATATACAGCTGCCAGCCCTGTTCCATTTACAAACCTCGTTTATGTGCTGGCGGGCAGTGTAACGCGCCTGCGGCCGCATCGCTATCAACGCACGGAGTTGCTCTTGTCTGACCATTCTCATCTGATTCGCTATCTGAAAAAACAGCACGTGCTGTCGCTGTGTGCCAGCGACGGCGATGCGCTATGGTGCGCCAACTGTTTCTACGTGTTCGATGAAGCGCGTATGGCGTTCTGGCTGATGACCGAAGCCGATACGCGTCACGGCGCGCTGATGGCGCGTCATCCACGCGTCGCCGGTACGGTGAACGGCCAGCCGAAAACGGTGCTGCTGATTAAAGGCGTGCAGTATAGTGGTCGTATACAACTGACCGATGAGACGCAGGCGCTGAAGGCCTATCAGTCGCGCTTTCCGGTGGCAAAAAAAGTCACTGCTCCGCTGTGGGAAATTACGCTGGATGAGCTGAAAATGACCGATAACGCGCTGGGGTTTGGCAAAAAGATTGTCTGGCAGCGTTAGCCCGGCACGCGCACAGGCGCACCGGGCGACCGCCTTACGCTGCGTTCAGAATGCGCAGGGATTCGCGGTTAAACGCGGGCAGGTCTTCAGGCGTGCGGCTGGTAACCAGCTTGTCATCATCAACCACCACCTCTTTATCGTAAAAGTCCGCGCCGGCATTACGCAGATCGATGGCGATAGCTTTCACGCAGGTCATTTTGCGACCGCGCACGCCGTTCGCGCTGATCAGCAGCTGCGGACCGTGACAGATGGCGAAAATCGGTTTGCCGCTGGCAACAAACTCTTTGGTAAAGGTGACAAAGCGATCGTCACCGCGCAGCGCGTCAGGCGAATGACCACCGGGCAGCAACAGCGCGTCGAACTCGGCCGGGCTGACATGGTCAATATCCTTGTCGATTTTGACTTCGGCTTTGCCCTGTTTTCCCTTCACGGTTTTGCCCGCCTGCATCTCAATGGTGACCACTTCATGGCCCGCTTTGGTGAAGGCCTCGGCCGGTGAGGTAAACTCTGAGTCTTCAAATTCATCGGTAATCAGAACCGCTATTTTCTTGCTCATCTTTCTCCTCCTTGCTGGTCACGCACCTGCTGTGCGTGACACGTTTCAACAGACAAGTCTGGACCCTGAGCGCGGAAACGCAAGCCAGCCGGCACAGGCGGGATTGGTTAAATTCCGGAGACAGATCAAGTTTAAGCGTGACGACGCTGGCACACGGGCATAACCTGAATAACACTGTGGGATCTGCGTCGCGCCCTCCGCGCGGCATACGTTATTCAGTTGAATACGGAACCGGTTATGACCCAATTCGCCTCACCTGCACCAGCGGCCCGCTTCGCCTGGTGGAAACCGCTGCTGTTCCTCGCTGTGGTGCTTATCGGCCTGTGGTACGTAAAATGGCAGCCTTACTATGGCAAAGCCTTCACGGCCGCAGAAACCCATTCCATCGGCCGCTCTATTCTTGCCAATGTCGCAGATTCGCCGTGGCGCGCCGCGCTGGATTACGCCATGGTCTATTTTCTCGCGGTGTGGAAAGCCGCGGTGCTCGGCGTGGTGCTGGGCTCGCTGGTGCAGGTGCTGATTCCGCGCCGCTGGCTGCTGCGCCTGATGGGCAGCAACCGGCTGGGGGCCACGCTGGTCGGCACCGGTTTTGGCCTGCCGGGCATGATGTGCAGCTGCTGTGCCGCGCCGGTGACCGTCGGCCTGCGCCAGGCGCAGGTTTCAAGCGGCGCGGCGATGGCGTTCTGGCTGGCGAATCCGCTGCTCAATCCGGCAACGCTGGTGTTTATGGGCTTTGTGCTCGGCTGGCAGTTTGCCGCCATTCGGCTGGTGGCGGGTGGGGTGATGGTGCTGGGCATTGCCATGCTGGTGCAGCGCAGCGTGCCGGAAACCGCCGTTGCCGCGCCGCTGTTGCCGCAAGAAAACCATGAACGGTTTGTGACGCGCTGGCTGCGCGTGATGTGGCGGCTGTTCTGTAACACCATTCCGCTCTACATCGTGGCGGTGCTGCTGCTCGCCGCCGCGCGCGTCTGGCTGTTTCCGCACGCGGACGGCGCGGTGGGGAATACGCTGTTCTGGGTGATGCTGATGGCCATCGCCGGCTGCCTGTTTGTGATCCCGACCGCCGCCGAGATCCCCATCGTGCAAACCATGATGCTGGCGGGCATGGGCATCGCACCGGCGCTGGCGCTGCTGGTGACGCTGCCCGCGGTCAGCGTGCCGTCGCTACTGATGCTGCATCGCGCGTTCCCGCCGCGCGCGTTGTGGATCGCCTTCTGCGGCGTGGCCGTCAGCGGCATGCTGCTCGGCATCCTCGCACTGTGGCTGGCGTAGATACCAGATAGTCTGATTGCGGCTGCCGCGCCACAGCAGCCGCGCATCTTTTTCCGCTTCGATGAAACGTCCATCAATCAGCACGTCGATTTCCGCAATCACTTCACGCTGCGCCGCCGTCAGCTCCGCCAGGGTGTAGCCGGTCCACAGCCAGATATCTTTATCCGGACAGTCGCGCCGCACGCGCTTCACCAGCCGGCGAATATGCGGCACATTGTGCGGATGCAGCGGATCGCCGCCGCTCAGCGACAGCCCCTGACGTGGAATGCGTTGATCCTGCAGATCGGCGATCAGTTGCTCCTCCATGGCCAGCGTAAACGGCACGCCGGAGTCAGGCCGCCAGGTGCTCTGGTTGTAGCAGCCGCGACACTGATGTTCGCAGCCCGCGACGAACAGCGTGCAGCGCGTGCCGGGACCATTCACGATATCCACATCGTAGTAGCGATGAATGTGCATCATCCCAGCTGTCCGGTATCAAGGTGTTTGACGCGGCGCTGCACCTCTTCCTGCTTGCCGGCGTTGAACGGCCGCGCATCCGGACTGCCAAGATAGCCGCAGACGCGGCGCGTGACCGAAACGCGCGCCGGATCGTGATTGCCGCAGCACGGACAGGTAAAGCCTTTGCTGGTACAGCTGAACTCGCCGCTGAAGCCGCACTCGTAGCACTCATCGATCGGCGTATTAGTGCCGTAATAGGGCACGCGGTCATAGCTGTAATCCCACACATCCTCCAGCGCCCGCAGGTTGTGCTGAATGTTGGGGTATTCGCCATAACAGATGAAGCCGCCGTTAGCGATGGCCGGGTAGGGCGCTTCAAAGTCGATTTTGTCGTACGGATTGACCTTTTTCTCTACGTCGAGATGGAAGCTGTTGGTGTAATAGCCCTTGTCGGTCACGCCCGGCACTACGCCAAATTCGGCGGCATCAAGGCGACAGAAGCGATCGCACAGGTTTTCACTGGGCGTACTGTACAGGCTAAAGCCGTAGCCGGTTTCCGCTTTCCACGCATCCACCGCCTGGCGCAGATGCGTCACAATCGCCACGCCGGTTGCGCGCAGGTGCGCGGCATCATACGGATGCACGGCGTTGCCGCTTAGCGCGTTAAGCGTTTCATGCAGGCCGATATAGCCCAGCGAGATCGAGGCGCGGCCGTTGCGAAAGATCTTGCCCACCTCGTCGTCCGCGTTGAGCCGTACGCCGCAGGCGCCTTCCATGTAAAGAATCGGTGCGACGCGCGCTTTGGTTTTTTCCAGCCGGGCAATGCGGGTCATCAGCGCCCGCTTCGCCAGTGCCAGACGCGCATCCAGCAGCGTCCAGAAGCGGGCTTCGTCTCCCTGAGCTTCTAACGCAATGCGCGGCAGGTTGAGGCTGATCACGCCGATGTTGTTACGGCCCTCATGAATCTGCTCGCCGTTTTCCTCGTAAACGCCGAGGAAGCTGCGGCAGCCCATCGGCGTTTTAAACGAGCCGGTGACTTCCACCACTTTGTCGTAGTTGAGGATATCCGGATACATGCGCTTGCTGGCACACTCCAGCGCCAGCTGTTTGATGTCGTAATTGATGTCGCTGGCGCGGCGGTTGACGCCTTCGCGAATGGCGAACACCAGCTTAGGAAACACCGCGGTTTTATGGTTTTTGCCCAGCCCGGCAATGCGGTTGCGCAAAATCGATTGCTGAATCAGGCGCGCCGCCCAGTCGGTACCGAGGCCAAAGCCAAAAGTGACGAACGGCGTCTGGCCGTTGGCGGTGTGCAGCGTATTGACTTCGTACTCCAGCGACTGAAACGCGTCGTAGCACTCTTTTTCCGTGCGCGCGCGCGCGTATGCTTCCACGTCAGCAATCTGCCATTCGCGGGCAATCTGGCGATGCTTGTCGAGACTGAGGGTGACAAACGGCGCCAGCACTTCGTCAATGCGGTTAATGGTGGTGCCGCCGTAAATATGGCTGGCGACCTGCGCGATGATCTGCGCCGTCACCGCGGTGGCGGTGGCGATGGATTTTGGCGGTTCAATCTCGGCGTTACCCATTTTGAAGCCGTGCGTCAGCATGCCGTGCAGATCGATTAGCATGCAGTTAAACATCGGGAAGAAGGGAGAGTAGTCGAGGTCGTGATAGTGGATTTCCCCACGCTCGTGCGCCAGCACCACATCGCGCGGCAGCAACTGCTGCTGGGCATAATGTTTGGCCACGATGCCGGCCAGCAGGTCGCGCTGCGTCGGGATCACTTTGCTGTCTTTGTTGGCGTTTTCGTTGAGCAGCGCCGCGTTGGTCTGTTCCACCAGGCCGCGAATGGCATGATGCAGCTTGCCGCGCTGCTCGCGCGCCAGATCCCGGTCGTGACGGTATTCGATATAGGCGCGCGCCAGCTGTGGCCAGCGTCCGCTCATCAGCGCCTCTTCCACGGCACACTGGATGTCACGAATATCGACCTCAGCCTGGGTTGCCAGCTGCGCGCTGACCTGCTGAGCGACCGTCGTGCACCAGGCCAGGTCGTCAACCTGGGCGGCCTGCGCGGCGGCCCGCACTGCAGCTTCAATGCGCCGGGCATCAAACGGCACCCTGCAGCCGTCACGCTTAATCACTACCGTTGCCATCTTCCCTTTCTCCGCTGGAAACTACATGTAGATAATTTTAAGGAGTGTAATCGCAACATGTGGTGTTTCGGAGGAAATTAATCGCACTGTTTTTGACCTATAGCAAAGAAGCGCGGCCAGCGCCTGAAAGCCGTGCAGTGGTCAACAGCCGCTACACTGAAAAGTTTTAAGCTGGGCAAACTTCAGCCGGTTGCAACTTGCTTTGCGTTGCGAAACAGGTTTAATGAGCGTTTTGCGCCATTTCCGGCCCATCGTTTTGCCTTACAAGGATGCCCACCATGCTTCTGCCCCGTACGCTGCTGGCCGTTTTGTGTTCCCTGACGTTTTCCACGCAGGCCGCACCGGCAAGCGATCTGCCGCTGATGCCATGGCCACAGCAGGTGACGCAGCCCGCTGGCGGTGGCGCGTTTACCCTGACGCCGCAATTTTCGCTGCACATCACCGGCGATCACCTGGAAGGGGCCGAAGCGCGCTGGCGCGCCCGCATTGCGCGGCAAACCGGCTGGGCGCTGCTGCCCGCCAGCCCGGCCAGCGATCGTCCCGCCATTCAGGTCCGGATTGCCGACGCGGTCGATCCGCTACCGCAACCGGACAGCGACGAAAGCTACCGTCTGGAGGTCAGCAGCAGTGGCGTACTGCTGCAGGCACCTACCCGTTTTGGCGCGATGCGCGGCATGGAAACCCTGCTGCAGCTGATCGCCAACACTGCCAGCGGCACGCAAATTCCCTTTGTCACCATCGACGATCGGCCGCGCTTCCCGTGGCGCGGCGTGCTGATCGACCCGGTGCGCCACTTCCTGCCGCTGGAAACCCTTAAGCGGCAGATTGATGGTATCGCCGCGGCGCGCATGAACGTGTTTCACTGGCACCTGACCGACGATCAGGGATGGCGCTTTGCTTCCAGTCACTATCCGCAGCTGCAGCAGCAGGCCAGTGATGGCCTGTTCTACAGCCAGCAGCAAATGCGCGAGCTGGTGCACTATGCCACTCAGCGCGGCGTGCGCGTGGTGCCGGAAATCGATCTGCCCGGCCATGCTTCCGCCCTGGCCGTAGCGATGCCGGAGCTGATGAGCGCGCCGGGGCCGTATGCCATGGAGCGCGGCTGGGGGGTGTTTAAACCCTTGCTCGATCCCAGCAATGAAGCGGTGTTTCGCTTTATCGACACGCTGATCGGCGAAGTCGCGGCGATCTTTCCCGATCCCTACATTCACATCGGCGGGGATGAAGTCGATCCCAGTCAGTGGAGCGCCTCACCGAAGATTCAACAGTTTATGCGTGACCACGGCCTGCAAGACGCCCATGCGCTGCAGGCGTGGTTCAACCAGCGGGTTGAGAAGATTCTCGCCGCGCATCAGCGGCGCATGCTTGGCTGGGATGAGGTGTACCATCCCGACCTGCCGAAAAATATTGTGATTCAGTCGTGGCAGGGGCAGGACGCGCTGAGCGAAGTGGTAAAGCAGGGGTATCGCGGCATTCTTTCCACCGGTTTTTATCTCGACCAGCCGCAGAGCGCCGCGTATCACTATCGCAACGAGCTCTGGCCGCAGGGGCTGAACGGCGTCGATCAACTGCGCGCCGACGATCAGGCGCAAAGCTGGCAGTTCACTATGCCGCGTCTGAAAGGCAGCGCGGTGCAGGGCAGTTTCACCCTGATTGAGGGCAAAAACGGCTGGCGCGGTTTTATCGATTTCAGCGGCAAGGCGCGACGCCAGGTCAGCGACATTCGCTGGCTATCACCGACGCAGCTGACCTTCAGCGTCGACAGCTGGATGGGGCCGTTTCAGCCGGTGGTGACGCTGACGCGTGACAACCTGACCGGCTACGTGCTGGTGGGCAACGTGCGCTATCCGACCACAGGCAGCAGGCTGGCGCAGATACCGGCCGGTATTGCTCCGGTACTGCCCACGCCCGCTCAGCTGCAGCGTGATTTGCTGGGCGGTGAAGCGGCGCTGTGGGCGGAGAACGTGAATAGCCGGGTGATTGATACACGGCTGTGGCCGCGCGCCTTTGTGGTGGCGGAGCGGCTGTGGTCGGCGCAGGATGTGACCGACAGCGAGAATATGTACCAGCGGCTCAGCGCGATTGATCGCTGGGGGACGGTGTCGGTCGGCCTGCAGCAGCATCAGCAGGCCGAGGTGCAGATGATGCGGCTGGCCAACAGCAGCGATATCACTCCGCTGCGCGTGCTGGCGGAAGTGCTGGAACCCGCGCAGTATTACACCCGCCAGCACCTGAAGTTTCAGGCCGGGCATTATGACTATTTTGAGCCGCTGAACCGGCTGGCGGACGTGTTGCCAGCCGAGAGCGAGCCGGTGCGGCTGCTGGATAAGCAGGTGGATGCGCTGATTGCTAATCGCGGCGATCACGCTGCCGCCAGCGCCCTGCGCCTTCAGCTGCAGCGCTGGCAGCGCAACAGCGATGCGGTGATGCCGCTGGTGCTGGGCAATTATCAGCTGAAAGCACTGCAGCCGCAGGTGCGCCAGGTCGCAGAGCTGAGCCGGATGGGGCTGGATCTGGTGAACGCGCTGGAGCGCAACCAGGCCTACGGTGCAGGCGAGGTGGCGCAGATGCACGCCCAGCTGGATGCGGCGGCGCAGGTGCAGGATGAAACGGTGCTGGCGCTGGTGCGACCACTGGAGAAACTGCTGCGATCGTCGAGATAGGGAAGATCGGAAGTCACGAACTATGCAGGGTCGTCATTGATGACGACCAGGCGATCTCGCCAGGTGCGCACGGATACGCCCCCTGCATGCTGGGTGATTGATGACCGCTAAATCAGCGACGTACCGCGATGGCTTCGATCTCAATCTTCACGTCTTTCGGCAGACGCGCCACTTCCACGCAGGAGCGCGCCGGGAAGCTGGCCTGATGCTCGGTGAAAAACGCTTCATAGGTGGCGTTGACCGTGGCGAAATCGTTCAGGTCTTTGACGAACACGGTGGTCTTCACAATGTCGCCCACCTGCAGGCCAGCGGCCAGCACAATCGCCTTCACATTCTCCAGCGACTGACGCGCCTGCGCGGCGATGTCGTCCGGAACCGCACCGGTGGCCGGATCGACCGGGATCTGGCCGGAGGTGATGATCATGCTGCCGAGATCCACGCCCTGGACGTACGGGCCAATCGCTGCCGGGGCTTTTTCAGTACTGATTTCGCGAGACATTGTTTCTCCTTAGGCATGCGCGGCGAACCCTTGCCCGCCGCGAAAATGTTCGCCCCATTATAGGGAGGAAACGGGCGATTACCAGTGACCGAGCACCACGTGGCGCGCGAACTCTTTCTCGCAGTATTTACACTTCAGGTGCACATCGTCGTCACGCTGTTTCACCGCAAAGCTGGAGAACACCGGCTCGCTGCGGCTGATGCAGTTGCCGTTGGGGCAGGTCAGCACGCGCTCGATGCGTTCCGGCAGCGTCGGTGCGATCTTCGCCACCACTTCATACTCATCAATGCGATTCACCGTGGCGTGCGGCGCGTACACCGCCAGCTGATTGATCTGATCATCAGTCAGAAAAGTATTTTCGATTTTGATCAGATCCTTACGCCCCATCTCGCCCGACGGCAGATTAAGGCCGATGGTGATGCGCTGATCGGTTTCGGTGAGGCGGAACAGTGACAGTAGCTTAAAGCCGACCTGCGCCGGAATATGGTCGATCACCGTGCCGCGTTTGATGGCTTCAACCTGCAGTTTGTTATCGTGGGTCATCGTTCTGCTCCTTACAGTGCCAGTTCGCTATTCAGTACCAGCGCCAGCAGGGCCTGGCGGGCATAGATGCCGTTGCCGGCCTGCTGGAAATACCAGGCGTGCGGCGTGCTGTCGACATCGGTGGTGATCTCATCAATGCGCGGCAACGGATGCAGCACCTTCATGTTATCGCGCGCACCGGCCAGGTCGGCTGCCCGCAGGATGAACTGCGCTTTCACGTTGGCATACTCTGAGGGATCGAGACGCTCTTTCTGTACGCGCGTCATGTAGAGAATATCCAGCTGCGGCATCACTTCTTCGATGCTGTCGTGGCGCGACCAGGCAATGTTCTGTTCATCCAGCATATCGGTGATGTAGGACGGCATCGCCAGCGCATCCGGTGCGATGAAGTAGAAGCGGTTGCCGCTGAACTTCGCCAGCGCCTGGGTCAGCGAATGCACGGTGCGGCCATATTTCAGGTCGCCGACCATCGCCACGTTGAGGTTATCGAGGCGGCTCTGGGTTTCCCGGATGGTGAACAGATCGAGCAGCGTCTGCGTCGGATGCTGGTTGGCGCCGTCACCGGCGTTAAGGATCGGCACGCCGCCCGAGAACTCCGTGGCCAGCCGCGCCGCCCCTTCCTGCGGATGGCGCATCACGATGGCATCCACATAGGTGCCAATCACCGAGATGGTATCGGCGAGGGTTTCCCCTTTCTTGCCCAGCGAGGTGTTGCTGCCGTCGGCAAATCCCACCACCGACGCGCCCAGCCGGTGCATCGCGGTTTCAAATGACAGGCGGGTGCGCGTTGAGGCCTCAAAGAAGCAGCTGGCGATAACGTTGTGTTTCAGCAGCTCCGGCTGCGGATGGGCTTTCAGCTGGGCGGCGGTATGCAGCACCAGCTCCAGCTCATCGCGGTTGAGGTCGTTGATGGAAATAATGTGCTTGCGATATAGCGGGTTGGCCATAGCTCTCTCCTCTGCGCTGCCGGATTGCGGACAAAAAAAAGCCCCTTTACAGGGGCTTTCTGGCGATCGATGAATGACGGAAAGAAACAGGTGCGCCGCCTGCATTCAGGCGTACGGGAGCGGCAAATTGTGCGCTGCGCTGTTGCATGTTTCCTCCGGCAAATTGTGGCGCATTATACGCATTCACTGAGCCGCATCAAGCAGAAATCACGCGCGAGGTAAACGTTTGCGCCGCGCAGGCTTAGCGCTGACTCAGCGTCGCCACCATCACCGCTTTAATGGTGTGCATGCGATTTTCCGCCTGGTCAAACACCACGCTATGGTCGGATTCAAACACCTCGTTGCTGACTTCCATGCCGTCGTGCAGACCATACTGTTCGGCCATCTGCCGTCCGAGCGTGGTTTGGTCATCATGAAACGCGGGCAGGCAGTGCAGGAATTTCACCTGCGGATTGCCGGTCAGCGCCAGCATCGCGCTGTTAACCTGATAAGGACGCAGCAGGGCGATGCGCTCTTCCCACACCGATTTCGCTTCGCCCATTGATACCCAGACGTCGGTATAGATGAAATCAGCACCCTGCACGCCTTCGGCAATCTCTTCTGTCAGGGTAATTTTGCCGCCGGTGTGCTGTGCTGCCGCGCGGCACTGCGCCACCAGCTCCTCTTCTGGCCAGCAGCCTTTCGGTGCCACCAGCCGCAGATCCAGCCCCACCAGCGCCGCCGCTTCCAGCATGCTGTTGCCCATGTTGTTGCGCGCATCGCCAACGTACACCAGCGTCATCTCGCTCAGCGCTTTGCCCGGCAGATGCTCCTGCATGGTCAGCAGGTCAGCCAGCAGCTGCGTCGGATGGAACTCGGTGGTCAGGCCGTTCCACACCGGCACGCCGGCATATTCGGCCAGCGTCTCTACCAGCGCCTGACCGTAGCCGCGATACTGAATGCCGTCATACATGCGTCCCAGTACGCGCGCGGTGTCTTTCATCGACTCTTTATGGCCGATCTGGCTGCCGCTCGGGCCGAGATAGGTGACGTTAGCGCCCTGATCGTAGGCGGCAACTTCGAAAGAGCATCGGGTACGGGTCGAGTCTTTTTCGAAGATGAGCGCGATGTTTTTGCCTTTCAGGTACTGGGTTTCGCTGGCGTTTTTCTTTGCCTGTTTTAATTCACTGGCGAGTGATAACAGACCGGTGATTTCGGCTGGGGTGAAGTCCAGCAATCTCAGGAAATGTCTCGAATACAGCTGACTCATACTGCGCTCCGCATTACATCAATAATGAATTAAAATTCAATCTAACCGTATGAATATGCATTTTCAACCCCAGCGCTAAGAAACTTTCTGTTTTGTGTAGTGGCGCGCGAGGCAGTGTGGGAAAATAATTGCATTCACTGCCACTATTTTGAGGACACGCCCATGGCATACGAAGCATTGCTGGAAGAACAGCGCGAAGAGACGCGCCTGATCATTGAAGAGTTGCTGGAAGACGGCAGCGATCCGGATGCGCTTTACACCATCGAGCATCATCTCTCCTGCAACAACTTCGACTCGCTGGAGAAAGCCGCGGTTGACGCTTTCAAGCTGGGCTATGAAGTCACCGAGCCGGAAGAGCTGGAGCTGGAAGACGGTAGCACCGTGATGTGCGTCGACATCCTGAGCGAATCGGCGCTGAAGCCGGAACTGATTGACGCGCAGGTCGAGCAGCTGGTGAATCTGGTCGGGAAATACAACGTCGATTACGACGGCTGGGGCACTTACTTTGAAGATCCGGATGCCGAAGATGAAGACGATGGCGAAGAGATCGACGACGAAGACGATGACGGTGTGCGTCACTAAGCCCTGACGGGCGGCACATGCCGCCCGGTAATTTTCCTGCCAGCAAAGAACCTCTGATGAATTACGCTTCGCTATTAGACCCCATTCACCAGTTTTTACAGTGCCGCACGCCGCAGGCGTGGATTGATGAAGCGCGCAAGCCGGAAAATCTCACGCTGCTGCTTACCGATCACATGGTATGCGAGTTGAAAGCGGCGCAGACCGCAGTGTGGCTGATCCGCAAATACGTCGCGGATAAACCCAGTGGTGACGCGATCCTGGCGTGGCTGCAGCCGTACGAAGATTTTATTTTCGGTGAGAATCACGACAGCGATTTTATCAATGCCCACAAGAATCTCAGCAAAAGCATT
Source organism: Pantoea sp. GM_Pan_4 (assembly GCF_026541005.1). Classification (NCBI taxonomy): domain Bacteria; kingdom Pseudomonadati; phylum Pseudomonadota; class Gammaproteobacteria; order Enterobacterales; family Erwiniaceae; genus Pantoea; species Pantoea sp. GM_Pan_4. Next base: position 304,018 of record NZ_JALNUZ010000002.1, read on the forward strand.
ATTGTGCGTAATGAACTGCCGTGGGCTGATGAGATGGTGGAAAAGATGGTGCTGCTGATCAAAGAGGAGCTGCACCACTTTTATCAGGTGTGGGAAATCATGCAGGCGCGCGGTTTGCCCTATCGCAAGATCACCGCCAGCCGCTACGCCAAAGGGCTGCTGCGTGAAGTGACCACCCATGAACCGGATACGCTGGTGGATAAACTGATTTGCGGGGCGTATATCGAAGCGCGTTCCTGCGAGCGCTTCGCCAGCCTGGCGCCGTACCTGGATGCGCAGCTGGAGAAGTTTTACATCTCACTGCTGCGTTCCGAAGCGCGCCACTATCAGGATTACCTGACGCTGGCGGCACAGATTTCACCGAAGGATATCGCACCGCGCGTGCGGGCGATTGGGGCAGCGGAAGCGCGCTTGATCAGCGAACCGGACACTGAGCTGCGCTTTCACAGCGGCGTGCCGGCGTTTTGATTTGGTGCGCGCGGCGAAACTTCCTGACCCAGCCTTCAGGCGTTGTCTTACTACCCTCTTTAGCTTCGCATACCTTCTGTGTAAAGACGCAGGGGGTAGTAATTAAGCAGTGAGTCATTAAGGGCTTATAAATACCATGGAAGCAGGAATGAATTTGCCCGATCAGATCTTCGCGGCGCGCTGATGGCCCCAGGTCAGGTAGTAGACATCATAAAAATCCACTTCTCCTTTCTGCTGCATCAGGCGATCGATGCCGCTGCGCACGCGCTCGGGCGTGCCCGGATTCTCCAGGATCTTGTCCAGCGCCTGCTGTGAGACCGGCTGCACGTAATACCACTCGCCGTTATAGCACACGCGCAAATCCAGCGTATCGATGTCCTCGAAGCGGTATTTCGGGTTGATGTCCAGCAACATCAGAAAACTCATCACCAGCACGAACACCGTGGCGAACCAGAAGGCCGGCCAGCCGAGCATCTCAGTCGAGAAAATCAGCGCCACGCACAGGCCGTAGCACAGGTACATCACGCCCCACAGCCCCGGATGGGTTTTCAGGAAGTTAAAGCTGAAACGCGGCAGATTATCGCGCCGCTCCTCGCGGTTGAGCGTGTCGATTTCATCGATCAGAATTTGTTTAATCGCGTCCATTATTCACCTCTGAATATCACTGCCTGCCAGTAAACCACATAACAGTGAAGGGCGGCAGAGACAGATCAGAGGTGTTTTTTTATAACAGTTTTCCGCAACGCATCAGCTCACCTGCCCGACAATCTGCAGATTGGCATCGTCCGGCACCTCGTTATACGACAGCACATTCAGCCCGCTGGCGAACAGCCGGGCGTAGCGCGCAATCAGCGGCCGCAGCTGCGGCGTCACCAGCAGCACCTGCGTCAGGTTCTGCGCTTTCAGCTGCTCCATCATCACCGGCAGCGTGCTCTGCAGCTGGGTGAGAATGTTAGGGTCGACCGGGAAGCTGTCCAGCGCCACTTTGCCGCCCTGCTGCGCCTGATTGAGCGCTGCCAGCAGCAGGTTTTCCAGGCTGTTATCCAGCGTATAGGCCGACAGCGGTTTGTTGTCCGGCGCAATCGCCGCCACCATGGCGCGGCGCAGCGCATAACGCACGTCGGAGGTCAGCAGGATCGGATCTTTAGTGATCGCCACGCTCTCCAGCAGCGTGGTGGCAATGGTGGTGATGTCCTTGAGCGATACCTGATCGTTGAGCAGCAGACGATACACCTTGAGCTGCAGACTGTAGTTCACCGCGGCGTTGAGATCCTCTGACAGCTTCGGCGCCACGCTCGCCAGCCGCTGATGCAGCTGAGTAATATCATCGTAGTTGAACAGCTCTGGCAGGTTTTCGCGCACCACTTTGTTGACGTGCGTGGCCACCACGCTGGCGCAGTCGACTACCTGATAACCCAGATTCAGCGCTTTGGCTTTCTGCTCTGGCAGGATCCAGGTCACCGCCATACCGTACGCGGGATCGGTATCCAGCAGGCCGTCGATCTCACCGTACTGATCCGGCGTCGGCAGCGCCATCAGGCGGTCGGCGTGCACTTCGCCCACGGCAGTGCGGACGCCGTTGATCTTAATCGCGTACTGCGACGGCTTTAAGTGGAAATCTTCACGCAGGGCGATCTCCGGCAGCAGCACGCCGCTGGTTTCCGACACCACCTGGCGCACGCCGCGCATACGCTGGGTCAGCGGCGCGCCTTTGCCTTTGTCCACCAGCGTGACCAGCTTGTAGCCCAGGTTAAGGCCGATGGGCTCGACCAGCGGAATATTGTCCCAGCTGATGGTCGGCTGTTCCTCCGGCTGCGCCAGCGCCTGATTGATCGCCTCCATGTCGACATGGCTTTGCGTCGGCTTCTGCACCACGCGGCTCTGGCGCCACGCGGCGAACAGCAGCAGGGCGGTGAAGACGAGGAACACCATGTGCGGCATGCCCGGCACAATCGCCAGCACAAACATCACGCCCGCAGCGGTATACAGCGTGGCCGGTTTCGCCAGCAGCTGCGACTTCACTTCCTCGCCCATGTCAGCGCCGTCGCTGATACGCGTCACGATGATCGCCGCCGCCGTCGACAGCAGCAGCGACGGAATCTGCGCCACCAGACCGTCACCGATGGTCAGCAGCACATACTGTTCGAACGCCTGGCCGGCCGGTAAACCGTGTTTGAACACGCCGATCAGGATGCCGCCCAGCACGTTGATCAGCAGGATCATGATGCCGGCGACGGCGTCACCGCGCACAAACTTGGAGGCACCGTCCATCGCGCCGTAGAAGTCCGCTTCGTTGGCCACATCCTGACGCCGCACCCGCGCCTGTTCCTGATTGATCAGCCCGGCGTTGAGATCGGCGTCGATCGCCATCTATTTGCCCGGCAGCGCGTCGAGGGTAAAGCGCGCCGATACTTCAGAAATACGCTCGGCCCCTTTGGTCACCACCACAAAGTTGATGATCATCAGGATGACGAACACCACGAAGCCGACCACAAAGTTGCCACCGATCACCACGTTACCGAAGGCTTCAATCACCTTACCGGCTGCGCCCGCGCCGTCATGACCGTTCAGCAGCACCACGCGCGTCGAGGCGACGTTGAGCGTCAGACGCATCAGCGTGGTAACCAGCAGAATGGTCGGGAAGATGGAGAAATCCAGCGGGCGTTTACTGTTCACGCTCGCCAGCAGCACCATAATCGCCAGCACGATGTTGAAGGTGAACAGCACGTCCAGCACGATCGGCGGCAGCGGCAGAATCACCATCGCCAGTACGCACAGCAGCAGCACCGGCACGCCGATGTGCGCCTGGCGCAAAAGCTGGCTGAACTGGCGCGGTTTAAGTTGGCTCATGAGCTTTCATTACCTCGTTCAGGTTCGGCAGCTGGGTATCCAGCCGCGGTTTCTCGCCCTCGCCGTTACGCCACGCCTGCAGCTGCATGACATAGGTCAGCACCTGGGCTATCGGGCGGAACAGGCTGGCAGGAATCTGTTGGTTGACGCGGGTACTGTGGTAAACCGCGCGCGCCAGTGGGGGAAACTCCACCACATCGACCTTGTGTTTACCCGCCACGCTGCGGATATACAGCGCCACGTCATCGACGCCTTTCGCCACGATATAGGGCGCCGGCGCTTTTTTCGGGTCATACTTCAGCGCCACAGCAAAGTGGGTCGGGTTAGTGATCACCACGTCGGCCTGCGGCACCTGCTTATTAATCTGCCCCAGCGCCATCTGACGCTGCAGGCTGCGAATACGTCCTTTTACCTGCGGGTTGCCTTCGTTGTTTTTATGCTCATCGCGCACCTCTTTTTTGGTCATCTTCATCTTTTTGGTGAAGAAGAATTTGGTCAGCGGCACGTCGACCAGCGCAAACAGCGCGATGGTCAGCACGAACAGGCGCATCATCGATTCATACAGCCCGAGCCCCTGGGTGATGGCATCGCGCAGAAACAGGCCCTGCAGGTTCATCATCTCCACCAGGTTGCCTTTGATGGTGCTCCACAGCAGCGCCAGCAGCACCAGACATTTGGCGATCATCTTCAGCACGTCGACGTAGTGCTGCATCGAGAACATGCGTTTCGCACCGCTGATTGGGTTGAGCTTTTTCAGGTCCGGTTTGATGCGCGTCGGCACGAAAATCCAGCCGCCCGGCACCAGCGTGGAGACGGCTGCCGCGAACGGGATGGGGATCAGCGTGGCGATAAACTTCAGGATGATGAGCACCTGCGTCAGCATGAACTGGTGCAGCGCGCCGTCATCGTGGATGCGGTCCGCCATCTGGCGCACCGCGATAAACGACGCCTGAATCAGCTCACGGTAATAAGGGAAAAATATGCCGAGCATGATCAGCGCCATGATCAGGCTCACCGCCAGATTTACCTCTTTGGAGCGCGGAATATCGCCCTTTTTGCGCGCCTTGCTCAGCTTGCCCGCGCTGGGTTTTTCGCTCTTATCGCCGCTGCCGGACATCAGTTATTCCTCATCAATCAACGGTTACGCAGGGTGCAGATTAATGCGCGCCGCGCCGGGCGGTCGCCATTAATGGCGACCCTACAGCGTACGTGCCTGTCGGCGTGCGCACCGTGTTGCGCCGGGCGGTCGCCATTAATGGCGACCCTACAGCGTGCGTGCATGTCGGCGTGCTCCCCGTAGGGTGCGCATTGATGCGCACCGTGCTGCGCCGGGCGGTCGCCATTAATGGCGACCCTACAGCATGCGTGCCTGTCGGCGTGCGCACCGTGTTGCGCCGGGCGGTCGCCATTAATGACGACCCTACAGCATGCGCGCCTGCCAGCATGCTCCCCGTAGGGTGCGCATTGATGCGCACCCGCGTTCATCGCATCTTCTCCAGCATCGCCAGCACCTGGTTGGTGAGCTCCAGGTAGTGGCTGCCGACGTTGCCGATCAGCAGCGTGAAGCAGAACAGGCCAAACAGCATGCTTATCGGGAAGCCCAGCGCGAACAGGTTGAGCGTCGGCGACACGCGGTTGAGCAGGCCGAACACGCCCTGCACCAGCATCATGATCACCACCGTTGGCATCGCCAGCAGCAGCGCGCCGCTGAAGATCCAGCCGACGCCGCCGGTCAGGGTGCGCAGCGAAACCTCATTGATCGCCTGGCCAATCGGCCAGTAGCTGAAGCCGGTGTAGAGAATGGTCAGCAGCAGCAGATGACCGTCCATGCTGAAGAACAGCAGGCCAGCCCAGATATAAATGATTTGTGAGATCACCATGGTCGAACTGCCGCTGGCGGGATCGTTCATCACCGCCATACCCAGCCCCATGTTCATCGACAGGATGTTGCCGGCGGTTTGCAGCGCCCAGAACGTCCACCACAGCATCTGGCCAAATAGCAGACCCCACAGCAGCTGCTCGCCAGTGAGCAGCAGGCTCTGCACCGACATCAGCCCGTTCAGCACCACGTTGTGCGTCAGCATCGGCGTCATCACGATGCTGAGCAGCAGCGCGAGGCCGATTTTGGCTTTGCGCGTAAAAGCGCGGTTATCCAGCAGCGGGCAGAAGTGCAGAAAGGCGAGGATGCGCACAAACGGCAGCCACAGCGCAAACAGCGGCTGGATCAGGTCGTTGATGGCGATCCCCATCGTCAGCCGACCAGCTGCGCGGCCTGCTGAAAGATCAGCTGGGTAAAATCAATCAGCTGCGTCAGCATCCATTTACCGGCAAACACCAGCACCAGCAGCGTCATGATCAGGCGCGGCAAAAAGCTCAGCGTCTGCTCGTTAATCTGCGTGGTGGCCTGGAAAATACTCACCAGCAGGCCGGTGAGCAGGCTGGGAATGATCGCGACCGCGGAGATCAGCAGCACCAGCTTCAGACCCTGCGCCAGGATGTCACCGGCGACGTCGATGCTCATCATAAGCCTAGCCCCTGCACGCTTTGCGTCAGCGTGCCGACAATCAGCGACCAGCCGTCGCACAGCACAAACAGAATCAGTTTGAACGGCAGCGACACAATCAGCGGCGACAGCATCATCATGCCCATCGCCATCAGAATGCTGGCGACGATCAGGTCGATCACCAGGAACGGAATGTAGATCATGAAGCCGATCTTAAACGCGGTTTTCAGCTCGCTCAGCACGAAGGCGGGCGCAATGATGGTGAGATCCTGCGCTTCCGGTTCGCCGCTGGCGTTGGCGATGGTCATGATCTGTGCCAGCGAGGTGCTGTGCGTCTGCGATAGCATAAACTTCTTCAGCGGCACCTGGCCGGTGGTCAACGCCTGCTTCAGGCTGATCTCATCGTTCTGATACGGCACCACCGCGTTGTCGTAAACATTCAGCCACACCGGGCGCATCACCAGCAGCGTCAGCACCAGCGCAATACCGGTCAGTACCTTGTTCGGCGGGCTCTGCTGCAGGCCAATTGCCTGACGCAGCAGCGCCAGCACGATGATAAAGCGGGTAAAGCAGGTCATCATCAGCAGCATGATCGGCAGCAGGCCAAGCAGCGTCATCAGAATCAGGATTTCAACTTTCACGCTGTAATCCTGGCTGCCGTTAGCGCCAGGCACCGCAGAAAACAGCGGCAGTCCCTGCTGTTCCGCCAGCGCCAGTGACGGCACCAGCAGCAGGCCAGCCAGTGCCAGGCCGCCTGTTAACCCACCGGATAGGCGCTTCATGATTAACCCGCCAGTTCGCTGAGGTCGCTGTTGTTGAACTCAATCAGGCGCAGGCCGTATTTGTCGTTCAGCACCACCACTTCGGCTTTACCAAACAGGATGCCGTTGACTTTGACGTCCAGCGGCTCGCCGGCCAGCTTGTCCAGTTCGATCACCGAGTCGTTGCCCACGCCAATCAAATCGGCAAGGGAAATCTCCACCGACGCCACTTCCAGCGTCAGGGTGACCGGAATGCGGCTAAACAGCGCCAGGTTACGCGGCGCATCGCGCGTGACCGCCGGTGCCGCGTCGGCGACCTCGGTCGCAGGCTGGTTTTCCAGGGAGAAATCAAGGTCCAGCGCATCGGCTAAATCGTTTAAATCGCTCATATTATTCACTCGTACGGTCACTGAATTCGGAGAAAAAGAGTTTGCCGCGCTCTTCGCAGATCACGGCGCTGAATAGCGGCTGATCGCCGACCAGCAACGGAATGCGATCGTTCATGGCGAAGGTCAGCACATCGTTGGGTTTCAGGCGCGCCAGGTCGGCGACGGTCAGCGGCAGCGTGGCCAGACGCCCGCGCAGGCGTACCGGCAGCTGTTTGAAACTGTGTGCGCCGCTGGTCAGCGGGGCGCTGCGGCTGGCATCCGCGGGCTGGCGCAGGCTGCTGAGCAGGCGGTCAACGTGCGCGGCATCCAGCAGCAGCGAGAAATTGCCGTTGCTGTAACCGTCGAGGAAGAAATCGACGCGATAGGACCACTGGGTCAATAGCGAAGCCGGGTCGGGTTTTATCGTCAGCGGTTCGCCGAACAGCTCGTCGCCACAAATTAAATGCAGCAGCTCGCTGGCCAGTTTATTTTGCAGTCGCTCTTCGGTTTTGGTGACGGGAAAATTATCCGCCACCATCTCATGCTGATCGTCACGCGATAAGCCGTAATAATCGTGCAGAATATTCAGCAGCAGCGTGCGATCGAGGCGAAAGGCCAGATTGCCCAGCTCGGTACTGAATATCGTGGCCTGCTTAACTGCACAGTCCATCTGAAATTGCATATCGCGCAGGCTGACATCGACGCGAAACTTCTTCAGGAAATAGATGCTCAGTTTGGCATCTAAGCGATCGCTGTTGTCTTTAAATACTTTCGGCACCTTATGATAAGGCCGCCCCAGCTTATTGACTTCCAGCTTCATCAGCTCTGGCTGATTGTCTGGCGTGTAAATTCGTACCCGATTTGATTTCGTACGCATAATGATGCTTTCGCCTGTCAGGACTCAATTTATCAATTCATTGTTGAATGTCATCCCGTGCAAGAAATTTCCCGTTTAAGCTTCGTTGCATTTCACTGCATCAAACCGTTTAGGAATCTTCTAACTAAATTGGCCGGAATGTTTTCTCTGGCGCAAATTAAAGCTTTTTGCGCACATTAAAACAAGGCGCTTAAATTTATTAATCTATTAATTTAAACCGGTGAAAAACATTAATTAAATTTGTCAACTGTATGATTTTAATAGATTAATGTTTTAATACTGTCAAGCCGCTAGCTAAGAATTGTCTTATGCGTATACTCAGCGCACATCACAGGCGGAAGCAACATTTTGACACCCTCATCCGGCGCAACTTAGGCCGATTCTTAATAGCGAAGTGTCTGGCTTTCACCTTAAACCACCGCATAACTCTAAATGCGTAATAAGACAGGTCTTTCACAAAATAAAGACTGTGTGCTTAAAGGTCTCCAGGATACTTTCAATATGAATATGGTTGATACGATGCAGAAGAATCAGGATGAACGCTTTATTGCCCAGGCAGAATCGAGTGTAAATCTGTTCGCACTGGCGCAGCGTGTAGCAAAATTCAACGTGCCGGTGTTAATCACCGGTGAAACCGGTACCGGCAAAGAGTGTGTGGCAAAATACATTCATCAGCAGGCCTTTGGCGAGGCGGCACCTTATGTCGGCGTCAATTGCGCGGCGATTCCGGAAAATATGCTGGAAGCCATTCTCTTCGGTTACGAAAAAGGCGCATTTACCGGCGCGGTCTCCAGCCAGCCAGGCAAATTTGAGCTGGCGAACGGCGGCACCTTATTACTGGATGAAATTGGTGATATGCCGCTGGCGCTGCAGGTGAAATTACTGCGTGTGCTGCAGGAGCAGGAAGTTGAGCGCCTCGGCAGCCATAAAAAGATTCCGCTCGATATTCGTTTAATTGCCTCGACCAATAAAGATCTGGAAGTGGAGATCGCCGAAGGGCGTTTCCGTCAGGACCTGTTTTACCGCCTGGCGGTGGTGCCGATGCACATTGCGCCGCTGCGCGAGCGCACCGCCGATATCCTGCCGCTGGCCGAACGCTTCATCGAAAAATATCAGGGCTTTGTTAAGCATCGTCCGCGCATTACTGAATGCGGGCGCCGTGCGCTGCAGAGTTATGCCTGGCCGGGTAACGTGCGTGAGCTGGAAAACATTATGCAGCGCGGCCTGATCATGTGCGCCGACGGCGACCTGCACGCCGGCTGCTTCAATCTGAAAAGCCATACCACGCTGCTGCCGGAAGTGATGCTGCCGCAGGTGGACGCCGCCAACGCTGACGAGAGCCAAATCAAGAGCCACGGGCGTCGCGCAGAGTCGCAGTACATTCTTGACCTTTTGAAACGACACCAGGGAAACAAATCCAAAACCGCCGAGTTTCTTGGCATCACTCCACGCGCGCTGCGCTATCGACTGGCATCGATGCGCGAGCAGGGCTTTGACCTCGGCTGCGCCTCCTGAAGAGAACACTGCAATGATAGACAAACTTCCCGCCATCGGCGTGCAGGGGCAGATGCTGGCCGAGATGCAGCGGATGCAGATGCAGGCGCAGAGCCCGGCGATTGCCCCCGCGCAACAGCAGGCTTCACTCAGCACGCCGGACTTCTCCGATGTGCTGGACGGCGCCATTAATCACGTCGATCGCCAGCAGCATGTGGCGTCGCAAAAGCAAAAAGCCATTGATATGGGCCTGAGCGATGACCTGAGCGGCGCGATGATTGAGAGCCAGAAAGCGAGCGTGGCGTTCTCCGCGCTGATGCAGGTGCGCAACAAGCTGCAGCAAGGCTTCGATGAAGTCATCAGCAGTCCACTTTAAGGGGTAACGCGTGTTAGCGAAATTACAGGCGCTGTGGCCGGAAAACCCGACCGCCGTGGCAAAAAAGTGGCTGCTGCCGGCAGCGATTGCGGCGGTGATTACCGCGGTGATCGTCGCGCTGCTGTGGCAGAGCAACAACCAATGGACCGCGCTGTTCGGCTCGCAGGAGAACCTGCCGATGGCCGATGTGGTGGAAACCCTGAGCGGTGAAGGGCTGAGCTATCGCGTGGCACCGGACAGCGGTCTGGTGCTGGTGCGCGAAGGCGATCTGCCGCAGGCGCGCATGGCGCTGGCGGCGAAAGGCATCCGCGCGCAGTCGCCGGGCGGCTACGAGCTGATGGATAAAGAGGAGATGCTCGGCAGCAGCCAGTTCATTCAGAACGTGCGCTTGCGCCGCAGCATGGAAGGCGAGCTGGCGCAGAGCATCATGGCGCTCGACAGCATCGACTACGCCCGCGTGCACCTTGGCATCAGCGAAACCAGCTCCTTTGTACTCTCCAATAAACCCAACAGTACGGCCTCCGTGGTGCTGCGCCTCAAATACGGCCGCCAGCTGAGCGATGAGCAGGTCGGCGCGATTGTCAGCCTGGTGGCGAGCAGCGTGCCGGGCATGCAGCCGGAGCAGGTCAGCGTGGTCGATCAACAGGGTGCGCTGCTGTCCGCCAACATTGCCGACCAGCTGAAAGGGCGTCCGGGGCTGCGCAGCAGCGGTGAGCTGGTACAGCAGATGCGTGAACAGGTGGAGCGAAATATCGCCAACCTGCTGGTGCCGGTGCTGGGGCGCGAGAACTTCCGCGTCAGCGTGGTACCGCGCGTCGACTTCAGCCAGATCGAAGAGACGCAGGAGCGCTACATCAACGAACCGCGCATGACCAGTGAACAGCTGGCGCAGGACAACACCACCGAGCAGCTGGCGGTCGGCATTCCGGGCTCGCTCAGCAACCGGCCGGCCAACGCGCCGCCGCAGAACAACGCGCAGCCGCAGATGTCGACGCGCAATCAGGCGCAGCGCCAGTTCAGCTGGGATCGCGATGTACGTCATATCAAACATCAGGGCTTTGCCGTGCAGAAGCTCACCGTGGCGGTGGTGCTGAACCAGAACGCGGCGGCCGTGCAGGGCTGGACCGGCGACAATCAGGCGCAAATCAACACGCTGCTGACCAAAGCCGCCGGCATTGACAGCCAGCGCGGCGACGAACTGAGTCTCGCGCTGCTGGCCTTTACGCAACCGGCCGAGGTACAGCCGGACGTGCTGGCGTGGTGGGAGCGTGACAGCACGCTGCTGTGGGCGGAGCGCGGCGGCATCGGCCTGCTGGCGCTGCTGGTGATTCTGTTTGGTCTGCTGCCAATGATGCGCCGCGTGGCGCGCCAGCCGCAGGAGGCTGAGCCGCTTGCTGAGACGCTGCCGGTACTGGCAGAAGCGCCAGCTGAAGGGGAAGAAGACGCGCCAGCGCTGCCGGGCACCAGCTTCGGCACCGACGATAATTTACCGCCGCAGGGCTCCGGCCTCGAAACCAAAATCAACTACCTCCAGACGCTGGCGCAAAGCGAAACCGATCGCGTAGCCGAAGTGTTGAAACAATGGATCAGCAGCAATGAGCGAAGCAGCAGAAAGTAAAACCAGCAAAAGCAGCGACTCCAGCAAGGTGCGCTCACGCCTCGAACAGGCTGCCATCGTGCTGCTGAGCATTGGCGAAGAGGCGGCGGCACAGGTGATGAGCAAGATGAGCCGGGAAGAGGTGCTGCGCCTGTCGGAAACCATGGCGCGCCTGCACGGTGTCAAGCTGACGCACGCCCGCCTGGCGATGAACAACTTTTTTCAGGAGTACCGCGAGCAGAGCGGCATCAACGGCGCTTCGCGCAGCTACCTGCGCAATATTCTCGAGCGCGCGCTGGGCGGCGAAATTGCCCGCAGCGTGATCAACGGCATCTACGGCGACGAGATCCGTCACCGCATGGCGCGCCTGCAGTGGGTCGATACGCCGCAGCTGGCGGCGATGATTGCTCAGGAGCATCTGCAATTGCAGGCGGTATTCCTCGCCTTCCTGCCGCCGGACGTCGCCGCAGGCGTGCTGGCACAGCTTGATGAATCACGCCAGGACGAAATTCTGTACCGCGTGGCGCGCCTCGACGACATCAACCGTGACGTGGTTGATGAGCTGGACCGCTTGATCGATCGCGGCGTGGCGGTGCTGTCCGAACACGGCTCCAAAGTGCAGGGCATCCGCCAGGCGGCCAACATCGTCAACCGCATCAGCGGCAACCAGCAGTCGCTGCTGGCGCAGCTGGAGATGCGCGATGAGACGGTGGTCGATGAGCTGAAAAGCGAGATGTACGAATTCTTTATCCTCAGCCGTCAGAACACGGCCGTGCTGCAGCGTCTGCTGGAAGAGGTGCCTATGGAGCAGTGGGCGGTGGCGCTGAAGGGCACCGAACCGGTGCTGCGTCAGGCGGTTTACGACGCGATGCCGCGCCGTCAGGTGCAGCTGTTGCAGAACACCACCTCGCGTCTGGGCCCGGTGCCGATCAGCCGCATCGAACAGGTGCGCAAAGAGATCATGACGCGGGTGCGCGAACTGGCCGAAGGCGGCGAGATCCAGATTCAGCTGTTTAGCGAACAGACGGTGGAGTAAGCGATGAGCACACAGATGCGTTTGCATCAGTTTCCGCCGCTGCGCAAAGCCTGGCAGCGCGTGGAAGAGAGCGGCGAACCGGCCGATGCCGCCACGCTGCAGCAGCAGCTGATGGACGGTTTTCAGCAGGGCATCAGCGACGGTTTCGCCCAGGGACTGGAGCAGGGCAAAAGCCAGGGCTATCAGGAAGGGGTGGAGCAGGGGCGCAGCGCGGGCCAGCAGCAGGGATTCGACGCCGGTAAGCAGCAGGCGCGCGAACATTTTCTCGCGGCGGCGGCACCGCTGGATGCGCTGAGCGCGCAGCTGCAACAGCAGCTGGACGAGCACGAGCAGCGCCGCAAGAGCGAGCTGCTGGCGCTGGTGGAGAAGGTGACGCGTCAGGTGATCCGCGTGGAACTGGCGTTGCAGCCGTCACAGCTGCTGGCGCTGGTGGATGAAGCGCTGAGTACGCTACCGGAGCTGCCGAAACAGCTGCGCGTGTTGATGAATGCCGAAGAGTTCAGCCGCATCAAAGAGCTGGAGCCGGAGAAAGTACAGAGCTGGGGCCTGTGCGCCGACAGCGAGCTGGAGCCCGGCGAGTGCCGCATTGTCACCGACGCCAGCGAGATGGATATCGGCTGTAACCAGCGCCTGAGCCAGTGCATGAGCGTACTGCAGGAGAATCTGTAGGGCTGGAGCGGTTTGCTGCCCTCACCCGCCAGCACGCCCCCGACAGCACGCACCCGACAGCCCCCTCTCCCGCCTGCGGGAGAGGGCCGGGGTGAGGGCCGGTGCGGTTTGCTGCCCTCACCCTAACCCTCTCCCACAGGGAGAGGGGATAAATCCGCTCCGGGGCGAGGGGAAAGCACGCACAGACAGCTCCCTCTCCCGCCTGCGGGAGAGGGCCGGGGTGAGGGGAAGCGCGCACAGACAGCCCCCTCTCCCGCCTGCGGGAGAGGGCTGGGGTGAGGGCTGGTGCGGTTTGCTGCCCTCACCCTAACCCTCTCCCATGGGGAGAGGGGATAAATCCGCTCCGGGGCGAGGGGAAGCATGCACCCGACAGCTCCCTCTCCCGCCTGCGGGAGAGGGTTGGGGTGAGGGGCAGCGCGCACCATCCTCAAAACCAACCATAACGGTGGAGTCACATGACACAGTCCTTCAACAATCTGCTGCAGTCGCTCGACAACATCCCGCTGGCGCGCGTCGCCGGACGGCTGGTGCGCGTCAACGGCATCCTGCTGGAAAGCGTGGGCTGCCCGCTGGCGGTCGGGCAGCGCTGCAGCATTGAACAGGCCGACGGCACGCTGCTCGCCGCGCAGGTGGTGGGCTTTGATCGTGACGTCACCTGGCTGATGCCGTTCAAAAGCCCGGAAGGACTGATGGCCGGTGCGCGGGTTTTTCCACTGGAAAAACAGAGTGACATTCACGTCGGCGCCAGCTGGCTGGGGCGGGTGGTCAACGGCCTCGGCGAGCCGATCGACGGCAAAGGCCGGCTCGGCGGTGAAGCGGTGCTGCCGGCACAGCCGGTGCAGATCCACCCGCTAACGCGCAAAGCGGTGGCGGAACCGCTCGACGTTGGCGTCAATGCCATCAACGGCCTGCTGACGATCGGCAAAGGCCAGCGCGTCGGGCTGATGGCCGGTTCCGGCGTCGGTAAAAGCGTGCTGCTCGGCATGATCACCCGCAGCACCAATGCGCAGGTGGTGATCGTCGGGCTGATCGGTGAACGCGGACGCGAAGTGAAAGAGTTTATCGATCACTCCCTCGGCGCGGCCGGCATGGCGAAATCGATTGTGGTCGCTGCACCCGCCGATGAATCACCGCTGATGCGTATCAAAGCCACTGAACTATGCCACACGCTGGCGGCGTGGTATCGCGACGCCGGTTACGACGTGCTGCTGCTGGTGGACTCGCTGACGCGTTACGCCATGGCGCAGCGCGAAATCGCGCTGTCGCTCGGCGAGCCGCCCGCCACCAAAGGCTATCCGCCGTCCGCGTTCGGCATCATTCCAAAGCTGGTGGAAAGCGCCGGCAACAGCGATTCCAGCGGCAGCATGACCGCTATCTATACCGTGCTGGCCGAGGGCGATGACCAGCAGGATCCGATTGTGGACTGCGCGCGCGCGGTGCTTGACGGCCACATTGTGCTGACGCGCCAGCTGGCGGAGTCCGGCCATTATCCGGCCATCGATATCGGCCAGAGCATCAGCCGTTGCATGAGCCAGGTGACCGGCAAAGCGCACCAGCAGGCGGCGCGCACCCTCAAGCAGCTGTACGCCGAATATATGGCGATCAAACCGTTGCTGCCGCTGGGCGGCTACGTCGCGGGCGTTGATGCGCAGGCGGATCGGGCGGTGCGCCTGCAGCCAGCCATAACCAGTTTTCTGTGTCAGACGGTCGACCAACCGGCTAGCCTGGCGCAATCCATTGATGACTTACTGGCGCTGAGCCAGGCATAGGTAACCGTATGATCAGAAAAAAGAAGATGATCGGTACTTTATCGCAGCTGCATACGTTGCGTGAGCGCAAAGTGACCGATCTCAGCGGCCAACTGGCGCAGCAGAAACAGCTGGTGCAGCGCTATCACGAAAATATCGAGTCGCTCAGTCAGCTGACGGCGGGCGAAGCGGTGGACGTGCGTAACGCCGTGCATCTGGTGAACCGCGCCACTTACAAAGCGCACATTCAGCGCGTGATTGACTGGCAGAACCAGGCAGTGGTGATTGCTGAAAAACAGCAGGAGACGATCCAGGGCGAGCTGATTACGCATGCCTGCCAGGAAAAAACCGTGGCGCTGATGCGCAGCCAGCAGCAGCAGGAGCTGGCGCTGGCGCAGGCGCGCGAGCAGCAGAAACTGACCGATGCCCAGGCCATGCAGTGCTGGGTGCGCAACCGGAGAATGGCATGAACAACACTCTGTTCTCGCAGCTGATGGCGCGCCGTCAGCTGCCGGCCAGCGGCGAACTACCGTTTATCAGCGTGGTTACGCCCACCTGGAACCGGCGCGCATTTCTGCCTTATCTGCTGTACATGTTTCAGTATCAGGATTATCCGGCGGATCGCCGCGAACTGGTGATCCTTGATGATTCAGCCGAAAGCAACGCTGAGCTGATCGCCACGCTGACGCGCTATGCACCGCATCCGGAGCTGATTCGTTATTACCACCAGAGCGAACGCCTGCCGATCGGCGCCAAGCGCAACCGGCTGAACGAGCTGGCGCGCGGCGAGTATATCGTCTGCATGGACGATGATGATTTTTATCGCAGCGACAAGCTGAGCTACACCATCGCAGAGATGCGGCGCCACAATGCGCTGTTTGCCGCCTGTAACATTCTGCCGGTGTGGTACAGCCACGTGAACCGCATCTTTACCACCGCCGCGCAGAGCCCGCGCCACGTGCTGAATGGCACCTTCGCCTATCATCGTAACTTCCTGAAAAAACACCGTTATGACGATCGCGTCACGCTGGGCGAAGAGCTGAGCTTTACCAACGATTATACCGCGCCGGTGCTGTTGCTTGATCCGTGGCGCTCGATTCTCTGCGTCTCGCACAGTAATAACACCTTCGACAAAGATTTTGTGCTGGGCAGCAGTGAGATGCAGCGCACCCCGCTGAGCGAAGTGGTGAAAGATGCGTTTATCTACAAGTTCTATCAGCGCCTGCATCAGGCGCCGCTGACGCAGCAGCCGGACTGGGGCTTTTTCCATCGCGTGGTGCTGTTGCAGCATGCGGACGCGGGTGATGGCCTGCTGCAGCGGCTGCAACAGGCCGGTCTGCCAGCGACCCTGATTGACATCGTGCCGGTGACGGAAAGCGATGCGCGATTAACCCATCTGGCGCTGACGCAGCGCGCCCAGCGCGAAGGCTGGCTGAACTATCTGCTGCTCGACAGCCGCCTCGAATGGGTGCGCCAGGAGCGGGTGATTGTCGGGCTGAACCGCCTGCTGCGCGCGCTGCGCCAGATTCCGTGGGATGGCTTTCACCTTGCGGCTGAAATTGAAGCCGGCAAGCCGCTGGAACAGCTGCCGGGCGTGGCTGCCGCAGTGGTGCAGTCGCTGCCGCATCTTGCCTGCTGCGTCAACCAGCAGGCCTACGCCCCGCTTATTGAACGATTACAGGATCAGCTGGCGCAGGCCGGCTATCTCAATACAGCCGATCTGCGCTGGTTTGCGTTATACCCCAGTATGTTTTTCCTCAGCGAGGATGAAACGGGGCAAGCCTGTACCGCGCGCTTTTTCCGCAAATTAGGTACCGTGCCGCGCGCCGGTGCTCAGGAGCCTTTATGAACAGTGCCATGATGTATACCCCCGAATTTGTCGCGCAGCTGGATGCGCACCCCTGGGCCTGCCAGTGTGCCGGTTGCCACGGCGAGAAACCGCTGCAGCAGCTGCGCTGGCGTGAGGAGCAGCGCGTCAGCGCCACGCTGCAGTGCGACAGCGCCGCCGCCGCGATTTTATGCCTGAACGAGGCGTTTGCGCTGCAGCATGCTGCCGTGGCTCCGCTGGAGGCACCAGCGCTGTGTCCGCGTCTGCAGGCCCTCAATCAGCAAACCATTTTCCTGCTGATCAACGACGAAGTACCGCTGGCGGAGCGCCTGTACGCGGTGGGGGTGCTGCTGAGCAAATGTCAGAAGCTGCAGGAGGTTGACGCCATTCAGCAGGTGGGCGATGAGCTGCAGGCGCTGACCCACAGCGGCCTGATGCGTGAAGCCTTTGCCGCGCTGCCGGCTATCGATGCTTATCCGCTGGCGGCCCTGCGTCAGCTGGGCCAGATTGAGCTGGATGCCAGCCTCGATCCGCTGACCGGTATGACGCTGGTGATGAAGCTGAATGAGCTGGCGGCGCTGAGCGATGACTATCTGTTACCGCTGCTCAACGAACTGCGTGACGATGCACAGGTACAGGCATTTATGCAGCAGCACGCGGAGAAATGGCGCAACTATGTGCTGTGGTACGCCTATCACACCATGTTCCCGGGCACGGACGCGGCGCAGTGGGAGAACCAGTTTTTACAGCTGAGCCAGCGCGTGTTTGGCATCAGCGTGATTGTCGGGCTGCTGCAGATAGAGCAGTGTGAACTGGATGACAACACGCTGGCGGCGCTGTTTGCCGCGTGGGAGCGTCAGCCGCTGCCGGCGCTGAGCGACGACAATGCGCTGCTGATCGGGCTGTCGCTGCTGAAGTGAGGCTGCGGGACAGCGGGATTGTCATTAAGATATTTTGCGCGATCTCAATTTGGGCACCTGCGTCATCGGCAGCGTGCCCGTTTTTTGTTTTGATTTCTGCCAGGTTGCTGACATTACAAAGCCGGTTTCCATAGAGAAACCGACCTGCAAAGTTTTCATGCTTTATCTCTGATAGAGGAAATCGTGCGCGGGCTGGCCGGTGAGGGTGTTCAGCGTCTCCTGCTGCATGGCCAGCAGCACGCCGTTGCGATCGTTCATCTGCTGGCAGGTCAGCGCGCTCAGCTCCAGCGTGCGCCACCAGCTTTCGGCCTGCTGCGCCAGCGTGGCGGGCAGGTACGGCAGCAGCTGATTGACGCCGCGGCTGTCGGAGGAGAGCTTCAGCGCCTGCAGGGTTTCACTGCGGCGCTGCGCGGAGTCGTGCAGCTGCTGATAGATGTGCAGCAGCTGGTCATTGACCGACTGCAGATGGCCGGCATCGCAGGCGATCATCGCTTCGCGCTGCTGCTTCAGCAGGTGGGTCAGCGCATCGTAGTGCTGCGTGTCCTGTTTGATATCACGCAGCAGGGATTTAACCCGTTCCGCGGTGCTGGTCATGAACGGTAATAGTCCATCATGGCCTGCGCCAGCGTCTCGGTATCCACCTGCAGACGGCCCGCTTTGAGTGCGTCCTGCATGGCGCTGACAAAGGTGCTGTCCACGTCCGGCATCTCACGCAGCTGCTGGCTGGCCACCTGCAGCGGGCTTTGCGCGGCCGGTTCGCTGCGATTGGCCGTGCGCGCGGTGGTGTGCGCCTGCGGCGCGTCGTTCAGCGATGTAGTGACGGCTTGGTTGACTGGCGTCACACCAGTCTCGGTACGGGTGATCTTCATTGTCTTGTTTCTCAGGGTCGATAACGGCATACCTCAGCACAACGACACTGCCTGGCGGAAACTTAAATTCCGCCGTCAGGGATTTCCCGGCGCCACCAGCATACGCACCACGCCGATATCGTCGACGCGCGCGGTCACTACGCGCTGGCTTTGCAGGTTACGCACCTTAATCATGTCGCCTTTGCGCCCTTTCTTTAAGGCTTCGCCCATCATCTTCGCCTGCACGCCATCCTGCTCGGCAATCATCAGCACCTGCTGGCCGCGCTCCACCAGTACCGGCTGGTCGAGATGGCTGGGCGCAATCGGCTGTAATTCACGCACGCGCTTCTTCAGGGTGTAGCCGAGGGCTTCATCCGGATTGCTGATAAAGCCATCGCGCAGGCCTGCGATATTGCGCTTCTTCACTTCCACATCGCTGGCCGCCAGCTGTTTACCGCGTTCCAGGGTGGTTTTCGCCACCAGAATCGGCAGGTACACATCCGGTTTGACGGTGACCGCCAGCTCCCAGCCGTTGCTGTCTTCACAGCGAATGTCGTAACGCAGCCGCGCCAGATCCAGCCGATCGCCGGCCGGCAGCGCCGAGGTTAACGGTTTAGTGCAGCGCGCCAGGCGGCTCACTTCGGTGGGAATAAAGACGTTGAGTTTGCTGCTGAAATCTTTCCAGCCTTTCTGGCGGGCGAGACGCTGAATGTCTGCCGTGGCGTTGGCCACCGCCTGGTTATACACCTGTTTGCGCGCGGTTTGCGCATCGGGAGTGGCAAACGTCGCAGCAGAAAAAAGCAGCAGGCTAAGCGGAATCAGGCGGAAAAGTGACTTCCCGCCATCACGCAATGTGTTCATATAAACCTCATTAAATCAATGATTTAAAAGTTGGCACGCTGTTTGCTTAAGAGCGTGTGAATGACAACTTTTGAGGAACACACCGTGGGGATAAGTTTTGACAAAGCGCTGGGGATTCATCCCGCCGCCTTACAGCTTCGACTTTCGCGAGCAGAGCTGTTAACGGCCAACCTGGCAAATGTGGATACCCCGAATTACCAGGCTAAAGATATTGATTTCGCCGCTGAGATGCAACGTTCTCTGCAAAAAAGTTCGTTCACTTCTTCACCAGAAATTCAGTATCGCGTGCCGTATCAGCCAGCGTCCGATGGCAACACCGTGGCGCTGGACGTTGAGCAGGCCGAGTTCTCGAAAAACTCGCTGGATTACCAGACCAGCCTGCAATTCCTCAGCAGCAAGTTTATTGGCCTGAAGCAGGCCATTGAAGGGAAATAACCGTGTCCTTTAACGATATCTATCGAGTTTCGGGTTCCGCCATGACGGCGCAAACCGTCCGCCTGAACACCATCGCCAGTAACCTGGCGAACGCCGAATCACCGGCGGCCAGCGAAGCGGCAACCTATAAAGCGCGCCGTCCGGTTTTCGCCGCCATTTACCAGAACAGCCAGCTGATGGATGCGCCCGCGATGGCCGGTGCGCGCGTGCAGGTGCTGGATGTGGTGGAAACCGGCAGTGCGGTGCGCCGCTATGAGCCAGGCAATCCGCTGGCGAACGCCCAGGGCCATGTCTTCTATCCCGACATCAACACGGTGGAAGAGATGGCCGACATGATGTCCGCCTCGCGCAACTTTGAAACCAATGTAGAAGTGCTGAACAGCGTGAAAAGCATGCAGCAGAGCCTGCTGCGTCTGGGAGAAGGCTAAGTATGAGCGTCAACAACGTTAACAACAACGGCAGTAACGGCAACAACGATGTGCAGGGGCCGCAGGCTAACGGCGGCACCAGCAATATGTTCCTGACGCTGCTGGTGGCGCAAATCCAGAACCAGGATCCCACCAACCCGACCGACAGCGCCGACTACATTAACCAGCTGTCGATGATGTCGCAGATGGAGTCGATGCAGACCCTGACCGACACCATGACCGGCGTCTATTACATGGGTGAAAACCTGCAAATGCTGGCGATGTCGAACCTCGTCGGCCAGCAGGTGTTCGTCAACAGCGACAAAGTGCAGCTCGACGGCAAGCCGATCGATGGCCGTCTGCACCTTGAGCATCCGGCGGAAAACGTCACCCTGCACGTGAAAGACAGCGCCGGCAAAGAGGTGAAGTTCCCGCTCGGCAAACAGTCGCAGGGCGATGTGCCGTTCACCATCGATCCGGAAGCGCTGGGCCTCGCCGACGGCGAATATACCCTTAGCGTGGTCACCGACGTCGGCGAAACCGAAATCCCGATTGAGATCGCCGGCACCGTCAACAGCGTGCGCTTCGATCCGAAAACCGGCGCGCCGCTGCTGAATATCCCCGGCCTTGGCGAAGTCGCTTACAACACTATCCGCCAGTTTGGCAGCCGCAACGGCGGCGACCAGCAGCAGAACCTGTTCTCTGGCGTGAACCCATCACGTCTTTTCTCCTGAGGAATTTTTCATGAGTTTTAACATTGCCACCTCTGGCCTCAACGCCGTGACCAAACAGCTCGGCACCATCAGTAACAACATCGCCAACGGCGGCACCGTCGGCTATAAATCGATGCGCGCCGAGTTCGCCTCGCTGTATGCCAGCGGTCAGCCGCTGGGCGTTGGCGTCAGCAGTATTTCCCAGAGCATCAGCCAGAACGGCGGTATCTCTGGTACCGGTCGCGGTCTCGACCTGGCGATCGCCGGTAACGGCTTCTTTATGACCAAAGACAGCAGCGGCAACATCAGCTACACCCGCGCCGGTTATTCGCAGATCGACAGCCAGGGCTATCTGACCAACAACCTCGGCAAGCGCCTGCAGGGCTATCCGGTGGATGCGAACGGCCAGCTGCAGACCGGGGTGATCAGCGATCTGCAGATCAATTCCGGCAGCATTCCGGCCAAAGCCACCGACGAGATGAACTTTGTCGGCAACCTGAACGCCAACAGCAAAACGCCTGCTACCGCGCCGTTTAATAAAGACGACAGCACCAGCTACAACAACACCTACAGCAGCAAAATTTATGACTCGCTGGGCCGTGAGCACACGCTGGAGCAGTACTTCGTAAAAACCGGCGATAACCAGTGGGAAGCGCACTATTTCGTTGACGGCCAGCCTGCTACCCCGGCCAGCCAGCAGCTGGAGTTCAGCACCAACGGCGTGCTGACCAGCCCGACCGGTGCGGTCGATGTGTCTGCCGCTATTCCCGGCGCCGACGCGCTGACTATCGGTCTCGACTACACCGGCACCAGCCAGTACGGCTCCGAGTTCAACGTCTCGCGCAACAGCCCGAACGGCTACGCCGCCGGTGAGAAGAACGGCGAGCAGATTGACGACGACGGCAAGATTTACGCCACCTACAGCAACGGCGAGCGTCTGCTGCAGGGCCAGCTGGTACTGGCGGGCTTCACCAATCCTAACGGCCTGACCTCCGAAGACGGTACCGCGTGGACCGCTAACAATCAGTCCGGCCAGCCGATTCTCGGCACGCCGAAAAGCGGCCTCAACGGCAGCATCAAATCCAACGCGCTGGAAGATTCCAACGTCGATATGACGGCGGAGCTGGTCGGGCTGATGAACGCGCAGCGTAACTATCAGGCCAACACCAAAGTCATCTCGACCAATGATTCGATGATGAACGCTCTGTTCCAGGCGCTGTAACCATGGATCGCCTGATATATACCGCCGTCAGCGGCGCGAACCGCAGCCTGACGCAGCAGATGATCCACGCCAACAACCTGGCGAACGCCAATACCGAAGGCTTCCGTGCCGATCTGGAGCGCGCCAGCACCCAGGCGATTACCGGCGGCGGCTACGACAGCCGTCATCAGGTACGCAGCGAAAACGGCGGCATCAACATGGCGCATGGTGCGCTGCAGGAGACCGGGCGCGAGCTGGATGTCGGCATCAAAGGCGACGGCCTGATCGCCGTACGGGAAGGGCGGCGCGAGCTGTATACGCGCAACGGCCATATCGATATCGACGACATGGGCAACCTCTCTATCGGCGGCAAGCCGCTGCTGGGCGATGACGGCCCGATTCAGCTGCCGCCGTTTTCCCAGGTAGCGATTGGCGACGACGGCACCATCACGGTGATTCCGGAAGATGGCAACGTGGCGGCGGCGATGGACGTAGCGCGCATCAAGCTGGTGGACATTCCTGCCGCGCAGCTGCGCAAAAACAACGATGGCTGGCTGAGCGCTAACCGTCTGGTGGCACCGCGCAGCGAAGCAGTGCAGCTGGCGCATGAGCATCTGGAAACCAGCAACGTGTCGGCGGTGAATGAGATGGTGCAAACCGTGTCGCTCAGCCGCCAGTTCGAAGCGCAGATCAAAATGATGAAAGCCGCAGAAACCCTCGTGCAGGCAGGCAATCGCCTGATCCGCGGCAGCTAACAGGAAGCAAAAACATGAATCCGGCTCTTTGGGTCAGTAAAACCGGTCTGGCGGCGCAGGACGCCAAAATGACCACCATCTCCAACAACCTGGCGAACGTGAATACCACCGGCTTCAAGCGCGATCGCGTGGTGTTTGAGGATCTGTTCTACCAGACGCAGCGCGCGCCGGGTACGCAGCTTGATCAGAACAACATGACGCCTACCGGCGTGCAGTTCGGCAGCGGCGTGAAGATCCTTGGCACGCAGAAGCAGTTCACGCAGGGATCGATCAGCAACACCCAGCAGGAGCTGGACGTGGCGATCACCGGGCAGGGCTTTTTCCAGGTGGAAACCACCGATGGCGATATCGCCTATACCCGCTCCGGCAACCTGAAAATCAGCCCGGACGGCGTGCTGACCAACGCGCAGGGCCTGCCGCTGATCCCGCAGATTGAGCTGCCGGAAGGCACCAAAAATCTCACCATCGGCAAAGACGGCACCGTCAGCGCCACGGTGGGCGGCGAAGAGGAACCGGTTGAGCTGGGCCAGATCACCCTGGTGAACTTCGTCAATCCAGCCGGTCTCGATGCGCTGGGCGGCAACCTGTATCGCGAAACCGCCGCCAGCGGTGAAGCAGTCGAAGGCGTACCGGGCGAAGAGGCGTTCGGCCAGCTGGAACAGGGTTCGCTGGAGGGCTCCAACGTGCAGGTGGTGGAAGAGATGGTTGACATGATCACCGTGCAGCGCGCCTACGAGATGAACGCCAAAATGGTGTCGGCGGCGGACGACATGCTGAAGTTTGTCACCCAGCAGATGTAATTTTCCGGGCGGAAGTCTGACTTCCGCCCGCTGAGCAAGGCCATAACAACAATGAAACTGACAGAAAAACTCACCCGCGGCCTGCTGCTGGCCGCCGCACTGCTGCTGACCGGCTGTGAAAGCCCGGCGCTGCTGGTGCAAAAAGATGATGCCGCCTTTGCGCCGCCGGAGGAGCTGATGCAGCCGGATACGCGCGTCAGCGGCGGCGGGCTGTACAACAGCCAGTATCAGTGGTCGCTGATGCAGGATCGCCGCGCCTATCGCGTCGGTGACATCCTCACCGTGCGGCTCGACGAATCGACCCAGTCCAGCAAGCAGGCGCGCACCAACTTCGGTAAGAAAAACGATGTTGAGCTCGGCATCCCGTCGGCCATGGGCAAAACCTATGACCAGCTGAGCGGTTCGCTGGAGGGCAAACGCAACTTTAATGGCAACGCCTCTTCAGCGCAGCAGAACATGCTGCGTGGTTCGATCTCGGTGGCGGTGCACAAGGTGCTGCCAAACGGCGTGCTGGTGATCCGTGGCGAGAAGTGGCTGACGCTCAACCAGGGCGATGAGTACATGCGCGTCACCGGGCTGGTGCGCGCCGACGATATCGAACGCGATAACAGCATCTCCTCGCAGCGCATCGCCAATGCGCGCATCTCTTACGCCGGGCGCGGCGCGCTCAGTGATGCCAATGCAGCGGGCTGGCTCACGCGTTTCTTCAACCATCCGCTGTTCCCGATTTAAGGTGAAGATGATGATCAGAATGACACTCCGTTATTTGCTGCCGCTGTGTGTGGCCGCCGGTCTGATGGCCGCTAACCACGCCAAAGCGCAGTCGCTCGGCGCGCTGGTCGATGTACAGGGCGTGCGCGGCAACCAGCTGGTGGGTTACAGCCTGGTGGTCGGGCTGGATGGCACCGGCGATCGCAGCCAGGTGAAGTTTACCGGCCAGTCGCTGGGCAACATGCTGCGCCAGTTCGGCGTGCAGATGCCGGGCAAAATGGACCCGAAAGTGAAAAACGTGGCCGCCGTGGCGCTGAGTGCTACGCTGCCGCCGATGTACGCGCGCGGTCAGACTATCGACGTCACCGTGTCGTCGATTGGTGATGCCAAAAGCCTGCGCGGCGGCACGCTGCTGCTGACCCAGCTGCGCGGTGCCGACGGCGAAGTGTACGCGCTGGCGCAGGGCAACGTGGTGGTTGGCGGCGTCAAAGCCGAAGGCGACAGCGGTTCGAGCATCACCGTTAACACGCCCACCGTGGGCCGCATTCCCGGCGGGGCTTCCGTCGAGCGTGAAGTCCCGAGCGATTTTCAGGACAACAGCGATGTGATGCTTAACCTGAAGCGCCCGAGCTTTAAAACCGCCAACAACATCGCGGTCGCGCTCAATCAGGCGTTCGGCGCCGGCACCGCCGTGGCGAAAAGCGCCACCAACGTATCGGTGAACGCACCGCGCGACGCCGCGGCCCGCGTGGCATTCATGTCGATGCTTGAAGAGGTGCAGATCGATGCCGGCAAACAGCCGCCGCGCGTGGTATTTAACGCCCGCACCGGCACCATCGTGCTGGGCGAGGGCATCGTGGTGCGTGCCGCCGCAGTGGCGCACGGCAACCTGACGGTGACCATCACCGAGCGTCCGCAGGTCAGCCAGCCCGGCCCGTTCAGCAACGGCCAGACGGCGGTGACGCCGGACAGCGACATCAATGTCGATCGCGGTCGCGGTCAGATGGTGACCATTCCGACCGGCACCAGCCTGCGCAGCATCGTCAATACCATCAACAGCCTCGGTGCCGCACCGGATGACACCATGGCGATTTTGCAGGCGCTGCACGAAGCGGGCGCGCTGGATGCCGAACTGGTGGTGATCTGATCATGATTGACCGTATCGCAACGCCGTTCACGCCAATAGCCGCGGACATCACCGGCAGCGTCAAACCTAACAACCTGGAGCAGGCCGCCGAGCAGTTTGAGGCGATGTTCCTGCGCACACTGCTGAGCGAGATGCGCAAAGGCACCGATGCGTTTGCCGGCGAGGACGGCATGTTCAGCAGCCGGGAAGCGCGGCACATGCGCGATTTTTACGACGATGCGCTGGCGCAGGAGCTGGCCAGCCAGCGCAGCACCGGCATCGCCAACATCCTGATTAAGCAGCTGTCACCGAAAGGCGCTTAATAAACGCGGCGCATTTGTCGCTCTGCCTGAGCAGAACCGTGGAGAGCATGAGGAAACCATGAGCATTATTAATATCGGCTACAGCGGCGCCAACGCGGCACGTATCGGCATGAACGTCACCGCGCTGAACATTGCCAACGCCGCCACCGCCGGGTACAGCCGCCAGCGCATTGAGCAGCAGGCGATTGGCCCGATGGGCAACCAGCGCCTGTTTAGCGGCAACGGCGTCGAAGTCACTAACATTCGCCGGATGGCCGATCAGTTCCGCATCGGCCAGGTGTGGCGCGCCAACACCCAGACCAGCTATTTCGATCAGGGACAGGTGTATCTGGGCGCGCTGGAGAGCCTGCTGGGCACCGAAACCAGCGGCATCGGCGACGGCCTGGATAACTTCTTCAAATCGCTGAGCGGCGCCAGCGAGAAGCCGGACAACCAGGCGATGCGCCAGGACGTGCTGACCGAAGCGCGCGCGCTGGCTACCCGTTTCAACAATATTCAGTCGTTCCTGCAGAAGCAGCGCAGCGACAGCCAACTGCAGCAGCGCAACCTCACGGCATCGATTAACAGCGTCAGCGGCAACATCGCCGAATACAACAAAAAGATCCGTGAAACCGAAGCCATCGGCGGAGATACCAGCGTGCTGCGCGATCAGCGTGACGAGCTGGTGCGCGAGCTGAGCGGCTACGTCGATGTGCGCGTGCAGGAAAATGATAAGGGCGAGTACAGCCTGATGCTGCCTTCCGGTCAGCCGCTGGTGAGCGGCAGCGACGTCGGGCAGCTGTCGATGGAGATGGACGCGAACGGTCAGCCGTTCCTGCAGCTGAGCTTTGCCGGCAGCCGTTATCAGGTGGACATGGCGACCGGCGGCCAGTTTGGCGCGCTGCATGATTATCAGGTCAACACCCTGAACGGCATCGAGCAGAGCGTGCTCGGCATGGCGGAGTCGCTGGCTAACGCGTTTAACGATCAGCTGGGCAAAGGTTTTGATCTCAAAGGCAATCCCGGTAAAGCGCTGTTTGATTTCGATCCGGCTAACCCGAACGGCATGCTGCAGGTTAACGATCTGGCGTGGGATGAACTGGCGTTCTCCGGCGACGCCAGCGCCACCGGCGACAATAAAAACCTGCTGGCGCTGATTGGCATCAAAAATCAGACCTTCAACATTCCCGGCATCGGCGATGCCACGCTGGACAGCGCCAGCGCCTCGCTGATCAGCACCGTCGGCATTAAGAGCCGCCAGAATCAGACCGAGCTGACCGCCGCCGCCGCGCTGCTGGAAGACGCCGTGACCCAGCGCGATAACTACAGCGCGGTGGATTACGACGAAGAGTACGTCAGCCTGACCAACTACACCCAGGCGTATCAGGCCAACATGAAGGTGATCGCCACCGGCGACCAGATCTTTAGCGATCTGCTGGCGCTGTTCTGAGGAAAACACCATGCGAGTGAATAGTTTAAGTTTCTCCAGCACCATGCTGCACAATCTGGGACGCAACAGCAGCAAGCTTAATAAGCTGATGACGCAGATCAACGAGCAGAAGCGGGTGATCAATCCGTCTGACGATCCGATCGCCAGTACCCAGATCGCGCAGATTCGCCGCGAACAGGCAGCGATCGGTCAGTATCAGCGCAATATCGAACGTTTAGGCCACAGCCTGTCGCAGCAGGAAACGCTGGTGGATTCCGCCAGTCAGCAGCTGCTCAACATGCTGGATAAAGTGCGCGAAGCCAACAACAGCAGCCACAGCGCTGTGGATATGGGCGGGTTTGCCAGCGAGCTGGGCGCCATGAAAGATATGCTGGTTGAACTGATGAACAGCCGCGACGAGAGCGGACGCTTTCTGTTTGCCGGCACCAAAACCAATCAGCAGCCGATGGTGCGCGACGCCACCAGCGGCGAGTGGACCTTTGCCGGTAACCACGAGAGCAACAGCACACCGATTGGTCATGGCGTACTGATGAAATCCAACACCGATCTGGCCGCAGCGTTTGGCAACGATATGCAGATGGTGAATCAGCTGGAAGCGCTGCTGAGCAAAATGAGCGATGCAACGCAGTCGCCGGAAAGCTACGCCGACGAGATGTCCGCGATGATCGACACGCTGCAGGGCACGTCCGACCGCGTTGCCAGCCTCTTTACCGATCTCGGCGGCCGTCAGAACAACCTGACGCTGATGGATGAAGCACACCTGGATAACAAAACCATTCATGATGAAGTCGCCGGCCAGCTGCAGGGACTGGATATGGCCAGCGCGCTGCTGGAGCTTAATCGCTACACCACGGCTTCGCAGTCGTCTTACAAGACGTATAACCAGATCGCCACGCTGTCGCTGTTCAACCTGAGGTAATGCCATGATGCAGGTGGAGAATCGTCTGTCGGCCGGGTTACAGCCTGGCGCGCTCAGCAGCACCCCGCTGAAAGCGCAGACGCCGGTCAGCAGCGTGGCGAACAGCAACACACGCCACAATGCCAGCTTTCCTGACGCCCCGCTGATTTCCGCCCAGCCGCTGCGCTACAACGTGCAGCTTAATCAGCAGCTGACGCGCGTGCAGCAGGCGGATCACTTCCTGCAGGCTACCGAAAGCCAGCTGCTGAAGGTGAGCCACGCGCTGAGCCGGCGCGGCGATCGGCAGCAGGCGCTGGCGCAGACCAGTGCGCTGCAGTCGTTGCTGGCGCAGCGCCAGACGTTATCCGGCGGTAGCGTCAATCGCCAGCTGCAGGTGACGCTGGAAGGCAAATCGCAGGTGAATTTTCAGCTGCGCGACGGGCAGGCGCTGCTCAGCAATCCGCAGCCGGAAGTGCTGACTTTTTCGCTGGCCGGATCGCAGCGGGAAATCAGCGCGGCGGCGATTGCTGCCGACAGCACGCCGCAGCAGACGCTGATCAGCCTGAATCAGGCGCTGGGCAAGTGGGGCATTCACGGCCGGCTGGATGCACAGCGCGACGTGCAGTTTCAGGTGGATGAGCAGCAGTGGTCGCGCGTCAATCAGCATCTCAGCGTACAGGGCGGCGGCGAACGCTATCCGCACAGCCAGTTTTTCCCGGTAAAACCGCAGGCGGAAAACGCGCTGGAGGATGAAGTGGCGCGCGTACTGGCCAATCCGGGCCAGCTCGACTCGCTGCAGCCGGTGCTGGACAGCACGCTGGAGCAGCTGACGCGTCAGCGCAAACAGCTGGTGCGCACCAAAGCGCTGGTGCAACAGCGGGTAGACAGCATGGCGAACCTGAGTTCTGCGCAGGCGCATCTGAGTGCGCAGGATGTGGCGCAGCAGATGGGGAGCGGGGATTATCGCGGGCTGGCGGACGCGCTGGGCGCGCAGGCTAATGTGCCGCGCGCCACGGTGAAGAACGTGCTGGGCGCGCAGGCGCTGCTGCGCGGCTGAGGTTAGTTTTCCTGATTAATGATTAACCCGGACGGCGTAACCAGCATGTGATTGCCTTCAAAGGTCACGCTGTTAAAGGTTACGCCGTTGTGGGCCATAAAGTTAAACACGCTCTGTACCAGCGGATGCCCTTTACTGACGTGGAACATCATCGGCTGATAGCTGTAGAGCTGGCCGGCGCGGGTATCCGCCTGATGCGTCAGCCGTACTTTAGCCATAAACTGGCTGTCATTTTCGCTGGTGAGCGTCATCAGCACGCTATCCGGCTGCACGGCGAAAAACGGGTAGTAAAGCTCCTGATGACCGTTTTCCAGATCGTAATAGCCCAGCTCCACGCCGTTGCCGTTAAAGCTATCGTCAAACACCTGATGGCTGAACGTTGGCAGCCAGCCGCGCAGCGCGGCAACGCCCAGCAATAGCAGCGTCAGCACCAGCAGACTAAGGGTTGCAAGTCGCCATTTCATGCAGCTTTCTCTCCGTTTCCACCCGCACCAGCTCACGCAGCGCGTCCGGTTTTTCCCGGCCGTTAAAAATGTTCATCGCCAGCTGGTGACGCGCGCAGGCGCTTTTCAGATACAGCGTCAGGTTGATGTTGGTGCCAGACGCAGAGTAATAAACATCCATCGTCACCTGATGCTGCTGCAGCGGCGCGTTAAGGGCGCGCAGCGCAGGGCCGATCAACTGGACCATATTCAGCTGGTTGGTCGACGCGTCGCGCGGCGTATTGGACAGCCTGAGCAGTCGCACCTGGCTGACATTCTCCAGCGGCACGGTGTCGAAACGCGCCGGCTGCTGCCCGGCACTGCGCCACACCATCGCCGCCACGGCGAGCAACACCACCAGCATCAGACAAAACGCCAGCATGCCGCGCTCGCGCTTTTTATTGCTGGCCGGCAGATAGCCGGTGTCCGCTGGTAGTGCTGCCTGTGGCAGCGGCGCCTCCGCGGGGGCGCTGTCGGTCATGGTGGGCACCGGCAGCGGAGGCGGATTAAAACTTAGCGCGGCGTCGCCGCTTTCCAGCCATGTTTCATCCTCTTCATCCGTCACGCGGCGCTGAAACTGACAATATTCGGCTTCGAGGATGTAACCTTTTTTCGGCACGGTTTTGATGATGCGCTGTTGCTTACCATCATCTTCCAGCGCCACGCGCAGCGCGTGAATCGCATTCGGCAGGCTGTTGTTGCCAATCACCCGCCGCTCCCACACCAGCTGGTTCAGCTCTTCGCGCGATAAAATCTGTCCGGCATGCTGAATCAGCACCACCAGCAATTTCAGCTGATACTCGCCCAACCGGCGCTGTTCGCCGCTCTCCTGGTGTATTAAAGAGGCACTGGAAATATCGAGCAGCCAGTGGTTGATAATACAGTTCGACGTCATCGTAAGCGGTTATCCCGTCCAGCGGCTGTTAGCCTGTTATCGCCTCACCCTCAGCGTTGCAAACGCATAGTTAGACGAATAATTTATTCTGAAGCAAGACTAGTCTCAAAAAACTTTGATTTCAATACGGCTGTGAATGGCAAAAAGCGTCATTAATTGTTTAAAAAATATCAGGCTGGCGTTCTGAATAATGGGCTGGAATCCGAAAAGCAGGCGCTTATTAAGTGTTTATTTAACCTGTTTTTATCTATTTCCAATTAAATCAATGCCTTGATGATTTTAACCTGAATGGGTTAAACGTTTAATTTCGATCTATTGACGGCCGCTGTTATTTTCTCTTCATTTTCTGATGACGCCATAAATAAACCTTTGTTGCGTTAAAATTTAAAAAAGCCGTTTAAGAGCCCCGAATAACGTGCCGTTTTCTCCTGATACTTGTAACGGAATCCCCCTGATTCCTTTTTGGAGATAAAACTCATGTTAACTATGTTTACCAACTCAGCAGCCATGTCCTCTACCAACTCCATGAACCGTGCAAACTCTGCACTGTCCACGGCAATGCAGCGTCTGGGTACCGGCAAACGCATCAACTCCGCTGCAGACGACGCAGCTGGCCTGCAGATCGCTACCCGCCTCGACGGTCAGTCACGCGGTATGAGCGTAGCAAAAGACAACATCGCAAAAGCCACCGCGATGATGCAGACCGCTGAAGGTGCTTTCGACGAAGTGAACAACATCCTGTTCCGTATGAAAGATCTGGCCACTCAGGCGGCGGATGACACCAACAACGCCGATGACCGTACTGCGCTGCAGTCAGAGTTCGATGCACTGAACTCTGAACTGGACAACATCATGGCAAACACCTCTTACGGTACAGAAAAACTGCTGACCGGTGGTTCTGGCGCAGCAGCAGGTAAGCTGACCAAACAGCTGCAGTTCCAGATCGGTGCGTCTAAAGACGAAACCCTGAAAGTTGACCTGAGCGCGGGCCTGAGCGGCGTGACGGGTGCACTGACTGCGCTGACTGGCGCAAGCGGCATCGCTGCCAGCGCATCTGGCGCGAACGCCATGCTGGATAAAGTGACCACCGCCCTGAACGCTGTCGGCAGCATTCGTTCCGATCTGGGTGCCAACATCAACCGTCTGGGCCACACCGCGGCGAACCTCGCCAACATGAAAGACAACACCGACCTCAACCTCGGCACCATCCGTGATGCGGACTTTGCGGCGGAAAGCTCAAAAATGAGCCGTCAGAACATGCTGATGCAGAGCAGTCAGGCGATGCTGAAGCAGGCAAACGGCATGGGTCAGATGGTTCTGGGCATGCTGGGCTAAGTCTCTGCCATTGATAAAACACCGCTCGCGTAGCGGTGTTTTTGTTTCCGCCTGCGCCACACCGGTTTCCGCCGCAGCGGAAAGAAAATTTCCCACTTTTTTAGTTCATCTTATTGATTTTAATGAAAATTAAAAACTGGCACGCCAATTGCTATTAGATGAGTCATTCCCAGGAGGAAAAGTATGAATATAGGTATGGAACCGTCTCAATGGGCGGAAATTTTAGCCACCGACAGCATTGCCGCGCTGCAGTCGCGCCTGCAATCCCAGCAGAAGAAAGTTGACGCTGAGCAGACGGCGCTGACGGCGCTGAAGACCGCGCTGACCGAATTTCGTACTGCGCTGAAAGGGTTTGGCACTAACGGCAATGTGGTGAAAAACAGCGCGAAGGCCAACGTTGAGGGATACGTCAACCTGAAAGCCAGCGCCAGCGCCAGCAAGGGCCTGTATGAAGTGCAGGTACTGGAAACTGCCGGCGCGCAACAGCAGTCATTCGACAAGTTGACCGACGAGATGGTGAAAGAGGCCAGCGGCCCCCTGACCATCAGCGTCGGCGGCAAAGACATTATCGTCGACATGGACAAGGTGAGCAGCATGGCGGAGCTGCGCGATGCCATCAACAAACACCCGGATAATTCTGGCGTCACCGCCTCGCTGATGAAGGTCAACGGTGAGACCCGCCTGCTGATGGGCAGTGAAAAAACCGGCGTGAAGAACGCCTTTAAAATCGAAACCGGTGCTCTCACCGGCGATGCCTTTAAGGATGCCATTGACACGCCCAGCAAGATCTCCGAAGCGCGCGATGCAAAGATCAGGCTCGGCGGTATGGAAGTCAGCAGCGCCACCAACACCTTTAAAGATGTGATCCCCGGCGTGGAGATCAACGTGGTGCAGAAAACCGATCCGACGCGTCCGCTGATCATCAGCGTTGAGAACGATGAGGCCGGCACCAAAGAGCAGGCGCAGAAGTTTGTCGATGCCTATAACGCGCTGCAAAGCAAACTCGACGAACTGACCAAAAGCGGCGGCGAGAAAGATAAGCGTGGTGCGCTGGCGGGCGACTCCGGCCTGCGCGTGCTGGAACAGCAGATGACCTCGCTGCTGCGTAAAAGCGTGGGTGGCAAAAAGCTGCTCGACTTCGGCATCACCACCGACAAAGAAGGCAAGCTGCAGCTCGACAGCGAGAAATTTGAGGAAGCGGTGCGCGATAACCCGTCAGCGCTGGATGCCCTGTTTGGCGGCAGCGACGGCATGGTGAAGCAGATGGATAAAGGCCTCGACAGCTTCCTCAGCACCAGCAGCGGTTCGATTAAAGCCCGTCAGGATTCCCTCGATCGCCGCAGCTCACAGCTCACCGCCAAAACCGACCAGATGCAGCGTCGCTACGACACCAACTACGCGCGTTACCTGAAAGAGTTCACGCGTGCGCAGACCGCCATGTCGCAAATGCAGGACACCATGTCGAGTTTCTTCGGTTAATAAGGTTAAAACATGTACGGTAATTCTTCAGACATTCACGGCTACAACGATGCGGATCTGGCGATCCGCACCGCTGCCGCCTCGCCGCATCAGCTGGTGCTGATGCTGTTTACCGGCTTGCAGGATGAGCTGGTACGGGCCAAAGGCCACATCGAAGCGCGCCGCTTTGAACGCAAAGCCAGCAGCATTTCTAAAAGCATCGATATCCTCAATGCGCTGACCAGCGCGCTTGACTATGAGCGCGGCGGTGAACTGGCGCTGCGCCTCGCGGCCCTTTACGACTACTGCGTTTATCGCCTGTATGACGCCAGCCACAACTTGTCCGTGGCGCAGATTGAAGAGGTCGAGAGCGTGCTGGCCACGCTGCGTGAAGGCTGGGAGGGCATGCAGCCATGACCCAGCAGCAGATTGTGGCGCTCGGCGATGCGCTGGAACAGGCGGCACAGGACGATAACTGGCCGCAGGTCACGCACATCGACAAACAGATTAATGCGCTGTTGCAGGATCTGCGCGATCGCAGCCTGAACGCGGCGACGCTGGCCCAGCTGAAACAGCTGCAGCAGCGCCATCTGCGCGTGGCCGATCAGTGCCGCACGCGCCTCGATCAGCTGCGCCACAAACTGCAGCAACACCAATCCCAGCGCGAAGGTTTACAGGCCTACGAACTGTTCAGCGATGAGACAGGAGGTGCGGAATGATTCCTGCACTACCGGTTTCCACCCTGCCGCAGACGGCGGAGACGCTAACGCCGCCCGCCGCCGCGCTGCCACTGCCGGGAAGCGCGCCGCTGCTGCCGGCATTCATGCTGGGCGGCAGCGTGACGCCGCCTGCGAGCGCGACGCCTGCCAGCGAAGCGCCTGCCGTGGAAGAGATGGCCGATCCGCAACAGCTGCTGCAGCTGCTGCTCGATCCGGCACTTGCGGCACCGATCGCCACACCCCCGGTGCAGCCGCTGCCAGGCACCGCGCCATCGGCAGCACCTGCTTTCCAGCCCGGCCTCGCCGCCACTGCCGCGTTAGCGCCCGCCGCGCAGAGTGTGCCGCCTGCGCCACAGCCGCTGACCAATCCGCAGCTGATGCGCAATAGCGCCAGCCCCGTCACGCCGGCGCAGCCGTTCAAACTGCGTACGCCGCAGGATGCGCGCGCCGCCAGCCAGCAGATTGTGGCGCTGATGCAGGCGCATCCGGAGGAGACGCTGGCGAAGGCGCTGCCGCAGCAGCATCCGATGCAGGCGCTGTCGCTGTTACAGGGCCAGCAGCCGGCCACGCCGGGCGGCATCAAACAGCCACCGTTGGTGTTGCCGGAGCAGCCGGAAGCGCGTGCCGCGACGCTGCGTGACGCGCTCGGCGAGCGTTTACAGCTGCAGGTTGAGCAGCGCAGCCAGAAAGCCACCATCCGTCTCGATCCGCCCAACCTCGGCAAGCTGGATATCTCGCTGCACTACGAGGGCGGCAAGCTGCAGGTGCAGATCCAGGCGGCGCAGCCGGATGTGTATCGCGCGCTACAGCAGGTGAGCCAGGAGTTGCGCGGCGCGCTGAGCGAGCACAACCAGGTGGCGGTTAACGTACAGATTTCGCAGCAGCAGCAGGGCGAACAGCGCCATGCGCCGCGTCAGTCGCCGTCGCAGGAGACGGTGCTGGCCAATAACAGTTTTGAAGAAGTGACGGGAGAACAACGTCACCACGACCTTTCCATACTGACAACGGTATAACTTTATGAAAACTAAAAATATGGCTATCGGCCTGGTGATGGTGGTATTCGGCTCCGTGCTGACCGCTGCGCTGGTGGTAGTCGGCACTCAGTTAATCAAACCCGCCAGCGAGGATGCCAGCGCGCCGCTTTCCCTGTTCGCCAGAAAGGAGAAAGCGCCGGAGGTGCACTATCTGGAAGTGAAAAATCAGGTCATCACGCTGAAGGGCAACACCGCGAAAGAGCGCTATCTGCTGCTGGATCTCGCGTATGTCGCCAACAGCGCTGCGGAGCTGAAAGCCACCGAAGAAAACCTGCCGAAGCTGAAAAGCGTGCTGGTGTCGATGTTCTCCGGCATGGAGTACGACACGGTGCGC
Source organism: Pantoea sp. GM_Pan_4 (assembly GCF_026541005.1). NCBI lineage: Bacteria > Pseudomonadati > Pseudomonadota > Gammaproteobacteria > Enterobacterales > Erwiniaceae > Pantoea > Pantoea sp. GM_Pan_4. The sequence continues at coordinate 339,334 of NZ_JALNUZ010000002.1, forward strand.
ACCATGTCGGTCGACGACATTCATATGCAGATGATGACGCGCTACGAAGGGGCCTTTGGTAAAAACCAGCCGTTTTCCGACGTGATGATCTCGAAAATGGTCTTCCAGTAAGGGGATGTCATGAGCGTATTCAACGAAGTGACCGAACTGACGCCGCAGGAAGAGAGCCGCTATCTGCAGCAGTGGCTGCCGCTGGTGAAACGCGTGGTGCGCCAGCTGGCGACCCAGGCGGATGCGGTGATGGATCGCGAAGATCTGGAACAGATTGCGCTGATGGGGCTGCTGGAGTCGCTGCGTCGCTACGGCCATCCGGATGAAAACTTTGCCGGTTACGCACTGCAGCGCGTGCGCGGCGCGGTGCTGGACCAGCTGCGTCTGCACGACTGGCGTCCGCGTCGTCTGCGGCAGAAAACCCACAAAATCAACGATGCGGTGCGCGAACTGACGCGTCGTCTCGGCCACGAACCGAGCGAAGAGGAGATTCGTCAGCATCTGAAGCTCAGCCATGAAGAGGTGCAGGAGTATCTGCTGCTGGAGTCGGCGAGCGCCATGGAGAGCTTTGATGAACTGCTGTCAGGTGACGGTCTGGGCAGCGCCATGAGCGGCCGCGCGCTGGAAGAGGAAGTGACTATTCAGCGCACGCTGAAGCGCGCGCTGGCGTCGCTGAGCGAACGCGAGCAGCTGATTCTCAGCCTCTACTATCAGCACGAAATGAGCCTGAAAGAGATCGCTCAGGTGCTGGCGCTGACCGAAGCGCGCGTCTGCCAGATCAATAAAAAGATCGCGGAAAAAATTAAACAATTCTTCGGATAAATATCATGCAGAAACTGATAGGAATTTTAGTGGTGCTGGGCAGCGTGGTGGGCGGCTATCTCGCCTCCGGTGGCCTGCTGAGCGCCTTCTGGCAGCCGGGCGAGCTGGTGATCATTCTCGGTGCCGGCGCTGGCGCCATGGTGATTGGTAACTCGAAAAGCGTGCTGAAAGAGATGTGGGCGCAGGTGCGCGGCGCGATGAAGAAAAACACCTACACCGCTGAGTTTCAGCAGCAGCTGCTGATGCTGCTGTTTGAACTGCTGGAGCTGGTGCAGGACGGCGGTCTGAAGGCGCTCGACGCGCACATTGAAGTGCCGGAAAACAGCGATCTGTTCCAGAAATATCCGCTGATCCTTGCCGATCGTACCTTCGTCGCCTTTATTTCCGACAACTTCCGCCTGATGGCGATGGGCAAGATCAACGAACACGAGCTGGAAGGCATTCTTGAGTCCGAGCTGCAGGCGGTGGAAGAGGATCTGCTCAAGCCGTCGCGCTCGCTGCAGCGCACCGCCGAAGCGATGCCGGGCTTTGGCATCTGTGCGGCGGTGCTCGGCATCATCATCACCATGCAGTCGATTGATGGCTCGATCGCCATGATCGGCGTGAAAGTGGCGGCGGCGCTGGTCGGGACTTTCCTCGGCGTGTTCTTCTGCTACTGCCTGCTCGATCCGCTGGCTAACGCCATGGAACAGAACATGAAGAAACGCCTGGCGGTGCTGGAGTGTATCCGTACCGTGCTGGTGAACCAGGTGGCCGGTAAGCCGACGCTGCTGGCGGTGGATGCCGGACGTAAAATGCTGCCGCTGGATACCAAACCGACCTTCGCCACGCTGGACGGCTGGGTGAATCAGCTGACTGAAGGTGCCTGATGAAAGCCGGTCAGCATCACACCACCATCATTAAACGCGGCAGCAGAAAAGCGCATCACGGGGCTCACGGCGGCGCATGGAAGGTGGCCTTTGCCGACTTCACGCTGGCGATGATGGCGCTGTTTATGGTGCTGTGGATCATGGGCGCCGTCACCGAAGACGAGCGTAAGGAGATTGTCGCGCAGCTTAACGGCACCTCGGTGTTTAACGGTTCCGGCTTTAATCCGTTCGATGTCGAAACCGGACGCGGCTCCGCCATCATTGGTGAAACGCTGGCGATTGCGCCGCCGACCGAGGGCGCCACCGTCAGTGACACCAGCGCGGAAAACAGCGACAACAACAGTAACGCCAGCCAGCCGCAGGAAGATCTGGACAGCGTGCTGTCGCGCTCCGACGCCGAGCTGGCGCATCTGCGTCAGCAGATCCAGAGCATCATCAACAGCTATCACGCCCAGAACCTGCTGACGCTGGAAACCCTGCCGCAGGGGCTGCGTATCCTGATTCAGGATGACCAGGATCGCATGATGTTTCCGCGCGGCAGCGGGGTGCTGACACCGTTTTATCAGCGCCTGCTGACCGAACTTGGTCCGGTGTTTAACCGTATCGACAACAAAATCATGATCAGCGGCCACACCGACGCCGCGCAGTACAGCGGCAACGCGGCGTACAACAACTGGAATCTCTCCGGTGACCGTGCGCTGGCGGCGCGGCGCGCGCTGGAGCGCGGCGGGCTGGAAAGCACGCGCGTGCTGCAGGTGAATGCCATGTCATCCCGTATGCCGCTGGACAAAGCCGATCCGCTCAGCGCACGTAACCGCCGTATTGAAATCATGGTGCTCACCGAGGCGGCCGCCGAGACGCTGTTTCAGTTTTATGGTCGCGAAGGGGAGAACGTGGTGAAACCCATCGCTGACCGCCTGCGATAACCTGTCAGTGCCTTTGAATCAACTGTTGATTCTACCGGTGGCGAAATCCACCGGTTTTTTTTTGCCTGTTTTTTGCTGCGGCAGACGCCGGGTAAACGAGGCGCGCCACGGCATGCCACGAAATGTTAAATATGTTAATAAGTAATTTGGCTTTAGTAAGCTAAATCATTCTTTTATGTGAATTTTGCCGGTGTGCGCACATTGCAATGCCCGGTGGCTTTGCCACAATTAGGCAACGTGGCTATCCGGAGAAAGAGTATGTCTGCCCAATCTTCCAGTCTGCTGTTACTGATGTCTTTCGCCGCCGGTACCTTTTCCGCGGGATCGTCAGGTAACCCGCAGCATTTAATGTTATCGCTGCCGTCCGGCGGTGTACCCAATAATCCGCTGCCGCTGATCATCTGGCCGTGCGTGGTGCCGGAAGAGGAGGAGGACAGCGCGGCCTGGTTTGAAAAAACCTTTAGCGCCAGCGGCTGGCCTGCGGCGTGGCGCGCGCCGATTTTTCCTTACACCCACTATCATCCCAACACCCATGAGGTACTGGGCGTCGGCGCGGGCTGGGCGGAAGTGCTGTTTGGCGGCGACAGCGGCCGCATGGTGACGCTGCGTGAAGGGGATGCGGTGCTGATCCCGGCCGGCGTGGGCCATAAACAGGTGTTTGCCTCCGACGACTTTTTCACCGTTGGCGCCTATCCTGAAGGGATGTCACCGGAAACCGTGCGCGACGAACCCTCCCGGCTGCGCGCGTCGAAAGAGCAGATCCAGCGCGTGCCGCTGCCGGATCGCGACCCGTTTACCGGCGGCGAAGGAGCAATGACCGAAATCTGGCTGCCAGTGGCGCAGCAGCTGATGCACCAGTAAGGTGCAAGGCAACGATTATCCGGCGCGGCTCCGCTTTTGGGGCGCGCGTGCCGTTGCGGCGGCGGGCCTCTGGCACACTTTGTGCAGGAAAGAAGTCAGGTCCTCTGACAAGCGCCGGGTAAATCATGAAAGCACGCGACCAGATAGCATCAACCTTCTACGATGAGATGTTGCAGAGCGACGGTCAGCACCGCGCTCACTATCAGCATTACTGGGAATGGTTACAACAGGCGGACAAAGAGGCGGTGGCGCGTAAACGTGAAGAGGCAGAACTGCTGTTTCATCGCGTTGGCATCACCTTCAACGTCTACGGTGACGATGGCGGTGCCGAGCGGCTGATCCCGTTCGACAGCGTGCCGCGCATCATTCCTGCCAGCGAGTGGGCGATGCTGGAACGCGGCATTCGCCAGCGCGTTCAGGCGCTCAACGCCTTCCTGCACGATATCTACCATCAGCAATATATTCTCAAAGCCGGCATCGTGCCGGCCGAACAGGTGCTGGTTAACGATCAGTATCAGCCCTGTATGCAGGATGTCGATCTGCATCGCCAGATCTACGCGCACATTACCGGTGTCGATATGGTACGCAACAGCGACGGTGACTATTACGTGCTGGAGGATAATCTGCGCACGCCGTCCGGCGTCTCCTACATGCTGGAAAACCGCAAAATGATGATGCGCCTCTATCCGGAGCTGTTTGCCGCGCAGCATATCGCGCCGGTGGAGCGCTATCCATCGCACCTGTTGCAGACGCTGCGCGAAAGCTCGCCGGTTAACGATCCGGTGGTGGTGGTGCTGACGCCGGGACGTTTCAACAGCGCCTACTTTGAACACAGCTTTCTCGCTCAGCAGATGGGCGTGGAACTAGTGGAGAGCGCCGATCTGTTCGTCAAAGACGGCGCGGTGCTGATGCGTACCACCGCCGGGCCGTGCAAAGTGGATGTGATCTATCGCCGCGTGGACGACGCGTTTCTCGATCCGCTCGCCTTCCGGCCGGATTCGATGCTCGGCGTGCCGGGATTACTGTCGGTATACCGATCCGGCAATGTGGTGCTGGCCAATGCGATCGGCACCGGCGTCGCCGATGACAAGTCGATCTATCCGTACGTGCCGGAGATGATCCGCTACTACCTTGATGAAGATCCGATCCTCAACAATGTGCCTACCTGGCAGTGCCGCAAGCCGCAGGATCTGAGCTACGTGCTGGCCAATCTGGCGCAGATGGTGGTGAAAGAGGTGCACGGTGCCGGCGGTTACGGCATGTTGATTGGCCCGGTCGCCAGCCAGCAGCAGTTGAGCGAGTTTCGCGATCGGCTGCTGGCGCGGCCGGATAATTACATCGCGCAGGATACGCTGTCGCTCTCCACCTGCCCGACTTTTATCGACAACGGTCTGGCGCCGCGCCATATCGATCTGCGGCCTTTTGCGCTGTACGGCGCGGATATCCGGCTGGTGCCGGGCGGCCTGACGCGCGTGGCGCTGACCGAAGGCTCGCTGGTGGTGAACTCGTCGCAGGGCGGCGGCACCAAGGACACCTGGGTGCTGGAGGATGACACATCATGCTAAGCCGGACGGCCAGTGGCCTTTACTGGATGGCGCGCTATCTGGAGCGCGCAGAACAACTTGCCCGGGTGCTGGATGTGACCCATCGCCTGTCGCTGATGCCGGTGCGCAATCGTCAGGGCGACGAACTGCTGTTGCCGCTCAACCTGACCGGCACGCGTCAGCTGTTTGAAACCCTCAACGGGCGCTGCACCATGCCGCAGCTTTTCAACTTCTTCGCGCTGGATGAGCGTAACCCGAGCAGTATTTTCAGCTGCTGGCAGGCGGCGTGGAACAACGCGCACGCGGTGCGCGGCAGCCTGTCATCCGAAGTGTGGGAGAGCATTAACTCGACGTGGATTGAGATGCGCAACACGCGCCGCCGCGGCATCTCGCCGGCCGGTGCCGACAGCTTCTTCGACTGGGTGAAAGAGCGTTCGCATCTGTTTCGCGGCGCGATGTCCGGCACGCTGCTGCGCGGCGATGCGCTGCGTTTTATCCGGCTTGGCACGCTGATGGAGCGCAGCGACGGCACCGCGCGGCTGCTGAGCGTTAACCAGCAGCTGCTGGAGCAACATCCCGACACGGTGCGGGAATATTACTGCCTCGACAGCCTGCTGCGCGCGGTGTCGGCGCGCGAGGCCTACAACGCCATCTTTAAGCAGCAACTGATGCCGCCGCTGGTCAACGAAATGCTGATCCTGCGCAGCGAAAGTCCGCGCTCGCTGCACTCCTGCATTGAAGAGATCGCCAGCCAGCTGGAGCAGATTGGCAGCAGCGGCGAGGATCGTCCGCGCTATCTCAGTACGGTCCTGCTGGCGGAGATGCGCTTCAGCACCTGGGAAAGCCTGACGCGCGACGGCCTGCAGCCGTGGCTGGACCATTTTCTCAGCCGCATCAACGCGCTGGCGGAGAGCATCAATCACACCTATCTGGAGGCGAAATGAGACTGAACATTGAGCATAAAACCTGGTACGCCTATGAGCAGCAGGTAAAACTCAGCACCCAGTATCTGCGCCTGACGCCGCAGAATTCGGTGCACCAGCAGGTGCTGTCGTGGCAGCTCGATCTGCCGTGTGAGGCGACGCGCACGCTGGATGCTTACGGCAACGTGCTGCACGTGCTGACGCTGGACAGGCCGCATCAGCGGCTGGAGTTTGCCGCGCGCGGCGTGGTCGAGATTCTGGATGCCAGCGAGCTGGCGCCGGATCCGCAGTCGACGCTGTCGCCGCTGGTGTTTCTGCGCGCCACGCCGCTGACCCAGCCGGACGGGGCAATCCGCGACTTCGCCCGGCGTTACTGGCAGGCGGAGAAACCGCTCGCCAGCCTGGAAAAACTTATGGACGAGCTGCTGCTGAAAATGCCGTACCAGCCCGGCAGCACGCAGGTAAGCGACAGCGCGGCGAAAGTGTTTGCTGCCGGCAGCGGCGTTTGCCAGGATCACAGCCACGTGTTTCTCGCCTGCTGTCGCAGCCTGGGGATCCCGGCGCGCTACGTCAGTGGCTATCTGTATACTGACAACGTTGAACACGTTGCTACCCACGCCTGGGTTGAAGCCTGGCTGGATGGCAGTTGGCACAGCTTTGATATCACCAATAACACGCGCAGTACGCGGCAGCATTTGCGGCTGGCGGTGGGCGTCGACTATCTCGATGCCTGTCCGGTGCGCGGCATTCGTCTGGGCGGCGGCGGTGAAGATATGCTGGCGGTGGCTGCGGTGCAACAGGTGCACGGGCAGCAGTAATCGGAACAGGCGTAACTATGACTTATTGTGTGGCAATGCGTTTATCGGCCGGGATGATTTTTGTCTCGGATTCACGCACCAATGCGGGCGTGGATCATATCTCCTCGTTTCGCAAACTGCATGTGTTTCAGGTGGATGATGAGCGCACGCTGGTGCTGCAAAGCGCCGGCAATCTGGCAACGACGCAGAGCGTGATGAGCCTGCTGCGGCGCAACTGCAACGACAGCGAACAACCTAATCTGCTCAATGGGCGTTCGCTGTACGACATTGCGCTGCTGGTGGGCGCCACGCTGCGTGAAGTGATTGCGCGCGACGGCGAGGAGTTTGGCGGCACGCTGCTGCTGGGCGGGCAGATTCGCGGCGAAGAGCCGCGGCTGTTCCAGATCTATCCGCAGGGCAACTTTATTGAAGCCAGCGTCGACACGCCGTACTTCCAGATTGGTGAGAGCAAATACGGTAAGCCAATAATTGATCGCGTGCTGCGCTATGAGACCTCGCTCAGCCAGGCGATGCAGTGTGCGCTGATCTCCATGGATTCGACGCTGGCGAGTAACATCTCCGTCGGCCTGCCGCTCGACGCGATGGTTTACCACAGCGACAGCTTCAGCGACAGCGAGCAGTACCACATCACCGAACAGCATCCCTACTTTTCCCAGATCCGCCAGCTGTGGAGCAAAGGGTTGCTGAGCGTATTCTCTCAGCTGCCGCCGCTCAAGCTCTGACCTGCTGCCCGGTCGTCACGCTGGCGGACCGGGCCGGGTTTGACTCACACCAGCTCATTGGCGCGCGCCGCCGTATTAATTCCGCTAATCCCTTTCAGGCCGAGCTTACGCAGAATTTTAATTTTATAAGTGCTGATGGTTTTACTGCTCAGCTGTAATTGTGAGGCGATCTCTTTATTACTCATCCCGGAGGCCAGTTTCACCAGCACAATCAATTCGCGGCGCGTTAAACTCATCAATTTCTCGCTTTCAATCAGCTCGGCGGCATCCGCCGCACTGTGCGTGACCGGATAAAAACGTTTTCCGCGCTCGACTTCTTTTATTGCTGTCAATAAAGTTTCCAAATCGCCGCGTTTACACACATAGCCTTCTACCCCTAACTGCAGGCAACAGCGTTGATAAAACAGGCTTTCTGAGGCGGTAAAAACAATGATTTTTTGCTGCGGCAAAATACGTTTAATGTCGGCAATCAGCGGAATGCCCGCGCGGCCGGGCATGGTCAGGTCCAGCAGCACCACGTCTGGCTGCGCATGATGTAATTCGCTAATCAATAAATCGCCTTTGTTGGCAATGCCCGCAACCGAATAGTCATAAGCGTGCAGCAGTGCCTGAATACCCGCACAGATTAATGGGTGGTCATCAACTATAAATACCGAATGAATCATATGTGTAGTCCAAAAATAAACAAAAAAAGAACGCAAGGAATAAACACCGATGAAAATTCATTAGCAGAGGTGTGACCAGATTAATTCATGGGTCTTAAGAATAAGATTTAAGTCCTGTCTGGAAAATTCTCATTTAAGGTAAATTTGACTTTTTTATGCGCCAGCACAAAGCGCGCCGATACTTTTTCCTGTCCGCATCTGCCGTGGTCATAAATCTGAAAACAAGCCGTTTTAACGTCAGGGGAATAAACCGCTGCGTATAAAAAGGTGCACCATGTTTTCCGTTGACCAGCTTCTCAATACTTACTGGCCAGGCCAGCAGCCAGCGCACTGGCAGAAAAGCCTGCTGAAGTGGGCGGTGCGTGAACAGGAGTTTCAGGACTTTGCCCAGCGCTATCCGCATCTGAAAGGGGTGGATATGGTGGAGCAGGTGCTGGAACACCTGGATGTGCGCTGTGAGCTCAGCGAACGCGACCTTGAACAGATCCCGACGCACGGGCCGGTAGTGATCGTCGCCAACCATCCGCTTGGCGCGCTGGACGGCCTGGCGCTGCTGGCGGCAGTATCGCAGGTGCGGCGCGACGTGAAAATCGTTGCCAACCGCATGCTGATGATGCTGGAGCCCATCAACAACCTGATGCTGCCGGTGGATAACATGGGCAACCGCACCAGCCGCGAGCAGCTGACGCGCATGCAGCAGCATCTCGACAATCAGGGCGCGCTGATCATCTTCCCGGCCGGTGAAGTCTCGCGCCTGTCCAGCCGCGGCGTGCGCGATCGTCACTGGCACCATAGTTTTCTGCGCCTCGCCGCCCGCGCCCGCGCGCCGCTGGTACCGGTGCACGTGGTCGGACGTAACAGCCTGGCGTTTTACGCCGCGGCGAAGGTGGCGGCACCGCTGGCGCTGCTGATGCTGGTGCGCGAAATGTTCCGCCAGCGCGGCACGCGCATCAAACTGCATATCGGCGAGCAGATTCCCTTCGCCAACTGGCACGATGGCCATACGCCGGGCAAAGAGCTGGCGAAGCGGCTGCGCAAGCATCTGTACCGCATCGGTCAGGGACGGCGCGGTCTGTTTCTTACTGAAGCCGCCATCGCCCGCCCGGAAGATCGCGCTGAGCTGAAAAAAGGGTTGCTGGAGAGTGAACGGCTCGGGACGCTGCCGGACGGCAAACAGATCTATTTGTGGCGGCGCAACGGGGCCAGCTGGGTGCCGCTGCTGCGTGAACTGGGCCGGCTGCGCGAAATCGCCTTCCGTGCGGTGGGCGAGGGCAGCGGCCGGCGGCGCGATCTCGACAAGTATGACGATGATTACTATCACCTGATTTTATGGGATGACGAGGCGCTGGAGATTGTCGGGGCCTACCGCTTTATTCCCGGCGCCGAGCAGCTGGCGCGACGCGGGCTGCAGGGCATCTACAGCGACAGCCTGTTCCACTATGACGAGCGCATGCTGCCGATTATTCAGCAGGGGCTGGAACTGGGGCGCAGCTTCATTCAGCCGGCCTACTGGGGCAAGCGCGGGCTGGATTATTTATGGATGGGCATCGGCGCTTACATTGCGCGCTATCCGCAGACGCGCTACCTGTTTGGCCCGGTATCAATCTCCGGCACCATGCCGCTGGCGGCACGCGATCTGCTGGTGGCGTTTTACCGTCTCTACTTTCCGACCGATCTGCCGCTGGCGAAATCGCGCCGCCCTTATCCGGCGTCGCTGCCGGAGGTGCTGGCGCAGTTCACCGGCGATAACTACGCCGACGATTTGCGGCGTCTCAAGCATTTGCTGGCTAATCTCGGTACCGCGATTCCGACGCTGTACAAACAGTATTCGGAAGTGTGCGAGCCGGGCGGCGTGCAGTTTATCGATTTCGGCAGCGATCCGGATTTCAATCACTGCATTGATGGTCTGGTGCTGGTCGATCTGTCACGCGTGAAACCCGCACGTTATGAGCGCTATATCGGCATGCATTTAACCTGAACGCGCCAGATGACGTCAGTTAATGCCACCTGACAGCACGCCGCCGGAGAATCTCCGCGCGGCGTGCTGTCAACTTTGCGCAATAAATCCACTATCCCACTGAACATTTTCTCGCCACTACCGATAACCACACTACCAACTTTTGTCTGCGGATGATTTGCGCTTGTAAGCGATGCGCTTTTGCGTTTAAGTCTGCCTGAAGATTAAGAATTATCTTAACTGCGCATCGAGACCAGGCCAGCATAGGCGAACAACAATGAACAATAACTCAGACGTAATGTACCGGCTACTGGTGCAGAGCGTGGTGGATTACGCCATCTACATGATTAAGCCGGATGGCACGGTGGCTAACTGGAACATCGGGGCGCAACGCGCCAAAGGCTATACCCCCGAAGAGATTGTCGGGAAGAATTTTGCGCTGTTTTACAGTGAAGAGGATCGGCGCAACGGCGCGCCGCAGCGCGGTCTGGCCATCGCCACCGCCACCGGGCGCTATGAAACCGAAGGCTGGCGCTATCGCAAGGACGGCAGCGCCTTCTGGGCGCACGTGGTGATCGACGCCATCCGCGATGAGTACGGCGAATTGCTGGGCTTTGCCAAAATCACCCGCGACTGCACCGAACAGCAGGCGCAGCAGCGTAAACAACAGGAACAGGAGCAGCGTTTCCGTTTATTGGTTGAAGGCGTAACGGACTACGCCATCTACATGCTCGACCTTGACGGCAACGTCGAAAACTGGAACGCCGGCGCGCAGCGCGCCAAAGGCTACGTGGCCGAAGAAATTGTCGGTCAGCACTTCTCGCGCTTCTACAGCGCACAGGATCGCCTGAACCATATCCCGGAACGCAACCTGACCACCGCGTTTAAAACCGGTCGCTTTGAAGACGAAGGCTGGCGCTATCGCAAAGATGGCAGCGCCTTTTGGGCGCATGTGATCATCGACGCGATTCGCGATGACGCCGGCAAACTGATCGGCTATGCCAAAATCACCCGCGACTGCACCGAACAGCAGGCGCTGCTGCGCAAGCAGCGTGAATACGAGAAAACCTTCCGCCTGTTAGTGGAAGGCGTGACGGATTACGCCATCTACATGCTGGATTTACAGGGCCGGGTGGTGAACTGGAACGCCGGCGCGCAGCGCGCCAAAGGCTACATGGCTGACGAGATCGTGGGCCAGCACTTCTCCGTGTTCTACGGCTCACCGGAACGTCAGGCGCGCACGCCGGATGCCAATCTGGGCATCGCGCTGAAAACCGGTCGCTTTGAGGACGAGGGCTGGCGCTACCGCAAAGACGGCTCCGCCTTCTGGGCGCATGTGGTGATTGACGCGATTCATGATGAAGAGGGCAAAATGATCGGCTTTGCCAAGATCACCCGCGACGTCACCGAGCGGCGTGAGCACGAGCAGCAGCTGCTGCGCGCGCGCGATCTGGCGCAGGCGCAGAGCGCCAAAATGTCGGAGCTTTCCGGCTTCCTCGACACCATCATCAGCAACATTCCCTCCTGCGTGATCGTCGAAGACGCCATCAGCCGCGAAATCCTGATGGTCAATGACAAAGCCGAGCAGCTGTTTGGCTTCAGTAAGTCGCTGATTATGCATAAGCGGCCGCACGAATGTATGTCGGCGGAACTGAGTGATTACTTCAACAGCCTGGCGGATATCGCGCTGCGCAGCGAAGGCATTCACGCGCGCGAGCAGCTGTTACTGACCGCCGGCGGTGAGCGGGTGCTGCACACCCGCGCCACTACCATCAGCGGCAAAGACATGCGGCAGAATTACGTGATGCTGATTGTGGAAGATGTCACCGATCAGCGCGAAGCCGATGCGCGCATTCGTCACATGGCGCATCACGATAATCTTACCAGCCTGCCGAACCGCATCCTGTTTCGCCAGAAGCTGAGCGAGGCGCTGCGTGTCGATCAGCAGCAGGGCCAGACCAGCGCCACGCTGTGTCTCGATCTGGATAACTTCAAGAACGTGAACGATGCGCTGGGGCATCAGATCGGTGACGATCTGCTGCGGGTGGTGGCGAAGCGGTTGCGCAGCGTACTGCGCGATCAGGACACGCTGGCGCGCATCGGTGGCGATGAGTTTGCCATCGTGCTGCCCAACGTGCGGAATGCCGATGAGGCCGCGATTGTGGCGCAGCGCCTGATCGAGGCGATCCGCCCGCCGGTGAATGTTGAAGGCCACAACCTGTCGGTCGGGCTGAGCGTCGGCATCGCGCTGACTTCGCAGGCCACCAATACGCCGGAACATATGCTGCGCTGCGCCGACATGGCGCTGTATGAAGCCAAGCGTAACGGCCGTAACCGCTATGAGCACTTTACGCTGGAGATGGATAATGTGGCGCGCAGCCGCCGGGTGATCGAGAACGATCTGCGCGAGGCGATCACCGGACGGCAGCTCAAACTCTACTATCAGCCGATCACCAACGAGACCGGCATCATTGGCTATGAGGCGCTGATGCGCTGGCATCATCCGATTAAAGGATTGATCATGCCGAATGACTTCATTCCAATTGCCGAAGAGACCGGGCTGATCCATATGCTCGGCGCCTATGCGCTGTACGAGGCTTGCCGCGAGGCGCAGAGCTGGGAAACCGAACAGTCGGTCTCGGTCAACCTGTCGCCGCTGCAGTTTAAGAACAGCTCGCTGGTGTCGGTGGTGGAGGGCGCGCTGCGCGAATCCGGCCTGGCGCCGCATCGGCTGGAGGTGGAGATCACCGAATCGGTGCTGCTGGATGATACGCTCGGCAATATCCGCACGCTGCAGAGCCTGAAAACGCTGGGCGTGCAGATTGCGCTCGACGACTTCGGCACCGGCTACTCGTCGCTCAGCTATCTGCGTTCGTTCCCGTTCGATAAGATCAAAATCGACAAGTCATTTATCAATGATATGGGCGACAGCCGCGAGGCGCTGGCGATCATCCGCGCGATTACCGGCATGAGCCGCAGCCTGGATATTCAGATCACCGCAGAGGGCGTGGAGAATAATGAGCAGTTTGTCCGCCTGCGCGAAGAGGGCTGTACGCTGTTCCAGGGCTACCTGTTTGGCCGGCCACAGCCGTCGGAGCTCAGACTGAAGGCGCTGGAGTAAGCACAAAAAAACGCCCGACGGAGTCGGGCGTTGTGCATGCTGCTGTGCATAATCTTTATTTTTTTTACTGGCCGTGGCCTTCGACGTTCATGCGGCCCAGATCTTTGTCCACCAGGAACAGACCTTCGCCTTTGTTGCCCACCAGCGCCAGCTTGTCCAGCACGGTTTTGAACAGCTTCTCTTCTTCGTGCTGCTCGGCAACGTACCACTGCAGGAAGTTAAAGGTGGAGTAATCCTGCGAAGTCAGCGCGGCGTGCACCAGCTCGTTGATTTTGCTGGTGATCAGCTGCTCGTGCTTCAGCGCTTCTTCCAGGACATCATTCAGCGAGTTCCAGCTTACCGCCGGCGCGGCGATGCTGCCCAGCACCGGCAGTGAACCGGCATCGCTGACGTAGTCAAACAGCTTCTGCATATGCTGCATCTCTTCGCGCGAGTGCATTTTCAGGAACGAGGCGGCACCTTCGAAGCCTTTGTCGCTGCACCAGGCACTCATCTGCAGATAGAGGTTGGCGGAGAAGAATTCGAGATTGAGCTGGTCGTTCAGGCGTGAGGTCATTTCAGCGGTTAACATGGCTGAGTCCTTTTTAATTTGTCAGGTGAAGTACGGCGAATTATGCATCAATCTATACTTTTTTGTGAAGGTTTTTTCGTAAAAAAGTTGAATTTATCTTATTGATTATAAATGGAATTATTCCGCTAGTTGAATGCGAAGAATTCTCAACTTTGACTAATTTTCATTCACAGTCCGCAGCACCGTTTTAGTGCAGCTGCGTTGCCTGCTGGCGGTGCAGCGCACAACCGCACCGATCACTTCTTCGCCAGTCAACCCGCCGATAAAATAAGCACTGGCGCGACCGGCAATAAACCTGGCACAGCGATATAAACGCTTATTCCGGCTGCTGCTTGTTACTGAACAAAATTAGCCATAGCGAAATTAAAGAAAGTGCGCGTTGGCATAAATCCTGCTTGGTTAATAGTTCCGTATATTGCAACCACGTCTGGCAGAAATAGGGCCAGCAGGAGAAAAGATGTCTGAAGAAAAAATCATGGCCGCGCCACAATCGGTCACGGCGAGCGCCGGAAATTATCTCGCGCTGATACTGGCAATACTGTTTTTTTCCGGTTTGCTTTATAAGGTCGAAGGCTTTAGCTGGCTGGGCGCGTTTGATTTCACCACGCTGGGCGGCAGCTTTGGCACCATCAAAGAGTCAGGTTCCACCTTTCTCGGCGCCGGTGGCATCAGCGCCAAAGCCGGCTTCCTGTTCGCGCTGTCGCTGGCACCCACTGTGATGCTGGCGCTGGGCGTGCTGGAGATTTTCACCCACTACGGCGCGATTCGTGCCGCCCACACGCTGCTGACGCCACTGCTGAAACCGCTGATGGGGTTGCCGGGACGCTGCGGCCTGGCGCTGATTACCGATCTGCAAAGTACCGATGCCGGCGCGGCGCTCACCAAAGAGATGGCGGATCAGCAGCAAATTGGTAAAAAAGAGCTGGTGGTGATGAGCGCCTGGCAATATTCCGGTGCCGGACTGATCAATAATTATTTTGCCATTGGTTCGGCGCTATTTGCGTCCATGAGTGCACCAATCATTATTCCGCTGCTGCTGATGTTTGTGCTGAAATTCGTCGGTGCGGCATTTGTCCGTTTTGTGTTAAACAGTGTTTATAAAAAGGATTTTGCTGATGTCAAATAACGTACAGACGCGGGTCAATAATAATCCGTTTGATATTTTTATTGTCGGCGCGCGTAAAGGCTTCCATATTGCTATTCACAATCTGATGCCCAATGTGGTGATGGCCTACGTACTGGCGGAAGTGCTGAATCTGCTCGGCATCATGCAGTTTCTTGGCCACGCGTTTGCACCGCTGATGGGGATTTTCGGTTTGCCCGGCGAGGCGATCACCGTGCTGCTGACCGCATGGCTGTCATCCTCGGCCAGCGTCGGGGTGGCGGTGAGCCTGATGGCGAAAGGCCTGCTGAGCGGTACCGACATCACTATCCTCGCGCCGGCGATTTTTCTTATGGGTTCGCAGTTGCAGTACATGGGCCGCCTGCTGGGCGTCGCTGATGTGCCGAAAAAATACTGGCCGCTGCTGATGCTCACCAGCATTATCAATGCGGTTATCGCTATGTTCGTGATGCGTTTTTTTGTTTAGGAGCGAAACGGTGTCCAGAGTTCTCGACCACTACCATTTTCTGCATGAAATCCCCGAGCTGGGGTTTCAGGAAGTTAAAACCTCGGCCTACATCGCCGGCCAGCTGGAACAGGCTGGCATTAAGGTCACGCGCGGCATCAACCAGACCACCGGCATCGTGGCAGAGATCGACAGCGGCGCGCCGGGCCCGGTGCTGGCATTGCGCGCTGACATGGATGCGCTCGGGCATGTGATCGACGGCGTTGCCTGCGCCCGCCATACCTGCGGCCATGACGGCCACTCGTCGGTGGTGCTGACCGCCGCGCAGGAGTTGCTGCAGGAAGGCGCTATTAAAAAAGGGCGGCTGAAGCTGCTGTTCCAGCCGGCTGAAGAGCTGGGGGCCGGCGCGCTGGCGATGATTGAGGGCGGCGCGCTGGATGACGTGGAGATGATCCTCGGCTTCCATTTGCGCCCGCTGGAGGAGTGCCAGGTCGGGCAGGCGACGCCTGCGGTGATCTATTCAGCGTGCAGCACGCTGGAGGCCACCATTAAAGGTGTTCCGGCCCATGCCGCGCGACCGCATCTCGGCGTCAACGCACTTGATGCAGCAGTCCAGGCGGTGCAGGCGGTGAACAGCATTCATCTGGCACCGGGCCTCACCTGGAGCGTAAAAGCGACGCGCTTCCTGTGCGACGCCGGCGTGACCAACTCGGTGCCGGACGAGGCGCGCGTGGTGTGGGATCTGCGTTCGCAGGAGAACGCGCCGATGGAACTGCTCAAAGAGAAAGTCAGCCAGGCGATTCAGCACAGCGTGGCCGCGCTGGGCGCAACCGCTGAAGTGGTGGTGCTGAAAGAGATGCCGGCGGCGGAAATTGATGCTGATGCCACCGCGCTGCTGAGCGCCGCGATTGTCGATGTGCTCGGCGAGCAGGGATTACTGGCGGCGAAAACCACGCCGGGCAGCGAGGATTTCTTCTACTATCCGGTGAAAAATCCGCAGGTGAAAGCCGGTTTCTGGGGGCTGGGAACCAATCTGGTGCCGGGACTGCACCATCCGCAGATGCGCTTTGAGCTGAGTTCGCTGGAGATCGGCGTGAAGATCTTCAAGGCGGCGGTGGTGCGCATGCTGGGATAACGCGCCTCAGCGCGCGCCCGTGCCCACGGTCTGATTCCACACCATCTCATCGAGCAAAATCGAGCTGTGCTGGCTGGTCTCAATCACGAGTGAGACCGGCTTCATGCCGGCGAAGCAGAACACTTCGTGGCGCTTTTTGCTGGCGTTCAGGCGACGAAACGCCACGATGCGTCCGGCACGGTTGTAGAAGCGCACTTCGCTAAAGTAGGTGTTGAGACCGATGTAGCTCAGCACCAAATCGTGCAGCGGCGGCAGATCAAACTTCACCAGCGTCTGCCGCTCAATCACCAGCGCGCACTTGTCACTGTCGGCGTGATACGGTGCTAACGACACCGCGCCCCGGCGTGCAGTGACCGACAGCGCGGCGTCCAGCATGTACGGATACTCCGGGACAAAATGCTGACCGGCAGAAAAACCGGGACGCGGCGTGAGCAGATAATGCAGGTGCGCCGGCAGGCTGCTGCGGGAAAAATCAGTGCGGCCGGTGGCAGGCACGACTGGGTTATCCGGCGCATTCATCAGCAGCATCTCGCCGGGTTTGCAGTACATCTGCGCGGGCGACGCCAGGGCGGCGTTTCGGTGCGACGGGCTGTAGGTATGTGGGTTAAGCTGTAGAGTCATTTTGCTGTCCTTGCCGGGGTGACGGTTCCGGACAGGCATTCTCAGCCACACATCGCTTAGTGTTTACAAGACATGTCCTGAACTGCGCGAGCATCGTCTCATCCTGCCGCAGATTCCCCCGCCTGCTGAAATATTGTATGCTATGCCGCCTCAATGCTGATGGGATAACCGGACTGCCGCCAATGTAGATCGCACACACCCTGCTGTGACCCGACGCGCATGCGTCGCCATTGGCACCGTTATCCGCCGGACTGGCTCCGGAATGATTTATTCGCAGCGCGCCGCTCGCGCGTTGCCCTGAAGAAGAATTCACTCATGTCTATTGCTCCCTTTTTAGAAGAAGTGGCGCGCCGTCGTACCTTTGCGATCATCTCGCACCCGGACGCCGGTAAAACCACAATTACCGAAAAAGTCCTGCTGTTCGGACAGGCGATCCAGACCGCCGGTACCGTCAAAGGTCGCGGCTCCAGCCAGCATGCCAAATCAGACTGGATGGAGATGGAGAAGCAGCGCGGTATCTCCATCACCACCTCGGTGATGCAGTTCCCGTATCGCGACAGCCTGGTTAACCTGCTGGATACCCCCGGGCACGAAGACTTCTCGGAAGATACCTACCGTACGCTGACGGCGGTGGACTGCTGCCTGATGGTGATCGACGCCGCGAAAGGGGTTGAGGATCGTACCCGCAAGCTGATGGAAGTGACCCGTCTGCGCGACACGCCGATCATCACCTTTATGAACAAACTGGACCGCGACATTCGCGATCCGATGGAACTGCTGGATGAGGTCGAGAGCGAGCTGAAAATCGCCTGTGCGCCGATCACCTGGCCGATTGGCTGCGGCAAGCTGTTCAAAGGCGTGTATCACCTCTACAACGATGAAACTTACCTGTATCAGAGCGGCAAAGGCCACACGATTCAGGAAGTGCGCGTGGTAAAAGGGCTGGCGAACCCGGAACTGGACGCGGCCGTCGGCGAAGAGCTGGCGCAGCAGCTGCGCGACGAGCTGGAGCTGGTGCAGGGCGCATCGCACGAGTTCGACAAAGAGCTGTTCCTGAGCGGCGAAATTACGCCGGTGTTCTTTGGTACCGCGCTGGGCAACTTTGGTGTCGATCACATGCTGGATGGTCTGGTTGCCTGGGCGCCGGCGCCAATGCCGCGCCAGACCGATACCCGCAAAGTCGAAGCCAAAGAGGAGAAGTTCAGCGGCTTCGTGTTTAAGATTCAGGCCAACATGGACCCGAAACACCGTGACCGCGTGGCCTTTATGCGCGTGGTGTCCGGCAAATATGAGAAGGGCATGAAGCTGCGTCAGGTGCGTACCGGTAAAGATGTGGTGATCTCCGATGCGCTGACCTTCATGGCGGGCGACCGTTCGCACGTTGAAGAAGCTTATCCGGGCGATATCATCGGCCTGCATAACCACGGCACTATCCAGATTGGCGACACCTTCACCCAGGGCGAAACCATGAAGTTCACCGGTATTCCGAACTTCGCCCCGGAACTGTTCCGTCGCATTCGCCTGCGCGATCCGCTGAAGCAGAAACAGCTGCTGAAAGGGCTGGTCCAGCTGTCGGAAGAGGGCGCCGTGCAGGTGTTCCGTCCGGTGCACAACAACGATCTGATCGTGGGTGCGGTGGGCGTGCTGCAGTTTGATGTGGTCGTGGCGCGTCTCAAGAGCGAGTACAACGTTGAGGCGATTTACGAGGCCATCAACGTGTCGACCGCCCGCTGGGTTGAGTGCAGCGACGCGAAGAAGTTTGACGATTTCCAGCGCAAAAACGAGATCAACCTGGCGCTCGATGGCGGTGACAACCTCACCTATATCGCCCCGACCATGGTCAACCTCAACATCACGCAGGAGCGCTATCCTGACGTGACCTTCCGTAAAACGCGCGAACACTAAGTTCGCCGTCTTCACCGGGCTGCTGCTTTCTGCCGCCCGGTTTTCTCCGATACAGACTCCTCTTAATTGCGCTGCGGTTATCGCTTTTTGGCGAGATATCAACCACAAAAGCCAGCAAAAGCTGTAATCCCTACTATGATTATTCTGTCGGACGAGAAAACGGACCTGTGGGTCTGATTACGTCCATCACGCAGCAACGTGGTGTGTTGCTGGCGCATTCGCGGTTGCGAGTGGGTTAACTGATAGAAGGATGATATCGATGAATAAGACTAAGATTGCTAAAACCCTGATTGCTGCACTGGCCGGTACTGCGCTGTTAAGCGGCGCGGCAATGGCGGCTGATACCAGCAGCAGCGCGGGTTCCAAAATCGATAGTTCTATGAAAAAAGTCGATGGCTTTATGGATGACAGCGGCATCACCGCCAAAGCCAAAGCCGCGCTGGTGGACGATGAAGCGATTAAAAGTACGGATATCTCAGTAAAAACGCAGCAAGGCGTCGTGACGCTGAGCGGTTTTGTCACCTCGCAGGACCAGGCCGAGAAGGCTGTGGCGCTGGTGCAGAAGGTGGAAGGGGTTAAATCCGTCAGCGACAAACTACACGTCAGAGACAGCAAACAGAGTTCATTGAAAGGTTATGCAGGTGATGCAGCAACCACCAGTGAAATAAAAGCTAAACTTTTAGCAGATGACATTGTGCCATCGCGCAACGTGAAGGTGGAAACCACCGATGGCGTGGTACAGCTGTCCGGGGAAGTGGCGAATCAGGCCCAGTCCGATCGGGCTGAGAAGATCGCCAAAGCCATTGAAGGCGTGAAAAGCGTGAAGAATGACCTCAAGGTGAAATCTTAACGCAACCGGAACGGCATCACCAACGGTGCCGTTCCGTATTAAAAACAGTGATGTGAAGAATAAGCAGTTCGATTTTCACTATGGTAAAGGAGAGGCTTATGTTTCGTTGGGGTATTATCTTTCTGGTCATCGCTCTGATTGCTGCAGCATTAGGTTTTGGCGGTCTGGCGGGTACGGCAGCATGGGCAGCTAAAATTGTCTTTATTGTCGGTATTATTCTGTTCCTCGTGAGCCTGTTTACCGGGCGCAAACGACCCTGACCCACTGCGTTAACCATGTTAACCCGCTAGTCACATAAAGCGGAGGCCAGTCATTGCCACCATTGAAGGTGCGCCGCGACGATTGCAGGATGCGGTTGGTCAGGGAACGACAATGACTGGTTCTCCGGGATGCTGATTGAGCGCCTCCCTCAGAGCAGCAAACACTGAGGGACATCCATTGGGAATACGCATCCCGGTGTCGCTGGACACCTTTGAGCCACTGGCACTCACGCCATTCAAATCCAAAAAAATCGCGCTGGTCTGCGAAGGCGGCGGGCAACGCGGCATCTTCACGGCGGGCGTACTGGATGAATTTCAGCGCGCAGGGTTTAACCCCTTTCAGTTAATGCTCGGCACCTCAGCCGGTGCACAAAACCTCTCAGCTTTTGTCTGTGCTCAGCCCGGTTATGCGCGGCGCGTGATCACCCGTTACACCACCAGTAAACTGTTTTTCGATCCGCTGCGTTTTGTGCGCGGTGGCCACCTAATCGATCTCGACTGGCTGGTGGATATCACTAAACAGGAGTTCCCGCTGGCGCTGAGCAGCGCTGAAAGCCTGTTTGCCAAAGGCAGCGAATTTTACATGTGCGCCTGCCGCAGCGATGATTACAGCGCGCAGTATTTCAATCCCACCAACCTGACCTGGCATGACATCATTAAGGCTTCCAGCGCGATCCCCGGTTTCTACCGCAGCGGCGTGCTGATGGATGGCGTGAGCTATCTCGACGGTGGCATCAGTGACGCCATTCCGGTGCGCGAAGCGGCGCGGCGTGGCGCCGATACCATTGTAGTGATCCGTACCGTGCCGTCACAGATGGCGTATACGCCGAAGTGGTTTAAACGCATGGAGCGCTGGCTGAGCGACAGCGCCCTGCAGCCGATGATCAATATCCTGCATCAGCACGAAGAGAGCTACCGCCAGATTCAGCAGTTTATTGAACAGCCGCCGGATAATCTGCGCATCATTGAAATCTTTCCGCCTAAGCCGCTGGCCAGCATGGCGCTGGGCAGTCGTCTGGCGTCGCTGAATCAGGATTATCATCTGGGCCGCCGCAGCGGGCGCTATTTCCTGGCGACGCTGGGCCAGTGGCTGAGCGATGCTGAACCGCTGGCGCGACCGATTGCCGTGACGCCGCCAGCCGCCGTCGCCAACGCGCCGGATAACCGGCCGGTCAGCACGCCGCCGCTGGCGGGCAATGACGCCGACTACGATGCAGGATCGCTGGCATGAGATTTATCGACACCCACTGCCACTTTGATTTTCCGCCATTTGTCACCGCTGCCGAACAGAGTATCGCGCAGGCGGCGCAGGCGGGCGTGGAACGCATCATCGTGCCGTGCGTGGATGCCAGCCGTTTTGCCGTGGTGAGCCAGCTGGCGCAGCAGCATCCGGCGCTGTATAGCGCGCTCGGGCTGCACCCGATCAATATTGCGCAACATCAGGATGACGATCTCGATCGCCTTGAGCAGTACCTGCAAACGCCGGATGTAAAACGCGTGGCGATCGGGGAAATCGGGCTGGATCTGTATATGGAAGCGCCGGATTTTGCGCGGCAAACCCGGCTGCTGGAGGCGCAGCTGAAGCTGGCAAGGCGCTATGATTTGCCGGTGATCCTGCATTCGCGACGTACGCACGATCAGCTGGCGCAGCATCTGCGCCGTCACGACGTGCCGCGACGCGGCGTGGTGCACGGCTTTGCCGGCAGCCAGCAGCAGGCGGAGCGTTTCATCGCGCTTGGCTACGCGATTGGTGTCGGCGGCACCATTACCTATACGCGCGCCAGCAAAACCCGCCACACCATCGCCAGCCTGCCATTGCAGGCGCTGCTGCTGGAAACCGATGCGCCGGATATGCCGCTGCACGGTTTTCAGGGCCAGCCAAATCGCCCGGAGCGCGCGCGTAATGTGTTCGAAGTATTGTGCCAGCTGCGCCCGGAACCGCCCGATGAGATCGCCGATGCGCTGTGGCACAACAGCCTGCGTTTGTTCGCCCTGCCGGATTGAGTATTGATCCTGCGCCTGCCGTCACCTCACTTCATCTAATAGCGCCGTCACGGTTAATGGCCGTTGCAATTGTGCCAGCGGCGCAATTTCTTGCGCGATGAATCGCGTCGCTGCAACGCCTCTGCCACTTCTGATGATGTGCTGACAACTCCCGCTCTGTCGCAAATTAACTACGCTTTAACGATATCCGATACCTTTTTGCGGCAACATTTGTGATAATAATCACAATCGCATCATACCGCGCTGTTCGGCAAAATAGCGATTTAATGTGATTAAAATCGCTAAATTCATGTATATCAGAGCGCGGTTTCCTTTTCCTTGTGACAAACCTCGCAATTCCACACGGCGTGGGTTGTTATAATTATCACATTCTCCGGTGAGCAGATTTTCACCGGCCTGACTTTGGAGAGCACCATGACCGATCTGAACGCGGCCGCGCAGCGCGCGCTGCAACTGATGGACCTGACCACCCTGAATGAAGACGACACCGATGAAAAAGTGATTGCGCTGTGCCATCAGGCGAAATCACCGGCCGGTAACACGGCGGCGATCTGTATCTATCCGCGCTTTATCCCGGTTGCACGTAAAACGCTGCGCGAGCAGGGCACGCCGGAAATTCGTATCGCGACCGTCACTAACTTCCCGCACGGTAACGACGACATCGACATCGCGCTGGCGGAAAACCGTGCGGCAATCGCCTATGGCGCGGATGAAGTTGACGTGGTGTTCCCGTACCGTGCGCTGATTGCCGGTAATCGTGACGTTGGCTTTGCGCTGGTAAAAGCTTGTAAAGAGGCCTGTGCGGCGGCGAACGTGCTGCTGAAAGTGATCATTGAAACCGGCGAGCTGAAAGAGGAAGCGCTGATTCGTGCGGCGTCCGAAATCGCGATCGATGCCGGCGCGGATTTCATCAAAACCTCTACCGGTAAAGTGCCGGTCAACGCCACGCCAGAGGTGGCGGCGATCATGATGCAGGTAATCCGTGACAAAGGCGTGCAGCAGCAGGTGGGCTTCAAACCGGCTGGCGGCGTACGCACGGCGGAAGATGCCGCTATCTACCTGCAGCTGGCCGACGATATCCTCGGCAGCGGCTGGGCGGATGCGCGTCATTTCCGCTTCGGCGCTTCCAGCCTGTTAGCCAGCCTGCTGAATACCCTGGGCCACGCTACGGCGACCAGCAAAGCCGGTTATTGATCCACGCGGTCGCCACAATGGCGGCCCACGGTGTTACTGCCGTCAGGTGCGCATTGCCGCGCAGCTGGCGGCTGTCATTCAGCGATACATCGCTTTTCCGGGGAGGCAACCTTGTTCCTGCCACAAGAAATTATTCGTAAAAAACGCGACGGCCAGCCGCTGAGCGAAGCGGAAATCCGCTTTTTCATCAACGGCGTGCGTGATAACAGCGTGTCTGAAGGGCAAATCGCCGCGCTGGCGATGACGATTTATTTTCACGACATGAACCTGGAAGAGCGCGTGGCGCTGACCATGGCGATGCGCGATTCCGGCACGGTGCTCAACTGGCAGGCGCTGAATCTCAACGGACCGATTGTTGATAAACATTCGACCGGCGGCGTGGGCGATGTCACTTCGCTGATGCTGGGTCCGATGGTGGCGGCCTGCGGCGGCTACGTGCCAATGATTTCCGGGCGCGGCCTCGGCCACACCGGCGGCACGCTGGATAAGCTGGAAGCCATTCCCGGCTTCGATATCTTCCCCAGCGACGATCGCTTCCGTCAGATCATCAAACAGGTCGGCGTTGCCATTATCGGTCAGACCAATTCGCTGGCGCCGGCGGATAAGCGGTTCTACGCCACGCGCGATATCACCGCCACTGTGGATTCTATTCCGCTGATCACCGCCTCGATCCTCGCCAAAAAATTAGCCGAAGGATTAGACGCGCTGGTGATGGATGTCAAAGTCGGATCCGGGGCGTTTATGCCAACCTTTGAGGCCTCGCAGCAGCTGGCGCAGGCGATTGTCGGCGTCGCCAACGGTGCGGGATGCAAAACTACCGCGCTGCTCACCGACATGAATCAGGTGCTGGCGTCGAGCGCCGGTAATGCGCTGGAAGTGCGCGAAGCAGTGCATTTCCTCACCGGTGAGGCGCGCAATCCGCGGCTGCTGGAGGTCACGCTGGCGCTGTGCGCTGAGATGCTGATCTCCGGCAAACTGGCGGCGAACGAAGCCGAAGCGCGGCAAAAATTGCAGCAGGTGCTGGATAACGGTAAAGCGGCTGAGGTGTTTGCCCGCATGGTGGCGGCGCAGAACGGCCCGACGGATTTCATCGAGCAGATGGACCGCTACCTGCCGGCACCGATGCTGAGCAAAGCGGTGTACGCCGATCGTCCCGGCATCGTCAGCACCATGGACACGCGGGCGCTGGGCATGGCGGTGGTGGCGCTGGGCGGTGGCCGTCAGCGCGCCAGCGACAGCATTGATTACAGCGTGGGCCTCAGCGACATGATCACGCTGGGCAGTGAAGTAAATGCGCAGCAGCCGCTGGCGGTGATTCATGCCGCGTCGGAAGCACAGTGGCAGCAGGCCGCTGCGGCAGTGAAAGCGGCGATAACGCTCAGCGACCACGCTCCGGAGGCCATGCCGGTGGTGTATCGCCGCATCAGCGAATAGTGGCGTAACTGCGTGCCAGGCAGCGGCCGTTCGGGTATACTGATCTGATCGCTTTTTTTTGACTTGTCATCGCGCTATGGCGCAGGAGACTTGCATGAAACGTGCTTTTATTATGGTTCTCGACTCCTTCGGGATTGGTTCCAGCAAAGACGCCGATAAATTCGGTGATGAAGGATCGGATACGCTCGGCCATATCGCCGAAGCGTGCTTTGAAGGCCGCGCCAATGAAGGCCGCGAAGGTCCGCTGCATCTGCCCAACATGACCGCGCTCGGCCTTGGCAAAGCGGCGGAACTCTCTACCGGCCGCTTCCCGCCGGGACTGGATCCGCAGGCGGAAATTATCGGCGCGTACGCCTACGCCAGCGAACTCTCTTCGGGCAAAGATACGCCGTCCGGCCACTGGGAAATCGCCGGGGTGCCGGTGCTGTTTGACTGGGGCTACTTCAGCGACAAAGAGAACAGCTTCCCGCAGGAGCTGCTGGATACGCTGGTAAAACGCGCCGATCTGCCGGGCTACCTCGGCAACTGCCACTCCTCCGGCACGGTAATTCTTGACCAGCTGGGCGAGGAGCACATGAAAAGCGGCAAGCCGATTTTCTACACCTCGGCAGATTCGGTGTTCCAGATTGCCTGTCATGAAGAGACCTTTGGCCTCGATCGCCTGTACGCGCTGTGTGAAATCGCGCGTGAAGAGCTGACCAACGGCGGCTATAACATTGGCCGTGTGATTGCGCGTCCGTTTGTCGGCGATAAAGCCGGTAACTTCCAGCGCACCGGTAACCGTCACGATCTGGCGGTCGAACCACCGGCACCAACCATGCTGAAAAAGCTGGTGGATGAGAAGGGCGGTGAAGTGATTTCAGTGGGTAAAATCGCTGATATCTACGCGGAGCAGGGCATCACGCAAAAAGTTAAAGCCACCGGTCTGGATGCGCTGTTTGACGCCACCATTGAGCAGATGAAGAAGGCGCCGGACAACTCAATTGTGTTCACCAACTTCGTCGATTTTGACTCGACCTGGGGCCATCGCCGCGATATCGCCGGTTATGCCGGTGGGCTGGAGCTGTTTGACCGCCGTCTGCCGGAGCTGATGGCGTTGGTGAAAGAGGGTGATATCCTGATTCTCACCGCTGACCACGGCTGCGATCCGAGCTGGCATGGCACCGAGCACACGCGCGAGCACATCCCGATTCTGATCTACGGTCCAGAAGTAAAACCGGGCTCGCTGGGTTACCGCGATACCTTCGCCGATATCGGCCAGACTATCGCCAGCTATTTTGGCCTGTCCAGCATGGACTACGGCAAAAGCTTGCTGTAAAACAGCCACCACTTTTTCATAAGGAAGAACAACAATGGCAACTCCTCATATTAATGCCGAAATGGGCGATTTCGCGGACGTGGTGCTGATGCCAGGCGATCCGCTGCGTGCAAAACACATTGCCGAGACTTTCCTCGACGATGTGGTCGAAGTGAATAACGTACGCGGCATGCTGGGCTTCACCGGGACTTACAAAGGCCGCAAAATCTCCGTGATGGGCCACGGTATGGGTATTCCATCCTGCTCGATCTACACCAAAGAGCTGATCACCGATTTCGGCGTGAAGAAGATCATTCGTGTGGGTTCCTGCGGTGCAGTGCGTGCAGACGTGAAACTGCGTGATGTGGTGATTGGTATGGGTGCCTGCACCGACTCAAAAGTTAACCGCATGCGTTTCAAGGATCACGATTTTGCCGCCATCGCGGATTTCGACATGGTGCGTAACGCGGTTGACGCAGCTAAAGCGCTGGGTGTGGACGCGCGCGTCGGTAACATCTTCTCTGCTGATTTGTTCTATACGCCGGACCCGCAGATGTTCGACGTGATGGAGAAGTACGGCATTCTCGGCGTTGAGATGGAAGCGGCCGGCATCTACGGTGTGGCGGCAGAGTTTGGTGCCAAAGCGCTGACCATCTGTACCGTGTCGGATCATATCCGTACGCACGAGCAAACCACCGCGGCAGAGCGTCAGACGACGTTCAACGATATGATTAAGATCGCGCTGGAGTCGGTGCTGCTGGGGGATTGATTTTCCTCGCTTTTCCTTCGCCCTCACCCTAACCCTCTCCCGCACGCGGGAGAGGGAACTGATCGAGCAACGGTTAACGCCCGCGCGCGGGAAGGGCGTCCACGCACACCGTCCTCATTTCCGCTTCCTATCTCCAGCCTCTGTCCCGCATTCCTGACACAGCAGCCCCACCGTAAACATCTGACACACTTTTACCCAGGCTTGTGCATCTTCCTGCTGGCTCTGCGGCGATCTCTCCCTATCATTAGCGTGATAATGAAGAGACTAAACCCCTGATGAATTTCCGCAATTTCGAAGCCGAAGAGAAACTGTTTGTGCGCCGCGCACTGGTGGCGTTTGCCCTGGTTGTTATCTGCTTCACCATTCTTGGCATCAACCTGTATCGCTTACAGGTGGATCAGCACAGCTATTACCAGACGCGTTCCAACGAGAACGACATCAAAATGATCCCCATCGCGCCAACGCGCGGGCTGATTTTCGATCGCAACGGCATCCCGCTGGTGCGCAACGTCACCTGGTACGACATCCTTGTCACGCCGTATAAAATCGACAACATGCAGGCGACGCTGAAGGCGCTGACTCCCATCGTTGATCTGACTCCGGATGATATCGAAACCTTTGAGCATGAACTGAAGCAGAGCAGCCGCTATAAACCGGTGGAGCTGAAAGCCGAGCTCACCGACGAAGAGGTGGCGCGCTTCTCGGTCAATCAGTTCCGCTTCACCGGCGTCACCATTGATACCTATCAGGATAGGGAATACCCGTACGGTGCCGATCTGGCGCACGTGGTCGGCTACGTGTCGAAGATTAACGACAATGATTACAAGCGGCTCAATGCCGAGGGCGTCGGCGAAAACTATGCCGCCGACCATAACATCGGCAAGCAGGGTATTGAGGGCTACTACGAATCCCTGCT
Organism: Pantoea sp. GM_Pan_4; assembly: GCF_026541005.1. Classification (NCBI taxonomy): domain Bacteria; kingdom Pseudomonadati; phylum Pseudomonadota; class Gammaproteobacteria; order Enterobacterales; family Erwiniaceae; genus Pantoea; species Pantoea sp. GM_Pan_4. The sequence continues at coordinate 367,077 of NZ_JALNUZ010000002.1, forward strand.
GCACGGCAAGACCGGCTATCAGGAAGTGGAAGTGGATAACCACGGCCGCATCGTGCGCGTGCTGAAAGAGGTGCCGCCGGTAGCAGGCAAAAACATCTGGCTGACGCTGGATCTGCATCTGCAGCAGTATGTGGAGAGCCAGCTGGCCGGGCAGCGTGCGGCGGTGCTGATTGAGGATCCGCACGATGGCGGCGTGCTGGCGATGGTCTCCAGCCCAAGCTACGATCCCAACCCGTTCGTGAAGGGCATCAGCTACAAAGCCTATAAAACGCTGCTGCAGGATAAAAACCTGCCGCTGATCAATCGCGTCACCCAGGGGCTGTATCCACCGGCATCGACGGTAAAACCCTACATGGCGATGTCGGCGCTGCTGAGCAAAGTGATTACGCCGGGCACCACCTTCTTTGGCGCGCCGACCTGGACGCTACCGGGCACCGATCGCAAATACCGCGACTGGAAAAAGTCCGGCCACGGCATGCTCGACGTCACCAAAGCGATTGAAGAGTCCGCCGACACCTTCTTCTATCAGGTGGCGTTCATGATGGGCATCGACCGCATCCACAGCATGCTCAGCCAGTTCGGCTACGGCAAACCTACCGGTATCGATTTGAATGAAGAGTACGCCGGGCTGCTGCCAAGCCGCGAATGGAAGCAGAAAGTGCATAAACATACGTGGTATCAGGGCGATACGGTGTCGGTGGGCATCGGCCAGGGCTACTGGATCGCCACGCCGATTCAGATGGTGAAAGCCATGGTGGCGCTGATCAATAACGGCCGGGTGATTAATCCGCACCTGCTGGCCAAAGCACAGCGCGGCACCTGGCAGCAGGTTTACCAGCCGACCGCGCCGCAGCCGCAGATTGGCGATGCGAAATCACCGTACTGGTCGCTGGTGCGCCACGCCATGTTTGGTATGGCTAACGCGCCTAACGGCACCGGTTATAAATATTTCCATACCGCGCCGTACGGCATCGCCGCCAAGTCCGGTACGTCGCAGGTGTTTAGCCTGAAGCAGAACCAGACTTACAACGCGAAAATGATCCCGGTGCGCCTGCGCGACCACATTTTCTATACCGCCTTTGCGCCGTTTAACAACCCGCAGGTGGCGGTGGCGCTGATTCTGGAAAACGGCGGTAACGAAGGCATTACGGCCGCGCCGGTGATGCGCAATATCCTCGACCACATCTTCCTGCCGCCGCCGGATAGCAGCGTGCCGATGCAGACGGCCAGCACCGCGCAGGTGCACTGATCAGCGGAAAAATACCCGGTTGCGGCCGTGGTGTTTGGCATCGTAGAGCGCGGCATCGGCATTGCTGTACAGCGTGTCGAAATCGGAGCCCGGCTTACCGTAGCTCACGCCGAGGCTGGCGGTCACCAGCTGCTGCGGCAGCACCGCCAGCGGCGAGGCGTTAAGCGAGGCGTGGATCGCACCGGCGACAATCACCGCGTCGGATAGGCGATAGTGCGGCAGCAGCACGGTAAACTCTTCGCCGCCGATGCGGCCAATGCTGGCGCCGGCCGGGCAGTGCGCCTGAATGCGCGTCACCAGCCCGCAAATCACCTTATCGCCCATCGGATGGCCGTATTCGTCGTTGATCTTCTTGAAGTGGTCGATATCCAGAATGATCAGTGCCGCCGGACCGCTCTCCAGCGTCTGGCTGATGCGCTGAATAATCGCGCCGCGATTCCACACCGCCGTCAGCGGATCGTGGCTGGCTTTGTACTCCAGCTCCTGCGCCAGCTGGTTTAACTGCTCATTCACGCGGTTCAGCTCGCGCTCCGCGCGATCGCTGCGGGAGATCAGCCGCCAGGTTTCGCGCATCAGGCGCTGATAGTGGCGATTCAGGTGCAGCAGCGCCTCGCGGTAATCCTGCGCGCTCAGCGTGTTTTGCGCCGCCACATGCTGTGAGCGATTCAGCACCTCGCTCTCTTCACGAAACAGCTCATTGAGGTCCATCATGACGCCAGTTCCGCCTGCAGATTAACCTGCAGATCGGTAAAATCCAGCGCCAGTTCCTGACCAAACTCTTCCGCGATGTCATCTTCCGCATCAAACAGCCAGTTGAGCGTGACGCGCTGACCGCGCTGCGCCAGCTGGTTGAACAGATCGAACAGGCTGAACAGCATTTTGGTGCTGGAGCTGTTGAAGTAGCGCAGCGCGATAGTGACGACCACCGCGTCGTTGTCGGTGGGTTGCCACTGCTCAAGGGCATCCAGCAGCGGGCGATAAAACGCCGCCGCGTTCTCCGGCCACGACTCGCCGCGCAACGCAAACTGGCGGGTGGCAAAATCAAAACTCACTTCGGGCGTGCTCTCAGTGGCAGCGATAATCAGGTTTTGCATACAACCTCAATCCTGGTGAATGGTGGCTTTAAGCCAAAACGTGGCGTAGCCGCTGGCGGGCAGCGGACGCAGTTCATACTCCAGCGGTTCACTGACATCACGGGCAAGCGTCAGCAAACCGATATTGGCCCCTTGGCTGGTGGCGGGGCTCTCGGTGCGCAGACCGACACGGTAGGCCTGCTTAATTTCGTCGTTACTCATGGTACGCAGCAGATCGAGCCAGTCGCGCAGCTGCTCGCAGGCGGCCTGTTCGACCTGATTACTGCTCTCCAGCACATAGCTATCGCCATCCACGTGCAGCGTTACGGTGCCAAAGCGAAAGTGCTGTTCGGCGTGGCTCAGGGTACGGCTGTCCTGCGAATAGCGCAGGATATTCTGCACAATCTCGACAAAGCTGGAGAACAGCCGGCGGCGCACTTTCAGCGGGGCCTGCTGGTTTTCCAGAAACACTTTGATCACTTCACCCATCGCGGTGATGTTCTGCGGCGAAAAGAAGCCGGTATAGTGCAGCGCAACGCTGTCGGGCGGCAGGTGCGTGCCGGTGGAAGCTGGATGCATAAGAGGCTCGTTAATAACGCAGGCCAAACCAGGTGACGTCATCGCGTCGCGGCTGGTTGCCCTGCCAGTGAAGAAATGCCTGCGCAAACGCCGCGGAGAGCTCGGCCATCGGCAGGGTTTTATGTTGTGCAATGACCGTCTGAATCCGCTTTTTGCCGAACATGATGTGCCGCGCGCCGCCGGGTTGATCGGTCACGCCGTCGCTCATCACCAGCAGCACATCGCCGGGCTGCAGTGTGCGCTGCTGCTGCGGCCAGCAATAGTCGTGCGGTGTATCGGTGTAGCCAACGCCGACGCGATCGGCCTGCAGCGCGGCGGCTTCACCCTGTAGCGGCTGCAGCACGGCGTGCATGCGCGCGCTGGCCCAGCTCAGTTGATGGCTGGCCGTCTCCAGCCGCAGCGCAATCGCATCGCAGCCGTCGTTGGACAGCGAAGTCTGCTGCGAAGCATTAAGCTGGCCCAGGGTTTGTTTGATGTGGCGGTTAAGCGCCTGCAGCAGGGCAGACGGCGTACGATGGTTGTGCTGCAGCGCACGCTCCAGCGCCGCATGCAGAATCACCGTCATAAACGCGCCGGGAATGCCGTGACCGGTGCAGTCGGCAATCAGCGCCAGCCAGCCGTGCTCGTCACGGTGAAAGGCGTAATAGTCGCCGCCCACGCCGTCACGCGGCTGCCAGTGCAGGCACCAGTCGCTCAGCTGCTGCGCCATCTGCTGCCGCGAGCGGTCCAGCATCGCGTCCTGAATCACCCGCGCGTAATCGATGCTCTGTAAAATCTGCTGATGCTGCTGCGCCTGCAAATCGGAGACGGTACGAATCAGGTCTATGCCGAGGCCGATGCCAATATAGCGGCCCTGTTCAGTCACGATAAAACCATCGGTCACTGATTTATCCCCGCTGGCGACCACCTGCTGCGCGACCCGATCGAGTTCGGTTTCGGCATCGATCACCAGCGGTTGTTTATCCATAAAGGCGATACAGCTTTTACGATCGTACAGCTCGCGGAAGAACGGGCGCGTCATTTGCGACAGAAAGATGTGGCGGTTGATCATGCCGAACGGCGTGCCGTTTTCCACCACCGGCAGGCCAATCAAATCTTTGTGTTCGCTAAACAGCGCCATTACCGCCGTGTTGTCCATCGCTGGCGTGACGAACGGCACCGCAATACACAGCGAACGCGCGCGGGCACGACCCGTCAGGGCGCTAAGCCCGGTGCGGAAATCAGGCTGCTGCATGAGAAAGAGTCTGGCGTTTATTGGGAATAATCTTAGGTTACGGCACGGCGATGACACTTTTATGTCACCGCCGGCCAGTGCACGCTACGGCGCTTACTGCGGGGCTTTTAGTGCATCGGCGACGTGGCTAATGGCGCGCACCACCTCACTGGAGCTGCCGCGAATTTCGGCAATCACACCGCCCGCCTGCTGCGCGAGCACTACGCCCTGATCGGCACGTTTCAGGTTCGACGCGATGCCTTTCTGCGCCTTATCCGCCAGCAGGTGGTTATGCCTCACCCGATTCTCGATTTCGCTGGTGGCACGATTGATGTTCGCTGCGAGGGTGCGCACTTCACTGGCAACCACGGCGAAGCTGCGGCCATGCTGACCGGCGCGCGCGGCTTCCACTGCCGCATTGAGCGCCAGCAGATTGGTTTGGTCGGCAATGCGGCGAATACTCTCCACGATGGCGCCGATGCGATCGGAAGAGTCGCTCAGGTCATTAATATCACCAGAAATACCGTGCAGTTCGCTGGCCAGCGCATTGATATTCTGCACGCTGTTCTCAATCACCGCCGCACCCTGTTGTGTGCTTTCGCTGGTGTGCAGCGCGGTTTGCCATGCCTGCTGCGCTGCTTCGCGCTCCAGCTGGTTCTTTTCCACCTGCGCGGTAACGTCGGTGGCGAACTTCACCACTTTGTACAGCTCGCCGGCGCTGTTAAACACCGGATTATAGGTGGCGCGCAGCCAGACGGTATTGCCCTGCTTATTGACGCGCTCGAACTGGCCGGAGATGTATTCACCCTGATTGAGCTTGTGCCAGAAGCGGCGATAGGCCTCGCTGGTGCGCATTTCGGGCGGACAGAACAGGCTGTGATGGCGACCGATGATCTCATCAGCGCGATAGCCCATGGTATTCAAGAAATTATCGTTGGCCATCAGCACTTCACCTTTGAGGTTGAAGGCAATCACCGCCATCGAGCGCTCAATGGCGGTGGTCATGGCGCGCTGCTCCTGCGCATCCATGATGCGCGCGGTGATATCACTCGCCAGCTTAACGATTTTAATCACCCGACCGTGGCGATCCTGCACCGGTACGTAGTTGGCTTCCAGCCAGATCGGACGGCTGTGCTTCGCTACGCGCAAAAACTTATCGCTGAAGCCTTCGCCACGATTCAGACGCTGCCAGAACTCGCGATACTGCGGTGACTGCACCATATCCGGCGTGCAGAACAGGCTGTGATGCTGGCCGACAATTTCAGCCAGCGTGTAGCCCATGCGCTCCAGAAACAGCGCGTTGGCGGTGAGGATGTGACCATCAGGCGTAAACTCAACCATGGCGATGGCCTCCTGCAGCGAACTGAGCGTTGCGCTGCTGTGACTGCGTTTCTGCCACGCGAGGCGCGACAGGATTCCCGATGTAATAGTGCTGAACATAGTGGACCTTATTATGGTTATGGGATGTCAGCACGGTTATCGGCGTGGGTGGCTAAAAATTCATCACTAAATAACGCGGTTGCGCAGGTTTTTACCATCGGGTCCGGCGGTTGCTGCAAAAGACAGCAGTCAGCTGATTTTTACCGAAAAGCGTTTGACGGTACGGCGCGAGTAAGGTTTAATGCGCCCCGTTGCCCGGATAGCTCAGTCGGTAGAGCAGGGGATTGAAAATCCCCGTGTCCGTGGTTCGATTCCGCGTCCGGGCACCAACATTCTGAAAACCCAGCCTTTATGGCTGGGTTTTTGCTTTTTGAAGCACCAATGATTTCTGGTCACTTTGACTGCTGAGGTCACTGTACTGCTTCAGCTATCCAGAATGTGCCTTCCTCTTAAGTAACCTGACGGGTAAAGCACTTCAAAAATGGCTGCGTTAACTGGCGAACATCCAGATGCAGACGATCGGTAAAGCCATAGAACGGATAACAAATCGGACTAGCGCGGCATCCCTGACTTAGGTATTTTCCCGTCCATGCCAGACATCCAATGCAGCTCAGGCTGACCAGAGAAACAGCACGCACAGCAGTAGACCAACGGTCACCCGTTACAAAACGCCAATATCGATTTTGCCGGATGCCGTTTTAAATGCGTTGATCTGCGCGGCAGTCATCGCCATAACGGACGGCCTCGCGTGTAATCGCCGCTGACCTTGCCGTAATACAGCGGCTGCGCACGCGAAGGCTGCGTGTAGCGGCCGATGCCAGCACGCATGGTGTTGAGGTCTTCATTGGCTTTCCTGTAATCGAACAGGTAACGGCGGCGGTTGTTGGGGGCGGACTGCGCGGTGACGGTGCGGGCGCGGTCGAGTGAGAGCTGGACTTGGTCTAGTAGGCGTTTAGTGCTAGCGAGTTCGTCGAACCCGCTAGCATTTGCTTTTATTAAGACTGAGGATAATAAAAGAACACTTAAGATAACTTGAAACTGTAACTTTAGGAGATTCATAAATCAGATCTTTATTAAGCGTGTGAATTATGAATCTCGATAATTACCATCGTTAAAACAACGTAAAAATTAAAGTTTAAAATTTAATTTTTCTTTCCGTTTTCAATAGGTGCCGACTTGCTGAATAACCAGCCACCGTTCGTAAGTACTGCTCTTGAATCAATTTTTTCATTGATGCTGTAATAGTAGGCATCATCCTCGATAGGATTATCTTTTTGATGATAATAATATGAAACCAGACCAGATCTCAGTGCAGAGTCAAATGAACTCTTAATCAGATTATAGAATTCAGAACTTAGGAAAACTAAGGACAGAACGAATACAACCGATGAAAGCCCCCTAAAGAAAATTAACCTTGAATTAATCAATGCCTTCTCTTTTTCATTTAGTTGTTCTGGTCGCTTTCCTGTTTTCAATCTTATGGATAGTGAATCTAGCTTAGACAGCCAATTCCTTGAGAATGCTCCCTTTATATAACTAAACATTCCAATTGCAATGAAAAATATCATTTCAGGCAAAACTATGACTAGCGACAATGCACAGATCAAGAGGAGGTAAGCCAAGGGGACAAACAATATACTGATGGTGTTTATATATTCACTAAAAGACTGAGGGTCAATATGAGTAGTGTTAAAAATCCAACTTCTAGCTAGAGCAGTTGATAATGTGTATGAGAATGCAGCTATCAGCGCCATGAAAATCTTGCCTAAAATTCCTGACCAGATTTTCTTGGCAATGAACTTCATCCTTTTTTTTAAATCAAGTACAAATGACAGCGATATAACAATTGCTATATAGGGCAAAAATACTTTAACTGACTCATAACCCACGAGGTAAAAGAACCCTACAATTAACATCCCGGCAGCACCCATGTGCAAAATATAATTATTGATGTCTGTAATAGAGTAATATTTCCTTGTGGCCACTAATGATCTTAATAATTTAAATTTAATTTGCCCAATAGCATTGGAGTGCAACTGCCTAATTGCAAAAGCTACTGGCATAAAAAAATTAAAACAACATAGTCCTATGATTGTGTTTGTGGTGTATATAGTTATTGAAGGACTTTTTATAGTAAGTGTGTTGACCACAATTGATAGTATTGAAATGGCGAAAACCCAAAAAGAATACTTGAACATATATATACCTTGGACTAATTTACTTCAGGATTGAGTGGTTAATTTCGCATTAGCATCATTGATGTATATGCTAACTTCACCTTCATGATGATGATAAAACTTAAATCACAATCTCACTAATATCGGCATTATTCAGAAAATCTTTATATTTTTGAGGTGGCGTCACAGTCGCTTGCCATCTCACAATTTCTCACCAAACCGAGCTTTGCAAGCTGCCTTTCAGCTTAAAATAATTGTATGAGCAGTGGAGGTTATTCTACGTGGCAATTAGCTTCGCGGCAGTACTAGATATCATAGTCAAAATTATCGGCAATCCTATTTCATTTATCGATGCGTTTAAATTTACGAAAAGAACAGACTAATGAACCTCTATTTGTATGAAATATAGGGTCATTCAACAGCTAGATAAACAAAAGCGGTTATAATCACTTACTTTCTCTATAAGGCTGAGCTGAAAGATCAGGAAGGATTTTTCTTTATTAGCGTCATTGCTTTTGGTCTTTTTGTTCGGGATTTTTCCGGCAATTTTAATAATACTATCATCGCGCAGAACAGACATGCGAATAAAGTCTTCACTTATAGTCAACAGAGATTTAACTCGTTTTTGTCGGTGACCAAGCGCGATGTGCAGCAGCACTTCCTGCATCAGTTACTATAAAAAACTGACTTTTTTCAGTTTCACCAATGTAATCATTCTCTGCAAGTTTTTCGACTTTCTTACCTAAGGGTAATGTAGGAAATATATTCAGAATCTCTGAAGTTCGGTCAAATGCGGTTCTTAAACCAATGGAGACTAAAATATATGACCCATTATAATAAGATTGGCACACTTCATTAAGTAAGAGATAAAGTTGATAATCGACGGCTGCTATGTTTTCAATCCATTCCGGTCGGTGTTCAAGTGTTCTTGGATAGGTATCGAATTTATAATTAGGAGTGATAACAGTCTGGCCCTCATAATCATAATCGTAATATAAATCTTGGCTGTCCCAAGATTTTGAATGATAAAAAACCGTATCACATCCTTTGCATTGTAACAGGCGATATTCCGTGCCCCATTGCATAGAGTTTCTCATATCTCCACTATCCCAATTCCGCTTAGTTTCATCGACAACTATATAGTTTCTTTCCCCCATGCATTCTGGACACCCAGCTCGGAATGTTGCCACGTCAGTCATTCTATCCTCTCATTTTGCTTTGAATCGATTGTTAGTTGCTAGCCAACCATGTTGTCAAATAATTCTCAATAGAAAGAAACATCTTTATGTACATTTGTGCTTTCCTGCTCTAGCCTTACACGACCTATAGTTTTTCTATCTGTAAAATATGATCCCGATAGTTCCATAATAAAAGATGAACCTGCTACTTTAGTTCTAATATCAAATATTGTGGAGCCAGTGTAAGGTTGCCTTGACGGATCTTTTGGAATAGATCTATATACATAATAAAGTTTACACTGACCACTATCAACAGAAGGAGTTGTTTCTAAAGTTACTGATTTTGAGGTCTCTGTATGAAGTATGATTTCAGTTTTTATTAAGGTTTGCTTTATTGTTGCTTTAGCTTGGATAATTATGTTTCCTTCCGTTGTAATCTCACCAATCCAGCTTCCATTTATATCTGGGTATAAGTCCTTATTAAAGTATCTCAGCACACGCCAAAAAAACCTTGAGGTTGTGGCAGTTGTAAGCATAATGACGATAAGGAAACTAACCCAAGGAGTAATGCTAATTACTTTTATTAATGGAAGATCGTTATCCCAAAAGTGATGAAGAAATTGATAACTAAAAATGCTAACAATAGTTGTAACTAACGCTGATATTCTTAACAACTTAATGAAGTTGATAATTCTAAACATTTTTAATCCCAGCCACTAAGCTATAATGTTGGTTTTTCCCATTGCTTTTTGCAGTAATTAAAGCCACGTACGAATCTTTCAAGGTTCTACCCGATCCCATTGAAAATGTAATATCAACACCGAACATAGTTTGAATGTTTTCAAATATTTTATCGAGATCAATTGAATCATTTTGTATAGTTCCTGCCACACCATCCGCGGCACGAAATATTATATCAAATCCATTCCTCTCTAATATTTTAGATATTTCCAAAGTTGCATTATTAACCAATTTGTTAATTTTAATCAACTCATCAACATTATCAAAAAGATATGACGCTGAAATTCTCTGACCCACATCATCTCCATCTAAAGTTACATAAATCATATACCCTCCTATTAACTGTTCCTTTAAAAAAACGAAGTTCTTTAAAATTTTTACACTCTATCTGAATGACTATAATCTGACTCGCGAGAGAACATTTAGCACTATTGAACAAATCATGATAACAAAGTGGATTGTCTCAATCCAGTTAATTGTCGTCGTAATAGACTACTCGTTGGAATGATATTCCTGTGGTACGACTTTTTTAAGGTTCGATTGCGCTTAAACTTTTTGAAAAGCGCATGAAAACATCATGTACACGAAAACAAATACGTCATTCTGTTAGCAGAACTCTCATCTAATTTAATGTAAAATTTCTCTTTCAGCGCAGGCCTTCCTTCTTGTTAGTACGTACATGCCAAGTGAGCACATAAAGTACACTAGTTTTCTTAATTTATGAGCCATTAATCATTTTTGTTGATTTTGTCAATCTCAACTTCATTAACTACAAAAATATGTTGAAATATTCGTCAGTCAGCGTTACTTTCTAATGAGTAAATATCTCGAAAGTAGGCAGGGTAGTGTTGATTTTATAAGTATGCTACTGTTAAGCGTTTTCCTAAATTATAGGTTAGCAATGAAAGAGAAACCTTCGTCTTATTTTAAATTTGTTTCATCTGAAAGAAAGGATATTTTGAAGAATGGGTGCATTAGGTTTTCACCAATAGGTGAATTCAATGATCCGTTTGAGTTAGAGCCTATAATAACCCCACTATCTCGTGATTTTTTGGAATCCATCCATCATTATTCAGAAAGAGAGATTGAAAACATTAAGTTATCTAAAGAGGATATGGATTTTTCTTCAGAAAGAGAACTCCAGTTAGAAGAGTATCAAAAAATATATCGTGAAAAAGTAAGTCGATATGGTGTCCTCAGCTTAACCTCGAACATTAATGTGAATCCATTATTATCGGTCTGTATTCCTGAAAAAAAAGACCCTAGAAGCAATATATTAATGTGGTCACACTATGCAAATTCTCATAGGGGATTTGTCATCGAATTTGATCCTGATTTTATACCAAACATTGAAATTGAAAAGGTAAAGTACTGTACTAATAGAGGCCGCTTAACTTTTGAAGATATAGATGACAATAACTTTCAACAGATCTTCTTCAATAAGTCTGAGGAATGGGGGTATGAGCAAGAGTACAGGGTAGTGTTACCGTTAAGCGAAGTTTCAAGAATAGTAGATGATAAGTATCATTTATTCAAATTCAATAAAAAAAGCATTAAATCAATAACGTTTGGTTGTGCGATGAATGAAGGTAAAAAGCAAGAGATCATCGATTTAATAGAAAGAGATGATGAATTTTCAGGGGTTAATTTCAATCATGCTTTACTAAATGATGACGATTTCTGCTTACAATTTTATCATACAATTGGAACATGGACTAACCATCCATCACCATTTGGATATAAAAACTTTAGATTTATACCAAAACAAAAACGAATGTAACAAATACATTCAGTTATAAATATTGAAATGTAAAGTTAATTACGTACAAAGAACTAATATTATATATAAAGAATCGTAGGGGTATTTTATGACAAGTGCAGACATTAGATCAATTTCTTTTAAGATATTTCAGCGTAGGTTGACTGCGGAAGTTAGAAGCTATTGGTATTGCAGAACATCTTTTGAGTATACGAAAAGGTGGTGGGAAGAAAATGATAAGTATAAGTATTTTAATTTAATCACACAATACCCAGGTGATAATACCACTTTGCATAGTAGTATTGATATTTCACCTTCAGAGTATTTACAAACAAAAGATGATGTGCTTTGGTCAGTAAGAGGAAATGCCTTAACTAATATAGTAACTGCCTTTGAAACTTATCTGTATTATCAAACCAAAAGGGCAATATATATAAATCCTTCACTGATTGAGGAGTCTGGCATTGAGTTTACTGCCGGAGAGATTGCCACGTCATTCAGCCATTATGATCAACAAGACTGGCTTGCAGAACAAGTAGTTAGCAAATACATACGAAATAACAGCCATAGCAAAATGATTAAAAAAATCGACAAGCTAATTAGAGGAGGACTATCGAACGGAGAGAAAACTCTTATAGAGCGCTGGACTAGAAAAGTAACTTTGAGAAATGCGTTAATTCACAACGCAAAGCTAATCAACCTTGAACTTACAGAAGAGTGGCCTGAGAAATTCTCAAAAATCGGCCATGCAATTCAGCTTGATGACGGAGATATAATCAGAACGCAAAGTGTTGCTTTTAAGTTGGCTCAAAAAATTGACGAGCAATTTAATAGAGCTGTAATTTCTGATAATGATGCAAAGTTACTTGCGAGAGTGGCATACCTTCATAAAAGAGACCTCACTCATGGCCAAATAGCAGATATTGTATACAAAATATTAAATTATCCTTGCACAAAGGGTCACGTAGAGAGTGCTATTGCATATCAGAAACGAACTAGAGCTAGAATCGCTGATTTCACAATGATGGAAGAACTCATTATAGATTATTTGAAGCCGTAATAACCATCAGTTTTATATCTTGGTTGATAACTTCCTTACTTATTCCGTTGTGTGAGTAAGACCAATTTTAATTAATGGTGTGCATCATAATATAAGCAGTCTTCAACTCTAATAAATCAAATTTTTTACCAGCAAGTTAAGATTGTTCAAGCAAAATTAATAAAGTGGCAATTTTATATTAAATTTGCAGAGTCGGATTTAAACCTGCCGCGCCACTCTCGCGGCTTGCCTGCTTACTACAGCGCACAAAGTCGAGCTTTGTACGCTGTCGTCCAGCTTACAAATACTTCTTAAATGAAGCAGTCAGCACCGCCAGCGCCATGTCCAGCATCAGCGCAGCAGGCAGCAACAATAGATTTGGATACACAGCCGATGGCCACGAGAGATACACCATACAGGGCACATAGAACGCGGGTTTTACGAAGCGTTTGACAGGGTGATAAACAAAGCTGGATTCATATGCAGCACCATAACGCCGCAGATCTCTACGTCCCAGACCATCGACCACCGCGACCAGCACTACCATCAGAAACAACGGTATTGAAAGCATCAAAATCGTCACGCTAATCAGCGTAACCACAGCAACTTATACCGTCGCTAGCAGATATTCATGCAGCACCGATGCCAGCCAGCGGCTACCGGCACTCAATCCGGTAGCAACTGCATTCCCGCCGCTTTCCATTGCCAGATTCTGCTGCGCGATCCATTTCTGCAGGCCGCTATCGACAACCAGCCACTGATAACCCTGTGTTACCCAGGCAGTGACCGTCACCGTGGGCTGTAACAGCAGCAGGTTGCGCGTGAACTCAGTGGAGAGATAGCCGCTCTCAATCTGCATCACTTGCTGACTATGCGCCGCGCCTTGCTCCGTCCAGAAGAAAGCAATGCCGATATACTCCATTACCAGGCTGAAAAACAGCGACGCCAGCAGCATGCCGACCAGCTTCCACGGCCATCCCCATGACAGATTAAACAGAAAGCCATGCTCTTTAGACTGCTGAACGCGGGCTGGCGGCGCTGAAGTATTTTGGTGGTGGCATTAATCACCTCCCGGCGGTTCTGCGCCAGCAGCACCAGACCACCAGGCTTCACTGGTGCGGTAATTGCGTTGCATCTCTGCAGCGATCTTCTGCAAGCTTTCTAGCATCAAATCGGTTTTATTATCAGCAGGCAGTGGCCTACGAATCTTGCATAGCTGACCACCTTCTAACAGTGCGAAAGCCTGGCCTTTGGACAGGTTGATGGTGTCAGCGGGAGTGAGTATCGGCGTTTTCACCATGCTCACACGATCCTGCGTGTTTAAAATGAAAACAGTGACTTGCTCCTGGTTGGTGATATCGGTGTAACCCGAAACCAGCGTTTTGGAATACACATCCACTTCAGGCAGTTAACTGGTTAGCAGTTCGGCGGTGCGGTTCTCACGCACTCGCAGCAGTGCCAGAGAAAAGATGATGAACAGTTGAAGCAGCATCAGCGCTGCATGGGGTACTCCATGCAATCCAGCGAATCCCATCACTGGGCTGGTACCTGCTGGCTCAGTGAATGCTCGGTGATCAGCATCGGGTAATGTTCCAACTTGAGGCTGCGCGCCAAATCGCTACCTGATACCGGTGCGAGATGCAGATCGGGCGCAATCTGGCGCAACTGCTGCAAGGATGCCGAGCTGCTTACGTTGACCACCATCCCAACCGCACCACGACGGCTGAGCGGTTCAGCGTTACGTGATAGCCATTCTTGCGATTGAGCATCATCGCTAACCAGAAACAGCGCACCAATTCCTGGTAGTTTCAGCGCGCGCGGCTCAATGATGCCGGGAGTGAGTTCAGTGTTGCCACTGGCAACACTGAACCTTCACTGTAAAAAGGTTGGATTGACTGCTGTTGCGACTGAGGCTCAGCGTTGATTCCCTCATAGAACGGCGATGCCGATCGTCCGCCGAGATCCGCGATAACGTTGAGTTCCGCATGTGAGATAAATGGCAGTGCGGCAATGGCGCCAGCCAGCATCAATTTATTCATTGCTGCCTCCGGGGTTCTGTCCAGATGATTTCGGTTGAAGGGGTTTGGTTACTCGCGAGATTGGCAGGAGCCGAAGTTGTAATTGGCCGAGGCTGAATTGGCGAGAGTGAGGCCAATTTTTGGCTGACAATCTGCCGATAGCGTGCAGCCGGTTTGTCGCCAGCCGGATGGTGATAGCAGCCAGCCGCTTTCAACCAACTGCCGGGCTGCGTTCCCAGCACTCGCGAAGAATGCGCGCCGCTGCGTTCAGGTTGATATACGGATTAAACGCATCCCATGTTAAGCTGAAGCGATGGCCATTCCAGCCGAGATTGACCTGCGCGATGCCGACATCGATTCTCTTAAGCGGATGGATTTTCATAAACTGCTGTAGCGCCTGCCAAGCTGCTAGCCCGGTAGCCTTAATGGTACAGGGCCACGGGCGCGTGCCGTGTGGCAACTGGTGTGATGACTCTGCCAATGTCAGTGAGCTCAGTGATTCAGCAGACACGCCATGTTGCAGCGCTACTTTCTGATAACCTGACGGCACGCTTTGCATGTTGGTTGACGCCAGTGAGTTGGCGGCACTCAACAACAAAGCGGCGGTTAGAACGCTGCGATATGCCATCCGCTTTCTCCCTGTTGGAGAAGGACCGGCATGATGCCGTTGCCGTAACGCATCCAGCGGCCTGCGTCGTGATTCAGAGTTATGCGACGCTCGCGAACTTGTTCGGCGGGGATGCGGTGCTGTTGCGCCCAGTTGCGGAGTTTCTGATCGCTGCCTTCACTATCGACAAGATAGATATCTACGGGGCGTTTATCAGCGAGAACGGCGGAGAGTCGGATATTGCAGCGCTGGCAATCTCCTTCACGCACGAACAGCACCAGGCGGCCACCGGAGTCATGCGCGATACCATCTGCGTTGCCCATATTAACCGGCAGCATGTTGGGCACAAGGCGCTTCCAAGCCGCATCGACTTCGCGCTGAAATTTGAGTTCTTTTTCGGTACGCTCGTATTCATGTTTTACCCAAAGTTCGGCGTAGTGGCGGGGCTCGGCATCGTTGCGAGCTTCGATGCCAAAAGCGGTGAGTTTATCTATGTTAGGGGATAACTTTCCTCTCAATCCTCTTATTAATTCATCGTATCTGAGGGAGTCGCTTGAATTTGTTGAGCTTTCTGTACTTATGATACAGAATCTGTTTCTGTTTGATTGATCTCTAAAGCTTTTTACTCAGAAAATAGTAAGCACGATAACGCACAAGTGTTTGATATAGAGAGATATTTCATTGTTCGGCACTTATTGTTAATTGAGGTGATATGAACATCGCATGTAAGAAGAACAAAGAGTTAATTAACTTCTCATACGAACATTTTCATTGATAAGTCAGCTTTGCCCAACTTGCCTAAAGAGCTGTAAAAAATTAGTGCACTTTTGTGAAATGTTTGTTTGCACTCTTATGCCACTGGGACTTATCTTAGGTCGTTAGACATAATTCTAATTGATGATTTGATATGGAGAATCAAATGGTTGATTTTAGTGATAAATTATTAAAATCCAATCCGTTAGGCGATACCACTGCTGAGAATGACAACCGCATGCTGTCTGAGGCATTTATCGAAACTGCTGATTTTAGAACTCTCATTGAATCCGATGATAGAACTGTTGTGGTTGGCCGAAGGGGAACTGGTAAAAGTGCTCTTTTCTATCAGTTGAATAAGCATTGGGAAAGAGATAAAACAACGAAAGTTTTTACATTCTCTCCTGAAGATACTCAAATTATAGGATTTAGATCACTTTTAAGACCCTTTTCTGATTCTTTTAATTTATCGAGAGCAGCTACAAGGATTTTATGGAAGTACTCTCTATTGATGGAAATAGTTTCATATTTTCATTCACACTATAAATTATCCACAAATATAAAGTCTGACCCTGAGTTGCGAGCGCACATTGATAGATGGATTTCAGTGCGCGGAGATGTTCTTAAAAAATGTCGTACAATAGCGGCTGAGTTTCTTTCTAACTCTGACCCCGAATCCTCAATTGGTGATCTTCAGTATGAACTGGAATTATCAATGATTGAGGACAAGGTGGTTAAGGCATTAGATAAGAACGAAAAAAATATTGTTATACTGATGGATAGGCTAGATGAAGGATATGAGCCAGATTCAATAGGTATTGGTATTATTGCTGGATTGACTTATGCTTCAATTGAGCTGAACAAGAAAACCAAATATATTAGACCCATTATATTCCTAAGGGATAATATATTTCGTGCGCTCGCTAAACTAGATCCTGATTATTCAAGGAATGTTGAAGGTCAAGTAATTAGATTACATTGGGATTGGGCTCAACTGTTAGGTCTTGCGGCAAAGCGGCTGAAAATTCATTTCTCGCTCGATATTGAAAAGGACCAGCGCGTGTGGGATCGATGTGTGGCTGGTGAGTTAGTTGGTCGAGAAGGATTCAAACGTTGTTTGCAGTTCACTTTGTATAGACCTAGAGATTTGCTATCTCTTTTGAATGAAGCTTTTTTCTGTGCTTTTCGCCACCAAAGGCATACCGCTGTACAAGATGACCTTGAATACGCCGCCAAATCAATATCAATAGCGCGCTTAGAAGATCTTTGGAAAGAATATCAAAAGATATTTCCTTCAATTCATATTTGTACCAATGCCTTTAAGTCTGCTGAGCCTGAGCAGACAGTTGCTATAGCTAGAAGAAAAATAGACGCTGCATTTGAAGCAATTAGTGAGTCTGAAGACCCGAAGTTAGAATCAGAGTTTAGCTTGTTAAAGTCTTCAGGAATATTGCAAAGTCTCTATAGTGTGGGTTTCTTTGGTATTAAGGATAAGAACTCAGGAGCATATTCCTTTTGTCATGATGGGAGAACGCCTGACAAAGGATTTAATGACACTGATAAGATATTGATCCATCCTTGTTACTGGCTAGGGTTGAATTTGAATAAGGATGCCTTATCTCCCGACGAGGCTCAAGAAATAAATGATGAATATGAAATCAAGGTGGTTTCTGAAAACTCAGACGTTCGCAACGCAAAAATAGGACAGATAGTTACTCATTTGAACCAAATCCCCACGGGTAAAGAGGGTGATTCAGAATTTGAGCTTTGGTGTTTGGATGCGCTAAGAATTATTTTTGCAGCGCACTTGATGGATATAAAACACCATCCAAACGGCGCATCAGTTCAGCGTCGTGATATTATAGGGACGAATAGAGGGAAATCTGATTTTTGGGGCCGTGTATTAAATGATTACAAATCACGACATATTGTGTTTGATGCTAAAAATTACGTTGACATCGGTCCCACAGAATACAGGCAGTTACAATCTTATTTGACTGGGGTGTATGGAAAATTAGGTTTCATAATTAATAGAGACGAGACCGAGCAATTGCATGCAGGAAAAGAGCTTGATTGGACTAAAGAAATGTTCCAGTCACATAATGTGATCATCATGAAATTCCCTGCGAAGTATATCGCTAAGCTATTGCAAAAATTAAGAAGCCCAGAAAGACATGATGTGATTGATGAGCAAATGAGTAAACTGCTGACGCTTTATGAAACAAGCTATCTAAGTATTAAGTCATCAAGAGCGTCCAAATCATCCCGTAAAAGCTAATAAGAAAATGCCCTGAGATAACGCAGGGCATTTTTAAAATGAGTTTTTAACATAAATTTGGTTTGATTTAGCTTAAGACGGTGACGTTGCTTCCACACGTTCAGCCTTATAAACCATCACCTGACCAATTTTAATCCAATCGACCTTCATCAGCCTAGCTTTCAGTCTAACCCGCTGCTCGCCCGCATGATCACCTTTGTTGAGCGTGAAAATTTTAGACGTCAGGTTGCTGAAGGTAAACCCAGGCAGCAATTTCTGATCCTCGTCTACGGCTATCTGGCAGCGGCTTATAAGGTCCGTTGCTTCCTTACCGGCGACAGTGGCATCAAAGCGCACATAGGTAGGGTTGTCAGTAGGGCCGCTCAGCGCATTAATCACCACGCTGAGGATGCCATCATTCAGGGTTTCAATTCTGCGAATGTTGCTCAAATAACCTAGGCCCTTAATGTTGAGATTGCAGTATTCAGCTTTGGTAGAAGTGGTGTTGTTTGCAGCGTTGTTGGTAGTGGTAACAGTCATGATGTTTACTTCAGGAGTGGGTAACTAGTCACACAGAAACATTCATCCCTGCCGGATAAAAGCATTCCGTCATAAAACCTGGATAGCTTTGCCGCGCTGACTGGTAAGTGCAAAGTACCCCACCAGCAAAGTGATCACACAGCAGGTAGCAAGTCGCCCACTAAATCTTAGGTACTTTTATCAGTTTATAAGGCTCAGCACGACATAACCTGCTCAGGAGTTAGATGAGTATTTGGCAAACGTTTACCGCGACCTCATACATCAGATATAGAGTTAATCTACTGTAATATACAGAATAATATAAATTTCAACGGCACTCACAACCCCTCCCTCACTGCCAGAAATCCCAATCAACAATCGATAACCTGAAGCCAATATTTTGTTTATATTGTAGATATGAGATATATGTCGAAATCAGGAGTCAGCTATGGTCAGTGCGGTTAAACCGACTGAATTTGAAGTGATTGCGGTGTCTTCTGGCAATGTTTCTTACTCAACGAGCAGCGACGGACATGCCGACATCACCATCTCGGTTCCGGATTTAAGTGGCGCGCAGGAAGAGCTCTATTATGTCCTGAAGCTTCCAGCTTACATCGACGAGGTCGCATTTCAGATCGCGCTGGAGGCCGCTTTCCATGCGGTAGCGGGGCTGGAAAAGCTCACCGGTAAAAAACGGGACGAAATCCCTCCTGCTGCAAAGATAAAAAGCACAGGCAGAAGCAAGCCGGCAAGCAGTTCTAACACGGCACGACTTGAGAAGCTGAAGCAAACCATTCTTGATGATGCTGAATGGTTGCCTGCTCAGGAAGTCTCACGTCGCAGCGGCTCTGCCGTGGATATCAAAAATCCCAGCGGTCTACCGAACCGCTGGACGCGGGCCGATAAAATTTTTGCCATTACTTCTGAAGGCAAAGATCTTTATCCTGCTTACGCGCTGGACGTAGGCGGGCAACCGCTGCCGCAGATGAAGAAAATTATTCAGCTGTTTGGTGAAACAAAAACCCCCTGGTCACTGGCGCTCTGGTTTGGCTCACCGAATAGCTGGCTGGGAAATCAAAAACCGAAAGATCTTCTCGCCTCTGCGCCTGAACGGGTGCTGGAAGCGGTCGCGCGGGCAAAAGAGGGACCGGTACATGGATGAGAAAATAAAAACGCCAGCGGTAAATGACGATCTTACGGCCAGAATGGTGATCTGACCGAAGGCAAAACGATTTGCCGGGCACTCACTTCACAACGCCAGCTGAATATCCGTGGTTTCATCCTGCTGCGCCGGCACTGCGCAGCAGATCAGCACTTCATCCTGCGCCAGCGTGATGTCTGGCCGGGAAGGGTAAGTCACCGCACCTTTCACCAGTCTGGTCTTACAGCTGCCGCAATGTCCGGCGCGACAGCTGTAGGCCGGGCTCAGGCCGCGTGCTTCGGCCAGCTCCAGCAGCGTGCCGGACTGCGGCGTCCAGCGCGCTTCTTTCAGTGACTCTGTAAACACCACCGGCACCGCTTCGGTCGCCACCGGCGGCAGCGCGGCGGGCTCTGGCGCATCCTCCTGCTGACGCTGCAGCGACGACGGACCAAACGCTTCGGCGTGAATACGCGCGTCGGCAATG
Source organism: Pantoea sp. GM_Pan_4 (assembly GCF_026541005.1). Classification (NCBI taxonomy): domain Bacteria; kingdom Pseudomonadati; phylum Pseudomonadota; class Gammaproteobacteria; order Enterobacterales; family Erwiniaceae; genus Pantoea; species Pantoea sp. GM_Pan_4. The sequence goes on from NZ_JALNUZ010000002.1 coordinate 387,244, forward strand.
TTCAGGCCGCGCAGTCCGTCATACATCGCCTGAGTAAATGACGGCGGACCGCACAGATAGAAATCGTAATCGTTGAACGGCAGCACCTGCGACAGCAGCGCCATATCGATGCGTCCGGCAACGTCGTAATCCACGCCGGCTTCGGCTTCGCCCGGCTGGCTGAGCACCCGCACCAGTTTCAACGCACCTTCGCTGGCTGCCAGCAGCGCATCGATCTCACGCACAAACGGGCGTTCGGCCAGGTTACGCGCCGACTGCAGCAGATACACCGGACGCATCCGGCGTTTGCGTCGGCCTTCATAAATCAGGTGACGCAGCATCGCCAGCAGCGGCGTGATGCCGACGCCCGCCGCCAGCAGCACCGCTGGCCGCGTTTCGTGTGCATCAATAGTGAAATCACCGGCCGGTGCGCGCACCTCCAGCCGATCGCCGACGCGCAGGGCATCGTGCAGATACTGCGAGACGGCGCCGTCGCGCTTCACGCTGATGCGGTAATAACCGTCCGACGGCGCAACTGACAGCGTATATTGCCGAATCAGCGGCTTAGCGCTGCCCGGCAGCGTCAGGCGGATCGGCAGATGCTGGCCCGCCAGATGCGGCAGTACGCCAGCGCCATCATCCGGCATAAGATGAAACGAGCGAATCTGCGCGCTCTCATCGACAATTTGCGTGATGCGAAATGGTCGCCACTGCGCCGCCAGCTGCTGCGCCTGCAGGCGTTCGCTGGCGGACGGCCAGTCGCCGGTCATCAGCGAGGCGGGCGATATGCCGTCTGGCTGATCGGCCCAGCGCAGGGCGAGGGCAGCGCGCCGGCGCACGATGCGGCGCGCGCTAAAGCGCCACAGCCGCTCGGCTCCCTGAAAGGCCGCGATTTCGGCGGAATCGGTTATCACCGTGGCATCGCCGCTCATCTGCAATACATCGCCGCTCGCGTAGTCGATAAACAGCAGCCCGGCCTTGCCGTTGAGCACGATATTGCCGAGGGTGGAGAAGAACAGGTTGCCGTTGAAGTCCGGAATGGTCAGTACATCATCGGCACCGATGCGCACAAATCCGGCTTTGCCGCCGCGATGCGAAACGTCCACCTGACGGCGCGCCTGGTCGGCATAAGTGGTGACATAAAACGTGTCCGCCTGCCCGATGGCGGCGCGCGCGGCGTCATCCAGCGCGCTGAGCGTCTCAACCTCGCCCTGATAAGCCCTGCCGGGCGCATGGTCGAAGCGGAAATCGCGCAGCTGAATATAGCGCGGACAGTTGCCGAAGCTCTGGTCAACCTGCACGCGCAGGCCACCGCCAATCGCCGTCAGCACGCCGTTCATGCGGTTGCGCCGCCGCGTGTGCAGCTCGATGCCGAGCAGGCCCACCGGTGCGCCATCGGTCATCCCGGCGGACGCCGGATCGCTGGCGTCAGGGCGGGCCGCGATATCCAGTGTGGTGGCGTTGGGCGAGAAGATAAAACCGGGCTGGCCTTCCAGCAGCGTGGCCCAGGCATCACCCTGTGCATCAACGCTGCCGGCAACGATAAACGGCAGCTGCGCGTAAAAGTCACGATGCTGATCGGGCATGTAATCGCGGATCACGCGCTGCCCGACATCGGCCATACGTTCCGCCACCCCCGCCTGCTGCTGCAGCGCAATTTCACCGTCATGCCATACCGGCAGCGTAATCAGTTTCTCGCCCATGATGCTGGCTCCTGTCAGGCGCGCAGGCCGGCGGCGGTCTGCGGAAAAGGCACAAAGCCGGGCAGCGCTTCAATCCGGCGCAGCAGCTGATTCACCGCAGGGTAACCGGACATCTCGACGTTGCCTTCCGGGGCACCGGCCAGGTAGCTATATAAAGCGATGTCAGCAATGGTGGGATGGTCGCCCACCAGCCACTCACGCTGGCTGAGATGGCTTTCCAGCCGGGAAAGAATAAGATGCGCGCGCGCCAGCACCTCTTCAGCATTAAATCTGGCACCAAACACGGTAATCAGGCGCGCCGCCGCCGGACCGTAAGCCAGTTCACCGGCCGCTACCGACAGCCAGCGCTGCACCTGGGCGGCGCCCAGCGCATCTTCCGGCAGCCAGTCGCTGCGGTTAAATTTCTTCGCCAGGTACACCAGAATGGCATTGGAATCCGCGATATAAACGCCTTCGTCTTCCAGCACCGGCACCTGACCGAATGGGTTGATGGCGAGAAACGCCGGGGTTTTATGTTCGCCGCCAGGCAGGTCGACTTCGACCGTTTCATGCGCTATGCCGAGCAGTGACAGCGCCAGCAGTGCGCGGTGGGCGTGGCCGGAGAGCGCTAAATTGTACAGTTTCATCATGCGATTCCTCAGGTAGTGGCCGGGGTGATCCCGAGCCGTGGCCTAAGGTTCGCACAGCCGTATTGCTGGCAGAATAGCCAGATCTGCGAAGTCATTATTGCAAAAAGTGGAAGGATGCGGCCGGGTGCGCAGCAGGGCGCACCCGGCAGAGGGAGTGGTTCAGGAAGGCACGACGGCACTGCCGCTGGCGGCCTGCGCCTGCTGTTCGTTCTGCTGCTCTTCGCGCAGTTTCAGGCGATCCCACACGCGGAAAAACGGATAGTAGACCACCAGCGAAATCGTCAGGTTGACCACCTGCAACACCGTGCCGGAAATATGGCCGCCGGTGGCGAGATAGCCGCTGACGAAGATCGGCGTAGTGAAGGGCAGGGCGATGCCGGCCGGCGGCGCCACCAGACCGCTGCTCATTGCCGCCCACGAAACAATCACCAGCAGCACCGGCGTCAGGATAAACGGCAGAAACAGGTACGGGTTCATCACCAGCGGAATGCCGAACACCAGTGGCTCGCTGATGTTGAACAGCGCTGCCGGCGCGGCGATTTTCCCCAGCTGTTTCATCTGACGGCTGCGTGCGCGGATCAGCATAAAGATCACCAGTCCAAGCAGCGCGCCGGTGCCGCCGGGCGCAATCCATAAATCATAAAACTGCTGGGTAAAGATGTGCGGAATCGGCTGGTTATGCTGAAAGGCTTCGAGGTTTTCACTCATGTTCGACAGCCATACCGGCTGAATGAACACCAGCACGATGGCATCGCCGTGCAGGCCGAGCGTCCACAGAATGCCAATCAACAGCACTGAGAAAATCATCCCCGGCAGCGTGCCGCCGACGTGGTGCATCGGCAGTCCAATCACCGTGGCAATCAGATTGTTGATGTCGTGGAACGGTGAGGCTTCAACGGCCAGGCGCAGCAGCAGCACCACGGCCAGCACGCAGAAGCCGGGAACCAGCGCGAGGAACGATTTCGCCACCGCCGGCGGCACGCCCTCCGGCATCTTGATCACCAGGTTACGGCTGTGCACAAAGCGGTAGATTTCGGTGGAGAGCAGCGCAATCACAATCGCCACGAACAGGCCCTGACTGCCGATCAGTGAAATCGGCAGCACGCCGGTGACCAGCTGCGCGGGCGCGCCTTCAACCGGGGCGAACAGCGTCTGCTGCGGAATGGTCATCACAAACGCTACCAGCGCCATCGCGCCGCTGGTTAGCGGGTCGAGCGTGCGGTATTTCTCCGCCAGCCGGTAAGCGATGCCGAAGCTGGAGATCAGCGCCATGATGTCGTAGGTGGCACGCACCGGATAGAGCAGTTTATTGCGCCAGCTGTCGCCGAACAGGTCGGCCATCAGATGGCCCCACGCCGGGATCGGCAGGTAGGCGAAGATCAGAAAAAAGCTGCCGATCAGCATGAACGGCATGTTGAGAATGATGCCGTCCCGCACGGACAGCACATGCTTCTGCCCGGCCACCTTGAGCGCGGCGGGCAGCACATAACGTTCGATGATATTACGGTTGGACATAGGGCCTCCTTGGGCACAATGGCGCAACAAATTAACAGGTCAATGCGTGTCATTTCGGCGCGGCGCAATTTATTGCGCGATGAAGCGCGCCGCGACGGCCAGGGGGCGGTTTGCGACAGGGATATTACGCAAACTGCGGCAGCCACGGTTGATTCAGCGTCAGCACTTCGTCCAGCAGCGCTTCGGCGCTGGCGACATCGCCGACCAGCGGGTTGCCGACCAGCGCCAGCAGCGCGGCACCGCGATCGCCGTGCACCGCCGCGTCGATGGTTAATCGCTCGAAGGCTTTGATCTGCTGCGTCAGCCCGTGCATCAGCGGTGGCAGCGCGCCAAACACCAGCGGGTGCGCGCCCTGCGCATCGACCACACAGTTCACTTCCACCACCGCGTCGTCCGGCAGACCGTGAATCGCCCCACGGTTCTGGCAGTTCACCACCAGATTTTGCCCGCTATTGTTATGGATGGCGCTGATGAGCTCAACGGCCACTTCGGAGTAATATGCGCCGCCGCGAAAACTCAGCTGCTCCGGCTTGTGCGCCAGCTGCGGATCGGCATACAGCGCGAACAGCTCGGCTTCCACTTTCATCACCTGTTCGGCGCGCGTTCCGGCCTGGCCGTGCTGCGCTTTTTCCTGCTCTTCGGCCAGCATCTGCGGTGTTTGCCAGTAGTAGCGGTGATAAGGGCAGGGAATCGCCTGCAGCGCGCGCAGAAACGCCGGCGACCACGGCATCTCTTTGATGTTATTCATGGTCAGCGCCTGGCCTTCGCACAGCTGTTCGATCACCCCGGCGGTCACGTCCTCGCCGCGGCACAGCACCTGATGCACCCACACCAGATGGTTCAGCCCGGCGAAGCGCAGCGCCACCTCGTCAAACGGCGCCTGTAACATGCCGGCGATCATATGGTGCATATTCACCGGCACGTTACACAGGCCGATGATCTTCGCGTTGCTGTAGCGCGCCACGGCTTCGGTAACGATGCCCGCCGGATTGGTGAAGTTGATGATGAAGGCGTCCGGTGCCAGCTGTTCCACTTTGCGCGCAATCTCCAGCATCACCGGAATGGTGCGCAGCGCTTTGGCGAAGCCGCCGACGCCGGTGGTTTCCTGGCCGAGACGGCCATACTTCAGGCCCAGCCGCTCATCGGCGGCGCGTGCCGCCAGCTGGCCGACGCGTAGCTGCGTCAGCACAAAGCGCGCGCCGCGAATCGCCTCATCCAGCGCAAAGTGCACGCTGACCTTAACCTGCTCCAGCCCGTTTTTTTGCAGCATGCGGCGCGTGAGATCGGCGATGATCTGCACCTTTTCGCGTCCTGCCGCCACATCCACCAGCGCCAGTTCGGTTACCGGCAGCTGCGCATAACGGTTAATGATTCCCTCCACCAGCTCCGGCGAATAGCTGCTGCCGCCGCCAATGATTGCTATCTTAAGCATCGTTTTCTCCTGCCGTAGTACGGCGATAGAGTTCAATGATTTCGCCCGCTAAATCCTGAATCAGCATGGCGTTCATCAGGTGATCCTGGGCATGAACCAGAATCAGGGTAACCGGCAGCCGGCCGCTGCCTTCGTCCAGGCTAATCAGCGCCGTCTGCTGCTGGTGCGCGCTGCTTACGTTTTCCCGCGCCGCCGCCAGCTGCTGCTGTGCCGCATCAAACTGGCCGGCGCGCGCCAGCCGCAGGGCGCTGAGGGCGGCGCTGCGCGCAGCACCGGCCTGCACCAGCAGCAGCATGATCTCCTCTTCCGGAACCACCATTACGTCATCTTCAGGCATGCAGAATCTCCCACAGCGCAACGCCGTGTGTTATCAGTCAGATTGGGGGAAACGAAGAATCAGGAAGCGCGCAGCGCCAGCGCTTTATCCAGCACCTGTTCGCCGCGCATCATGCCGTAATCCATCATGTCGATAACGGCGACCGCCTTGCCCTGCGGGGCTGCGATGGCGGTGAGGCGGGCAGCTTCAAACTGCACCTGCGGGCCGAGCAGCACCACGTCTGCGTCCGGCAGGATACGTTCGAAATCGGCCACCGGGACGGCCTGAATGTTGATCGCCAGCCCGCGCGCTTGTGCGGCGTGCTGCATTTTATTCACCAGCATGCTGGTAGACATGCCGGCGGCACAGCAAAGAACAATGCGCATAATTTATCCTCCTGTGAATTGACTCCGGCATTTAAGACCTGTCGCAGTCGCACTGTAAATACCCTGCGGCCAGATGATTTTGTGATGAAAATTATTTAAAGTATTATTTATCAATAGCTTAATCATTAAACTGCCATGAAAATAATTTTCATTGGTGTGATCGGCACGATGATTTTCTGTTGCGAGTGCTTTAATTCCAGGAAAATTCAGTGCGCTCAGCTGAAAAAAATCTCACCATGAAAAATATTTTCATGCATCATGAGAGTTCGTTACTGAGGATGTGATGAGCTAATGGATATTGTCTGGCAACTGCAGCAGCAGTCGGCGCGTTTTGATGCGCAGGAATCAAAGCTGGCGCGATTTATTCTGGATAACCTGCACGCCAGCGCGCAGGCCACTATGGAGAGTCTGGCGACGCAGGCGGGTGTCAGCCCGGCTGTACTCCAGCGCTTTGCTGCCTCGGCGGGCTACCGCGATCTGGATGATTTTCTGCACCAGGTGCGCCAGGCCGGCCAGCAGGAAAGTGCGTTTATGACGGTGATTCGTCAGCGGCAGGCTTCGCTCAGCCAGCAGGAGCAGCGGGTGGCGCGCGCCATCCTGCGTGACGCCGCGTTTGCGGCCTCGGCCACCATTGAACAACTGGCCAGCCGGGCGGAAGTCAGTGCGGCGACCATTACCCGCTTTGCCCGTTCGGTCGGCTGCGACGATATTCGCGATCTGCGTATGCGGCTGGCACGCGCCAGCGCCGAGCCAGCCAGCGCCAGCCACGGTGCGGTGCCGCAGCTGGTGAGTCTGCATCAGGCGCTGACCCAGCAGTGGCAGCTGCTGGATGACAGCCGCTGGCAGCAGGCGGCGCAGGCGCTGCGTCAGGCACGCAGCGTGTTGCTGATCGGTGCCGCCGGCCAGCACACGCCGCTGGTGGCGGAAGTGCAGCAGCGGTTGAGTGAAGCCGGGCTGGCGCTGGCGTGGATCCAGGACGACAACCTGCTGCGTCTGACGCTCAGCCGTTTGCAGCCGGACGATCTGCTGCTGATCCTCGCGCCGGACACCATCAACAGCAGCGTGCTCAGCGCGGTGCATCACGCTCACATCCAGCAGACCCCAGTGATGGCGCTGTGCCCGGCGGCGCTGGATCTCGCCAGCCAGGCCAACTACTGGCTGCCGCTGCCGGATGCAGCACCGGCGCGGCGCTATGGCATCCTGCTGGCGCTGGACCGGCTGGCGGCGGCGCTGTAACACCCCGGCTTTCGACTCAGGCGGTTACCGCCACCTGAGATTTGGCTTCAATAAACTGCACCAGCGCGCGCGTCACGTCAGCTGTGGTGGCGCTGCCGCCGATGTCCGGCGTCAGAATGCCCGCCGCACACACGTGCTCAATGCCCTGCATTATCAGCGCGGCCGCGTTGCGTTCGCCCAGATGCTCCAGCATCTGCACCGCCGTCCAGAAGGTGGCGATCGGGTTAGCGATGCCTTTGCCGGTGATATCAAACGCCGAGCCGTGAATCGGTTCGAACATCGACGGAAAACGCCGCTCCGGATCGATATTGGCAGTCGGCGCGACGCCGAGACTGCCGGCCAGCGCGCCGGCGAGGTCGGAAAGAATATCCGCATGCAGGTTGGTGGCGACAATGGTGTCCAGCGATTGCGGGTGGAGCGTCATGCGGTGCGTCATGGCATCCACCAGCATCTTGTCCCACTGCACATCCGGAAACTCTTGCGCCACTTCCGCCGCAATTTCATCCCACATCACCATGCCGTGCCGCTGGGCATTGGATTTGGTCACCACCGTCAGCAGTTTGCGCGGCCGCGACTGCGCCAGTTTAAAGGCGTAGCGCATGATGCGCGTTACGCCGACGCGGGTGAAAATCGCCACTTCAGTGCCCACCTCTTCTGGCAGGCCGCGGTGCGCACGGCCGCCGTTGCCGGAGTATTCCCCTTCCGAGTTCTCGCGCACGATGACCCAGTCAAGATCGCCCGGTCCACGGTTGCGCAGCGGCGAGGTCACGCCCGGCAGAATTTTGGTAGGCCGCACGTTGGCGTACTGATCGAAGCCCTGACAAATCGGCAGGCGCAGCCCCCACAGCGTGATGTGATCCGGCACGTCCGGCGCGCCCACCGCGCCAAAGTAGATGGCATCAAACTGCTTCAGCGTCTGCAGGCCATCTTCCGGCATCATCACACCGTGCTGTTTGTAGTAATCCGAGCCCCAGTCAAAGGTCTGCACGTCAAACGTCAGCTGTTCATCGTGCCGCGTCAGCGCCTGCAGCACCTCAACGCCAGCCGAAATCACTTCCGGGCCAATACCGTCTGCCGGAATCGCGGCAATTTTGTAGTTACGCATAGTGTTCTCCAGTCAATTAATGGGTATGAGGATGAGGCAGATCGGCGCTTTGCGGTTTTGGCGTGTGCGCGGCGAGAATCAGCACGATGAGCGCGGACAACGCCAGCAGCGCGGCGACGAAATAGAGTCCCCAGGTGTAGCTGCCGGTTTGCTGGCGGATCACGCCAATCATCATCGGGCCGACAAAACCGCCGAGGTTGCCGATGGAATTAATGGTGGCGATGCCGGCAGCTGCGGCCGGCCCGCTGAGAAACAGCGTCGGCATGCTCCACAGCGGCGGCTTGGAAGCGCTGATGCCGACCGTGACCAGCGTCAGCGCAATAATCACCGCCAGCAGCGTGCTGACGTTACCGGCATAAATCAGCCCGGCGGCAGCCAGTAAACAGGCGCCAATGACGTGCCAGCTGCGCTCGCCACGACGATCGGAGTGACGTGCCCACAGGATCATGCCGAACACGCCGATCACCGCCGGGAAAGCGTTGAGGAAGCCGATTTCCAGCGAGGAGGCGCCGAAGCTGCGGATGATTTGCGGTGACCAGATCCCCAGCGTGTACAGCCCGGCCGACGTGCCGAAGTACACCAGCGCCAGGGCCAGTACGCGCTTGTCCGCCAGCCCGCGCCAGGCGCTGCTGTGGCCGTGCTGCGTCGACCGTGCCTGCTCTTCAGCCTGCATGGTCTCCTGCAGCCAGCGCCGCTCTTCTGCGTTCAGCCATTTAGCCTGCGCCGGACGGTCGGTGAGGAAAAACAGCACTACGATGCCCAGCAGCAACGCCGGAATCGCTTCTAATACAAACATCCACTGCCAGCCGGCGTAGCCCAGCAGACCGTGCATCTCCAGCAGCGCGGCAGAGACCGGCGAGCCGAGCGCGGTAGAGAGCGGGGCGGCGGCCATGAAGATGGCGGTAACCTGCGCGCGCTTCGCCGCCGGAAACCAGTAGCTGAGGTAGAGAATGATGCCAGGGAAGAAACCGGCTTCCGCCACGCCGAGCAGAAAGCGCAGGACGTAGAAGCTGGTGGTGCCCTGCACCAGCGCCATGCAGCCAGAGACCAATCCCCAGCTGATCATCACGCGGGCGATCCAGATGCGTGCGCCCACTTTGTGCAAAATTAAATTCGACGGGACTTCAAACAGAAAATAGCCGAGGAAAAAAATCCCGGCGCCAAAACCAAATACCGTGGGCGAGAAACCTAAATCCTGATTCATGGTTAACGCGGCAAAACCAATATTGACGCGATCGAGAAACGCGATGAAATAGAGCAGCATGATGAAGGGCACAATGCGCAACGTCACTTTACGCATCACCCTTTTTTCGAGGTGAGAGTTCATATTAAAGTGCTCCAGATTGTGTAGGGTAGTATTATTTTCTGGTTGTCGAATGCAGTATGCAGGTTTGTATTGCGCGATCATCAGGCGTGGATTATATAAACTATTTGAATAATCGTGCGGTGAGGGAAATGTGGATATAAATCAATTGCGTTGTTTTGTCGCGGTGGGTAAAGAACTGCATTTCGGCCGGGCGGCACAAAGTATGGAAATGATGCCTGCATCACTTTCCCGCTTTATTCGCCTGCTGGAGGAGGATCTCGGCGTGCGCCTGTTAAACCGCTCAACGCGCAATGTTTCATTAACCGCTGAGGGAGCCCTGTTTTTTGACGAAGCGGGAAAACTGATCGATCAGTTTGATGCGCTGGCGCTGCGTTTTAAAGGCGGATTAAAAGATGAACGCCGGACATTACGCATTGGCGCTATCGATAGCGCCGCGCGCGGTTTAGTTCCGGCACTGCTGAATTTATTTGTGCCGCGTCATCCGCTGAGCGATATCCATATTATCGAAGATAAAACCCTTAACCTGATTCCCAAATTAAAATCCGGCTGGCTGGATATGATTATTATCCGCGCGCCGCAGCGCATGGATGCGTCACTGGCGCTGCGTTTTATTACCCGCGAAAGTTGCGTGCTGGCAGTGCCGCTGACGCATCCGCTGGCGGATAAAGCGCAGGTGACGGTGGCAGATTTTCAGCATGAAGCCATGATTATTCCGGACCGCCGCACCCGGCCGCACAGCCACGATCTCACCATCAGCCTGTTTAAGCAGGCTGGCCTGACGCCGCATATCGCGCAATATGCCGAAGAGAAGCAAACCATTCTCAGCCTGGTGTCCGCCGGCCTCGGTCTGGCGGTGGTGCCAGCCTCTTATCGCACCATGAACAGCGACAGCGTGCGCTATATCGCGCTGACGTTACCTGAGCAGATCAAAGGCTTGCCGCTGAGTATTGCGTGGCAGAAGGGCAACGAAGATCCGCTGTTGCGTGAAATGCTGCGTCTGCTGCATGACCACCGGCAGGAATTGATCGACAGGCTGTGAGGCTGCGCCGGAACGCACGCTGACTATCTGTTTGTTACTTTCATTCTTCAAGTGACTTGCAAAATGAAAGCTACCCTGCCACAGTATCCCGCATCGACTTCACATCGGGAACTGGCCCATGAAAAACCAACCTCTGTGTAATATGCCGTGCCCTATCGCACGCAGTCTTGGACGCATCGGCGACGGCTGGAGCATGCTGATTATGCGCGATGCGCTGGCCGGCTTTACCCGCTTTGATGAGTTTCAGAAAAGCAGCGGCGTGGCGCCCAATATTCTGTCGCGCCGGCTGAAAGAACTGGTGGAGGACGGATTGCTGGAAAAGGTGTGTTACAGCGACACTCCGGCACGCTACGAGTACCAGCTCACTGCGGCGGGCCGCGATTTTCGTACGGTAATACTGGCGCTGGCCGAGTGGGGTAGCACCCACTTCTCACCGGAAGGGCGGCAGATGCAGCTGGTTGAAAGCGCCACTCAGCGCCCGGTGACGCCGCAAATGGTCGACAGCGCCACCGGCCAGCCGCTCTCCAGTGACAAATACCAGATGGTGCCAGGCCCGGCGGCCAGCCCGATGATGCACTATCGCCAGCAGTATCTGGCGAGAAAGCGCGCAGGCGATACGGCGCAAAAATTCGCCCCGCAGACGGTGGCCGGGAACGAACCATGAGCCTGACGCGGAAAAAAGCGGCACTGCTGCTGATGCTGGCCTGCGGCGGCGTGGCGCTGGCCGGCTATGGCTATTACTGGTGGCACAGCGCGCGCTTTATGCCTTCGACCGATGATGCCTACGTCGGCGCGGATATCAGTGCGATTTCGGCCAAAGTGTCCGGCTATGTCCAGACGCTTGCGGTGCAGGATAATGCGGCGGTTAAAAAGGGCGACCTGCTGGTGCAGCTGGATAACCGCGACTATCGGGCGGCGGTTGACCGTGCGGCGGGCGAAGTCGCCGCGCAGCAGGCGGCGCTGCAGGATATCGCCGCCACGCGCCAGCTCCAGCTGGCCACCATCGACGGCGCGCGTGCTGCGCTGCTGGCGGCGCAGGCGGTGACGCAGAAAACCACCGCCGACCAGCGCCGCTATGACGCGCTGGTGAGCAGCGCTGCGGTGTCGCAGCAGATTCGCGATCATGCGCAGGCCGATTACCATCAGGCGCTGGCGCAGGAAGGTAAAACCCGTGCCGATCGCGCGGTCGCCGAACGTCAGCTGCAGGTGCTGGATGCGCGCGAGCAGCAGACGCACGCCGCGCTGGCACAGGCGCAGGCCGACCTGGCACTGGCACAGCTCAATCTGGAATACACCGCTATCCGCGCGCCGTTTGATGGCGTAATTGGCAATCGCCGCGCCTGGGCTGGTTCGTATATCAGCAGCGGCACGCAGCTGCTGTCGCTGGTGCCGGCGCAGGGGCTGTGGATTGACGCCAACTTCAAAGAGAGCCAGCTGGCGCACATGCGGCCAGGCCAGACGGCAACAATTGTCGCGGACGTGCTGCCAGGCCGCACCTTCAGCGGGCATGTCGCCAGCCTGTCGCCTGCGACCGGTTCGCGCTTCAGCATTCTGCCGGCGGAAAACGCCACCGGTAACTTCACCAAAATTGTCCAGCGCGTGCCGGTGCGCATTGCGCTGGACGGCGATGCGGCCACGCTCGGGCTGTTGCGTCCGGGACTGTCGGTGACTGTTACCGTCGATGAGCGCAGCGCGCGATGAGCCGCGTGGCCGCCGCGCCGATCGCGCCCGCGCAGATGCCGGTCAGCCGGAAAGTCTTCGCCTTTGCCACCCTGTGCATCGGCATGTTTATCGCGCTGCTGGATATCCAGATTGTCTCAGCTTCGCTGCGCGACATTGGCGGTGGCCTGTCGGCGGGCGATGATGAAACCGTGTGGGTGCAGACCAGCTACCTGATCGCCGAAATCATCATTATTCCGCTCTCCGGCTGGCTGGCCAGCGTGCTGTCTACACGCTGGCTGTTCGCCGCCTCGGCCTGTGGCTTTACGCTGATGAGCCTGCTGTGCGGCTGGGCGTGGAACATTCAGAGCATGATCGCGTTCCGTGCGCTGCAGGGGCTGGCGGGCGGCTCAATGATCCCGCTGGTGTTCACCACCGCCTTCGCCTTTTTCCAGGGCCGGCAGCGGGTGATTGCTGCCGCGACCGTCGGCGCGCTGGCGTCGCTGGCGCCGACGCTTGGCCCGACCGTTGGCGGCTGGATCACCGATAACTTCAGCTGGCACTGGCTGTTTTTTATCAACATCATTCCCGGTATTTACATCACCATTGCGGTTCCGCTGCTGGTGAACATCGACGCGCCCAACCGCGAACTGCTGCGCGGCGCGGATTATCTCAGCATCGTGCTGCTGGCGCTGTCGCTCGGCTGTCTGGAATATACGCTGGAAGAGGGGCCGCGCTGGGGCTGGTTTGATGATGACACCATTGCCACCACCGGCTGGATTGCGCTGGCGGCGGGCGTGTTGTTTGTGATCCGCACGCTGCGGCATGCCAAACCGATCGTCGATTTACGCGCGCTCAAGGACCGCGACTTTAGCCTCGGCTGCTACTTCTCGTTTATGGCGGGCGTAGGGATCTTCGCCACCATTTACCTTACGCCACTGTTTCTCAGCCAGGTGCGCGGCTTCAGCGCACTGGAGACTGGACTGGCGATCTTCTCCACCGGGGTGTTTCAGATTCTGTCGATCCCGCTGTATGCCTGGCTGGCGAACCGCGTCGATCTGCGTATTTTGCTGGCGGCGGGGCTGATCTGTTTTGCGCTGTCGATGCATTTCTTCGTGCCGATTATCCATGACTGGGGGGCGAAGGAGCTGCTGTTTCCGCAGGCATTTCGCGGTATGGCGCAGCAGTTTGCCGTGGCACCGACGGTGACGCTGACGCTGGGCAGTTTGCCACCGGCACGCCTGAAGCTCGCGTCTGGCCTGTTTAATCTGATGCGCAACCTTGGCGGCGCGATTGGCATTGCCCTGTGCGGTACGGTGCTCAACGACCGCACCAACCTGCACTTTAGCCGGCTGGCGGATCACCTCACCAGCGCCAGCCTGACGCTGGGTGATTTTCTGCAGGGGCGCGCTCAGGCGCTGATGGCCAGCGGCCTGAGCCCGGATGCTGCGCATACGGCCGCGCTGCAGTCGCTGGCGGCGCTGACGCTGCGTGAAGCGCGCACCCAGGCCTTTTCCGACGCGTTCTGGCTGATCATGACAGGCTTTTTCGTCGCGGCGCTGCTGGTGCCGTTACTGAAAAAGCCGCAAGGGTGAGCGCCAGATCGCAGCCCATTAACGTTTACTCAGCGCTTCCCACAGGCCCAGCAGATAGGTGGTGCCCAGCGCGCGGTCGTACAAACCGTAGCCGGGCCGTCCGGTTTCACCCCAGATAAAGCGGCCGTGATCCGAACGGATATAGCCGTCAAAGCCGTTGTCATACATCGACTGCAGCACTTTATACATATCCAGCGAGCCATATTCCGTCGGATGCGCGCACTCGTAGAAATCTTTATCGCGGATGATCTTGATGTTGCGCACGTGGGCAAACGGGATGCGCTTGCGGCGCGAGAATTCGGCCAGAATGGCATAGACATCGTTCTGCGGATCCTCGGCAATCGATCCGGTGCACAGCGTGATGCCGTTGGCTTCAGAATCGACGACGTTACAGATCCAGTCGAGATCGTCGCGGTTCTTCACCACGCGCGGCAGACCGAAGATCGAATACGGCGGATCGTCCGGGTGGATCGCCATCTTCACGCCCACCTCTTCACACACCGGGATCACCGCTTTGAGGAAATACGCGAGGTTTTCGCGCAGCTTCGCGTCATCTACGTCCTGATATTTGGCAAACAGCTCCTGAACTTTTGCCAGCCGTTCCGGCTCCCAGCCCGGCAGCGCGAAGCCGTTAGCACTGCCCAGCACCTCTTTCACCACTTCGTCAAGGCTTTTATCAATGCCCTGCTTCTCGAAGGCCATGGTGATGGAGCCATCCGGCAGCACATAATTCATATCCGTCTTCATCCAGTCAAACACCGGCATGAAGTTGTAGCAGATCACTTTTACCCCGGCGGCCGCCAGGTTGCGGATGCTTTGCTGATAATTGGCGATGTAGCGATCGCGACTCGGCAGGCCGATCTTGATGTCGTCATGAATATTGACGCTTTCAATCACTTCAACCGTCAGTCCGGCCGCATGTACCTGATCGACCAGCGCCTGGATCTTCTCCTGCGGCCAGGTTTCGCCCACCGGCACATCGTACAGCGCGCCCACCACGCCGCGTACGCCCGGCACCTGGCGAATATATTCCAGCGAAACCTTGTCTTCCTTCGGACCAAACCACCGCATTGTCAGTTGCATTATGTCATCCACCGTCATCGTGTCTGTATGATAAGTGTTAAACTACCATACTAGAATTCACAGAGGCAGCATTACGCAGCGACTAAGTCTTGATCCGCGTCACAGAACCGGGTTTATCCGCGCTGCGGCGGGTTACTGCGCCGTCACCAGCTGGTTGAAGTACTGCTTGTACTTGAACAGTTCCAGGTCCGAACGCAGCCCCAGTTTGCGCAGCGCGGTTTGCTTCTGACCGCTGATGGTTTTGCGGCTGCGCGCGTATTTACCGGCGATCTGCGTAATGCTCAACCCATCCAGATAGCAGCGAATCACCTCGATTTCGCGCGGACTCAGCTCGCGCAACAACAGAGTGATGTCGTCGCCCGCCTGGCGCGGCGTCAGGTAGTCGTGCATTTCACGGTCGCTCTCCTGGAATTTATCCAGCTCCAGCATCATGTCCGGCGTCAGGAAACGCTTGCCGCGACAGATCTGATGAATGGCATCGATCAGCACTTCCTGATCGTGGCTTTTGCCGACAAATCCCTGCACGCCGGCTTTCAGCAACAGCTGAACAATCGCCGGTTTCTCCACTGCGGACGACACCAGAATCTTCAGCTGCGGATAGTGCAGGCGCAGCTGCTTCACCATTTGCAGCCCGTCGAGCTGGTCTTCACCCAGCATGTAATCCAGTACCAGGATGTCGATCGGGTGGCGCTGCAGGAAGGTCATCAGCTGCTGGCGCTGGGCAAAGGCCCCGGCCAGATCGAGCTGCGATTCCTGCGCTAAACGGTACTGCATGGCTTTACCGATCAGCGGATGATCGTCCAGCACGGCAATCTGCCAGATTGCGCTCTCTTTCATTAAATTACCTCTTCAGGAATGGGCGTTTCCAGGGCACGCAGGAACAGCGCGTCCAGCTCGGCCACCGCCCCGGCGACCTCCGGCAGCAGCTGTTGTAATAGCGCACCATCTTCATGCTCCGCCGCCTGTTCGGCGGCGCGGCAGCGATGTTGCAGCGCGTCGGCGCGCAGCATCCGGGCACTGCCGAGTAGCTGATGCGCGGCGTGACGCGCCGAAGCAAAATTGTTCGCAGCCACCGCCTGCGTCAGCTGGGCGAGATCGTAACTGTTCTGCTGGCGCGCGGTGGTCACCAGGTCGCGCCACGCCTGCGGGTTGTTTGCCGCCAGATTCTCCAGTGTCAGCAGGGTATCGTCGCGCGTCGGGTTCATCGGTGCGCCGGTGATCACCTGCAGCAGCTGCGCGCGCTCCAGCGGTTTAAACAGACAACCGTTCATGCCGGCGTCCTGCGCCAGCTGCGCCACGCGCTCCTCCGCCATCGCCGTCAGGCCGTAAACCGGCACCGCGCGTCGCACCAGGCGCTTCTCTTCGGCGCGCAGCTGGCGGGTGAATTCGAAGCCGTCCATCTCCGGCATGTTGCAGTCGGTAATCACGCGGTCCGGCTGATTTTCGCGCCACAGCGCCAGTGCCGCTGCACCGCCGTCCGCCACCAGCACATGGTGCCCGGCGTAGCGCAGCTGCTGGGCCAGCAGCAGACGGTTAGTGGCGTTGTCATCGACAATCAGAATGCGCAGTGCAGCCTGTTTTGCTGGCTCCACCGCCTGTGGCAGGGCGGGCTGCTCATGTTCAATACGCGCCGCTTCCGCGCGGAAGCGCAGCATAAACACGCTGCCGTCACCCGGTTCACTCTCGACGTGCAGCTCGGTGCCAAGCATCACCGCCAGCCGGCGACAGATATTCAGGCCTAACCCGGTGCCGCTGGCGCGGTTGCTGCCCTGATCGACCTGAATGAACGGCTCGAAGATCGCCTGCTGCTGCTCTGCCGTCAGGCCAACTCCGCTGTCGCTCACCTCCAGCACATACTCCGGCCGCGTGCTCTCTGCCTGATACAGCGCCACTTCCACTGCGCCGTGCGAGGTAAACTTGATGGCGTTGCTCACCAGATTGGAGAGGATTTGCTTTAGCGCTACCGGGTCAAACAGCACCTGATCCTGCGTCAGCTCCAGCACAATATTCAGCTCAAGGCCTTTATTCAGCGCCACCTGGCGGAACAGCGCTTCGCAGTCATGCACCACTTCGCTGAGCGACATCGGCTGCAGCTGCACGCTAAAATGCCCGGATTCGATTTTTGCCAGGTCGAGAATATCGCCCACCAGCGACAGCAGCGAACGCGACGACTCCCAGGCGACATCAATGTTTTTCTGCCGCTGCTGTTCATTACTCTGGCCGAGATGCTCGATTTCCAGCAGGCCAATCAGCGCCGCCAGCGGCGTGCGAATTTCATGACTCATGTGCGACAGGAAGGTGCTTTTCGCTTCGCTGGCGCGCACCGCGACTTCGTTGGCTTTGCGCAGGTCGGCCATCAGCGCTTCGATATGCGCCAGCTGCTCGCTGATTTCACGCTCGTGCTCGCGCTGTTTCGCCAGTGAGGCTTTCAGCAGATGGTTACGCCACAGGAAAAACAGCAGGGCCAGCCCGGCTACGGCGACGATGCGCAATATATAGCTGCGATAGCTTTGCCACGAGGTGCTGGTAGCGGGCGGCGTGTATTTGATCCAGCGCTCCATCAGCGACTGCATGGTCGGCTGCGGAATATCGGACAGCGCTTTGTTAAGGATCGACAGCAGCACCTGATCCTGCCCATTGACCGCCATCGCCATACGGAACATCGGCAGCGGCGCGACAAAAGCCACTTTGAAGCTGTCACTGAAGTGATTGTTGAGCAGAAACAGCGACGACTCGTATGGCACGATAAAGCCATCCAGCTGCTTATCCAGCAGCTGACCGAGTGAATCAATCGACACGCCGTTTTCGACAAAGTTGATGCCCGGCCAGCGTTCGCGTAAATCGTAGCGATAATAGGCGCGCTCATAGATGCCGATGCGCTTGCCCGCCATCTCATCAAAGCTTTTCCACGGGCTGTCTTTGCGCGTCACCACTACCCACGACGAGTAGATGTAAGAGCGGGTGTAGCGGATTTTGTCGTCCTGCTGCGCGGTGGCGTCGCTGACGGCGATAATCGCATCGCGCTGGCGGTTGAGCGTATCGCGCATGTTGCTCAACCCCTGAATCGGATTGTAGCGAAAGCGAATGCCGGTGCGCTGGGAAATCATTTTCAGCAGGTCCATGCTCAGGCCGACCACGCGCTGGCGGTTATCAGTAAAGGTAAACGGCGTATGCGAAGGATCGTAATTAACGGTGATCTCGCGGTGCTCTGCCAGCCACGCGGCCTCTTGTTCGCTCAGATCGAGGGGATAATTTTTCACCACCGACTGATAATCCAGGCTCCAGGCTTCCGCGATCTGTACCGCGTTGCGCAGCGGAATGTTTTTCAGGATTTCATCGATGGCTGCGATCAGAGGCAGATTGGCACTGTTGCTGGCAAAGCGCGCGTCGACATCGTTGGTGTACGGCGTGCTGTGCGCTTCAATCACATTCTGCAGGCCGCGATGCGAAAGAAAGCGCTGAGTGGCGCTGTTGCTCCAGAACAGGGTGTTTTCGCTAAACGCGGTGTCGGTGTAGGCCCACAGCGGCGGCGCGGCCGGCGCCAGCGTGGCGCGCGGATAGCGCTTGTGCAGCAGCGCTTTGAGTTCTGCATCACCGTAATAGAGCAGGCGATAGCGGCTATTTTTCAGCTCACTGTCGAAGGTCGCGTTACGTTTGCTGATTAATACGCTGCGCGCCAGTGAATACGGCAGGCTCAGCGCCAGCTGCGTATCCTGATTGGCGGCCAGCGTGTAGTAAGGAATCAGATCGACTTCACCGTCGTTGAGCGCATCCACCAGCTCCAGCCGGGTTTTATATACCTTGATTTTCACCGGCAGATTCAACGCCTTTGCCACGATGGCCAGATAATCGGCCGAGAGTCCTTCGTAGGTATTGGCTTCAAACGACACGGAATAGGGCGGCAGCGGGTTGTTCCACACGCCGACGCGCAGTACAGAGTGCTGTTTCAGCCACTGCTGGCTCTGCGGCGACAGCGTGACTTCCGGTGCTACCAGACCATAGCGCGGCGAGAAATTTAACGTGGTTGCACCCCAGGCAGACAGACAAAAGCCCAGTAACAGAAGGAGGCTGAGGATGCGTTTACTCACGGATGGTTTCACTCGCTGGACCGGTTGCGCGCGCCGCCACCATGACGGCGCTTCTTCTCTGACAGCACGTTGCGCGTCAGGCATCCTTCAACAGCGACTTAATACAAGTGGACTTAAATCGCGCTTAAGAAATTTCTTAAAAACAGGAGGGAAAATTCCTGGTGAAAGCCAGGTTTCGCCAGCGCGCCGAAGCGAAGCGCGCTGCTATTTTTAGTAAGTGTAAGTTTTGTTTGCTGAAATTACCGCGTTGCTTCGCCATTCCTGCTGAACCCGGCGCAATTTTCCGACGCTAATCGCCTTTTCATTTGTTTTATTTACAGAATCTATCGTGCAGGCAAAATAGCCCTTATTTTCTCTCCAGCGATCAACCATGTCCGAAGAAGCGCTGCGCCAGCAGATTCAGAACCTGAAAAAGCACAATGCGCGCCTCAAGCGCCTGGCGCACGACGCGCGTAATAAGCTGAACGCGGCGCTGGACGGCACCGGCTTGTGCCTGTGGCAGCTGGATATTCCCAGCGGCAAACTGGTGATTTTTAACCGGCGCTGGGGCGCGATGCTCGGCTTTCAGGCGAAAGAGACCAAAGCGCGCTTTGATGCCTGGCGCGAGTGCCTGCATCCGGAAGATGCCGATGAGGTGCTGCGCGCCTTTTACGATCATATTGAAGGACGCGCGCCCTATTACGAGGCGCTGCACCGTATGATCGGCAAGAACGGCAAAATCACCTGGGTGCTGGATCGCGGACGCGTCAGCGAGTGGGACGAGCAGGGTAATCCGCTCAAAGTGACCGGCACCCATATCGACATGACCAAAGAGAAGAATTACGAAGCCCAGCTCTCCCTGCTGGCGCATCACGACCCGTTAACCGCGTTGCCCAACCGCCACGCGCTGCAGGCGCATTTTAGTCAGCTGCAACGCGCCGGGCCGCTGTGCGTGGCATTTATCGACCTCGACAACTTCAAGCATGTCAATGACACGCTCGGCCATCGCAGCGGTGACGAGGTGCTGATTCAGCTCAGCCAGCGCATCCGCGATTTGCTGCCGTCAGAGGCCATCGTCGGGCGGCTTGGCGGCGATGAGTTCGTGCTGCTGCTGCCGTTTTTGATTGATTACCCCAAGGTGCGCATTCTGGCGCAGGCGGTGCTGGATGCGGCGCTGACGCCGTTTGATATCGACAATGGTCATGCGCGGATTGGTGCTTCGATCGGTATCGCCCCGGTACACCGGCGCGACAGCTTCGACGACGCGCTGACCCGGGCGGATGGCGCGATGTACCAGATTAAGAAGAACGGTAAGCAGGGCTTTGGCCTGGCAGGCAATATATCGATGGGGTGAGGGCCAGCGCCCGCACCCCTTGATCACTTAAAACGCAAAACAGGAACAGCCCAGCGCCCCCCAGAACGCGTTGTTGTCTGACACCGGCACCGATGACTGGCGCGCGACATCATGAGCGTGGCTGTGCACGCCGCAGGGGCCGCTGCACTGGTGTACCTGCGGCATCCGCGCGGCACGGCCGCTGGTCTGCGGCGGGGCGCTGCGGTAGTGACCGGGCACGGTAACCACCGGCGACCACTCTGGCAACACCGGCACCGGCGGCGGTGCCAGCGGCGTGAAGCTGCCGGCGGCATACACCACATTGCCATCCACCAGCGTCAGCACTGATTCAATGCCTTTGATCTCCTCTTCCGGCACGCTGAAGAAATCTTTCGACAGCAGCACCAGATCCGCCAGCTGGCCGACTTTGATCTCACCTTTGGCGCTCTGCTCGCTGGAGAACCAGGCGCTGCCTTTGGTCCACAGCATCAGTGCGGTTTCACGGTCGATGCGTGCGTTGTCATCGTACAACTGCATCCCACCGACGGTACGGCCTGAAACCAGCCAGTACAGTGCGGTCCACGGGTTATAGCTGGCAACGCGGGTGGCATCGGTACCAAGACCGACCGGTACACCGGCCTCCAGCATGCGCGCCACCGGCGGCGTCTGCTTCGCGGCCTCTTTACCGTAGCGATCGACAAAGTATTCCCCCTGGAAAGCCATGCGATGCTGCACCGCCAGGCCGCCGCCGAGCGCTTTTACCCGTTCAATATTGGCTTCAGTGATGGTTTCCGCATGGTCAAAGAACCAGTGCAGGCCATTGAACGGAATGTCGCGATTCACCTTCTCAAACACATCCAGCATGCGGCTGATCGATTCGTTATAGGTGGCGTGCAGGCGGAATGGCCAGCGATGCTCCACCAGGTGACGCACCACGCGCTCCAGCTCATCTTCCATGCCGGGTGCCAGATCCGGGCGCGGTTCGAGGAAATCTTCGAAGTCCGCCGCCGAGAACACCAGCATTTCACCGGCACCGTTGTGGCGCAGGAAATTGGTGCCCTGGCCCGGCTTCAGCATATCGGTCCACTTCTCAAAGTCTTCCAGCTCGTGGCCGGGACGCTGGGTGAACAGGTTATAGGCGATGCGTACCGTCAGCTGCTTTTTCGCGTGCAGTTCGGCGATCACGTCGTAATCGTCCGGGTAATTCTGGAAGCCGCCGCCGGCGTCAATGGCGCTGGTCAGACCGAGGCGGTTCAGTTCACGCATAAACTGACGCGTCGAGTTAACTTGCTGTTCCAGCGGCAGTTTGGGCCCTTTCGCCAGCGTGGCGTACAGCAGCATGGCGTTAGGACGGGCGATCAGCATGCCGGTCGGATTGCCATTGCTGTCGCGCTGGATTTCGCCGCCCGGCGGGTTGGGGGTCTCTTTGGTGTAGCCCACCACTTTCAGCGCGGCGCGATTGAGCAGCGCGCGGTCATACAGATGCAGAATGAAGACCGGCGTATCGGGCGCGGCGGCGTTGATTTCGTCCAGCGTCGGCATGCGGCGCTCAGCAAACTGGAACTCGCTCCAGCCCCCGACCACGCGCACCCACTGCGGTGACGGCGTACGCAGGGCCTGTTCGCGCAGCATACGCAGCGCATCGGCCAGCGACGGCACGCCTTCCCAGCGCAGCTCAAGATTGTAGTTGAGGCCACCGCGAATCAGATGCAGGTGGGAATCGTTCAGGCCGGGAATGCCGGTGTGCCCTTTGGCGTCGATGATTTGCGTGTCGCTGCCGGCAAAGCGCATGACGTCCGCTTCGCTACCTACGGCGAGGAACTTGCCGTCTTTGATGGCCACGGCGGTAGCCAGCGGGTTTGCGCGGTCGACGGTGTGAAACTTACCGTTGGTAAAAATCAGGGATGCGGTCGTCATTCTGTTCTCTCCGTTAAATTAAGCGTAGCGGCCCTCAGCCACCGTGTTAATGCGCGGTTAAAAATGCTTGCGCCGATGAGGAAAAAAATACGAAATGACAGCAGTTATTGATAACGGATTGTTTTTACGTTGTCGTTCAACTTTTTTTACGGAGGGTAGGGAATGCGTTTAAATCTGGAGGCGCTGCTGATTCTGGATGCGCTCGATCGTCATGGCACCTTTGCCGCTGCGGCCGCGCGACTGTTCAAAACCGCGTCGGCGTTGAGCTATACCGTGCAGAAGATGGAGAGCGATTTAAAAATCACGCTGCTCGATCGCTCCGGCCATCGCGCCACATTCACGCCGACCGGCCGTCTGATGCTGGAAAAAGGGCGGACGCTGCTGCGTGCGGTGAACGAGCTGGAGCAGCAGGCGCGCTACGTGGAGAGCGGCTGGGAGAGTCTGCTGACCATCAGCGTGGATGCTTCGCTGCCGTTCAGCATCCTCACGCCGCTGATTGACGAATTTTATCAGCAGCACCCGCACACCCAGCTGCAGTTCCGTCAGGACGTGCTGGCCGGCTGCTGGGAAGCGCTGCACTACGGCGAAGCGGACATTGTCTTTGGCGCGGTTCAGGAACCCGCCACGCGCAAAGAGATTGTCTGCCAGCCGCTGGGCTGGCTGGAGTATGTGTTCGCTGTCGCTCCTGACCATCCGCTGGCGGCGGAGCCGGAACCGCTGCTGCGCGAACAGATTCGCCAGTATCGCGCGGTCACGGTGCATGATTCATCCCGCCACGGTGCCGGGATGGATTTACGCGTGCTGGATGAGCAGAAGACGCTGAGCGTGCATGATTTCCCGGCCAAACTGCAGGCGCATCTCGCCGGGCTCGGCTGTGGTTATCTGCCGCTTTATCTGGCGCGCCCGCACCTGGCGAGCGGTGCGCTGGTGGCGCGCCAGCTGGATAGCGAGTGCCGGCGCGATATCGCCTATCTGGCGTGGAATGAGAGCGCCTGCGGCAACGCGGCTATCTGGTGGCGCGAGCGCCTGCCGACGCTGCCCGGCCTGAGTGACATCTACGCGCCAGCCTGATCACAGCGCAATATGATGGCTGACCTGCGGGGGTTCATCACCCTGATGGAACTGCAGTACCGCCTGCTGTAACTCAGCATCGGCGCGCGAGACGCGCTGGTGCTGACGCAAATGCTCCTGCCATGACTCCACCATAAACCACTCCAGCAGCGCTCCGGCATCGTCGGTCTGCTCCATTAATCCCCACGCATAGGCACCGTCACGGCGTCGCGCCTGCGCCAGTTTGTGCATGGCGTGCTGGAAAGCGGCGCGATCGGCCTGGGGAACACGGTAGCGAATCTGGATCAGTACGGCGCCACGGCGGATATCCACCGCATCGCTTACCACTGGTTCAGCCCAGTGCTTCGCCGGCTGCAGATCCGCTTCGCCCGCCGGCAGCGCCAGCCGTTTTGCCAGCAGCGCCGTGATGAGCAGCGCCGCGCCGGCCAGCATCAGCGTTGACGCCAGACCCATGTGCTGGGCGATCAGACCCCAGGCCAGACTGCCACCCGCCAGCGTGCCGTTGAACACCATCAGATAGACCGCCAGCCCGCGACCGCGCACCCAGTCGGGCAGCACCGCCTGCGCCACGCCGTTGAGGGTCGTCAGCGCGATGATCCAGCCGGTGCCCAGGACCAGCATCAGCAGCAGCGCCAGCCACTGCGGCGGACTGAGCGCCAGCGCTACCATGACCAGCGCGCTGAGCACGGCGGAGAGCAGCATCAGTCCATCATGGCTCAGCCGGGCACGCAGGCGCGGCAGCAGCAGCGCGCCGGCAATGGCACCGGCACCGACGGCCCCGAGCAGCAAGCCGTAAAAGCCTGCGCTGCCGTGCAGCATGGTGCGCGCCACCAGCGGCAGCAGCGCCCAGATGGCACTGGCGAAGGCAAAATACAGCGCGGCGCGCAACAGTACGCGGTGCAGTTCGCGGCTGGCTTTCACATAGCGCAGCCCGGCGCGGAAAGCGCCAAAGAAGTGCTCATTCAGCGCGGTAGCGGCTTTCGCCGGACGTTTCCACCACAGCAGCGCGGCGATGACGAAAAAATAACTGGCGACATCGGCACCGTAAGCGGCCATAGCACCTAAACTTGCCAGCAGCAGGCCGCCGGTAGCCGGTCCAATCGCCCGGGCGATATTGATGCCCAGCGAGTTGAGCGCGACGGCATTTTTCAGCTCATGGCGGGGCACCAGCTCCGGCACGATGGCCTGCCATGCCGGACCGAACAGCGCCGCGCCGACGCCGCCGACAAAGGTCAGGCCGATCAGCCATTCAACGGTGAGCCAGTGGTTGTGCGACAGCAGCAGTAGCGTGCCGCTGACGCTGGCCATCAGCAGCTGCACCACAATCAGCAGGCGGCGGCGGTCAACAATATCTGACAGCACGCCGGCCGGCAGCGCCAGCAGAAATACCGGCAGCGTGGCGGCGGTTTGCATCAGCGCGACGGCGGTTGGGTTATCCGACAGTCCGGTAATCAGCCAGGCGCTGGCGACGTCACGGATAAAGCTACCGGTATTGCCGAGCACCGAAGCGGTCCAGATCACGGCGAAAAGCCCGTAGGCGAAAGGGGAAAACGCGCCGCTGCGCGCTGTTTGTGGATTTGGCTGGTTCATCAGGCTGTTCCTGTCAGTGTGCGATGAGAGCACGATACGAAGCTCGCCCGTCAGGAGATAGCGGAAAAAATCGGCCAACTTGTACAAGGATTTTTGACGGCAGGGCTTAGCAAAAATCTTTGCACAAGTTGTCAAAATCTCTGCTTTAGGTTTTTCCAGCATCCCGCGCTAGTTTGATTGCCAGACACAACATCACTGACTAACGGAGAAAAAACATGAGCACATTCAAGACTAAAGACGGCGTAAACCTGTACTTCAAAGACTGGGGCAAGGGGCAGCCGGTGCTGTTCAGCCACGGCTGGCCGCTGGATGCCGATATGTGGGACAGCCAGCTCAACTTCCTCGCCGAGCGCGGCTACCGCGTCATCGCGTTTGACCGCCGCGGCTTTGGTCGCTCCGATCAGCCGTGGGAAGGCTACGATTACGACACTTTTGCCGACGATATTCACGGCCTGATCGAGCATCTGCAGCTGGATGAGGTGACGCTGGTGGGCTTCTCGATGGGCGGCGGGGATGTGTCGCGCTACATCGGTCGTTATGGTACCGCGAAAGTGAAAGGACTGGTGCTGCTGGGCGCCGTCACCCCGATCTTTGGTAAAACCGACGATCACCCGGAAGGGGTGGAATCAGCGGTGTTTGACGGGATTAAAGCGGGTTTGCTGAAGGATCGTGCGCAGTTTATCAAAGAGTTCGCCACGCCGTTTTACGGCACCAACGCGGGCCAGACGGTTTCCGATGGCGTACTGACGCAGACGCTGAACATTGCACTGCTGGCGTCGCTGAAAGGTACGCTGGATTGTGTGACCGCGTTCTCTGAGACGGATTTCCGTGCGGATATTGCCAAAGTGGATGTGCCGACGCTGGTGATCCACGGCAGTAATGACCAGGTGGTGCCGTTTGAAGCCACCGGCAAGCTGGTGCATGAGATGATTGCGGGTTCGCAGCTGAAAGTGTATGAGAATGGCCCGCACGGTTTTGCGGTGACGCATCAGGACCAGCTGAATGCGGATCTGCTGGCGTTTTTGCAGGGGAATTAAGGGGGAGTGCGTTTTTTCCCCTCACCCTAACCCTCTCCCGCTTGCGGGAGAGGGAACCGATCGAGTGAACAATTAATTCGTTAATCACATATGGCAGCGTTTCCCTCTCCCGGTGGGAGAGGGGGCCGATCGAGCGGGGGATTGGCTCTTGAATTAACCTGGGCTGTCTCAGTCCTGCATATGGCAGCGTTTCCCTCTCCCGGTGGGAGAGGGCCAGGGTGAGGGCATCAGGCCGCAGTATCCCGCCTGCTACCACACCCAACCGCATTATCAGTCCGCCAGCAAATGCCCGTACATCGCCAGCAGGCGACGGGTGACGCCGTTGGTCCAGCCGAAGCCGTCCTGTAGCGGATACTCACCGCCGCCGCCCGGGCGGGCGCGATCGCCGCTGATATCGTACTTCTCTACCAGCTTATGGTGCAGCGAATAGAAATTCTTCACCGTGGTCAGCCAGTTGACCGCAATCTCCGTTGCCAGCGTCTCTTCACCGTAGTTATTGAGTCCGACCACCGCCATCCACTGCAGTGGTGCCCAGCCGTTGGGTTTATCCCACTGCTCGCCGCTCTCCACCATGGACGTCACCAGCCCGCCCTGCGTCAGCAGCAGCTGGCGCAGCGCCACCGCCTGCAGATGCGCCTGCTCGGGTGATGCCAGCCCCAGGAACAGCGGTACCACCGCCGCTGCGGTAAAGGCACCAAAGCGTTCACGTCGCCAGTCGTAGTCGCGGTACACGCCAGCGGTGTTGTCCCACAGATAGCGATGAATCGCCTGCTTGCGCGCATCCGCTTTCTTCTGCCACGCCAGGCCGGTGAGTTCTTCGCCCTTCGCGTGCGCCAGCGTCGAGATCATCAGCTCCAGCTTGTAGAGAAACGCATTCAGATCCACCGGAATAAACTGGGTGGTGCGAATGCTGGACAGACGCTGCGGATCGCGCAACCAGCGCGAGGAGTAATCCCAGCCGGAAGCGGCACCGGCGCGCAGATCGCGATAGACCTCGCTGGCCGGGCGACGCGATTTGCTGGCGGTTTCCACATCTTCCATCCACGACTCATCGCGCGGCGTGTCGCGATCGTCCCAGTAGCGGTTGAGCAGCGAACCATCCGGCATGCGCACCACGTGACGGTAGGCCTGATGCGGCATCAGCTCGCCGGCTCCGTCCATCCAGAACTGATACTCTTTCATCAGCTGGTCAAGATAGCGCTTCGCGCCGCGAATGCCGTCCTCTTCAAACAGCTCGACCATCAGCGCGAACACCGGCGGCTGCGAGCGGCTGAGGTAATAGGTACGGTTGCCATTCGGCACGTGACCGTAGTTATCAATCAGCCAGGCGAAGTTGTCCGCCATATGACGCAGCAGATCGTCGCGGCCCGCTTCGGCCAGTCCCAGCATGCTGAAGTAAGAGTCCCAGTAATACGTTTCACCAAAACGCCCGCCGGGCACCACGTAAGGCTTCGGCAGCGGCAGGAGCGACGAATGCGGTAAATGCTGCTGCGGCATTTTGGTTAACACTGGCCACAGATCGTCAATATGTTCCGTCAGGGTTTTATCCGGATTGGAAACATAAAAACTCTCATTGACCTGCGGTAAATAAAAATGCTCGTGGACAAATTTTTCCAGGTCGAACTCCGCCGAGCGTTTGCGGCGGCGATAGCGGATTAAAATATCCAGCGGATCGAATTTAGGCGCGCAGTCCGGAAACGTTTTGCTGTCGGCAAAAATACGTGACGTCTGCACGTGCTCAAACAGCTCCAGATAGCGATCGGCAGGCGTCAGCGCATCAGGCGCAGGCAGGCCTTCGATCAGCTCGGGTTCCGGCTCCGAATCCTGCATACCTTCGCGGATAAACTCGTGAGGATCGTATTGATACCCCAGATCAGCATGGGCTTCGTGTTCTCCGAAAGCTTGACGTTGCTGGTGGTTAGTATTAATAGCGGCCTCCTGAAATTGCCTGGTTGCTCAAAGGACAAATTATAGATCTCTGACCCGATGAGACAACAATGCGAAATATCTATGAACGTAATAAATCTTGTCGATTGATCGGCTATTTAAGGCTTTTTTCAGCGAATACAACGTCCTATATTTCAGGAATTGAAAGCAGTGTTTCAGATGGAGCTTTAAATAAATGAACAGATTTATCTGTAAATAAGAAAATCGTCAGTGATAACGGCAAAAAAGCGGGAAGAGGTTGATCATTTGATGGCAAACGAGACGGGGAAAAGAGGGGTTTTCATCGCCCTCACCCCGGATTTCACCGCAGGTGAGGGCGCCATCAGCGCCTTACTTTGCCAGCGTGGCTTTAATTACCGCGGCGAACGGTGTGGTCGGGCGGCCAATGAGTTTGCTGAGCGTGTGGCTGTCGTCGAACAGGGCACCCTGAGCGGCACCGGCGTCGGAATCCGCCAGCAGTTCGGCCAGCGGCGCGGGTAAACCGGCGCCGATCAGCGCCGCGCTGAATTCCGCAGGCGGCAGGTTAACGTACTCCACCTGTTCGCCGGACTGGTGGGCGATCTCCGCACTGAATTCTGCCAGCGTATAGCTGTCATCGCCGGCCAGTTCGTACACTTTGCCAGCCTGATCGTCACGACTGATCACCTCTGCCGCCGCGGCAGCGTAATCCTCGCGCGCCGCCGACGCGATGCGCCCGTCGCCCGCCGCGCCGATAAAGGCATGATGCGCTAACGCCGGTGCGATGCTGGCCGCATAGTTTTCGCTGTACCAGCCGTTACGCAGCAGGGCATAAGGGATGCCTGAAGCCTGCAACAGCGCTTCGGTGGCGCGGTGTTCGACGCCCAGACCCAGCGGCGAGGTATCGGCATGCAGCAGACTGGTATACGCGATAAATGACACGCCTGCCGCTTTGGCGGCATCAATCACCGCCCGGTGCTGGGCTTCGCGCTGGCCCACTTCGCTGGAGGAGATCAGCAGCACTTTCTGCACGCCGGCAAAGGCGCTGTGCAGCGTCTGTGGCTGGTTGTAATCCGCGGTACGCAGCGCGACGCCGAGCGCCTGCAGGTCCTGCGCCTTTTCCGGTGAACGTACCAGCGCGATGATCTCGCTGGCCGGTACTTTCTTCAGCAAGGCATTAATCACTAAACGGCCCAGTTGGCCAGTGGCTCCGGTTATCGCAATCATGGTGTTTTTCCTCAGGTTGAACTGGTATGGAAACAGCCTACGAGATAAACTAACTTTTAGTAAGTACTTACAAATTTGTTAGTTTGAGCGGAGTGATGTAAATGGCTGAAAACCTGAGTGATAAATTTTCCCGTGGTGAATTGCTCAATGTGAACTGCCCGTCACGTGAAGTGTTAAAACGGATTACCAGCCGCTGGAGTGTGCTGGTGTTACTGGCGCTGCGCGCTGAAACGCTGCGCTTCAGCGAACTGCGCCGCCGGATTGGTGGCATCAGTGAACGCATGCTGGCGCAGACGCTGCGCTACATGGAAGAGGATGGCTTCATTGAGCGTATCGCCTATGAAGTGGTGCCGCCGCACGTGGAGTACCGGCTGACGGCGCTGGGCCATGAGGTGGAAGGGCAGGTCATCGGCCTCGCCGACTGGCTGGAAAGCAATGTCCACCGCATCATTAAAGCGCCGCAGACGGCGTGAGTGCCGTCGCGGCGCGCCAGGCTCAGGCGTGCAAATATTTCTCAAACCAGCCGAGTGTGCGACCCCATGCGAGGTCGGCGGCGGCTTTGTCATAGCGTGGCGTTGAGTCGTTGTGAAAGCCGTGATTCACGCCGGGATAAATATACGCTTCATAGGTTTTGTGGCTGGCTTGCAGAGCGGCTTCATAGGCTGGCCAGCCTTCGTTGATGCCTTTATCCAGCGCGGCATAGTGCAGCAGCAGCGGCGCCTGAATGCGCGCCACATCTTCCGCTTTTGGCTGGCGGCCGTAGAACGGCACGGCGCAGGCCAGCTCAGGAAACGCCACTGCCGCCGCATTGGCTACGCCGCCGCCATAACAGAAGCCAGTGATGCCGACCTTGCCGTTCCCCTCGGGATGCTGCATCAGGAAATCGACCGCCGCGAAGAAATCGTTCATCAGTTTGGTCGGGTCGACTTTAGCCTGCATCGCACGGCCCTCTTCATCATTGCCCGGATAGCCGCCCAGCGAGCTTAAGCCATCCGGCGCCAGCGCGACATAGCCCGCTTTGGCGACCCGTCTCGCCACGTCTTCAATGTAAGGATTCAGGCCGCGATTTTCGTGTACCACCACCACGGCACCCAGCTTGCCGCTGGCGTGAGTCGGGCGCACCCGATAAGCGCGTACCTCGCCATGTCCCTGGGGCGACGGGTAGTGAATGTATTCGGCGTTGATATCAGGATCGGTAAACGACACCTGCTCTGCCAGCGCATAATTGGGGCTCATGGCGCTGAGCAGGGTGGCTCCGGTCATGCCGGCGATGGTGAACTTCGCGGCCAGCGAGAGAAACTCGCGCTTGCTGATGCGACCGTGCGCATAGTAGTCATAAAGCTCAAGCAGTTCCTGGGGAAAATCCTGGGCGGTAAGACGGGTCATAACCTCTCCTTCGCTGATTAACCGGACTGTGCTGCTTTAACAAAGCACAGCCTGACGCCGCTGGCAAATGCCATGCCCCAGCGGGTTAATGCGCGATGGCTCACAGAATGTCACCGAAAGGCAGCAAATTAATTTCTTTTTGGTCTATAAAAATTATCTTTTAATTGACAAAGTTTCTTTCTGGCGACTGTGCAGGAAATTTTACAGCGTAACGTGACGATGCGGTCCTGTGCCGTTTTGTCTTGCGCAGTAATTAACAGCTAAATTAGCCAGTTACCAGATTAACGCCTTTTCCTCTCGTTCTGCTTAATAACAAGATTGTCACAATAAATCACGGGCTTTAACCTTAACTTAGTGATTTTAAACAAGTAGTTTCTGGTGAAAACAATGATCGAAATCAAAAAATACTGTTATAGTTTTAGCCATTCCCACTGTTTCTTTTTGTTCTCGCCGCTTGCCTTACAATTGGCGTGAATCTCTTCCGACGTCACGAAATAATAATTTTGTGCGTCAAACTTGTTAATTATAAGTAAAAATTCGGTGTAATCTTGTGGCAAAGAGGTAAGCAATGTTTGGATTAGATGCCTTCCACCTGGCCAGGATTCAGTTCGCCTTTACTGTTTCCTTCCATATTATTTTCCCGGCCATCACCATCGGTCTCGCCAGTTTCCTGGCGGTGCTCGAAGGCATGTGGCTGAAAACCCGTAACGAGACCTATCGCGATCTCTACCACTTCTGGTCCAAAGTCTTTGCCGTTAACTTCGGTATGGGCGTGGTGTCCGGACTGGTGATGGCGTATCAGTTTGGTACCAACTGGAGTGGCTTCTCGCAGTTTGCCGGCAGTATTACCGGTCCGCTGCTGACGTATGAAGTACTCACCGCCTTCTTCCTTGAAGCAGGCTTCCTCGGCGTGATGCTGTTTGGCTGGAACCGCGTTGGGCCGGGCCTGCACTTCTTTGCCACGTGCATGGTTGCGCTCGGCACCATCATCTCAACCTTCTGGATCCTCGCGTCCAACAGCTGGATGCATACCCCGCAGGGCTACATCATTGAGAATGGCATCGTGGTGCCGCAGGACTGGTTTAAGATTGTCTTCAACCCGTCGTTCCCGTACCGCCTGTTCCATATGTCGGTGGCGGCCTTCCTCGCCAGTGCCTTCTTTGTTGGCGCGTCTGGCGCGTGGCATCTGCTGCGCGGTAACGATAACCCGGCAATCCGCAAAATGTTCTCCATGGCACTGTGGATGGCACTGATCGTAGCGCCGATTCAGGCGATGATCGGCGATGCGCACGGCCTGAATACCCTTGAGCATCAGCCGGCAAAAATTGCGGCGATTGAAGGCCACTGGGAAAACCCGCCGGGAGAAGCGACGCCGCTGATTCTGTTCGGTATTCCGGATATGGATGAAGAACGCACCAAATATGCGCTGGAAGTGCCGTACCTCGGCAGCCTGATTTTGACCCACAGCCTGGACAAACAGGTCCCGGCGCTGAAGAGCTTCCCGAAAGAGGACCGCCCGAATTCGCTGGTGATCTTCTGGTCGTTCCGCGTCATGGTGGCGATGGGCCTGCTGATGATCACCCTCGGCGTGCTGAGCCTGTGGCTGCGTTACAAAAAGCGGCTGTATAACTCCCGGCCGTTCCTGTGGTTCGCCCTGCTGATGGGCCCGTCCGGCCTGATCGCCATTCTTGCCGGCTGGTTTACCACGGAAATTGGTCGTCAGCCATGGGTGGTGTACGGCGTGCAGCGCACCATTGATGCGGTGTCGGCGCATGGTGATTTGCATATGAGCATCAGCCTGCTGGCCTTCATCCTCGTCTATTCGTCGGTGTTTGGTGTCGGCTACGTTTACATGATGCGCCTGATCAAGAAAGGTCCGCTGACCGGCGAGGGTAAAGATGTGCGCCACGGTGGTCCGGGGCAGGATAAAACACCTGCGCGTCCGCTTTCTGCGGCCCATGAGAGTCTGAACGAACCGCAGGAGGGTAAATAAATGATCGATTTCTCCATTATCTGGTTCGCCATTATCGTATTCGCCACCCTGATGTATATCGTGATGGATGGCTTCGATCTTGGCATCGGTATCCTGTTCCCGTTCAATAAAGATGCAGTTGAGCGCGACATGATGGTGAATACCGTTGCGCCGGTCTGGGATGGCAACGAAACCTGGCTGGTGCTGGGCGGTGCCGGTCTGTACGGTGCGTTCCCGCTGGCCTATTCGGTGATTGCCGATGCGCTGGCCATTCCGCTCACCGCGATGCTGATTGGCCTGATTTTCCGTGGCGTGGCGTTTGAGTTCCGCTTCAAGGCCACGGAAGAGCACCGCGCGTTCTGGGATAAATCATTTATCGCCGGTTCACTGCTGGCGACCTTCAGTCAGGGCGTTGCAGTCGGTGCGATTATCGACGGCTTCCCGGTGAAAGGGCGCGAGTTTGCCGGCTCGGCGCTGGACTGGCTGGCGCCGTTCCCGCTGTTCTGCGGCGTCGGTCTGGTGGTGGCGTACGCGCTGCTGGGCTGTACCTGGCTGATCATGAAAACCGAGCATGAGCTGCACCGTAAGATGTCCGCGCTGGCGACGCCGCTGGTGATCGCGCTGCTGCTGATTGTCGGCATTATCAGCCTGTGGACGCCGTTCACCCACGATGCGATTGCGCACCGCTGGTTCAGCCGTCCTAACCTGTTCTGGTTCCTGCCGGTGCCGGTGCTGGTGCTGCTGTGTTCGTGGGGCATCGTGCGCGCCATTAAGCGTGAGGCGCACTACTCGCCATTCCTGCTGACGCTGGCGCTGGTGTTTCTCGGCTTCTCCGGCCTCGGTATCAGCGTGTGGCCGCACATCATTCCGCCGTCGATCACCATCTGGGACGCCGCGTCACCGCCTCAGAGTCAGGCCTTTATGCTGGTCGGTAGCTTACTGATTATTCCGGTGATTCTGGGTTACACCTTCTGGAGTTACTACGTGTTCCGCGGAAAAATCAAAGCCGACGAAGGATACCACTGAGATGCAAACCGAGGTCAGCAATATGAACAACCCCACTGAAACGAAAGCCCCCTGGTGGAAGCGCGTGCTGTGGTTAGTAATCATCTACGGCGCAAGCGTGCTGGCACTGGGCGTGGTGGCATCACTGTTTCGTATGATGATGACGGCAGCGGGCATGCGTTCGCACTGAGTGGTCGATGAGGGCAGGCACGCCTGCCCGGTTGATTAAGCATTATCGGTCGCCATCAATGGCGACCCTACAGGTGATGCACGATGTTACAGGGTGCGCATTAATGTGCACCGATCATGTGTCGGCTCATCAGATTGGCCAGCATTTGGTCGCCATACATGGCGCCCCGACAGAGTACTGGCACGCTTTTCGTAGGGTGCGCATTGATGCGCACCGATATGAATCGAATTATCAATGCCTCTCATGCGCGATGCCGTTAAGACGATAAAAGGTTAGTCACCTAAGCAATTAATGCTTTTCCCGTCTCGCTGTCTTTACTCTTCCTTACGTTATCCATACGATTTTGTTATATTTATGTGACGGATTACGCAAAAGCACCGCCTTTCCCAACCCATTCAATTAAAAAAAATGCTCAGCCTGAATCTGAAAAAACAGTACATCAACGATCTGGTGGACTGGATCGAGGCCAATCTGACCGACGAGCTCAACATCGATCTGATTACCCTGAAATCCGGTTACTCCAAGTGGCACATGCAGCGCATGTTTAAAGAGATGACCGGCCAGACGCTGGCCTCGTACACGCGCAAACGTCGTCTGACGCTCGCTGCCATGGCGCTGCGCCTGACCAGCATGCCGCTTATCGATATCGCCGTGCGGTTTGGCTTTGATAATCAGCAAAACTTTACCCGGGTGTTTAAAAGCCACTTCGCCATGACGCCAGGCGCTTATCGCCGCATTCCTGAGATGCAGATGAAAGACTTCCACAGCCGCATCTCAACCCAGCGGCAGTGGGTGAGTGCGCGCCTGGCAGAGAAGCCGGAGCTGAAGCTGTGCGGAGAAGTGATCGAGTGGGAGTGCCGCTTCGGCGAATACATTGACCACCACAATCACGTGGTGGCGCAGCATACGCGTGATTTCATCGCCTTCGCCGGCCAGCACGTGCAGCGTGGCTGGCTGGGTTTCCAGTTCAGTCCGGGCGTCAACTCCAGCGATCAGCAGCATATCAGCCTGTTTCAGGCGCTGGAGAGCCAGTACGCCGACGTGCTGACCGGCAATGTACAGAACTGGACCGGTGAAAGCGGACTGTATGCGGAGATTGACTGGCACGGCGCGCCGGAAGAGATCAATGCGTTCACCGCAGAGGTGTACTACAACCATCTGCCTGCGCTCGGCGTGGCGCGGCGGTCGGGCAAGGACCTGATTAAGCTCGATCTCCGCTACAGCACGCCGGATCTGCTGCAGGGCACCTTTTACATTCCGGTCAAAGTCGGATAATGCATAAATCGTGCGGTAAACTGTGATAAACCGCACGATTTTATAAATTCCTGCGCCTGAGTGGCGTAAAATCCTTCACTGAAACCTGACTGACCGTGGAAAACACTGTTTGCCACCTCTCAGGCTGGATTATCACCTGCATGCCTGGTCCATTCCGGACCGTTATAGTGAAAAGACAAAAAATTATGCGACTTCTACCGTTGTTACTTTCAACAGCGCTTGTGGCGTTTTCCGCGCTGGCAAGTGCCCAGATGGCTGAGCCTTTCTCACCGCCAGGCGGCCTGCATCCGCATCAGCCGCATTGCGCCCAGCACGAGATTGCCGGCGACAATGCGCTGCCCCAGCAGCATAGCGATGACGTGACGCTGCTGACCTGCACTAACCACCAGGCCTGACGGCGCGCTACCTGCTTAGCGACCAGCGCCGTATTGCGTCCATCCGCTTTCAGCCTCTCCCTCCGCTGCAATACGCCCGGCCTGGCGAATAACTCGAAAATCCCGAGCAATAAACGAGACATAAGCTGCTTTTAACGAGGTGTTACAGCGGCTAAACTTCTCCACCAAATGTCTCTGCTCAGGAGGAGTTGTGAACAAACCCCGTAGTATTCGAAGCTTGCTGAAAAGCTTTATCGAAAGTGACGCCAGCAACGGCATGGTACTGATTCTGGCGGCGGTGGCGGCGATGGTGCTGGCCAATAATGCCGCCACCGCGCAGGGCTATCAAAACCTGCTGGCGGAGCCGGTACAGATTCGCTTCGGCGCGCTGGATATCAGCAAAAACCTGCTGCTGTGGATTAACGATGCGCTGATGGCGCTGTTCTTTCTGCTGATAGGCCTCGAAGTGAAGCGCGAACTGATCAGCGGCGAGCTGGCCAGCCGCGATCGCGCCATCTTCCCGGTGATTGCGGCGCTGGGCGGTATGGTCGCGCCGGCGCTCATTTTCCTGCTGTTCAATCATGATAACGAGGTAGCCCGCAACGGCTGGGCAATTCCCACGGCCACCGATATCGCCTTTGCGCTCGGCGTGCTGGCGCTGCTCGGCAGCCGGGTACCGGCGGCGCTGAAAGTGTTCCTGATGGCGCTGGCGATCATTGATGACCTCGGTGCCATCGTGATAATTGCGCTGTTCTACACCAGCGACCTGTCAGTGCTGTCGCTGAGCGTGGCGGGCGGCGCTATCGTGCTGCTGGCGATCCTCAATCGTTGCGGTGTGCGCAACATCGCAGTGTATATGCTGGTGGGCGTGGTGCTGTGGACCGCGGTACTGAAGTCCGGCGTGCATGCCACGCTGGCGGGCGTGGTGGTGGGCTTCTTTGTGCCGCTGGAGGAGAAAGAGGGACACTCACCGGCTGAGCACCTGGCGCACGGCCTGATGCCGTGGGTGAACTGGCTGATCCTGCCGCTGTTCGCGTTCGCCAACGCCGGCATCTCGCTCAGCGGCATCACCTTTGGCGATGTGCTGTCGCCGGAGCCGCTTGGCATTATCCTCGGTCTGCTGATTGGTAAACCGTTAGGTATCACGCTGTTCTGCTGGCTGGCGGTGAAGCTGCGGCTGGCGGCGTTGCCAGGCAGTACCACAATTCGCGACATTATGGCAATCGGCGTGCTGTGCGGTATCGGCTTTACCATGTCGATCTTCATCAGTTCGCTGGCGTTTGATGCCGCGCATGAACAGCTGGTGACGTTCTCGAAGCTGGGCATTCTTAGCGGTTCACTGCTGTCGGCGGTGATAGGTTACACGCTGCTGCGCATCAAACTGCGCTAATAAGGGGAGGCGCAAGCCTCCTTTATCGTATGAATCAGCTCAATTTTAATCATCTCTACTACTTCTGGCAGGTGTGCAAAACCGGTTCGGTGGTGCGCGCCGCTGAAGTGCTGTGCCTGACGCCGCAAACCGTGACTGGCCAGATCAAGGCGCTGGAAGAGCAGCTGAATGGCGTGCTGTTTCGCCGTCAGGGGCGCGGTCTGGTACCTACCGAGCTGGGGCAGCTGGTGTTTCGCTATGCCGATCGCATGTTTATGCTCAGCCAGGAAATGCTCGATATCGTTAACTACCGCAAGGAGTCGCATCTGCTGTTTGATGTTGGCGTGGCGGATGCGCTGTCAAAACAGCTGGTGAGCAAGGTGCTGGAAACGGTGGTGATGGCCGGCGAGAAAATTCAGCTGCGCTGCTTTGAATCAACGCATGAAATGCTGCTGGAGCAGCTCAGCCAGCATAAGCTGGATATGATCCTCTCCGACTGCCCGATAGATTCAACCCAGCAGGCCGGGCTGTTTTCGGTCAAGCTCGGCGAATGTCCGGTTAGCTTCTGGTGTAATGCGCCACTGCCTGAGCTGCCATTTCCCGCCTGTCTGGAGCAGCGGCGCCTGCTGCTGCCCGGCCGGCGTTCGATGCTGGGGCGCAAGCTGCTGAACTGGATCCACAGCCAGGGGTTACAGGTTGAGATTCTCGGTGAATTTGATGATGCGGCGCTGATGAAGGCGTTTGGCGCGCAGAACAATGCGATCTTTGTCGCACCGACGCTGTACGGAGACGATATCTACCGTGACGATAGCGTGCGCGAGATCGGCAGGCTGGAGACGGTGATGGAGGAGTATCACGTTATTTTTGCCGGGCGCATGATTCAGCATCCGGCGGTGCAGAGCATTTGCCATCGCGACTTCAGCGCGCTATTCAGCCACGGATCGCAGGCATAAAAAAACCGGCGAAGCGCCGGTTCTTTTAACAAAGCGATAAACAGACGGCGATTAAGCCAGTTTGTTGATCTGAGCAGTCAGGTTTGCTTTATGACGTGCAGCTTTGTT
This sequence comes from Pantoea sp. GM_Pan_4, assembly GCF_026541005.1. Lineage (NCBI taxonomy): Bacteria > Pseudomonadati > Pseudomonadota > Gammaproteobacteria > Enterobacterales > Erwiniaceae > Pantoea > Pantoea sp. GM_Pan_4. The sequence goes on from NZ_JALNUZ010000002.1 coordinate 425,027, forward strand.
TTTGTGGATCAGACCTTTAGCAGCCTGACGGTCCACGATTGGTTGCATTTCGTTGAATGCGTTCTGCGCAGCAGCTTTGTCGCCGGTTGCGATAGCCGCGTATACTTTCTTGATGAAAGTACGCATCATAGAACGATTGCTCGCGTTATGCTTGCGACGTTTCTCAGATGTTACGGCGCGTTTCTTAGCTGATTTGATATTAGCCAAGGTCCAACTCCCAAATGTGTTCTATATGGACAAATCAAAGGCCGAGGACTATGCCTTTTGCGCCTTCTTTTGTCAATGGATTTGTGCAATAAAGCGTCGTTTTAACCACGACACCCGCTTACGTAATTGATGGCGCAAGATTCTACCAGCAACACCGCGCTGAATACAGTATTTCGCAACAAAATTGTTGTGATGGGGCCGGAGCCGCCAGCCAGCGGGCGCCTGACGCTGAATCAGGCGCAGGAAAGGCACGCAGACGGGTTAACCTGAACGCTATTCAAGGGTATAATCCGCCGATTTCCACCGGTTTGAGTCAGCCATGAAGTTTATCCGCGGTATTTACAATCTGAAAGAGCAGCATCGCGGCTGCGTCCTGACCATTGGTAATTTTGACGGCGTGCATCGCGGCCACCAGGCGCTGATGGCGGAGTTAATTGCCGAAGGACGTAAACGCAACCTGCCGGTGGTGGTGATGCTGTTTGAGCCACAGCCGCTGGAGCTGTTTGCCGGCGACAAAGCGCCGGCGCGCCTGACGCGTCTGCGTGAAAAGCTCAAATACCTCGCACTGGCGGGCGTTGATGCCGTGGTGTGCGTGCGCTTCGATCGCCGTTTTGCGGCACACTCAGCACAAAGCTTTATCAGCGAACTGCTGGTCGACAAGCTCAATGTGAAATTCCTCGCAGTGGGGGATGATTTCCGCTTTGGCGCTGGTCGCCAGGGGGATTTCCTGTTATTACAGAAAGCCGGTGCGGAGTATGGCTTTGAGGTCATCAGCACCCAAACCTATTGTCATGGCGGCAAACGTATCAGCAGTACGGCGGTACGTCAGGCGCTGGCGCAGGACGATTTTGCTCAGGCGCAGCAGCTGCTCGGTCATCCGTTCAGTATTTCTGGCCGCGTGGTGCACGGTGATGCACTGGGACGCACCATTGGTTTCCCGACCGCCAATCTCCCGCTTCGTCGCACCGTGACGCCGGTAAAAGGTGTCTTTGCGGTAGAAGTGCTGGGGCTGGGCGAGCAGCCGATTCCCGGCGTGGCAAACATTGGTACGCGCCCGACGGTAAAAGGTCTGCGTCAGCAGCTTGAAGTTCACCTGCTCGACACACATATGAATCTTTATGGGCGCCACATTGAGGTGGTGCTGAAGCAAAAGATTCGCGACGAACAGCGTTTCGCTTCGCTGGACGCGCTGAAAGAACAAATTGCGAAAGATGTGGTGACGGCCCGCCAATTTTTTGGGCTAAAAACACCGGTTTAATGACCGAAATACGGAACCGAGAATCTGATGAGTGACTATAAATCTACCCTGAATTTGCCGGAAACGGGGTTCCCGATGCGTGGCGATCTGGCCAAACGCGAACCGGGAATGCTGCAACGTTGGTATGATGACAACCTGTACGGCATCATCCGCGCAGCCAAAAAAGGGAAAAAAACCTTTATCCTGCATGATGGCCCTCCGTATGCGAACGGCAGCATTCATATTGGTCACTCAGTTAACAAGATTCTGAAAGATATTATCGTTAAGTCGAAAGGCATGGCGGGCTTTGACTCGCCGTACGTTCCGGGCTGGGACTGCCACGGCTTACCGATTGAGCACAAAGTCGAGCAGATGATCGGCAAGCCGGGCGAGAAAGTCAGCGCCGCTGAATTCCGCGCTGCCTGCCGCAACTACGCGGCGGAGCAGGTTGAAGGCCAGAAGAAGGACTTTATCCGCCTTGGCGTGCTCGGTGACTGGGATCGTCCTTATCTGACCATGAATTTCCAGACCGAAGCCAACATCATTCGCGCGCTGGGCAAAATCATCGGTAATGGCCACCTGCACAAAGGCGCCAAGCCGGTGCACTGGTGCATGGACTGCCGTTCCGCGCTGGCGGAAGCGGAAGTGGAGTATTACGACAAAACCTCACCTTCTATCGACGTGATGTTTAACGCGCTGGACGCCGATGCGGTTCGCGCGAAGTTTGGCGTTGCAACGTCAGAAGGCCCGGTTTCACTGGTTATCTGGACCACCACGCCGTGGACCATGCCGGCAAACCGCGCCATCTCGCTGCATCCGGAATTCGACTACCAGCTGGTGCAGATTGCTGGCCGCAGCCTGATCCTCGCGAAAGATCTGGTGGAATCGGTACTGAAACGCGCAGGCATCAGCGAGTGGCAGGTGCTGGGCGAATGCAAAGGCGCCGCGCTGGAGCTGCAGCTGTTCCAGCATCCGTTCCTTGAGCAGATCCAGTCGAAAGTGGTGCTGGGCGAGCACGTCACGCTGGACGCCGGTACCGGTGCGGTGCACACCGCGCCAGGCCACGGTCCGGATGACTATGTGATCGGCCAGAAATACGGCATCGAAACCGCTAACCCGGTCGGGCCGGACGGCGCGTATCTGCCGGGCACCTATCCAACCCTGGATGGCGTTAACGTATTTAAAGCCAACGACATGATCGTTGCGCTGCTGCAGGAGAAAGGTGCGCTGCTGCACGTGGAAAAACTGCTGCACAGCTATCCGCACTGCTGGCGTCATAAAACGCCAATCATCTTCCGGGCTACGCCGCAGTGGTTTATCAGCATGGATCAGAAAGGCCTGCGTGCGCAGTCGCTGAAAGAGATCAAAGGTGTGCAGTGGATCCCGGACTGGGGCCAGGCGCGTATCGAAGCGATGGTCGCTAACCGTCCGGATTGGTGCATCTCGCGTCAGCGCACCTGGGGCGTGCCGATGGCGCTGTTCGTCCATAAAGAGAGCGAGCAGCTGCACCCGGATACGCTGGAGCTGATGGAGAAAGTGGCGCAGCGCGTCGAGCAGGACGGTATTCAGGCTTGGTGGGATCTCGATCCGCGCGATCTGATGGGCGATGACGCCGATCACTACGTCAAAGTGCCGGATACCCTCGACGTCTGGTTTGACTCCGGATCGACCAGCTTCTCGGTGGTGGATGCGCGTCCGGAATTTGACGGGCACGCACCGGATATGTATCTGGAAGGCTCGGATCAGCATCGCGGCTGGTTCATGTCGTCGCTGATGATCTCCACGGCGATGAAAGGCAAAGCGCCTTACCGTCAGGTACTGACCCACGGCTTCACCGTCGACGGTCAGGGCCGCAAAATGTCGAAATCCATCGGCAACACCGTGGCACCGCAGGATGTGATGGACAAGCTGGGCGCGGATATTCTGCGTCTGTGGGTGGCCTCTACCGACTACTCCGGTGAGATGGCAGTATCCGACGAAATCCTGAAACGGGCCGCCGACAGCTATCGCCGTATCCGTAACACCGCGCGCTTCCTGCTGGCGAACCTTGCAGGCTTCAACCCGGCGACCGACTGCGTCAGCCCGGAAGAGATGGTAGTGGTGGATCGCTGGGCCGTAGGCCGTGCGCTGGCGGCACAGCAGGACATTGTGCAGTCGTACGAGAACTACGATTTCCACGAAGTGGTGCAGCGTCTGATGCACTTCTGCTCCATCGAGATGGGCTCGTTCTACCTCGACGTGATCAAAGATCGTCAGTACACCGCGAAGGGCGACAGCCTGGCGCGTCGCAGCTGCCAGACCGCGCTGTGGCATATCGCTGAAGCGCTGGTGCGCTGGATGGCGCCGATCATGTCGTTCACCGCGGATGAGATCTGGGGCTATCTGCCTGGCGAGCGTCCACAGTACGTGTTCACCGAAGAGTGGTATCAGGGCCTGTTTGGTCTGGCGCAGGATGAAGCGCTGAATGATGCTTACTGGGCAGAACTGCTGAAAGTGCGCGGTGAAGTGAATAAGGTGATCGAGCAGGCGCGCAGCGACAAGCGCATCGGCGGTGCACTCGAAGCCACCGTCACGCTGTACGCCGATCCGGAACTGGCGGCGAAGCTGCAGGCGCTGGGCGATGAGCTGCGTTTCGTGCTGCTGACCTCGGGCGCGACCGTGGCGGATTACGTGACGGCCAGCGACGAAGCGCAGCAGAGCGAGCTGTTAAAAGGTCTGAAAATCGCGCTGCATAAAGCAGAAGGCGAGAAATGTCCGCGCTGCTGGCATTACACTACTGACGTCGGCCAGAATCCGGAGCATGCTGCGGTGTGTGGACGTTGCTACACCAACGTAGCCGGAAACGGTGAAGTGCGGAAATTTGCCTGATGAGTAAACTGTGCTCAACCGGACTGCGCTGGGTATGGCTGGTGCTGGTGGTGATCGTGGTCGATTTTGCCAGCAAGCAGTGGGTCATGAACAACATGATGCTGCATGAAACTCAGCCGCTGATGCCGTTCCTGAACCTGTTCTACGCGCACAACTATGGCGCGGCGTTCAGCTTCCTGGCAGACAAAGGCGGCTGGCAGCGCTGGTTCTTTGCCGGTATCGCCATCGCCATTGTGGTGTCGCTGCTGGTGATGATGTACCGCAATCGCGCCAGCAATAAATTAACCAACATTGCCTACGCGCTGATTATTGGCGGGGCGCTGGGTAACCTGTTTGATCGTGCCTGGCACGGCTTTGTGGTCGACTTTATCGACTTCTATGTCGGTGACTGGCACTTCGCCACCTTTAACATTGCCGACTGCGGAATCTGCATTGGTGCGGCGCTGGTGGTGCTGGAGGGCTTTCTGAGCCCGAAAGGCAAACAGGTCACGAATAAATAAGGGTAACAGATGACAGACATCGTTCAGCGCGACAGCGCGCTGCTGGTGCATTTTACACTGAAGCTGGAGGATGGCTCGACGGCTGAATCCACGCGCGCCAACGGCAAGCCTGCGCTGTTCCGTCTGGGAGATGGCAGCCTGTCGGCGGCGCTGGAGCAGGAGCTGGTCGGACGTAAAGTGGGCGATCAGCACGCCTTTACGCTCGAGCCGGAAGACGCCTTTGGCGCTGCCAGCCCGGATCTGATCCAGTACTTCTCGCGCCGTGATTTCATCGACGCGGGCGAGCCGGAAGTCGGTGCCATCATGCTGTTCAGCGGCATGGGCGGCAGCGAGATGCCGGGCGTGATTCGTGAAATTTCCGGTGACTCGATTACCGTCGATTTCAACCATCCGCTGGCGGGTCAGCGCATTAAATTTGAGATTGAAGTGCTGGAGATCGATCCGGTGCTGGAGGCCAGCGATGCAAATCCTGTTAGCTAACCCACGCGGTTTCTGTGCAGGCGTCGACCGCGCTATCAGCATTGTCGAGCGGGCGCTGGAGATGTATGGCGCGCCAATTTACGTGCGCCATGAAGTGGTGCATAACCGCTACGTGGTCAGCAGTCTGCGCGAGCGCGGTGCGATCTTCATTGAAGAGATCAGTGAAGTTCCGGACAACGCCATCCTGATTTTCTCGGCACACGGCGTTTCCCAGGCCGTGCGGGCCGAAGCGAAAGCGCGCAGCCTCACCATGCTGTTTGACGCCACCTGTCCGCTGGTGACCAAGGTGCATATGGAAGTGGCGCGTGCCAGCCGTAAAGGCGTGGAAGCGATCCTCATCGGCCACGCCGGCCATCCGGAAGTGGAAGGCACCATGGGTCAGTACAGCAATCCGAACGGCGGCATGTATCTGGTGGAGTCGCCAGAGGATGTGTTTAAGCTGCAGGTAAAAGATGAAAACAACCTGTGCTTTATGACGCAGACCACGCTGTCGGTGGATGATACCTCGGACGTGATCGATGCGCTGCGTCAGCGCTTCCCGGCAATCATTGGACCGCGTAAGGATGATATCTGCTACGCCACCACCAACCGCCAGGAAGCGGTGCGCGTGCTGGCGCAGGATGCGGAGGTGGTTCTGGTGGTCGGCTCGAAAAACTCCTCCAACTCGAATCGTCTGGCGGAGCTGGCGCAGCGTGCCGGCAAGCTGGCGAAGCTGATTGATTCTGCGGATGATATTCAGGAAGAGTGGGTCAAAGGCGTGCAGTGTATCGGCGTTACCGCCGGCGCTTCGGCTCCGGATATTCTGGTGCAGCAGGTGATTCAGCGCCTGCGTGAGCTGGGCGGCGAAGCGGCGATTGAGCTGATTGGCCGTGAAGAGAATATCGTGTTTGAAGTGCCGAAAGAGCTGCGCGTCGACGTACGCAACGTGCAGTAAGCACTTCAATTTGCTGACAGAAACAGGCCGACAATGTTCGGCCTTTTCTTTATCCTTTATCACCTCAGCCGTGACTTCCAGCGGGCGGGATTGCTTTTACTGATAATCTATCGCGGCTGGCCTAAAATTCTTATTATCCCGTTATTATTGTGGCGTGACTGTTATCTGACCGTTAACCTGTTTACGCTTTGCATGCATAGTTTTGTATCAGGAATGAATAAATATGAGTGAAATCCGCATTGCTATTGTTGGTGCGCCGGGTCGCATGGGACGCAATCTGATTCAGGCCGCACAGCAGGCGGAAGGCGTGGTGTTAGGCGCGGCGCTGGCGCGCAGCGGTTCCTCGCTGCTGGGGGCGGATGCCGGTGAACTGGCGGGAATCGGCAAAACCGGCGTACGGGTGACCGACGATCTGCGGCAGGTGGTGAATGATTTCGATGTGCTGATCGATTTCACCCGTCCGGAAGGCACGCTGGAATATCTGGCGTTCTGCCGTCAGCATCAAAAAGCGATGGTGATTGGCACCACCGGTTTTGATGAAGCCGGTAAGGCAGCCATCCGTGAAGCAGCTGAAGAGATTGGCATCGTGTTTGCCGCTAACTTCAGCGTAGGCGTCAATCTGGTGCTTAACCTGTTACAGCAGGCGGCAAAAGTGATGGGCGACTATGCGGATATCGAGATTGTGGAAGCGCATCACCGCCACAAAGTGGATGCGCCATCAGGCACAGCGCTGGCGATGGGAGAGGCGATTGCCGACGCCATGCACTGGAAGCTGGATGAGCACGCGGTTTACGCGCGCGAAGGCCATACCGGCGAGCGCAAGGCGCAAACCATCGGCTTTGCCACCGTGCGCGCGGGCGATATTGTCGGTGAGCACACCGCGATGTTTGCGGATATCGGCGAGCGCGTAGAGATTACGCACAAGGCTTCCAGCCGCATGACCTTCGCCAATGGGGCCGTTAAAGCCGCCGCATGGTTGAAAGATAAAAAATCCGGCCTTTATGATATGCGTGATGTGCTGGATTTATCGATGTTGTGAGTGTTGTGAACCATCGTGATGTGGTTATTTCAATCGGTAAGATATTGATTGAACAGGGCAATGTTTTCATTGCCCTTTATTTTGTCTGTAAAATGGCAAGCTGAGTGTCATTTTTGTTTATGATGGTTATTTTTGTGATTTATCTGCACGTTTTTTCATGTTGAGTGGCTTTTTTTGACCATTTGGTCAAAAATTTACGCAGTCAGACGGTGTTTTGCCATTAATTGCGTCAGGCAACCGATTATTTATCGGAGATCTCTCACTATTTTGTCGCGTTGCTTCACTTTTAACATTCAGTAGCCCGAAATATACAAAAAAATAACCGCTCAGGGTAGACAATCACCAGGTCGATCATTAGAATGCGCGCAATTTGCCAAAAATCGAGCGGTCAGGCGGTTTTTGCATTGATTCAGCGCATCATTTTGAATTAATATGCAGATATTGTGACTGTTTATTCCCTGGAGGATGTTTTGATTAAGTCAGCGCTCTTGGTTCTGGAAGACGGAACCCAATTCCACGGTCGGGCCATCGGGGCAACGGGATCGGCAGTGGGGGAGGTCGTTTTCAATACGTCAATGACCGGTTATCAAGAAATCCTCACTGATCCTTCCTATTCCCGCCAGATCGTCACCCTCACTTATCCTCATATCGGCAACGTTGGTGCCAATGCCGCCGATGAAGAATCCAGTCAAATTCATGCTCAGGGCCTCGTCATCCGCGATCTGCCGCTGATTACCAGCAACTTCCGCAGCGAAGAGAGCCTGTCAGCCTATCTGCAGCGCAACAACATTGTCGGTATCGCCGATATCGATACGCGCAAACTGACGCGCCTGCTGCGTGAGAAAGGGGCGCTGAACGGCTGCATCATCGCCGGCGACAGTCCGGATGCGGCGCTGGCGCTGCAGAAAGCCCAGGCGTTCCCGGGCCTGAAAGGCATGGACCTGGCGAAAGAAGTGACCACGGCGGAAACCTACGCGTGGCAGCAGGGGAGCTGGGCGCTGAAAGGCGGCCTGCCCGAGCAGCAAAGCGCTGACGCGCTGCCGTTCCACGTGGTGGCTTATGACTACGGCGCCAAGCGCAACATTCTACGCATGCTGGTGGATCGCGGCTGTCGCCTGACGGTTGTCCCGGCGCAAACGCCGGCAGATGAAGTGCTGGCGCTGAATCCGGACGGGATTTTCCTGTCGAATGGCCCTGGCGACCCGGAGCCGTGCGACTACGCCATCAGTGCGATTCAGGCTTTCCTGAAGACCGACATTCCGGTGTTTGGTATCTGCCTTGGCCATCAGCTGCTGGCGCTGGCCAGCGGTGCGAAAACCGTGAAGATGAAGCTTGGCCATCACGGTGGCAACCATCCGGTGAAAGATCTCGATAACAACACCGTGATGATCACCGCGCAGAACCACGGTTTTGCCGTCGATGAAACCAACCTGCCGGCTAACCTGCGTGTGACCCATGTTTCCCTGTTTGACCAGACCGTACAGGGCATTCACCGCACCGACAAACCGGCGTTCAGCTTCCAGGGACATCCGGAAGCCAGCCCAGGCCCGCACGATGCGGCGCCGCTGTTCGATCACTTTATCGAACTGATCGAAGCTTACCGTTCTAACGCGAAGTAATCAGGAGCCCACGATGCCAAAACGTACTGACATAAAATCTATCCTGATCCTTGGCGCTGGCCCGATTGTGATTGGCCAGGCATGTGAATTCGACTATTCAGGTGCGCAGGCGTGTAAAGCGCTGCGTGAAGAGGGTTACCGCGTCATTCTGGTGAACTCCAACCCGGCCACCATCATGACTGACCCGGAAATGGCGGATGCGACCTACATCGAGCCTATCCACTGGGAAGTTGTGCGTAAAATCATTGAAAAAGAGCGCCCGGATGCGGTGCTGCCGACCATGGGTGGCCAGACCGCGCTGAACTGTGCGCTGGAGCTGGAGCGCCAGGGTGTGCTGGCCGAGTTTGGCGTGACCATGATTGGTGCCACCGCCGATGCGATTGATAAAGCAGAAGACCGTCGCCGCTTCGACGTGGCGATGAAGAGCATCGGCCTGGATACCGCGCGTTCCGGTATCGCGCACACCATGGAAGAAGCGCTGGCGGTAGCGGAAGAGGTCGGTTTCCCGTGCATCATTCGTCCGTCGTTTACCATGGGCGGCACCGGTGGTGGTATCGCTTACAACCGCGAAGAGTTTGAAGAGATTTGCGAGCGCGGCCTCGATCTGTCGCCAACCAATGAGCTGCTGATTGATGAGTCGCTGATTGGCTGGAAAGAGTACGAGATGGAAGTGGTGCGTGATAAAAACGACAACTGCATCATCGTCTGCTCGATCGAAAACTTTGACGCCATGGGGATTCACACCGGTGACTCCATCACCGTGGCGCCTGCCCAAACGCTGACGGATAAAGAGTATCAAATCATGCGTAACGCCTCGCTGGCGGTACTGCGTGAAATCGGTGTCGAAACCGGCGGTTCCAACGTGCAGTTCTCGGTGAACCCGAAAGATGGTCGCCTGATCGTCATTGAGATGAACCCGCGCGTGTCGCGCTCCTCAGCGCTGGCCTCGAAAGCGACCGGCTTCCCGATTGCCAAAGTCGCGGCCAAGCTGGCGGTGGGCTTTACCCTCGATGAACTGATGAACGACATCACCGGTGGCCGTACGCCGGCCTCGTTCGAACCGTCCATCGATTACGTCGTCACCAAGATTCCCCGCTTCAACTTCGAGAAGTTTGCCGGTGCCAATGACCGTCTGACCACGCAGATGAAATCGGTCGGTGAAGTGATGGCGATTGGCCGCACGTTCCAGGAGTCGATGCAGAAAGCGCTGCGCGGTCTGGAAGTGGGCGCCAGCGGTTTCGACCCGAAAGTGGATCTGGATGATGGCGAAGCCCTGACCCGTATCCGCCGCGAGCTGAAAGATGCCGGTTCTGACCGCATCTGGTATATCGCTGATGCGTTCCGTGCCGGCATGTCAGTCGATGGCGTGTTCAACCTGACCAATGTTGACCGCTGGTTCCTGGTGCAGATTGAAGAACTGGTGCGCCTGGAAGAGCAGGTGGCGCGCGAAGGTGTCAACTCGCTGAGCGCGGATTTCCTGCGTGCGCTGAAGCGTAAAGGCTTTGCCGATGTGCGTCTGGCAACGCTGGCCGGTGTGGCGGAAAGTGAAATCCGCAAGCTGCGTCATCAGTTCAACCTGCATCCGGTTTACAAGCGCGTGGATACCTGTGCGGCAGAGTTCGCCACGGACACCGCCTACATGTACTCCACCTATGAAGAAGAGTGCGAAGCCAATCCTAATCAGGATCGCGACAAAATCATGATTCTGGGCGGCGGGCCAAACCGTATCGGTCAGGGCATTGAGTTCGATTACTGCTGCGTGCATGCGGCGCTGGCGCTGCGTGAAGACGGTTACGAAACCATTATGGTCAACTGTAACCCGGAAACCGTGTCAACTGATTACGACACCTCAGACCGTCTCTACTTCGAGCCGGTAACGCTGGAAGACGTGCTGGAGATCGTGCGCATCGAGCAGCCAAAAGGCGTTATCGTGCAGTACGGTGGCCAGACGCCGCTGAAGCTGGCGCGCGCGCTGGAAGCGGCTGGCGTCCCGGTGATTGGTACCAGCCCGGATGCCATTGACCGCGCGGAAGACCGTGAGCGTTTCCAGCAGGCGGTGGATCGCCTGAAACTGAAACAGCCGGCTAACGCCACGGTGGCGACGCTGGAACAGGCGGTAGAGAAAGCCGCAGGGATTGGCTATCCGCTGGTGGTGCGTCCTTCCTACGTGCTGGGCGGCCGGGCGATGGAAATCGTCTATGACGAAGTGGATCTTAAGCGCTACTTCCAGACTGCGGTGTCCGTGTCCAACGATGCGCCAGTGCTGCTGGATCGCTTCCTCGATGACGCGGTGGAAGTGGACGTCGATGCGATTTGCGACGGCGAACGCGTGCTGATTGGCGGCATCATGGAACATATCGAGCAGGCGGGCGTGCACTCCGGTGACTCGGCCTGTTCGCTGCCGGCGTACACCCTGAGCACTGAGATTCAGAACGTGATGCGCCAGCAGGTGGAAAAGCTGGCGTTCGAACTCAACGTACGTGGCCTGATGAACGTGCAGTTTGCGGTCAAAGACAACGAAGTTTACCTGATTGAGGTGAACCCACGTGCCGCGCGTACCGTGCCGTTTGTCTCCAAAGCCACCGGCGTGCCGCTGGCAAAAGTGGCTGCGCGTGTGATGGCTGGCAAAACCCTGGCTGAACAGGGCGTGACCGAAGAGGTGATTCCGCCGTATTACTCGGTGAAAGAAGTGGTGCTGCCGTTCAACAAATTCCCGGGCGTGGACCCGATTCTTGGTCCGGAAATGCGTTCGACCGGTGAAGTGATGGGCGTGGGCCGCACCTTCGCGGAAGCATTCAGCAAAGCTATGCTCGGCGCGCAGAGCAATATGAAGAAGCAGGGACGTGCGTTGCTGTCGGTGCGTGAAGGCGACAAGAAACGTATTGTTGACCTGGCCGCGAAGCTGCAGAAATTTGGCTTCGAGCTGGATGCGACGCACGGTACCGCCGTGGTGCTGGGTGAAGCCGGCATCAATCCGCGCCTGGTGAACAAGGTGCACGAAGGGCGTCCGCACATTCAGGATCGCCTGAAGAACGGTGAGTACACCTACATCGTCAACACCACCGCAGGACGTCAGGCGATTGAGGATTCGAAACTGATTCGCCGCAGCGCGCTGCAGTACAAAGTGCATTACGACACCACGCTGAACGGTGGTTTTGCTACCGCGATGGCGCTGAATGCGGATCCGACCGAAAAAGTGATTTCGGTGCAGGAAATGCACGCGCAGATCAAAGGCTAAACTGCCTGCTCTGTGACTAAACGGCCCCGCGCGGGCCGTTTTTTTTTTGCTGTTTTGCCTGTGCTGCATAAGGTTATACGTTACAAATCTATTGATTTGACATAATTTTTATCAGTTGATGCGAAACCAGTTACATTCAGGCGTATCCGCACAAAATTATAAATACCTCTCCGCTAAGCGCACCGTACTATTCCGCTGCTCAATCATAGAGCGCTCACCTTTACGGGATATAAAAATGAAAATGCGTGCTTTCACTCTCAGCGCAGTGGCTGCGTTATTTGTTGCTGCACCTCTCGCCAGTCAGGCGGAAATCACCCTGCTGAAGCAGGATCCGCAGGCCGGCGATCCGCTTAGCCGTCTTGATTTCAAAGTGGGCGGCAGTGTTCGTCCGCAGTATCTGCATCAGAACGGGGTTAACGATAAATCGTATAAGCGTAACGGCTACGACGGCGGTTCACGTTTCCGCTTCAGCGCCAACTACTACCTGTTTGACGATGTCAGCTGGGTGGGTTACTACGAGCTGGGCGTTAACTTCCCGGCCTGGTGGGGCTGGGATAACCACTATGCGGACGGTGCCCATAACACCACGCGTCGCCAGCTGTATACCGGTTTCAAAAGCGCATCGCTGGGCGAGCTCTATTTTGGCCAGCAGAACAGCGTTTATTACGATGTCGTCGGCGCTAAAACCGATATCTGGGACTACGATATGCTGGCCCAGGCACCGGGTAACGGCATCAACGGTGACTACGACGGATCTTACCGCTCGCGCAAGATGCTGAAGTATAAAAACACCTTTGGCGATGCGGATGTCTATGCCGCTTATCTGTTTGAAGATGACGATTATCTGCCGGGCAACGGCCTGCGCTACAAGCGTAAGGGCGGCGGTTCGCTGGGTGTGAACTATCACATCACCAAAGATCTGGCGTGGGGCACCGCGTGGAACTACACCCGCGCAGATATCCGCAATCCGGGCAATGGTGACAGCAAGCGTTACGACCAGAATATCTACGGCACCGCGCTGAGCTGGACGCCGGACAACTGGACGCTGTCCGCCGGTGCGGGCTGGTATGAGAACTTCTCGCCAACTAAACTCAACACCGTTAACAACTACTTCGCGGATGATGCGTGGGGCGTTGAATACTTCGCCGGTTATAAATTCCCGATCGGCCAGTATGCTGTGAAGAGCATCCAGCCGTACTTCATGGGCGATCGCCTGGAGTTCGTCAATGGACGTAACTACAAGCGTATCGATAACGGCGTGGGCGTCAGCGCGCAGCTCGACTACGGTTTCCGCGTCGACTACGAGTACGTGATCACCTCCAGTACCGATAAATCACTGGGCAACGTTAATCTGGTGCGCCTGCGCTACGATTTCTGATGCGTAAATCAACGGCTCCTGCGGGAGCCGTTTTTTTGGGGCGGACACAGTGCGCTTTTCTTTACACAGCGCGCGGGCAGCGTGGAGCATCACCCTGAGTTGTAGCGCCTTCACCGCGAATTCTGGCGGCTCTTTCCGCTAACGGCCGCAAAGCCGGAGTAAAACTCTGTCGCTCAGACAAAACGCCGAGCCAAGCGGGCTTTACGTAAATAGCACGGTCGTCCTATCGACGAAAGTTTCACCTTTACGTATCATTGCGCCAATTTTTTTCCTGTAGGTCTTTTAACATGATTAGTTTGATCGCGGCACTGGCAGCAGATCGTATTATTGGCATGGAAAACGCCATGCCATGGCACCTGCCTGCCGACCTCGCGTGGTTCAAGCGCAACACGCTGAACAAACCGGTGATTATGGGCCGCCTGACCTTTGAATCGATTGGTCGCCCGTTACCGGGACGTCTGAACATTGTGGTCAGCAGCCAGCCCGGCAACCATGACGGCGTGACCTGGGTGACGTCGCCGGAAGAGGCGATTGCCGCAGCGGGTGAGGCAGAAGAGATCATGGTGATTGGCGGTGGCCGGATTTATGCGCAGATGCTGGCGCGCGCCGATCGTCTCTATCTGACGCATATCGATGCGGAAGTGGAAGGCGACACCCAGTTCCCGGATTACGAGCCGGACGAGTGGCAGTCGACGTTCAGTGAGTTCCACGATGCCGATGCGCAGAATTCGCACAGTTACTGCTTTGAGATTCTGGATCGCCGCCGTTGATTGTGGCCAGGTGCGTATGAATGCGCAGCCTGTAAAGACAGGGATCAATTGCTGTTTATGACGCGATAAACCCGTGCAATATCAGGTTGATGGCTGTCACGGTACAGATTGTCTTTGCAGGGTCGCCATTTATGGTGACCAAAAAAGCCCCGCTAACATCGCGGGGCTTTTTGTTTACTGCATATCGCTCAGGGGGGAGGGCGCATTCACCGCGCTTTCCGCCATGGCCTGGTCACGGTTCGAGACCTGGGTGTAATACTGGCCGCTCTCCCAGTGCAGCAGGGTCAGCGTTCCGCCCCAACAGCAGCCGGTGTCGAGCCCGATCACATGCTCTGGCGTGCCTTTTCCTTCCAGCGAAGCCCAGTGACCAAAGATTTGCGTATAATCGCTGCTGATTTTGCCGGGCACCTGAAACCACGGTTTCAGCGGCGGCGGCGCTGAGGCGGGTGCCTCTTTGCAAATCATGTCGAGCTGACCATTGGGGAAACAGAAGCGCATGCGCGTCAGCGCATTGGTGCTGAAACGCAGGCGCGCCAGTCCGCTCAGCTCCGGTGTCCAGTTGTTCGGCATGTCGCCATACATGGCATCGAGAAACAGCGGATAGCTGTCGCTGGACAAGACCGCCTCAACTTCGCGCGCGCACTGCTGTGCCGTCTCCAGATCCCACTGCGGCGTAATGCCAGCATGCGCCATCAGCAGCTTTTTCTCTTCATCCACCTGCAGCAGCGGCTGGCGACGCAGCCAGTTAATCAGCTCGTCGGCATCGTCCGCTTCCAGCAGGGGAGTCAGGCGATCCTTGGGCTTGTTACGACTGATCCCGGCATACACTGCCAGCAAATGCAGGTCATGGTTGCCCAGCACTATGCGCACACAGTCTCCGAGCGACTTGACGTAGCGCAGTACCTCAAGCGAACCCGGACCGCGCGCCACCAGGTCGCCGGTCAGCCATAGCTCGTCCTGCTGCGCATCAAAATTGACCTGCGCCAGCAGCGCACGTAATTCGTCATAACAGCCGTGAATATCGCCAATCAGGTATGTACTCATTAAGTCAGTCCGATGAAAACGCGCCGCCCGGACTGGCCGGGCGGAGGAGGAATTAGTGAATGTGGGTTTGCACCGCGAGGCGGAACACCGGAATCTCCACGTGGAAGGTCTCGCCCTCTTCGTCGATCATCACATAGTGTCCCTGCATGGTGCCCATCGGCGTTTCCAGAACCGCACCGCTGGTGTACTGAAACTCATTGCCGGGCGCGATATGCGGCTGCTCACCGACCACGCCTTCACCCTGCACTTCGGTCTCGCGCCCGTTGCCATTGGTGATTAGCCAGTAGCGGCTGCGCAGCTGCACGCTGTTGCGCCCGAGGTTACGGATGGTGATGGTGTAGGCAAACACGTAGCGATCCTCATCGGGAGAGGATTGCGATTCCACATACTGACTCAGTACCTGAACACAAACGCGGGCCAGTTCACTCATGCACTCAGTTCTCCGCAGATTCAGCCTGATGATTGCCCAGCCAGTTTGCCAGCTGGCAATACTGCGCCACGGTGACATTTTCTGCCCGCAGCGAGGCGTCGATGTTGAGTTCATCCAGCGCACCGGCCGTGAACAGGTGTCCCAGGCTGTTACGCAGGGTTTTGCGTCGCTGACCAAACGCTTCGGTGGTGATACGGCTCAGTAAACGCACATCGCTGACCGGATACGGTGGCTGGGTAAAGGGCACCAGACGCACTACCGCCGAATCCACTTTCGGTGGCGGGGTGAACGATTGTGGTGGCACTTCCAGCACCGGAATCACCTGACAATAATATTGCGCCATCACGCTGAGACGCCCGTAAGCTTTGCTGCCCGGGCCGGCTACCAGACGGTTAACCACCTCTTTCTGCAGCATGAAGTGCATATCTTTAATCGAACCAGTATAGCTGAAAAGGTGGAACATCAGCGGCGTCGAGATGTTGTAAGGCAGGTTGCCAAACACGCGCAGCGGCTGACCCTGCTCCTTTGACAGCGCGGAGAAGTCGAAGGTCATCGCATCCTGCTGATAAATCGTCAGCTTAGGACCGAGGAACGGGTGCGTCTGCAAACGCGCGGCAAGGTCGCGGTCCAGCTCGACGACAGTCAGCGCATCAAGACGCTCGCCCACCGGCTCGGTTAACGCACCCAGCCCTGGGCCAATCTCCACCATGGCTTCACCCTTTTGCGGATGAATAGCGGAGACGATGCTGTCGATAATGTACTGATCGTTCAGGAAGTTCTGCCCGAAACGTTTACGGGCGTAGTGCCCCTGATGGACGCGATTATTCATTACTGCTCTTGATCATAGTGATGGCGAGGTTAAGCGCCGTAATAAAGCTGCCCGGCTCTGCGCTGCCCAGACCGGCGAGTTCCAGCGCGGTGCCGTGGTCAACAGAGGTACGGATAAATGGCAGGCCGAGGGTGATATTCACCGCGCGACCAAATCCCTGGAATTTTAGCACCGGCAGGCCCTGGTCGTGATACATCGCCAGCACTGCATCAGCGTGCTGCAGATATTTCGGCTGAAACAGCGTATCCGCCGGTAACGGACCGGTGAGCTGCAGGCCCTGCTGGCGCAGTTCGTCGAGCGCCGGGATGATGGTATCGATCTCTTCCCGGCCCATATGACCGCTTTCGCCAGCATGCGGGTTGAGCCCGCAGACAAAGATATGCGGCTGCGGAATGCCAAACTTTTGCTGCAAATCCTGATGCAGGATGGTGATGACTTCATGCAGGCTGTCACGGGTGATGGCGTTCGCGACATCTTTCAGCGGCAGATGCGTGGTGGCCAGCGCCACGCGCAACGCTTCGGTCGCCAGCATCATCACCACGCGATCGCCACCGGCGCGCTCAGCAAAGAACTCAGTGTGGCCGGTGAAGGGGATGCCGGCGTCATTGATCACGCCTTTGTGCACCGGACCGGTTACCAGCGCGGCAAACTCGCCGCTGAGGCAGCCGTCGCAGGCGCGGGCCAGCGTCTCCAGTACGTAATGACCGTTGGCGACCGTCAGTTCGCCGGCGGTCACCGGCTGCGCCGTCGCGATGGGCAGCAGCGTCAGCGTACCGGCCTGCTGCGGCTGCGGTGCCACGCCGGGCTGATAGTCACGCAGCGTCAGCGGCAAACCCAGTTGAGCCGCGCGCTGGCGCAGCACGTCGCCGTCTGCGCACACCACCAGCTCAACCGGCCAGTCACGCTGAGCCAGCGCAACGGCGAGATCGGGACCAATCCCGGCGGGTTCGCCGGGCGTGATCGCCACACGATAATTACTGACCATTGCCATCCAGAATCTTCACGTAAGCACTGGCGCGCTGTTCCTGCATCCAGGTTTGCGCTTCTTCGGCAAACTTACGGTTGAACAGCAGACGGTAAGCGCGCTCTTTCTGCGCGGCATCGGTTTTATCCACCTGACGGGTATCCAGCAGCTGAATCAGGTGCCAGCCGAAGGAGGAGTGCACCGGCGCGCTGACCTGGCCTTTCTGCAGCTTCAGCAGCGCATCACGGAACGCCGGATCGTAGATTTCCGGTGACGCCCAGCCGAGGTCGCCGCCCTGGTTCGCTGAACCCGGATCGTCGGAGAACTGTTTCGCGGCAGCGGCGAAGGTGGTTTTGCCACTCTTGATGTCTGCGGCGATCTGTTCAATCTTCTGACGTGCCTGATCGTCGGTAAGGATCGGTGACGGCTTCAGCAGAATGTGGCGGGCATGCACTTCGGTGACCGAAATGTTTTTGCTCTCGCCGCGCAGGTCGTTCACTTTCAGGATATGGAAGCCAACGCCGGAGCGGATTGGGCCGACGATGTCGCCTTTCTTCGCGCTGCTCAGCGCCTGCGAGAACAGCGTTGGCAGCTCTTCAATTTTGCCCCAGCCCATGTTGCCGCCTTTCAGCGCCTGCGGATCGGCAGAGTAGGTCACGGCCAGTTTACCGAAATCGGCACCACCTTTCAGTTCACCCACCAGCTGACGCGCCAGCGCTTCCTGGTCGTCAACCTGCTGCTGAGTTGGATTTTCCGGCAGCGGCAGCAGAATCTGACTGATGTTAAGTTCGGTGCCCTGGGTATTCTGCGAGCCAATCTGCTTAGCCAGCGTATCCACTTCCTGCGGCAGAATGGTGACGCGACGACGCACTTCATTGTTACGCACTTCAGAGATCAGCATCTCTTTGCGGATCTGCGCGCGATAATCGTTGTAGTTCATCCCGTCATAGGCCAGACGGCTGCGCAGCTGATCAACGCTCATGCGGTTCTGCGCGGCGATGTTCTGAATCGCCTGATCCAGTTGCTGATCGCTCACCTGCAGACCGGCTTTTTCGCCCATCTGCAGAATGATGGCGTCCATGACCTGGCGTTCAAGGATCTGATGACGCAGGGTTTTGTCATCCGGCAGCTGCTGACCAGCCTGCTGCGCCTGTGACTTCACCGTGCGCAGCATGTTGTCTACGTCACTTTCCAGCACCACGCCGTTGTTCACGACTGCGGCAACTTTATCGACCATCTGTGGGGCTGCGAACGCAGTGTTAGCGGTAATCGCCACACCAAGAATCAGCATTCTCCAGTTCTTCATACTTTATCCATTGTTGTTTCCGCACTGCGGGATAGCCTGTCAAATATCACAACATCAGAAAGCGCGCTGATAAGGGATGATGCCCTGACGCAGCATTTCATTGGTGCCTAAGCCATAGTTAGAACTCAGACCACGCAGCTCAATGTTGAATGAGATTTGGTTGTCATACTTGCTGTCGTTGTTTTCCCAACCGTTGATCTTGCGTTCGTAACCCAGACGAATGGCGTAGCAGCAGGAGCTGTACTGCAGACCGACTAGCTGCTCGGCCGGACGGCTGTTACGGGTGTCATAGTAGTAACCCCCCACCAGCGACCAGGCATCGGCAATCGGCCAGCTGGCCGTGGCGCCCACCTGCGAGATACCGTTTTTGTAGATCGGGTTAGTGACATAGCTGGGGTTATTCAACGCCTGCGCCACATACTCCGGGCTGCTGTAGCGGTAGCTCAGCTGCACCATACGGTCGGCATCACGACGGTATTCCACAATGGCATTGCCCTGGGAAACGTTGTCCAGCCGCGTATCGTATTGCAAGCCACCGCGCACGCCCCAGCGATCGCTGACTTTCCAGTAAGTATCACCCGCCCACACCAGGCTACCGGTATCATCTTCTTTATTCGTCTGGTTTACGCCGGTACGAGACGGGGTAAACGAGTAGATTTGACCCACGGAAACGTTAAAACGTTCAACCAGATCGTTATCATAAATACGCGTGGTCACGCCGGTCGCCACTTCGTTAGACGAAGCGATACGATCGAGGCCGCTGTAGGTGCGATCGCGGAACAGGCCGGTGTAGTCGGTCTGCAGCAGCGTGGAGTCGTACGGATAGATGTTGCTCTGGTTGCGGTACGGGATATACAGGTACTGCACGCGCGGTTCCAGCGTCTGGGTGTAGCCTTCGGCCCAGTCCATATTGCGGTCAAATACCAGGCGACCATCTACCTTGAACTGCGGCAGGGTGCGGTTGACCGACTCTTTCAGCTGATTGGTGCGGGTGGTATCGATATTTTCGTTGTAGTAGTTAACGTTATCCTGCTGGTAATGCGTTGCCAGCAGCTTTGCCTCAGTATCCAGACTGGCCCAGCCGTTGGACAGCGGCAGGTTGAGCGTTGGCTCGATGTGCAAACGCGTCGCTTCCGGCATTCGGTTACTGACGTTAGTGAACTTCACCGCCTGCGCATAGATGCGACCGTCAAACGGCCCGATATCGTTCTGGTACAGATTGACATCCAGCTGCGGCATCGCCCGATACACGTTCTGGCTGCTGGTATTACCAAACACCTGGAAGTCTTTGCTGGACAGCGTCGCATCCCAGTTGGTGTCAGCGTAGCCTACGCTGAATTTCTGCGTGGCGTAGCCGTCAGTCGAGCTGTAGTACTTCGAATCAAGATCGTTGAAGTAATAAGGATCGCTGACTTTGGTGTAGTCGGCGTTGAAGCGCCAGTGCTGATCGTAGACGCCGGAGTGACGCCAGTAGAACAGCCAGCGGTCATCGTTGCTGTCGTTCTGCACCGATGGTCGCGCGGCTTTATCTTTGTTGTACTGGTTGTCAGACGGCAGATAGTCCAGCTCTAACAGGCCGGCACCAAACTGCGTCAGGTAGCGGAACTCGTTCTGCAACTGCAGACCGCGCTTGCTCATGTAGTGCGGCGTAATGGTGGCATCGGCCTGAGGCGCGATGTTCCAGTAGTACGGCAGCATGAATTCGAAGCCGTTGTTGCTGCCGTATTTCGCGTTGGGGATCAGGAAGCCGGAGCGGCGGCGGTCGCCAATCGGCAGTTGCAGATATGGGCTGTAAAACACCGGCACGTTGCCGAGCTTGAAGCGCGCATTCCAGATCTCCGCCACTTCTTCTTCACGGTCCTGAATCACTTCCGAACCGACCACGCTCCAGCTGTTGGAACCCGGCAGACAGGAGGTAAAGCTGCCGTTTTCCAGAATGGTATAGCGGTTATTACCGCGCAGTTTCATCTGGTCAGCATCACCGCGACCCTGACGGCCGACCATCTGATAATTACCGTTCCACACGTTGGTGTCTTTGGTGTTCAGATTGGACCAGGCTTTCGGACCTTTCAGGATGACCTGGTTGTCGTCATAGTGCACATTACCCAGCGCATCGACGGTACGCACCGGCGTCGTTTGTCCGTCCTGCTGACGCTGATGCAGCTGCATCTCGTCGGCAACCAGACGGCTGTTCCCCTGCTGCACATCAACATTACCGGTGAACACCGCGTCGTTCGGATAGTTCCCTTTTGCTGAGTCAGAGTTGATGGTTACCGGCAGCGAATTCGCGTCGCCACTGACCAGCGGACGGTTGTAGCTCGGCACGCCCAGCATACACTGCGACATCAGATCGTCGGCCAGTGCATGCTGACTATAAAGCGCTGCACCAATCATGGTAGCCAGCAGGGTAGGTATACGTTTTTTCATACGCGGTTTCGATAATTCCATGAAAACTGGCATCATGCCGACAATCCGGACAGAGACTAACGTACCGCCCGGCGTTGCGCCAGTGTTAATCCTGCTCTGCCTGCGTTGCCGTTAGGCGCGGAGATAAATGACAGGTATGATAATGCAATTTTCAGCCGCAAGCATGGCGAATTGAGGAGTTTATGCGCTACTGGGGAAAAGTTATTGGTCTGGCTCTTGGCTTACTTTCCGGAGCAGGCTTTTGGGGCATCGTACTGGGTCTGATCATTGGTCATCTGTTTGACAAAGTGCGCAGCGTAAAAGGACAGGGCTACTTCGCCAACAATCAGGCGCGTCAGACGCTGTTCTTCAGCACCACGTTCCAGGTGATGGGCCATCTGACCAAGTCGAAAGGGCGCGTCACCGAAGCGGATATCCAGATTGCCTCTTTATTTATGGATCGTATGCAGCTGCATGGCGAGGCACGTACCGCGGCGCAGCGTGCGTTTCGTGAAGGTAAACAGAGCGAATATCCGTTACGTAACAAACTGCGCGAGCTGCGCAGCGCCTGCTTTGGCCGTTTCGACCTGATTCGGATGTTTCTGGAAATTCAAATCCAGGCGGCGTTTGCTGATGGTTCGCTGCATCCCAACGAGCGTCAGGTGCTGTACGTCATCGCGGAAGAGCTGGGGATTTCCCGCGCGCAGTTCGATCAGTTCCTGCGCATGATGGAGGGCGGTCAGCAGTTTGGTGGCGGTTCGTCGTACGGCGGCGGCGCTTATCAGCAGGCGAAACGTGGCCCGACGCTGGAAGATGCCTGCAGCGTGCTGGGGGTGAAAAGCAGCGACGACAGCACCACCATTAAGCGCGCCTACCGCAAGCTGATGGCCGAGCACCATCCGGATAAGCTGGTGGCGAAAGGTCTGCCGCCGGAGATGATGGAGATGGCGAAGCAGAAAGCGCAGGAAATTCAGGCCGCGTACGACCTGATTCGCAAAGAGAAGGGCTTTAAATAAGGGGCGGCGGCCCCTTAAAAATCAGCCGGCTGGCGAAACGTCATGCTGTTGCCAAACGCCGGATGGGTAATGGTTAGCGATTCGGCGTGCAGCTGCAGGCGTGGCGCCATGGCTAACGCCTCGGGATGGGCATAGAAGCGATCGCCGAGAATCGGATGCCCCAGCGCCAGCAGATGCACGCGCAGCTGGTGTGAACGGCCGGTGATCGGCTTCAGCTGCACCCGCGCGCTGTTATCGGCGTCATACGCCAGCACCTGATACTCCGTCTGCGCCGGCTTACCCAGCTCCACACTCACCATCTGCTTCGGCCGGTTAGGCCAGTCGCAAATCAGCGGCAGATCGATCATGCCCTGTTCCGCTGCCGGATGTCCCCAGACGCGCGCCACATACTGCTTCGCGGGCTCGCGCTCGCGAAACTGCCGCTTCAGCTCGCGCTCAGCCGCCTTGGTCAGCGCCACCACAATCACACCGCTGGTGGCCATATCGAGCCGGTGCACCGACTCCGCCTGCGGAAAATCACGCTGGATGCGCGTCATCACGCTGTCCTTGTGCTCCTCAAGGCGGCCAGGCACCGACAGCAAACCGCTCGGCTTGTTAACCACCATGATGTGCTCGTCCTGATACAGAATATGCAGCCAGGGGTCGAGCGGCGGATTGTAGGGTTCCATCAGCATGATTGGGCGCGGCCTCAGCGATTATTGGTGTGTCACAACGATCAGACGCAGCGCATCCAGCCGCCAGCCGGCTTCACCGAGGCTGGCCAGCACCTGCTCGCGGTTGCTCTCCAGCGCATCAACCTCATCATCACGGATGTTGGGGTTGACCGCTTTCAGCGCTTCAAGGCGCGAGAGCTCGGCGCTCAGCTTCTCATCGGCTTCGGCTTTGGCCGCCGCAATCAGCGCCTGCGCTTCCGGCACGATGACTTTTTCCGCCTGCGTCAGGATGGGATGCACATCCTGCTGCACCGCGTTCACCAGCTTGCTGCCGGTATGGCGATTGACTGCGTTGAGCTGACGGTTAAAGCTTTCGAATTCCACCTTGCCGGCGAGGTTATTTCCGGCGCGATCCATCAGCAGGCGGACCGGCGTGGGCGGCAGGAAGCGGGTAAGCTGCAGGTGCTTCGGCGCCTGTGCTTCGACCACATAGATCATCTCTACCAGCAGCGTGCCCACCGGCAGCGCCTTGTTCTTCAGCAGCGACAGCGCACAGCTGCCGGTGTCGCCGGAGAGAATCAGGTCGAGGCCGTTGCGAATCAGCGGATGTTCCCAGGTAATGAACTGGGTATCTTCGCGTGACAGCGCCTGGTTACGGTTAAAGGTTACGGTGCAGCCATCTTCCGGCAGGCCGGGGAAATCCGGCACCAGCATGTGGTCAGAAGGCGTCAGGACGATCAGGTTATCGCTGCGATCTTCCTGGTTGATACCGACGATATCAAACAGGTTGAGCGCAAAGTTCACCAGCTCGGTGTCGTTATCCTGCTCGCCGATGGCATCAGCCAGCGCCTGCGCGGCTTCGCCGCCGTTCGAGTTCAGCTCCAGCAGACGGTCGCGCCCCTGCTCCAGTTGCGCCTTCAGGGTGTCATGCTGTTTGCGGCTCTGGGCGATAAAGTCGTCCAGCCCCTGCGGGTTGTCCGGCGCGGCCAGATACTCAATCAACTGCGGGTAGGCGCTGTCGTAGATGGTGCGGCCGGTCGGGCAGGTGTGCTCAAACGCGTCCAGCCCTTCGTGGTACCAGCGCAGCAGCACTGCCTGGGCGGTTTTCTCCAGCCACGGCACCAGAATCTGGATGTCATGCAGCTGGCCGATACGATCGAGACGGCCGATACGCTGCTCGAGCAGATCCGGGTTAAACGGTAAATCGAACATCACCAGCCGGCTGGCGAACTGGAAGTTACGCCCTTCCGAGCCGATTTCCGAACACAGCAGCACCTGGGCGCCATCTTCCTGCGAAGCGAAGAAGGCGGCCGCGCGGTCGCGTTCGATAATCGATAGTCCTTCATGGAACACCGCGGCGCGGATGCCTTCGCGCTCGCGCAGCACCTGCTCCAGCTGCAGCGCAGTGGCGGCTTTGGCGCAAATCACCAGCACTTTCTCTTTACGGTTGCTGGTGAGGTAGCCCATCAGCCACTCAACGCGCGGGTCGAAGTTCCACCAGGTGCCGCTGTCGCCTTCAAATTCCTGATAAATCTGCTCCGGATACAGCATGTCGCGCGCGCGCTCTTCCGCCGTTTTGCGCGCCGCCATAATGCCGGAGACTTTAATCGCCGTCTGATACTGCGCCGGCAGCGGCAGGCGAATCTGATGCAGTTCGCGTTTCGGGAAGCCCTTCACACCGTTACGCGTGTTACGGAACAGCACGCGGCTGGTGCCGTGGCGATCCATCAGCATCGAAATCAGCTCTTTACGCGCGTCGTGTTTGCCGTCGCGATCGCTGTTCGCCACCTGCAGCAGCGGCTCAATATCCTGCTCACCGACCAGATCGTTGATCAGGTTCATCTCGTCTTTGCTAATGGCGTGATCGGCCAGCAGCGTACTGACGGCGTCTGCCACCGGGCGGTAGTGCTGCTGCTCGGCCACAAACTGCGCGAAATCGTGGAAACGATTCGGGTCCAGCAGGCGCAGACGGGCAAAGTGGCTCTCCATGCCGAGCTGTTCCGGCGTCGCGGTCAGCAGCAGCACGCCGGCGGTCTTTTCCGCCAGCTGTTCGATAACCTGATATTCGCGGCTCGGCGCGGCTTCGCTCCACGCCAGATGGTGCGCTTCGTCGACCACCAGCAGATCCCAGTCAGCTTCGGCCAGCAGCTCCAGCCGCTGTTTGTTGCGGCGGACAAAATCCAGCGAGCAGATAATCAGCTGCTCGGTATCAAACGGGTTGTCGCTGTCGTGCTGCGCTTCGGTGTAGCGATCGTCGTCGAACAGGGCAAAGCGCAGGTTGAAGCGGCGCAGCATCTCCACCAGCCACTGGTGCTGCAGGGTTTCCGGCACCACGATCAGCACGCGCTCGGCGCGTCCGGCCAGCAGCTGCTGCTGGATAATCATCCCGGCTTCAATGGTTTTACCGAGGCCGACTTCATCGGCCAGCAGCACGCGCGGCGCATGACGGCGACCGACGTCATGTGCGATGTGCAGCTGGTGCGGAATCAGGTTGGTGCGCATACCGCGCAGGCCGCTAATCGGCAGGCGATACTGTTCGCTCTGGTATTTGCGTGCGCGGAAGCGCAGGGCGAAGCGATCCATGCGATCCAGCTGGCCGGCAAACAGGCGATCCTGTGGCTTGCTGAACACCAGTTTGCTGTCGAGCATCACTTCGCGCAGCACCACGTTGCTTTCGTCGGTATCAAGACGCGTGCCGATGTAAGTCACTAAATCGTTTTCGTTGCGGACTTCATCAACCTGCATCTGCCAGCCTTCGTGGCTGGTGACGGTATCACCCGGATTAAAAATCACGCGGGTGACCGGAGAATCATTACGGGCATAGAGGCGGTTTTCGCCGGTGGCGGGAAACATCAGTGTGACCATGCGCGTATCCAGCGCCACGACTGTCCCCAGTCCCAGCTCACTTTCCGTATCACTAATCCAGCGTTGACCCAGTGTAAAAACCATATATTTTTTGCTCGATTCTCTAAAAGATAGAAAGACGTTCGCCTGCTCTCAGACAATACCCCACCGCCAGACAGTTATCTGGTCAGCTGGTGCACGCGGTGAGAATCAGGAAGGGCGCTATGGTACTGGATGGCAGGGCATTCGTCACCTGTCAAAAAAGCCCCAGTTGCCCGGTGATCAGTGTAGCAAAGTCATCACCGACAAACGGTAAAATCCCTTCGGCGATCGGCTGCAGCTGCTTGCTGACGTAGTGATCGTAATCCAGCGGCGTGCTGCGCGCTTCCAGCGGCTCCGGCCCGGCGGTGGCCATGACGTAGCGGATCGATCCGCCGTTCTGATACTGCAGCGGACGCTGCAGTTTACGGTTATGTTCATCGGCGAGGCGCGCGGCACGCACGTGGGGCGGCACGTTGCGTTCGTAATCTTTCAGCGGCCGGCGCAGGCGCTTTTTATACACCAGCAGCTCGTCCAGTTCGCCGGCCAGCAGCTGTGCTACGGTGTCGCGAATGTAATCCTGCCAGGGTTCACCGCGGAAGATGCGGCCATACAGCGTCTGCTGGAACTGCTGCGCCAGCGGCGTCCAGTCGGTGCGCACCGATTCCAGCCCCTTAAACACCAGCCGCTCGTCACCGTCGCGGCGAATCAGTCCGGCGTAGCGCTTTTTACTGCCCTGTTCGGCGCCGCGAATGGTTGGCATCAGGAAGCGGCTGAAATGGGTTTCGTACTCCAGCTCCAGCGCGCTGTCGAGACCGTAAGTCTGCTGCAGATGCTGTTGCCACCAGCGATTCACGTGCCCGGCCAGCCGCTGGCCGATCGCGGCGGCATCGGCTTCGCTGTGGGCGCTTTTCAGCCAGACAAAAGTAGAATCGGTGTCACCGTAAATCACGTCAAAACCTTCGGCTTCAATCAGCTCACGCGTTTGCTGCATGATGGCGTGACCGCGCAGGGTGATCGACGAGGCGAGGCGCGGATCGAAAAAGCGACAGGCGCTGGTGCCAAGTACGCCATAAAAAGCGTTCATGATGATCTTCAGCGCCTGCGACAGCGGCTGGTTGCCGTCACGTTTGGCGGCCTCGCGCCCCTGCCAGATCTGCCCGACAATCGCCGGTAAACAGTGGGTGCGGCGCGAAAAGCGCGCGTGGCGAAAACCGGGAACCGAATCGGCGTCATCCGGATGCGCCAGGCCTTCGACCAGCCCGACCGGATCGATCAGAAAGGTGCGGATGATCGACGGATAGAGGCTTTTATAATCCAGCACCAGCACCGAATCATACAGTCCGGGGCGCGAATCCATCACGTAGCCGCCAGGGCTGGCTTCCGGTGCCACTTCGCCGAGATTGGGCGCGACAAAGCCGGCGCGGTGCATTCGCGGAATATACAGGTGGCTGAACGCCGCCACCGATCCGCCGTGGCGATCCACTGCCAGGCCATTGACGGTGGCGCGCTCCAGCAAAAACGGCATGATGGCGGTGTGCTGGAAAATACGCGTAACCAGCTCGCAATCCTTCAGGTTGTAGGTGGCCAGCGCCGGTTTGTCGTGGGCAAAGCGCCAGTTGATCTCTTCCATGCGCTGCCACGGATTGTTGATGGCTTTGCCTTCGCCCAGCAGCTCGCGCGACACCGCTTCCAGGCTGAATGAGGCGAAGTCCCAGAACGCCGATTTCAGCGCCTCGATACCGTCAATCACCAGCCGGCCGCTGGCCTGAGCGAAGAACACGCCGGGCTTAAAGCCGTGCTCGCGCCACTCCAGCGGCTGCTGCTGACGGCCAAGACGCAGCGGAATACCGTAGCGGTCGGCATGTTTTTGCAGCACGCGCAGGTCAAACTGCACCACGTTCCAGCCGATGATGACATCGGGATCGTGACGGGCGAACCAGGCGTTAAGCTGCTCCAGCAGCTGTGGCCGGCTGTCGAGGTAAATCAGTTCAAAATCCAGCTGGCTGGCATCACCGTTCGGCGGGCCGAGCATATACACCTGGCGCTGGCCGCAGCCCTCCAGCCCGATACAGTACAGCTCGCCGTGCTCGGTGGTTTCGATGTCGAGCGACACCCATTTCAGTTGCGGACGGTAATCGGGATGCGGCTTGAGGCGCGCGTTGACGAGGCTGTCGCCACGCGGCTCGCCGCTGAACCACACCGGTGCCGTGATAAAGCGCTCCATCAGGTAGCGTTCCGGCGGGCGGATATCTGCTTCATACACCGCAATGCCGTTTTCACGCAGGCGTTTTTCGATGCTTTGCAACTGCCGGTGGCTGCGGCAATAGAGTCCCAGCACCGGTCGGCGCCGGAAATCTTTCAGATTCAGCGGTTGCAGGCGCGTATGGCGCTCGTCACGAATCAGCGCTTCGGTTTGCGCCTGGAACTCCCGGGGAATAAACGCCACTGACTCCTGCACAGGCAGGACCAGGCGCTGCGGGCCCTGGTCGGTGGCCAGCCACAGCACCACCTCGCTGCCGGTCGGGGTATCCCGCCAGTGGCGAGTCAGCAAAAATCCTGCGCGCGGTTCGGTCACGTTAACTCCGGAGAATGAATTCATTTCAGTATATCATGGATGTTTATACAGTGTACTGCCGGTGGTGCCGTCGTCCGCGCGGCGCGGGCGTGCGGCAGCGCGGGGAATTGCTTGACGCTGTGGGGCTGTCTCAGGACAATCCAGCCTCTATATTCCGCAGAGGATAGTTATGGAAGCCTGGATCCAACACCTGTTTACGCAATCGCTGGAGTACGCGCTGATTGCCGTGGCGCTGGTGACCTTTCTTGAGTCGCTGGCGTTTGTCGGCCTGCTGCTGCCGGGAACGGTCTTGATGGCCAGCCTCGGCGCGCTGGTGGGCAGCGGACAAATCGGGCTCTATCCGGCGTGGGCCGCCGGGCTGGCCGGCTGTCTGATTGGCGACTGGGTGTCGTACGGCATTGGCTGGAAATTCCAGGGACCGCTGCACCGCTGGAAATACCTGCAAAAATACAAAGGGCTGCTGGATAAAACCGAGCACGCGCTGCATCAGCACAGCATGTTTACCATCCTCGTGGGGCGCTTTGTCGGACCGACGCGTCCACTGATTCCGCTGGCGGCCGGCATGCTGGAGCTGCCGGTGCGTAAATTCCTGCCGCCGAACATTATCGGCTGCATCCTGTGGCCGCCGGCCTACCTGATGCCGGGCATTCTGGCGGGCGTGGCGATCGACGTGCCGCAGGCGGCGCAGGGCGACAGCTTCAAATGGCTGCTGCTGGCGGTGGCGCTGCTGCTGTGGATCGGCGGCTGGCTGCTGTGGCGCTGGTGGCGCAGCGGCAAAAGCGTCGACTGGGCTACGCCTTATCTGCCACTGGCGCGCCTGCGCTGGCTGGCTCCGCTGATGGCGCTCATCGGCGTGGGTGCCTTTATTGCGCTGTTGTTCCACCCGATGATGCCAATTTTCCTGCAGCTGCTGTGGAAGGTGTTCTTCGCTTAACGCGGTGATACGCCAAGGATGGCGGCCGCCGGGCTTTCACCGCGCAGCAGGCTGGCGGTGCTGCCATCCCAGTACACCCGACCGTCAACAATCACCAGGCTGCGTGACGCAATCTGCTGCGCATCTTCCAGACTGTGCGACACCATCAGCAGCGTGATAGTGCGCGCCTCGCACACCGCGCGCACCAGCTGCAGCATCTCGCTGCGCAGCGCCGGATCGAGTGCCGAAAACGGTTCATCCAGCAGCAGGACCGGCTGATTGCGCAGCAGGCAGCGCGCCAGCGCCACGCGCTGGCGCTGACCGCCGGAGAGCTGGCCGGGCAGACGCGTCAGCATCGATTCCAGCCCGGTTTGCTCCGCAATCTGCTGTACCTGCTGCTGCTGTTCGCGCGTCAGCTTCAGGCCGGGATGCAGGCCCAGCCCCAGATTTTGCTGCACCGTCAGGTGCGGAAACAGATTGTTCTCCTGAAACAGCATCGATACCGGTCGCGCGGAAGGCACGCTGCGGGTGTGGTCGACGCCATCGATCAGCAGGCTGCCCTGACTCACCGGCAGAAAGCCGCCGAGCAGGCTCAGCAGGGTACTTTTGCCCGCGCCGCTCGGGCCGAGAATGGCGAGACGTTCACCAGCCTGTGCGCTAAAGCTGAAGCGCATCGGCAGATGCTGGTAGAGATAAGTAAGGTTATTCAGTGTCAGCATGGCGACCCGGTAATTTTTCCATCAGCGTAAACAGCAGCAGGCATAACAGCAGCAGTAGCAGCGCGGTCACCGCGCCATCGGCACCGCGATAGGCGCCAATCTGCTGGAACAGATAAAACGGCAGGGTGCGGAAATCGGCGCTGCCGAACAGCGCCACCACGCCGAAATCCCCAATCGACAGCACGCAGGCAAATGCCAGCGCCTGTGCCAGCGGACGTTTCAGCGCCCGCAGTTCAATCAGCCGCAGGCGAGTAAACCCACTGATGCCCAGCGAGGCGCACAGCTGAGCGTAGCGCGCGTTGAGATCGCGCATCGGATTTTCCAGCACTTTCATGGCGTAGGGGATGGCGATCAGCGCGTTGGTGAAGATCACCAGCGCATCGGCACGCTGCGGCAGGCCAACGGTGGCGTTGAACAGCAGAAAGAACCCGCTCGCCAGCACGATGCCCGGCATTGCCAGAATCAGCATTCCGCTGAGTTCCATGGCCTGCGCGGCGAAGCGCTGCTGACGCTGGCGCAGTTCGCGACTGCTCCACAGCAGCATCATGGTCAGCAGCACGCACAGCACACCGGCACCGAGTGCGATGCGCAGCGACGTCCACGTGGCCTGCCACAGCGCGGGCTGTTGCAGCGCGCCGGCAATGCCGCCGCGTAAGCCGTCGACCAGCACCGCCGCCAGCGGTGGCAGCAGTAACAGCAGCGCCAGCGTAATCAGCAGCGTATCCGCGACGCGTGCGCGCCAGGAATCCTGCGGATCGCGCCAGCCGCGCACCGTCTGGCTACCGGCCGGAATCGCTTTACTGAAGCGCTGGCTAAGCAGCACCAGCAGCAGACAGCAGCCGAGCTGCAACAGTGCCAGCAGCGCGGCGCGGCCGGGATCGTAATCAAAGCTAAGCGCCTGATAAATGGCCAGCTCCAGCGTGGTAGCCTGCGGACCGCCGCCCAGTGCCAGCACGGTGGCAAAACTGGCGAAGCACAGCATAAAGATCAGCGCCGCCGTTGGCAGCAGCGGACGGCGCAGCCACGGCCACTCCAGCAGGCGAAACAGCGACCAGCCGCGCAGACCGAGCTGCGCCGCCAGCTGGCGCTGCTCGCCAGGAATGCTCTCCAGCGCCTGCAGCAGCATGCGCGTCGCCAGCGGCAGATTAAAGAACACGTGCGCCAGCAAAATACCCTGCAGGCCATAGGGCGAGAAGTGATAATCGATACCGACTGTGGCACACAGCTGCGCCAGCCAGCCGCTGCGCCCATAGACGCTCAGCAGACCGAATACGGCGACCAGCACCGGCAGCACCAGCGTCATGGCGCACAGGCGCAGCAGCAGGGTGCGGCCGGTAAAACGGCGGCGATAGAGCGCGCGGGCCAGCAGAATGGCTGGCAGCACCGAAAGCAGCGCTGACAGCAGCGCCTGTTCAAAGGAGAACGCCAGCACATGGTGCAGATAGCTATCGCTGAGCAGCGCGCGCCAGTCAGTGGCCGGCGCGGCAAGCAGCAGGGCACCGAGCGCCAGCAGCGCGACCGCACACAATAGCAGTGCGCTAAGCGCTCCGGGCAGCAGCCAGCCGGGCATCAGCGGCTGACGGCGCGCTGCCACGCGCTAATCCACGCCGCGCGATGGTCAGCCACCTCTGTCGGGGTGTATTGCAGCGCATTAGCAGGCACCGGCAACGCCTGATAACCGGCGGGTAAATCGCTTTTGATCACCGGATACATCCAGTTGCCGGTGGGAATGGTGCTCTGAAACGCTGGCGACACCATAAACTGCATGAATTGCTGCGCCAGCTGCGGCTGTTTGCTGCTGGCGAGCTGCGCGCCCACTTCTACCTGCAGATAGTGGCCTTCGCTGAACGGCGCGGCGGCGTAGTTATCCTTTTTCTCTTCAATGATGTGGTAAGCCGGCGAGGTGGTGTAGCTCAGCACCAGATCGCTTTCGCCTTTGAGGAACAGACCATAAGCTTCGCTCCAGCCTTTGGTGACGGTCACGGTTTTGCTGGCCAGCTTCTGCCAGGCAGCCGGCGCTTCATCGCCGTACACTTTCTGCATCCACAGCAGCAGACCGAGCCCCGGCGTGCTGGTGCGCGGGTCTTCATAAATCACCCGCCATTTTTCCGGGCTTTCGACCAGCTCCTTCAGGCTGTGCGGCGGATTCTTTAGCTTGTTCTTGTCGTAAACGAACGCGAAGTAGCCGTAATCAAACGGGATAAAAGTGTCATTGTGCCAGCCGTCCGGCAGTTGTAGCCCGCGGGTATCCACTGTACTTTTGCTGAACAGGCCGGTTTTTTCCGCCGCCTGAATCAGGTTATTGTCCAGCCCCAGCACCACGTCGGCCTTGCTGTTCTTTCCTTCCATACGCAGGCGATTAAGCAGCGATACGCCATCCTCCAGCGCCACATAGTTCAGCTCACAGCCGCACCGGGCCTCAAAGGCTTTTTTCACTGCCGGACCGGGGCCCCAGTCGGCGGCGAACGAGTCGTAGGTATACACGGTGAGGACGGGTTTGGCCGCCAGAGCCGGCGCAGCGATCAGCAGCAACAGGGGCAGAACTTTATTTAACACTTTGCGTTCCTTAAGGAGAAGGTAAGGTTGCGTCGCAAAGGATCTGAGGGCGGAGCATCTCAAATCCCTACGCCGGTACGAGCCGGATCAGGTTCGACGGGTCTCTCTCAGCCAGTTAACCGGCACCCCGTTGAGAACGACATATTCTAGACATTTACAGGACAACGCGAAAGGTTCACCTGCCGGTCGTGTTGTCTGATGCTGCCCTTTTTACAGCTCCGGCGGGGCGAACCAGGCGGACTTGAAGTTAAACCAGCCGAGCGTGTTCAGCCGCACGCCACGCATGCTGCGCTGGCCCTCCAGCAGCAGCCAGTGATGAAACAGCGGATGCAGATAGTCGCTGTTTACCAGCTGTTTGCTCCACTCCGCCAGCGGCAGCGCTTTCTCACGCCAGCGCGCGGCGTCGGCCTGCCAGTCCAGCGGGATACAGTGATGCATCAGCGGTAGCTCGTAGAGCTGAGCGAACAGGGCGTAGTCGAGCGGCAGGGTAAAGTTGACGCTGCCCAGCCAGATGTCACTCTCGCCCGCGCCGTCGAACCAGCTTTCGTAGCTCACTTCGCGGGTAATCAGCTCGACGCCCTGCTGCGCCAGCAACGGTCGCAGCGCATTGGCGATGCCCTCGTGTTCGACGTGGTGGCTGTACCAGCTGAGCGTCAACTGGGTCACGCCGTCGGGCTTGTGGGCTGGGGTGATATCGCGCCGATGGTGCCAGCGCGGCAGCAGGCCATAAGCCGGGAACCAGTAGCGCTGATAGCCGACGCCGGCATGATTGAGCAGCGCGATAGGGTTAAGCAGATCGCTCACCCAGCGGCGGAAACCGGCATCGCGCCCGCGTTCAGAGCGCTGATCGAACAGCAGAAAATAGCAGCCCTCTTCGAGGCGACTCTCTTCCGATTTTTCGTCGTCGTTTTCGCCTTCCAGTTTTACACCGGCGTAGACCAGCTCATCGCTGATCTCCGGCAGCACCCAGATCGAGACATCATCAATCAGCGCGCGGTAGCCGAAGTAGTCATCAAACGCGGCGATTTTCAGCTGGGTTTGCTGATTGCGCACCACGCTGTACGGACCGGTGCCAATGGGCTGACGGGCGAAGTGGCGCAGTGTCGGCCATTCACGCGGCAGAATCATGGCGCTGACGCTGGCCAGCAGCCACGGCAGCCAGCAGTCCGGCTGGCTGAGATGGATATCCAGCGTCCACGGTGCCGGCGAGTGCAACTGGTCGATGTGCGAAAACAGCGGCTGGCTGCGCACCCGGTCCAGCGAGGCGATGACATCCTCCATCTCCAGCTCGCGGCCATGATGAAAGCGGATTGCCGGCCGCAGGAAGAAGCGCCAGTGCAGCGGAGAGGTTTGCTGCCAGTGATGGGCGATGTCGGCGGCGATTTCCCCCTTTTCCTCATTTATACGCGTCAGGCCGCTGAATATCTGTCGCGCCAGATGGGTTTCTGAACGGCGCAGCGGTGAGCCGGGCAGCAGGTTAGGCAAGGGCCGGTAGTAGAGCACGCGCAATATATGCTTGCCCTGGCGAAAGCTGCGGCCAAGGTGCGCGGCAATCATCTGTCGCACCTGGTTTTTATCGCCCACCAGCTGCACCAGCTGGTCGATGCGATCCTGCTCCAGCAGGTCTTCGGCGCGCTGCTGCTGTAGCGCCAGTCCGGTGTAGCAGAAGCTCAGCAGCGAGCGTTTACCGCGACCGGCTTCAGCCTGCCAGATCAGCCAGCCCGCCGCCTGCATGGCGTTCAGCAGGTTACGCATGTGGCGGCGTGAGCAGTGCAGCAGTTCGGCCAGCTCGCTCAGCGTGGTTTCCTGATCCTGGCCCTGACAGTGTTGCCACAGGCGAATGAACTGCTGTTGCAGACGCGCAGAGGACATAAAAGGGGAACTCCTTCTCGACTTCGCTCAGTTTTTCCTGCCCCATATTAGAGGCATACTGGCGGGCAATGGAAGAGCGGGAGGCATTCAGCAATGAATGGCGCTCTGCCAGCGGTTCCGCCGACGTGGAACCTTTTCTGAGTAGGGTGCAATTTCACCGCCAGCGGAGTTTTTCTCTGCTGGCTTTTTTCGTTTTGCTGTGGAATCTTCTACGCTGTTTTTTTCCCGGTCTTTTTCCTCA
This sequence comes from Pantoea sp. GM_Pan_4, assembly GCF_026541005.1. NCBI lineage: Bacteria > Pseudomonadati > Pseudomonadota > Gammaproteobacteria > Enterobacterales > Erwiniaceae > Pantoea > Pantoea sp. GM_Pan_4. Next base: position 459,707 of record NZ_JALNUZ010000002.1, read on the forward strand.
AAGGGATTTCTGCATGAAATCGCTGTTACCGCGGCCGCGCCGCCTGAATCCGGTTTACCTCTCCTTTATGGCGGTGTCATTTATGGTCGGCGTGGCGGGGGCGTTACAGGCGCCGACGCTCAGCCTGTTTTTGACGCGTGAGGTGCAGGTGCGGCCGTTCTGGGTCGGCCTGTTCTTTACCATCAACGCCGTCGCCGGGATCGTGATCAGCCTGCTGATGGCGAAGCGTTCGGATAACCGTGGCGATCGCCGTCATCTGATCCTGTTTTGCTGCCTGATGGCGGTGGCCAACGCGCTACTGTTTGCCTTTAACCGTCACTATCTGACGCTCATCACCCTCGGCGTGCTGCTGTCGGCGCTGGCCAGCGTGGCGATTCCGCAGATCTTCGCGCTGGCGCGGGAATATGCCGATCAGTCGGCGCGTGAAGTAGTGATGTTTAGTTCGGTGATGCGCGCGCAGCTGTCGCTGGCGTGGGTGATTGGGCCGCCGCTGTCGTTCGCGCTGGCGCTTAACTACGGCTTCGTCACGCTGTTCTGCGTGGCGGCGGTGATTTTTCTGCTGAGTATGCTGCTGATCTGGCGCACGCTGCCCTCGGTGCCGCGCATCGCCGCCACGCCGGAGCAGGTGCTGATGCAGCTCAGCCCATGGAAAGACAGCCAGGTGCGGCTGCTGTTTATCGCCTCGGTGGTGATGTGGGCGTGTAATACCATGTATATCATTGATATGCCCCTGTATATCAGCGCAACCCTTGGCCTGCCGGAGAAGCTGGCGGGTCTGCTGATGGGCACCGCCGCCGGGCTGGAGATCCCGATCATGCTGCTGGCCGGCCATTACGCGAAGCGCTACGGCAAGCGCAAGCTGATGCTGCTGGCGCTGGTGGCGGCGATTGTATTTTATCTCGGGCTGGTGCTATTCCGTTCTCAAACCGCGCTGATGGTGCTGCAGCTGTTTAATGCCGCGTTTATCGGCATCATCGCCGGTATTGGCATGCTGTGGTTTCAGGATTTGATGCCGGGGCGCGCCGGTGCGGCGACCACCATGTTCACCACCTCGATTTCAACCGGGTTGATTATCGCCGGCCTGATCCAGGGGATACTGAGTGAGCGCTTTGGTCATGAGTCGGTGTACTGGCTGGCGTTAGTGATGGCGGTGGTGGCGCTGGTGCTGGCGGCGCGGGTACGGGATGCGCGGTGAGGGCGGTGTGGAGATTGAAGGTCGCCATAAATGGCGACCCAGCAGGGCATTGCGCATTTCGGGCATGTTTTGCACATTTTTGGTCGCCATAAATGGCGACCCTACAGGGCATTGTGCATTTAAGCATCTCTGGTCGCCATCAATGGCGACCAAATTACTGACGCGTTTGCTGTAGGGTGCGCCTTGCTGCGCACCGGGTAAACCTTAACGCAGAAACGCTGGCTGGCTGGATTCGTAGCTGGCGATGGACGCTTCATGTTGCAGCGTCAGGCCAATGCTGTCGAGGCCGTTGATCATGCAGTGACGGCGGAAGCTGTCGATTTCAAAGTGGTAAACCTTGTCGCCGGCGGTGACGGTCTGCGCTTCGAGATCCACGGTGAAGCGGATGCCCGGCTGCGCGGCCACCAGTTTAAACATTTCATCGACCTGCTCTTCGCTCAGCTTCACCGGCAGCAGCTGGTTGTTAAAGCTGTTACCGTAGAAGATGTCGGCGAAACTCGGCGCAATCACCACGTGAAAACCGAAGTCGGTCAGCGCCCACGGCGCATGTTCACGCGAGGAGCCGCAGCCAAAGTTCTCGCGCGCCAGCAGGATGCTGGTGCCTTTGAACTCCGGCTTATTCAGCACGAAGCTGGCGGTAGGCTGGGTGCCGGCGTCATCATCAAAACGCCAGTCGTGGAACAGGTGCGCGCCAAAGCCGGTGCGCGTCACTTTCTGCAAAAACTGCTTCGGGATGATGGCATCGGTGTCGACGTTTGCGGCATCCAGCGGGGCCACAATCCCGGTGTGTTGGGTAAATTTGTTCGCCATGGCTTAAGCTCCCTGAGTCAATTCACGAATGTCGGCAAAACGACCGGTTACCGCCGCCGCAGCAGCCATCGCCGGGCTCACCAGATGGGTGCGACCGCCGCGACCCTGGCGACCTTCAAAGTTACGGTTACTGGTTGAGGCACAGCGCTCGCCCGGATTCAGACGGTCGTTGTTCATCGCCAGGCACATCGAACAGCCCGGCAGACGCCATTCAAAACCGGCTTCGAGGAAGATTTTGTCCAGGCCTTCGGCTTCAGCCTGCGCTTTCACCGGACCGGAACCCGGCACCACCATCGCAACCACGCCCGGCGCCACTTTGCGGCCTTTGGCGATCGCGGCAGCCGCGCGCAGATCTTCGATACGTGAGTTGGTGCAGGAACCGATAAACACTTTATCGATCGCTACCTCAGTCAGTTTGATGCCCGGCTGCAGATCCATATAGGCCAGCGCTTTCTCGGCGGAAGCACGTTCAACCGGATCGGCAAACGAGGCAGGATTCGGGATGGCCTGATCCACGGCCATCACCTGGCCCGGATTGGTGCCCCAGGTGACCTGCGGCGCGATATCGGCAGCATTCAGCGTCACGACGGCGTCAAACTGCGCGTCGCTGTCGGACTTCAGGGTGCGCCAGTAAGCCACAGCCTGTTCCCACTGCTCGCCCTTCGGCGCAAACTGCTTGTCTTTCAGATAGGCAAACGTGGTGTCATCCGGTGCCACCAGTCCCGCTTTGGCGCCCATCTCAATCGCCATGTTGCACAGCGTCATGCGGCCTTCCATGCTCAGCGCTTCAATCGCCGGGCCACAGAATTCAACCACGTGACCGGTGCCGCCGGCGCTGCCGGTTTTACCGATGATCGCCAGTACGATGTCTTTGGCGGTGATGCCCGGCGCAGCTTCGCCCAGCACTTCAATCTTCATGGTTTTCGCCCGGCCCTGTTTCAGGGTCTGGGTGGCGAACACGTGCTCCACTTCGGAGGTGCCGATACCGAACGCCAGGGAACCGAAGGCGCCGTGCGTTGCGGTGTGCGAGTCGCCGCAAACGATGGTCATGCCCGGCAGCGTCATGCCCTGCTCGGGACCGATCACGTGCACAATGCCCTGGAACGGGTGGTTCAGGTCATACAGCTGAATGCCGAACTCAGCACAGTTCTTCATCAGCTCCTGCATCTGGATACGCGCCATTTCACCCGAGGCGTTGATGTCTTTGGTCTGGGTGGAAACGTTGTGATCCATGGTGGCAAAGGTCTTCGACGGCTGGCGCACTTTGCGGCCGTGCGCACGCAGACCGTCAAACGCCTGCGGCGAGGTGACTTCGTGAATCAGGTGACGATCGATATACAGTAACGGCGTTTCGTCTGGCGCTTCGTGAACGACATGTGCATCAAATAACTTCTGGTATAAGCTTTTCATTTTGTTATTTTTCCTCGCTGATGTAACCGGCAATGATGCTGCCCATTTCATCGGTACTCACGGCAGGGCCGTCACCGGCCAAATCACGGGTGCGATGGCCCGCTTCCAGCGCACGGCTTACCGCGCGCTCAATACTATCCGCAGCGGCGTCAGCGTTCAGGCTGAAACGCAGCAGCATCGCCAGCGACAGAATCTGCGCAATCGGGTTAGCGATGTTCTGGCCGGCGATATCCGGTGCGGAACCGCCCGCCGGTTCGAACAGGCCGAATCCCTCTTCATTCAGGCTGGCCGAAGGCAGCATACCCATCGAGCCGGTGATCATCGCGCACTCGTCCGACAGAATGTCACCAAACAGATTCGAGCAGAGTAAAACGTCAAACTGCGACGGATCCTTAATCAGCTGCATGGTGGCGTTGTCGATGTACATATGGCTCAGCTGCACATCCGGATAATCTTTTGCCACTTCGTTGACGATTTCACGCCACATCACCGAGGTCGCCAGCACGTTAGCTTTATCAACGGAAGTCACTTTATTACGACGCTTGCGCGCGGCTTCAAAGGCGTTGCGGGCAATACGTTCGATTTCAAAACGGTGATAGACCTCGGTATCAAAAGCGCGTTCATGCGCGCCGCTGCCTTCGCGGCCTTTCGGCTGGCCGAAATAGATGCCGCCGGTCAGCTCACGCACGCACAGGATGTCGAAGCCGCGGGCGGCGATGTCGCTGCGCAGCGGGCAAAATGCTTCCAGACCTTTGTACAGCGCCGCCGGGCGCAGGTTGCTGAACAGTTTGAAGTGTTTACGCAGCGGCAGCAGCGCACCGCGCTCAGGCTGGCCAGCCGGCGGCAGGTGTTCCCATTTTGGACCGCCGACCGAGCCGAACAGAATGGCATCAGCCTGCTCAGCACCGGCCACGGTGGCGGGGGGTAAAGGTTCACCGTGACGATCGATGGCGATACCGCCGACATCATATTCGCTGGTGGTGATGCGCATATCGAAGCGCGCGCGAATCGCGTCGAGAACTTTCATGGCCTGCGCCATCACTTCCGGACCGATTCCGTCGCCTGGCATTACCGCAATATGATAAGACTGAGTCATAGTTACACCGTTTCCTTCTGATCTTTAAATTTACGCTGCAATTCTTTTTCGACCTGCTTTGCCCGCCAGATGTTGTTCAGGGCATTCACCATCGCTTTCGCCGAGGATTCGACGATATCGGTCGCCAGGCCCACGCCGTGGAATTTACGCCCGTTGTAGTTGACCACGATATCGACCTGACCCAGCGCGTTTTCGCCGTGGCCTTTCGCGGTCAGCTTGTAGTTCACCAGCTCAGCATCGAAGCCGGTGATACGGTTAATAGCCTGGTAGACGGCATCAACCGGACCGTTGCCGGTGGCGGCGTCGGCTTTGGCCTCTTCGCCGCAGCCCAGCTGCACCGACGCCGTCGCGGTGACGCTGGAGCCGGTCTGCACGTTGAATTCGTTCAGCTGGAAGTACTCCGGCTCTTCATTCTGCTTATTAATGAAGGCCAGCGCTTCCAGGTCGTAATCGAACACCTGACCTTTTTTGTCCGCCAGCTTGAGGAAGGCGTCGTACAGCGTATCCAGGTTGTAATCGGACTCTTTGTAACCCATCTCTTCCATACGGTGCTTCACGGCGGCACGGCCGGAGCGGGAGGTCAGGTTCAGCTGAATTTTGTGCAGGCCAATCGATTCTGGCGTCAGGATTTCGTAGTTTTCGCGGTTCTTCAGCACGCCATCCTGATGAATGCCGGAGGAGTGGGCGAAGGCGTTGGAACCGACCACCGCTTTATTGGCCGGGATCGGCATGTTGCAGATCTGGCTGACAATCTGGCTGGTGCGGTAGATTTCCTGATGATTGATATTGGTGTGCACGTTCATGATCTGCTGACGGGTTTTAATCGCCATGATCACCTCTTCCAGCGCACAGTTACCGGCGCGCTCGCCCAGGCCGTTCAGCGTGCCTTCGACCTGACGCGCACCGGCCAGCACTGCCGCAATGGCGTTACCGGTCGCCATGCCCAGATCGTCATGGGTGTGCACCGACAGAATCGCTTTGTCGATGTTGGGTACGCGCTGCACCAGCTGACCAATAATGTTGGCGTACTCGCCCGGCAGGGTATAGCCCACGGTGTCCGGAATATTGATGGTGGTGGCGCCGGCGTTGATTGCGGCTTCTACCATGCGGCACAGGTCGTCAATCGGCGTACGGCCACCGTCTTCGCAGGAGAACTCAACGTCATCAGTATAGTTGCGCGCCCGCTTAATCATGTGCACCGCGCGTTCAATCACTTCCGGCAGCGTGCTGCGCAGTTTAGTGGCGATGTGCATCGGCGAAGTGGCGATAAAGGTGTGAATACGGAAGGCGTCGGCCACGCGCAGCGATTCGTAAGCCGCGTCGATATCTTTCTCGACACAGCGCGCCAGACCACACACGCGGCTGTTTTTGATGGTCCGGGCAATGGTCTGCACGGATTCGAAATCACCCGGCGAAGAGACCGGAAAACCGACTTCCATTACATCCACGCCCATCCTTTCCAGCGCCAGGGCGATCTGCAGTTTTTCTTTAACACTCAGGCTGGCCTGTAATGCCTGTTCGCCGTCGCGCAGAGTGGTATCGAAAATTATTACTTGCTGGCTCATGGTCATCTTCCTTTTGCATTGACTTCGCCGGTGCTACGAGCATAAAAAAACCCGCGCAGTGGCGCGGGTTTTTTAACTTTCAGCAGGTTCGAATCAGTTGTTGATTTCGCCCACGAGTCTACCGCGCAAACTGGATGCGTTAAGTAGTAGACCGAGTAGACGAAAAGAACGTGACATGAATCAAACCTCGTAAAATGAGTGCTGCACATATTGGTACTGGATTCGCCTGGCGATGTCAACCCTAAGTGAAAGGGTATTTCTCTGGCCGGAAAAGGGCGATGTGCTGGGATTATCGGTCATCACAGAGCATTGCCATTAATTAACGGTGGCTTAGCGCGTTATGCCACTTTAAAAAATCTTTTAAAAAAGGCGGGTAATTTTAAGTTGCTGAATTATATGTTTTTAGTGAGGCTTATTCGTCAGGTGGAAAAACAAGATAAAGCTTGTTGCTTAGCAGATTGTGATGTGGAAGAGGGATTTAAGAGTTAATCACGCCAGAAACGCGGTAACGGAAAAAATTGTGGGCTAAACACGCTGGCAATATGAAAATCATATTTCTTACAACACGCTGTAAATAATCTGCAAACCAGCATTTTCCTCTGTCCATATGCCATCGCATTAGTTTATTCCTCCCGGGCGATAATCACGCGTCAGTGCCTTTTTTGCCACTGACAGCGCCGTGCCGCCTTATGACGTTTGCAGGCCGGGTTTTCTGCGGTTATGGTAATCGACCTACTCTCAAAAGAATCCACGCAGGTAGATTCCCTGTACCTGGAAGACGAAATGAATGGCGTCTTCTGAGCATAAACATAAGGTTTTGATCTTAATTGGCAATAAAGGGACAGATGCGAGCGGCACGCAGGATAGCGTTTGCTGGCGCAGCTGGCTCTCAAGCCTGGAGGCAGAAAATGGAGATGTTGTCAGGAGCCGAAATGGTCGTCCGTTCGTTAATCGATCAGGGCGTTAAGCAGGTATTCGGTTATCCGGGCGGTGCGGTGCTCGATATTTATGATGCGCTGCAAACGGTCGGTGGTATTGACCACGTGCTTGTGCGCCACGAGCAGGGCGCCGTACATATGGCGGATGGCCTGGCGCGCGCGACCGGCGAAGTCGGCGTGGTGCTGGTCACCTCAGGTCCTGGCGCCACCAACGCTATCACCGGTATTGCGACCGCTTATATGGATTCCATTCCGCTGGTGATCCTCTCCGGTCAGGTGCCGTCCTCGCTGATTGGCTATGACGCCTTCCAGGAGTGCGACATGGTGGGGATTTCGCGTCCGGTGGTGAAGCACAGCTTCCTGGTGAAAAGCACCGAAGAGATTCCGACAGTGCTGAAAAAAGCCTTCTGGCTGGCGGCCAGCGGTCGTCCGGGACCAGTGGTGATCGATCTGCCAAAAGATATTCTGAATCCGGCCAATAAGCTGCCGTACGTGTGGCCGGAAACCGTCAGCATGCGCTCTTACAATCCGACGCTGCAGGGCCACAAAGGCCAGATCAAGCGCGCGCTGCAGACGCTGCTGGCGGCGCACAAGCCGGTAATTTACGTCGGCGGCGGGGCCATTACTTCAGGCTGCGAGGCGGAACTGCTGCAACTGGCAGAGCAGCTGAATATTCCGGTCACCACCTCGCTGATGGGGCTGGGCGCGTTCCCGGGCACGCATCGCCAGTGTGTGGGCATGCTCGGTATGCACGGCACCTATGAAGCCAACATGACCATGCACAATGCCGATCTGATCTTTGGTATCGGCGTACGCTTTGACGACCGCACCACCAACAATCTGGCGAAGTATTGCCCGAATGCCACCGTGATGCACATTGACGTCGATCCGACCTCGATCTCCAAAACCGTCAGCGCCGATATTCCGATTGTCGGCGATGCCAGACAGACGCTGACGCAGATGCTGGAGCTGCTGGCGCAGAGTGAGGCGAAGCAGGAGCTCGACAGCCTGCGTGACTGGTGGCAGAGCATTGAAGGCTGGCGCAGCCGCAAGTGCCTGGAATTTGACCGTACCAGCGACAAAATCAAACCGCAGGCGGTGATCGAAACCATTTGTCGTCTGACGCACGGTGAGGCGTATGTGACCTCGGACGTCGGCCAGCACCAGATGTTCGCCGCGCTTTACTATCAGTTCGATAAACCGCGTCGCTGGATCAACTCCGGCGGCCTCGGCACCATGGGCTTTGGCCTGCCGGCGGCACTCGGCGTGAAGATGGCGCTGCCGCAGGAGACCGTAATTTGCGTGACCGGCGACGGCAGTATCCAGATGAACATTCAGGAGCTGTCGACCGCGCTGCAGTATGACCTGCCGGTGCTGGTGCTGAACCTGAACAACCGCTTCCTCGGCATGGTGAAACAGTGGCAGGACATGATTTACTCCGGCCGCCATTCACAATCCTATATGGAATCGCTGCCGGACTTCGTGCGCCTGGCGGAAGCCTATGGCCACGTGGGCATCGCGATTCAGCATCCGGCTGAGCTGGAAGAGAAGCTGCAGCTGGCGCTCGATACGCTGGCGAAAGGGCGTCTGGTGTTTGTGGATGTCACGGTGGACGGCAGCGAGCACGTCTACCCGATGCAGATTCGCGGTGGCGCGATGGATGAGATGTGGTTGAGCAAAACGGAGAGGACTTAATTATGCGTCGTATTTTATCAGTTCTGCTGGAGAACGAATCCGGCGCATTGTCGCGCGTGGTGGGGCTGTTTTCCCAGCGCGGCTATAACATTGAGAGCCTGACCGTCGCGCCGACCGATGATCCTACCCTGTCGCGTATGACCATTCAGACCGTGGGCGACCAGAAAGTGCTGGAGCAGATCGAAAAGCAGCTGCATAAGCTGGTGGACGTGTTGCGCGTCAGCGAACTGGGGCAGGGCGCTTACGTCGAGCGTGAAATCATGCTGGTGAAGATTCAGGCCAGCGGGTACGGTCGCGAAGAGGTAAAACGCAGTGCGGAAATTTTCCGTGGGCAGATCATCGATGTGACGCCGACGCTGTACACGGTTCAGCTGGCCGGCACCAGCGATAAACTCGACGCGTTCCTCAACACCGTACGCGAAGTGGCGGAAATCGTTGAAGTGGCGCGTTCCGGCATCGTCGGGGTATCACGCGGCGATCGCGTAATGCGTTAATACCGCAAAGTTATCATCGGTTTTCAAGCTAACCCGGCGGAATGCCGGGTTTTTTTATTTTATGCGCTTCGGCCGCTTGTGCATGAAAAGCGGTTGCTCAGCGTACTGTTCTGCGGTTAGATGTTACAAATGTTTTACCCTTAGCTACTCTGCGGACATTTTCGCCAGCCCTGGCTTATCAGAATTAAGGTGTCATCGTGAAACTGGATGAAATTGCGCGCCTGGCGGGCGTGTCGCGCACCACGGCGAGCTATGTCATCAATGGCAAAGCGCGGCAGTATCGTGTCAGCGACAAAACCGTTGAGAAAGTCATGGCGGTGGTGCGTGAGTACAACTATCACCCCAACGCGGTGGCTGCGGGCCTGCGCGCCGGACGCACCCGTTCGATTGGTCTGGTGATCCCCGATCTGGAAAACACCAGTTATACCCGCATCGCCAACTATCTTGAACGCCAGGCGCGTCAGCGCGGCTATCAGCTGCTGATTGCCTGTTCCGAAGATCAGCCGGATAACGAAATGCGCTGCATTGAGCACCTGCTGCAGCGACAGGTGGATGCTATCATCGTCTCCACTTCGCTGCCGCCGGAACATCCGTTCTATCAGCGCTGGGTCAACGATCCGCTGCCGATTATCGCGCTGGACCGCGCGCTGGATCGTGAACACTTCACCAGCGTGGTCGGTGCCGATCAGGATGACGCGCAGGCGCTGGCGGCTGAATTGCGTCAGCTGCCGGTGAAAAACGTGTTGTTTCTCGGCGCGCTGCCGGAGCTGTCGGTCAGCTTCCTGCGTGAAATGGGGTTCCGCGAGGCGTGGCAGGGCGATGAACGCCCGATCGATTTCATCTATTGCAATAGCTTTGACCGCGCCGCTGCGGCGACGCTGTTTGAAAAATACCTTGAAGACCACGCGATGCCCGAAGCGCTGTTTACCACCTCGTTTGGCCTGCTGCAGGGGGTGATGGACGTGACGCTGAAGCGTGACGGCCGCTTGCCAACTGACCTGGCTATTGCAACTTTCGGCGACCACGAATTATTAGACTTTCTGGAGTGCCCGGTGCTGGCGGTAGGGCAGCGCCATCGCGATGTCGCTGAGCGTGTGCTGGAGCTGGTGCTGGCTTCGCTGGATGAGCCACGCAAACCGAAGCCAGGTTTAACCCGTATCCGCCGTAATTTATTCCGCCGCGGACAATTAAGTCGTCGCGCTAAATGAAGCGTCGGGCGAGACGTCGCCCGCGCTAATTTCTCTCATCCCTATTTAACCAGACGCACACGGGCGTAAAAAAGCGTAAATTATCATCGCCCCGGCTAACGAATTATCGGCGCTGGATTTTCTTATTTGTTTACATCTTCAGCAATCGCGCATAGCAGAGCTGACGCGATGGTGCTGGGCTTCCTTTCAGAAATCCCCTAAAATGCCGCCGCCGTCGCAGATTGGGGCAGAATAATCGCAGCGGTAAAATTGCGCTAATTTTCACCGATAAATCTGACGCAAATTTTTTTTATACTGTTATTCATCAGGTTAATTTTAAATTGACCATTCATTCTCCTCTTATTCTTCTCTCCGGTTAATTTCATTCGGTGTAAAGAGTGATATTCACTTGCCGTTGCGGCTTGACAAGGATTTCATCGGCTCCGTAAACTCGTTTCGTGGTAAAAAGTGGGATAAAGTGGTGAAAACGGGTAACTGAGGGGTAGGGCTGGCATGTTCCGTGGAGCAACGTTAGTCAATCTCGACAGCAAAGGGCGCCTGGCGGTGCCGACGCGTTATCGCGAATTGCTGCTCGCAGAGTCTCAGGGTCAAATGGTTTGCACCATTGACCTCCATCAGCCCTGCCTGCTGCTTTATACCCTGCCCGAATGGGAAATTATTGAGAAAAAACTGGCCCGGTTATCCAGTATGAATCCGAACGAGCGTCGCGTGCAGCGTCTGCTGTTAGGACATGCCAGCGAGTGCCAGATGGATAACGCAGGCCGTTTACTGCTGGCGAACACGTTGCGCCAGCATGCGAGCCTGACCAAAGAAGTGATGCTGGTTGGACAGTTCAACAAGTTTGAGCTGTGGGATGAACAGACCTGGTATCAACAAGTTAAGGACGATATTGACGCAGAACAGTCAGCTCAGGAGCCTTTATCTGAGCGGTTGCAGGACTTGTCGCTATAGCTATGCAGGAAAATTTTAAACACACCACGGTGCTGCTGGATGAGGCGGTTAACGGCCTTAATATCAGGGAAGACGGCATTTATATTGACGGCACCTTTGGTCGCGGCGGTCACTCACGCCTGATCCTGTCGCAGCTTGGCGCGCACGGACAGTTACTGGCGATCGACCGCGATCCGCAAGCCATAGCCGCAGCCGCTGAGATAAAAGATCCACGTTTTTCGATTGTGCACGGGCCGTTTTCAGCGCTGGCTGAGTATGTCGAAGAGCGCGGGCTGACCGGCAAAATCGACGGCGTACTGCTGGATTTGGGCGTATCTTCGCCTCAGCTGGATGACGCCGAGCGCGGTTTCTCCTTTATGCGCGACGGGCCGCTGGATATGCGTATGGATCCGACGCGCGGTCAGTCGGCAGCCGAGTGGTTGCAGAGCGCGGAAGAGGCAGATATTGCATTTGTGCTGAAAACCTACGGCGAAGAGCGCTTTGCGAAACGCATCGCCCGCGCCATTGTCGAGCGCAACCGGGAACAGCCGATGACGCGCACCAAAGAGCTGGCCGATCTGATTGCGGCGGCAACGCCGGTAAAAGACAAGTTTAAGCATCCGGCGACGCGCAGCTTCCAGGCGATACGCATCTGGATCAACAGTGAGCTGGAAGAGATCGATATCGCGCTCAAAGGGGCATTGACGGTGCTGGCACCGGGCGGGCGTTTATCCATCATCAGCTTCCACTCGCTGGAGGATCGGCTGGTGAAGCGCTTCATGCGTGACCAGAGCCGCGGACCGCAGGTGCCGGCCGGGATTCCGATGACCGAGAGCCAGCTGAAAGCGCTGGGCGGACGTGAACTGAAAACCCTCGGCAAGCTGATTCCTGGCGAAGCCGAAGTCAAAGACAACCCGCGCGCGCGCAGTTCGGTCCTGCGTATCGCTGAGAGAACCGCATCGTGATTGGCAATGAGCGTCACAGCCTGCCCGGCGTCATTGGTGGCGATCTGCTGCGTTTTGGCAAGATCCCGCTGCTGCTGCTGATCGCCGTGCTGGTTTCTTCGGTGCTGGTGGTGACCACCACGCATAAGACCCGTCTGCTGACGGCGCAGCGTGAGCAGCTGGTACTGGAGCGTGATGCGCTGGATATCGAATGGCGCAACCTGATCCTCGAAGAGAATGCGCTGGGCGATCACAGCCGGGTAGAACGGATAGCAACCGACAAGCTGCAGTTGCAGCATGTTGATCCTTCACAGGAAAATATTGTGGTGCAGAAATAAGGAATCGCAGACCTCAATGAGCGGCGCAGGCAAAACGCTGAAGTTAAGAAAACAGGAAGATAAGGCCAGCTTTGTAAGCTGGCGTTTTGCGTTGCTGTGCGGCTGTATTCTTCTGGCGCTGGGCGGATTGCTGTCGCGCGTGGCGTGGCTGCAGGTCATCAGCCCGGATAAGCTGGTGAAGGAAGGCGATTTACGTTCGCTGCGCGTGCAGGAAGTGCCTACCGCACGCGGCATGATCAGCGATCGCGCCGGACGCCCGCTGGCGGTAAGCGTGCCGGTTAACGCCATCTGGGCCGATCCCAAAGAGCTGACCGAGCACGGCGGCGTCACCGTTGATAGCCGCTGGAAAGCGCTGTCGGATGCGCTGTCGATCCCGCTGGATCAGCTGGCGGCGCGCGTCAACGCCAACCCAAAAGGGCGCTTTATTTACCTCGCCCGTCAGGTTAACCCGGCGATTGGCGAATACGTGAAAAAGCTCAAGCTGCCCGGTATTTACCTGCGCCAGGAGTCGCGCCGCTACTATCCGGCCGGTCAGGTCACTGCCCACCTGATTGGCTTCACCAACATTGACGGCCAGGGCATTGAAGGCATCGAGAAGAGCTTTGATAAATGGCTGACCGGCGAGCCGGGCGAACGTACCGTGCGCAAAGACCGCTACGGGCGGGTAATTGAAGATATCTCCTCGGTCGATAGCCGCGCCGCGCACAACCTGACGCTGAGCATCGACGAGCGCCTGCAGGCGCTGGTGTACCGCGAACTGAACAATGCCGTTGCCTTCAACAAAGCCGAATCGGGTACTGCGGTGCTGGTGGACGTGAACACCGGCGAAGTGCTGGCGATGGCCAACAGCCCGGCTTACAACCCCAATAATCTCAGCAACACGCCGAAAGACGTCATGCGTAACCGCGCTATTACCGACATCTTCGAGCCGGGTTCCACCGTGAAGCCAATGGTGGTGATGACCGCACTACAGCGCGGCGTGGTGAAAGAGAACAGCGTTCTGAACACCGTGCCGTATCGCGTCAATGGTCATGAGATCAAGGACGTGGCGCGCTATAACGAATTGACCCTTACCGGGGTTCTGCAGAAGTCGAGTAACGTCGGGGTTTCGCGCCTCGCGTTAGCGATGCCCTCCTCAGCGCTGGTAGAAACTTACGCGCGCTTTGGTCTGGGTAAACCGACCAATTTGGGGCTGGTCGGGGAAAGTAGTGGCTTATACCCTCAAAAACAACGGTGGTCTGACATAGAGAGGGCCACCTTCTCTTTCGGCTATGGGCTAATGGTAACGCCGTTACAGTTAGCGCGAGTCTACGCAACCATTGGCAGCTACGGCATCAACCGCCCGCTGTCGATTACCAAAGTTGACCCGCCGGTGGCGGGCGAGCGCGTTTTCCCGGAAGACCTGGTGAAAACCGTGATGCACATGATGGAAAGCGTGGCGCTGCCGGGTGGCGGTGGTGTTAAAGCCGCCATCAAGGGCTATCGCATCGCGATCAAAACCGGTACCGCGAAAAAAGTCGGGCCGGACGGACGCTACGTCAATAAATACATTGCTTACACCGCGGGCGTTGCGCCTGCCAGTCGCCCGCGTTTTGCGCTGGTGGTGGTGATCAACGATCCCCAGGCCGGTAAATATTATGGTGGTGCGGTTTCTGCACCGGTGTTTGGCGCCATCATGGGCGGTGTGCTGCGCACCATGAACATTGAACCGGATGCGCTGCCAACGGTGGATAAAAACGAGTTGGTGAAGAATAAGAGAAGTGAGGAATCAAGTGACAGATCGTAACCTGCGCGACTTGCTGGCCCCGTGGGTGCCTGGCGCGCCGGCGCGTCCACTCCGTGACATGACACTGGACAGCCGCGCTGCGGCTGCTGGCGATCTGTTTATCGCCGTGGCGGGCCATCATGCTGATGGACGTCGATTTATTCCACAGGCCATCGCCCAGGGTGTGGCGGCGGTCATTGCCGAGGCTGAAGGCGAAGCCAGCGATGGGGATATCCGCGAGATGCACGGCGTCCCGGTTATCTATCTGGCTCAGCTGCCGCAGCGCCTTTCCGCGCTGGCCGGGCGTTTCTACCAGCAGCCGGCTGAAAAATTAAAGCTGATTGGTGTGACCGGCACTAACGGTAAAACCACCACCACGCAGCTGATTGCGCATTGGGCCAACCTGCTGGGCGAAACCGGTGCGGTGATGGGCACGGTGGGCAATGGCCTGTACGGTCAGCTGGTGCCGAGTGAAAACACCACCGGTTCAGCGGTGGATGTACAGCATATTCTGCACGACCTGGTCGGGCAGGGGGCTAGCGTCGCCGCGATGGAGGTTTCTTCGCACGGTCTGGTGCAGCATCGCGTGGCCGCGCTGCCGTTTGCCGCCGCGGTATTTACCAATCTGAGCCGCGATCACCTTGATTATCACGGTGACATGCAGGGCTACGAATCAGCCAAGTGGCTGCTGTTCTCTGAGCATCAGGTAGGCGAGGCCATCATCAACGCTGATGATGAAGTGGGCCGCCGCTGGCTGGAAAAATTACCGGATGCCGTGGCCGTTACGCTGAGCAACAATCTGCAGCCCGGCTGTCGTGGCCGCTGGCTGCAGGCGACGGCGATCGATTATCACGACGGCGGCGCACACGTGCAGTTCAGTTCAAGCTGGGGCAACGGCGAGTTTGACAGCCGCCTGATGGGCGCCTTTAACGTCAGCAATCTGCTGCTGGCGCTGGCGACACTGCTGACGCTGGATTATCCGCTCGACACGCTGGTGGCCAGTGCCAGCCAGCTGCAGCCGGTGTGCGGGCGTATGGAAGTGTTCACCGCCGCGCACAAGCCGACGGTAGTGGTGGATTACGCACATACGCCAGACGCGCTGGAAAAAGCGCTGGAGGCGGCCCGGCTGCACTGCAAGGGCCAGCTGTGGTGCGTATTTGGCTGCGGTGGCGACCGTGACAAAGGCAAACGCCCGCTGATGGGCGCGATTGCCGAACAGTTTGCCGATATCGTGGTGATCACCGATGACAATCCGCGGAGCGAAGAGCCGACGGCGATTGTTAACGACATTCTCACCGGCCTGCTCGATCCGGGCCGGGCACGCGTTATTGCAGGACGAGCGCAGGCGGTTACCCATGCGGTGATGCAGGCCAGCGCCGACGACATCGTGCTGGTGGCCGGTAAAGGCCATGAAGATTATCAAATCATCGGCAACCGCCGCCTTGACTACTCTGACCGCGACACCGTCGCCCGTTTGCTGGGGGTAATGGCATGATTCCGGTTACGCTGAAAACCCTGGCAGAGATTAGCGGTGGGCAACTGCACGGCAGCGATCTCACTATTGCTGATGTCACCACGGATACCCGTAAAGTTACCCCAGGCAGCCTGTTTGTCGCGCTGGTGGGCGAACGTTTTGATGCGCACGATTTTGCCGCCGACGCTATCGCCAGTGGCGCACAGGCGCTGCTGGTGAATCGTCGTTTAGCGGTCGACGTGCCGCAGGTGGTGGTCGCTGACACGCGTATCGCCTTTGGTCAGCTCGGCGCCTGGGTGCGTCAGCAGGCGAAAGCGCGCGTGGTGGGGCTGACCGGCTCCTCCGGTAAAACCTCCGTGAAAGAGATGACCGCGGCGATTCTGCGCCAGTGCGGTGAAACGCTGTATACCGCCGGCAATCTCAACAACGATTACGGCGTGCCGATGACGCTGCTGCGTCTTACCCCGCAACACGCGTATGCCGTGATTGAAATGGGCGCGAACCATCAGGGTGAAATCGCCTACACCACCAATCTGGTGCGTCCGGAAACCGCGCTGGTCAACAATCTGGCGGCGGCGCATCTGGAAGGCTTCGGTTCACTGGCGGGCGTGGCAAAAGCCAAAGGCGAAATCTTTGGCGGCTTACCGGTGCACGGCACTGCAATCATCAACGCTGACAGCAACGATCTGCCCAACTGGCAGCCGCAGTTTGCTGACAAAACCCTGTGGCGCTTTTCGCCGCAGCCGATGGCAGACGCGGAGTTCCGCGCCAGCGATATCGTACTGCGCGCTGACGCCACGCTGTTTACCCTGCACACGCCGCGCGGCGACATCGCCGTCGAGCTGCCGCTGCCGGGCCGGCACAATATCGCTAATGCGCTGGCTGCTGCCGCGCTGGCGCTGTCGGTTGACGCGCCGTTAACCGCTATCCAGTCTGGCCTTAAAACCTTACAGCCCGTTCCTGGGCGCCTGTTCCCGATTCGCCTCGCCGGTAATCAGCTGCTGCTGGATGACAGCTACAACGCTAACGTTGGCTCGATGACCGCCGCTGCGCAGGTGCTGGGCGATATGCCGGGCTTCCGCGTCATGGTGGTCGGCGACATGGGCGAGCTGGGCGACGAAGCCGAAGCCTGTCATCGTCAGGTGGGCGAAGCGGCGAAAGCCGCCGGTATTGATTGTGTGCTGAGCACCGGCAGCTTCAGCCATTTGATTAGTGAAAGCAGCGGCCGGGGCGAACATTTCGCCAGTAAAGCTGAACTGACTGAACGTTTACGCACGCTGCTGTCCCTACATGCGGACATCACTATTTTGGTTAAAGGTTCACGTAGTGCCGCCATGGAGCAGGTAATACAGAGCTTACAGGAGAAAGGAACATGCTAGTCTGGCTGGCCGAACATCTGGTCGCATTTTATTCCGGCTTTAACGTCTTTTCCTATCTGACGTTTCGCGCCATTGTCAGCCTGCTGACCGCTCTGTTCATCTCTTTATGGATGGGCCCGCGCCTGATCGCCTGGCTGCAGAAACTGCAGATTGGCCAGGTGGTACGTAACGATGGTCCGGAGTCGCACTTCAGCAAGCGCGGCACGCCGACCATGGGCGGCATAATGATTCTGACTTCCATCACGGTTTCGGTGCTGATGTGGGCTTATCCGTCCAATCCTTACGTCTGGTGCGTGCTGGTGGTGCTGGTCGGTTTTGGCGTAATTGGCTTTGTTGATGACTATCGCAAAGTGGTGCGTAAAGACACTAAGGGCCTGATCGCGCGCTGGAAATATTTCTGGATGTCGGTGATTTCGCTCGGCGTGGCGTTCGCGCTGTTCATCGCCGGTAAAGATACGCCTGCCACACAGCTGGTGGTGCCGTTCTTCAAAGATGTTATGCCGCAGCTCGGCCTGTTCTACGTGGTGCTGGCCTATTTTGTGATTGTCGGAACCGGTAATGCGGTAAACCTGACAGACGGTCTGGATGGTCTGGCCATCATGCCAACGGTGTTTGTCGCGGCGGGATTTGCGCTGGTGGCCTGGGCGACCGGTAACGTGAAATTTGCCGAGTATCTGCACATCCCGTATCTGCGCCACGCCGGTGAGCTGGTGATTGTCTGTACCGCGATTGTCGGGGCCGGTCTCGGCTTCCTGTGGTTCAACACCTATCCGGCGCAGGTCTTTATGGGCGACGTGGGTTCGCTGGCGCTGGGCGGCGCACTGGGCACGCTGGCAGTGCTGCTGCGTCAGGAATTTTTGCTGGTGATTATGGGCGGCGTATTTGTGGTTGAGACGCTGTCGGTGATCCTGCAGGTGGGTTCGTTCAAGCTGCGCGGTCAGCGTATTTTCCGCATGGCACCGATTCACCACCACTATGAACTGAAAGGCTGGCCGGAGCCGCGCGTGATCGTGCGCTTCTGGATTATTTCGCTGATGCTGGTGCTGATTGGCCTGGCAACGCTCAAGGTACGTTAATCATGGCTGACTATCGGGGCAGAAAAGTCGTCATCATTGGATTAGGCATTACCGGCCTGTCCTGTGTTGATTTCTTCCTCGCGCAGGGCGTGACGCCCCGCGTGATGGATACCCGTGTGTCACCGCCGGGGCTGGACAAACTGCCAGAGCAGGTGGAGCGCCACGTTGGCGGTATCAACAGCGACTGGCTGCTGGCATGCGATCTGATCATCGCCAGCCCGGGCATCGCGCTGGCGCACCCGGCGCTGAGCGAAGCGGCCGACGCCGGCATTGAAATTGTCGGCGATATCGAACTGTTCTGCCGTGAGGCGCAGGCGCCGATTGTGGCGATCACCGGTTCCAATGGCAAAAGTACCGTCACCACGCTGGTGGGCGAAATGGCGCGCGCTGCGGGCTGGCAGGTGGGCGTAGGCGGCAACATTGGGCTGCCAGCGCTGACGCTGCTTAAATCGCCGGCGCAGCTGTATGTGCTGGAGTTCTCCAGCTTCCAGCTGGAAACCACCTACAGCCTGAAAGCAGCGGCGGCAACCATCCTCAACGTCACTGAGGATCATATGGATCGCTATCCGCTCGGCATGCAGCAGTACCGCGCCGCTAAATTACGTATCTATGAAAACGCGGATATCTGCGTGGTGAATGCCGACGATGGCATGACCATGCCGGTGCGCGGCGCCGATCGCCGCTGCGTCAGCTTTGGCATCGACGTTGGCGATTATCACCTCAACCAGCAGCAGGGCAGTACCTGGCTGCGGGTGAAGGGCGAGAAAGTCCTTAATACCGACGAGATGAAGCTGGTCGGGCAGCACAATTACACCAATGCGCTGGCCGCGCTGGCGCTGGCCGATGCGGTGAAGATCCCGCGCGCTTCCAGCCTGAAAGCGTTAACCACCTACAGCGGCCTGCCGCATCGCTTCCAGCTGGTGCACGAAGCGCATGGCGTGCGCTGGATTAATGATTCGAAAGCCACCAACGTGGGCAGCACCGAAGCCGCGCTTAACGGCCTGCAGGTGAAAGGTACGCTGTGGCTGCTGCTGGGTGGCGATGGCAAAGGGGCGGACTTTACGCCGCTGGCGCGCTATCTGCAGGGCGACAACGTGAGGCTGTTCTGCTTTGGCCGCGACGGCGATGCGCTGGCCGCGCTGCGTCCGGCGGTGGCGACGCGCACCGACACGCTCGAACAGGCGATGACGCAGATTGCCGCTCAGGTGCAGGCGGGCGACCTGGTGCTGCTGTCACCGGCTTGCGCCAGCCTCGACCAGTTCCGTAATTTTGAACAGCGCGGCGATCGCTTCGCGCAACTGGCGAAGGAGCTGAGCTGATGCGTATTCCCGGAGCCAGTATCGCCAGTTTTATTTCGCTGCGCCTGCGTGATTGGGTGATGGGCGCGCGCGACAACGACGACGCGCCGGTGGTGCTGTATGACCGCACGTTGCTGTGGCTGACATTTGGCCTGGCGATTATCGGTTTTGTCATGGTCACCTCGGCGTCGATGCCGGTTGGACAGCGTCTTAACGACGATCCGTTCTACTTTGCCAAGCGTGATGCCTTTTATATCGCCCTGGCGCTGGGTATGGCGTTAGTGACGCTGCGCGTACCGATGGATTTCTGGCAGCGCTACAGCAACGCGATGCTGATGGCTTCGGTGGCGATGCTGCTGATCGTGCTGGTGGTCGGTAGCTCGGTTAACGGCGCATCGCGCTGGATCGCGCTCGGGCCGCTGCGTATTCAGCCGGCGGAGTTATCCAAGCTGTCGCTGTTCTGCTATCTCGCCAGCTATCTGGTGCGCAAAGTGGAAGAGGTGCGGAACAACTTCTGGGGCTTCTGTAAGCCGATGGGCGTGATGGTGGTGCTGGCGGTGCTGCTGCTGGCCCAGCCGGACCTCGGCACCGTGGTGGTGCTGTTTGTTACCACGCTGGCGATGCTGTTCCTGGCGGGCGCCAAACTGTGGCAGTTCCTGGCGATTATCGGCTCCGGCATTTTCGCCGTGGTGCTGCTGATTATCGCGGAACCTTACCGTATGCGCCGCGTGACCTCCTTCTGGAACCCGTGGGAAGATCCGTTCGGCAGCGGCTATCAGCTGACCCAGTCGCTGATGGCGTTTGGCCGCGGTGAGTTCTGGGGGCAGGGCCTGGGCAACTCGGTGCAGAAACTGGAATATCTGCCGGAAGCGCATACCGACTTTATCTTCTCAATTATCGGTGAAGAGTTGGGTTATGTCGGTGTGGTTTTGGCGCTGTTGATGGTATTCTTCGTCGCTTTTCGCGCAATGTCGATTGGCCGTCGCGCGCTGGAGATCGACCAGCGTTTTTCCGGCTTCCTCGCCTGTTCCATTGGCGTGTGGTTTAGCTTCCAGGCGCTGGTTAACGTTGGTGCGGCGGCGGGTATGCTGCCGACCAAGGGCCTGACGCTGCCGCTGATCAGTTACGGTGGATCGAGTCTGATCATTATGTCGACCGCCATCGTGTTTTTATTGCGCATAGATTATGAAACACGTCTGGCAAAAGCCCAGGCGTTTACCCGAGGTGCCCGATGAGTGGTAAACGGCTGATGGTCATGGCAGGGGGTACCGGCGGACATGTGTTCCCCGGACTGGCCGTGGCGCATCATCTGATCGAACAAGGCTGGCAGGTGCGCTGGCTGGGAACGGCAGACCGGATGGAAGCCGATCTGGTGCCAAAGCATGGCATCGATATCGACTTCATCCGCATCAGCGGACTGCGCGGCAAAGGCGTAAAGGCCCTGCTGCTGGCACCGGTGCGCATCTTCAATGCGTGGCGCCAGGCGCGCCGCATCATGAAAAACTGGCAGCCGGATGTGGTGCTGGGCATGGGCGGATATGTTTCCGGTCCGGGCGGCCTTGCGGCGTGGAGTTGCGGCATCCCGGTGGTGCTGCACGAGCAGAACGGCATTGCCGGCCTGACCAATAAGTGGCTGGCGAAAATCGCCACCACAGTGATGCAGGCCTTTCCGGGCGCGTTCCCCACTGCCGAGGTGGTGGGCAACCCGGTACGTAATGATGTGCTGGCGCTGCCGCTGCCGGCGCAGCGTCTGGCACACCGCAGCGGGCCGATTCGCGTGCTGGTGATTGGCGGTAGTCAGGGCGCGCGCATCCTCAATCAGATCGTGCCGCAGGTCGCCGCCGAACTGGGTGACGCCATCACGCTGTGGCATCAGACCGGCAAAGGCGCACGGGAGACCGTGCAGCAGGCGTATCAGGCCACTGGCCAGCCGCAGCACAAGGTCACCGAGTTCATCGATGACATGGCGCAAGCCTATGCGTGGGCCGATGTGGTGGTGTGCCGCTCCGGCGCGCTGACCGTCAGTGAAGTGGCGGCGGCGGGTTTACCGGCGATTTTCGTGCCGTTCCAGCACAAAGATCGTCAGCAATACTGGAATGCGCTGCCGCTGGAAAAAGCCGGCGCGGCCAAAATTTTCGAGCAGCCGCAGTTTACTGCTGCGGCCGTCGCAGACACGCTGCGCCACTGGGATCGCGCCACGCTGCTGGCGATGGCGGAAAAAGCCCGCCAGGTGGCAATTCCTGATGCGACCGAACGGGTGGCACAAGAGGTTGCGCGCGTCGCGAAGTAAGTTAACCGGTCAGTTTGACTGGCCCGCATCTGAATGCAGGTGCAAACGGGAAAACAGGTAACAGAGACAGATGAATACACAACAATTGGCAAAACTGCGTTCTATTGTGCCCGAGATGCGTCGCGTCCGGCACATCCACTTTGTCGGCATCGGCGGTGCCGGCATGGGCGGTATTGCCGAGGTGTTGGCGAACGAAGGCTATCACATTAGCGGCTCCGATCTGGCGCCCAATCCGGTTACGCAGCATCTGGCCTCGCTGGGCGCGACCATTTACTTCAACCATCGCCCGGAAAATGTTACCGACGCCAGCGTCGTCGTGGTTTCCACCGCCGTGGCGCAGGACAACCCGGAGCTGGTGGCGGCGCGTGAGCAGCGTATCCCGGTGATCCGCCGGGCGGAGATGCTGGCTGAGCTGATGCGTTTCCGTCACGGCATCGCGATTGCCGGCACGCACGGCAAAACCACCACCACCGCGATGGTGACCAGTATTTATGCGGAAGGCGGTCTCGATCCGACGTTCGTCAATGGCGGTCTGGTCAAAGCGGCGGGTACGCACGCGCGCCTCGGCAGCAGCCGTTATCTGATTGCGGAAGCAGACGAAAGCGACGCGTCTTTCCTGCATCTGCAACCGATGGTGGCGATTGTCACTAACATCGAAGCGGATCACATGGATACCTATCAGGGCGATTTTGAGAACCTGAAGCAGACGTTTATTAACTTCCTGCACAACCTGCCGTTCTACGGGCGCGCGGTGATGTGCGTGGACGATGTGGTGATTCGCGACCTGATTCCGCGCGTGGGCCGTCAGGTCACCACCTATGGTTTCAGCGATGATGCGGATGTGCGGGTCGAAAATTACGAACAGCGCGGCGCGCAGGGCCACTTCACCCTGATTCGTCAGGACAAGCCGGTGCTGCACGTGACGCTGAATGCGCCGGGCCGCCATAACGCGCTGAACGCCGCGGCAGCCGTGGCGGTTGCCAGCGAAGAGGGCATTGACGACAACGCTATTCTGGCGGCGCTGGAGAGTTTCCAGGGCACCGGTCGACGTTTCGACGTGCTGGGCGAGTTTGACACCGCTGCCGTTAACGGTAAGCCAGGCAGCGCGATGCTGGTCGACGATTATGGCCATCATCCGACCGAAGTGGATGTCACCATCAAAGCGGCGCGCGCCGGCTGGCCAGAGAAAAAGCTGGTGATGGTGTTTCAGCCGCATCGCTACACGCGCACCCGCGACCTGTTCGATGATTTCGCCAATGTGCTGTCGCAGGTGGATGTATTACTGATGCTGGATGTCTACCCGGCGGGCGAAGCCGCCATTCCGGGCGCGGACAGTCGTTCACTGTGCCGTGCCATCCGCAATCGCGGCAAGGTCGATCCGATTCTGGTCTCCGAGCACGAAGCGCTGCCGGATGCGCTGGCGCCGCTGCTGTCCGGCGACGATCTGGTGATTGTGCAGGGCGCCGGCAACATCGGCAAAATTGCCCGCAAGCTGGCTGAGATTCAGCTGCAGCCGGCTCTGAACACGGAGGCGCGCCATGGCTGAGAAAGTCGCGGTATTGATGGGCGGTACCTCCGCCGAGCGCGAGGTGTCACTGATGTCCGGCAGCGCGGTGCTGGCAGGACTGCGCGAGATGGGCATTGATGCGCACGGTGTCGACACCCGTGACGTCTCAGTGCTGGACCTCCCGCAGCAGGGCTTTGTCAAAGCGTTTATCACACTGCACGGTCGCGGTGGCGAAGATGGCACGCTGCAGGCGCTGCTGGAGTTTCTGCAACTGCCCTACACCGGCAGCGGCGTCATGGCGTCGGCCATCACCATGGATAAACTGCGCAGCAAACTGCTGTGGCAGGGCAGGGGATTGCCGGCGGGCAAATTTGTCTGGCTGACGCGCCAGCAGTATGAGCAGGGGCTGGATGCTGCAGCGCAGGCGTCGATTGACGCGCTCGGACTGCCGCTGTTTGTGAAGCCAAGCTGTGAAGGTTCCAGCGTCGGCATCAGCCGCGTGAACCAGGCGGAAGCGCTGCCAGCCGCGCTGCAGGAGGCGTTTCGCCATGATGATGACGTGCTGGTGGAAGCTTTTCTCAGCGGCGCCGAATACACCGTGGGCATCGTCGGCGACGAAATTCTGCCGTCAATCAGAATTCAGACCGCCAGCGAGTTCTATGACTATGAAGCAAAATACATTTCTGACGATACTCAATACTTCTGCCCGAGCGGTCTGAGTGCGGAGAAAGAGGCGGAACTGCAGACATTAGTGCTGGCCGCGTGGCGCGCGTTAGGCTGCACCGGCTGGGGACGGGTTGATGTGATGGTTGACGGTGACGGCAATTTCCAGCTGCTGGAAGTGAACACCTCGCCAGGCATGACCAGCCACAGCCTGGTGCCGATGGCGGCAAAGCAGGCGGGATACAGCTTCCCGCAACTGGCGGCGCGCATTCTGGAGCTGGCTGACTGATATGTCTCAGGCGGCACTGCGCGTTAGAAATCGCGAACCTCAGGAGCGTGCGCGCTCCGGACGGAGCAACGGAGCACGGCTGTTTGGCATCGTGTTCCTGCTGCTGGTGATGGGCATCATGGTGGCTGGCGGCCTGGTGGTGCTGAAGTGGATGAATGATGCGTCGCGTCTGCCGCTGTCGAAGCTGGTGGTGACGGGCGAAACCCACTACACCACGCACGATGATATTCGTCAGGCGATTTTATCGCTCGGCGCGCCGGGAACGTTCATGTCGCAGAACGTGGACATTATCCAGCAGCAGATCGAGCGTTTACCGTGGATTAAACAGGTTAGCGTGCGCAAGCAGTGGCCTGATGAGCTGAAGATAAACCTGGTGGAGTACGTCCCGGTGGCACGCTGGAATGACTCGCACATGGTGGACGCCGATGGCGTCTCCTTCAGCGTCCCGGCCAGCCACATCGGCAAAGAGACGTTGCCGATGCTGTATGGTCCGGAAGGCAGTGAGAAAGAGGTATTGGCCGGCTATCACACCATGAGTGATGTGCTGCGGGCCAGTAAGTTTACCCTGAAGGTCGCGTCGATGACGGCGCGGCGCTCGTGGCAGCTGGTGACCAGTGACGATGTGCGCATCGAACTGGGGCGCAGCGACACCATGAAGCGTCTGAACCGTTTTATTGAGCTCTATCCGGAGTTGCAGCAGCAGGGCCAGAGTCAGAACCAGCGCATCAGCTATGTTGATCTACGCTATGACTCCGGCGCCGCAGTAGGCTGGGCACCGGCACCGATTGAGCCACAGGACAGTAATCAGCAACAAAACCAGGCACAGGCTAAACCACAATGATCAAGGCAACGGACAGAAAACTGGTAGTAGGACTTGAAATCGGCACTGCGAAGGTCGCCGCCCTGGTTGGGGAAATTCTGCCCGATGGTATGGTCAACATTATTGGCGTCGGCAGCTGCCCGTCCCGCGGTATGGACAAAGGCGGCGTGAACGATCTGGAGTCGGTGGTGAAGTGCGTTCAGCGCGCCATCGACCAGGCGGAATTGATGGCAGACTGCCAGATTTCGTCGGTATACCTTGCTTTATCGGGCAAACATATTAGTTGTCAGAACGAAATCGGGATGGTTCCGATTTCCGAAGAGGAAGTCACTCAGGATGATGTGGAAAACGTGGTGCATACGGCGAAATCCGTTCGCGTGCGCGACGAACATCGTATTCTGCATGTGATTCCACAGGAATACGCCATCGATTATCAGGAAGGCATCAAAAATCCGGTTGGCCTTTCCGGCGTGCGTATGCAGGCCAAGGTGCATCTCATCACCTGCCACAACGATATGGCAAAAAATATCGTGAAAGCCGTTGAACGTTGTGGCCTGAAAGTTGACCAACTGATTTTTGCCGGACTGGCATCCAGTTTTTCGGTGCTGACCGAAGATGAACGTGAGCTGGGAGTCTGTGTTGTTGACATCGGTGGCGGTACAATGGATATCGCGGTGTACACCGGCGGCGCGCTGCGTCATACCAAAGTGATTCCCTATGCCGGGAACGTGGTGACCAGCGACATCGCCTATGCCTTTGGCACACCGCCAACCGATGCCGAAGCGATTAAAGTGCGTCATGGTTGTGCGCTGGGTTCGATTGTCGGCAAAGACGAAAACGTCGAGGTGCCGAGCGTGGGTGGACGTCCACCGCGCAGCCTGCAGCGCCAGACGCTGGCAGAAGTGATTGAGCCGCGTTACACCGAACTGCTGAATCTGGTGAACGACGAGATTCTGCAACTGCAGGAGCAACTGCGCCAGCAGGGCGTAAAGCATCACCTGGCAGCCGGTATTGTGCTGACCGGCGGTGCGGCGCAGATTGAAGGTCTGGCGGCCTGTGCACAGCGGGTGTTCCACACCCAGGTGCGCATCGGTCAGCCGCTTAACATCACCGGCCTGACGGATTATGCGCAGGAGCCGTACTACTCGACGGCGGTTGGCCTGCTGCATTACGGCAAAGAGTCACACATGAACGGTGATGCAGAAACGGAAAAACGTGCTTCAGTGGGCAATTGGTTTAAACGCATCAACAGCTGGCTGAAGAAAGAGTTTTAATTTTTTGAAAAAGGAGATCATCAGGCAATGTTTATGATCTCCAGGCGACAGGCACATAACGGAGAGAAATCATGTTTGAACCTATGGAATTAACCAATGACGCGGTGATTAAAGTCATCGGCGTCGGCGGTGGCGGTGGCAACGCCGTAGAGCACATGGTACGCGAGCGTATCGAAGGTGTGGAATTCTTCGCTGTGAATACCGACGCACAGGCGTTGCGTAAAACGGCGGTCGGCCAGACGATTCAGATCGGGACCAATATCACCAAAGGTCTCGGTGCGGGTGCTAACCCGGAAGTCGGTCGTACCTCGGCGGAAGAGGATCGCGAAGCACTGCGTTCTGCGCTGGAAGGGGCAGACATGGTGTTTATCGCCGCGGGCATGGGTGGCGGTACCGGTACCGGTGCAGCTCCTGTGGTGGCAGAAGTAGCCAAAGATTTAGGTATCCTGACGGTTGCGGTGGTGACGAAGCCCTTCAACTTCGAAGGGAAAAAACGCATGGCGTTTGCTGAGCAGGGTATCGCAGAGCTGTCCAAGCATGTTGATTCACTGATCACCATTCCTAACGACAAGCTGCTGAAAGTACTGGGCCGTGGTATCTCTCTGCTGGATGCCTTCGGTGCGGCTAACGACGTGCTGAAAGGTGCGGTGCAGGGTATCGCAGAATTGATTACCCGTCCGGGTCTGATGAACGTCGACTTCGCCGACGTGCGTACCGTGATGTCAGAAATGGGTTACGCGATGATGGGTTCTGGCGTTGCCTGTGGTGAAGACCGTGCTGAAGAAGCGGCCGAAATGGCGATCTCCAGCCCGCTGCTGGAAGATATCGATCTGTCGGGTGCGCGTGGCGTGCTGGTCAACATCACGGCGGGCTTCGACCTGCGCCTGGATGAGTTCGAAACCGTGGGTAACACCATCCGCGCCTTCGCCTCGGACAACGCGACCGTGGTTATCGGTACCTCGCTGGATCCAGAGATGAACGACGAGCTGCGCGTCACCGTGGTGGCGACCGGTATCGGCATGGACAAGCGTCCGGAAATCACTCTGGTGACTAACAAGCCTGCGACTCAGCCGGTCATGGATCATCGCTACCAGCAGCACGGCATGGCGCCGCTGCCGCAGGAGCAGAAACCGGCCGCGAAAGTGGTGAATGACCAGCCAGCGTCATCCAGCAAAGAGCCTGACTATCTTGATATTCCAGCCTTCCTGCGTAAACAGGCAGACTAAGAATATCCTGAGAATTGGGATTCTCCGCTCTTTGTGCTAAAGTATTCGCCCGCCGGTAATTTATACTGGCGGTCGGATGGGTAATATTGCGAGATAATGCGATGATCAAACAAAGGACATTAAAACGTATTGTTCAGGCGACTGGCGTCGGTTTGCATACCGGCAAAAAAGTCACGCTGACTTTACGCCCTGCGTCGGCTAATACCGGGGTCATCTATCGTCGCACTGACTTGAATCCACCGGTTGATTTCCCGGCTGATGCAAAATACGTGCGCGACACCATGCTGAGTACCTGCCTGGTGAATGATGAAGGCGTGCGTATTTCGACGGTTGAACACCTGAATGCTGCATTGGCAGGTCTGGGTATCGACAACATTATTGTTGAAGTCGATGCACCAGAAATTCCGATCATGGATGGCAGTGCCGCGCCTTTTGTTTATTTGCTGATGGATGCCGGTGTCGAAGAGCTGAACAGCGCGAAGAAATTCGTGCGCGTGAAGCAAACGGTACGGGTTGAAGATGGCGATAAGTGGGCCGAGATTAAACCGTACAACGGTTTTTCACTCGACTTCACCATCGACTTCAAACATCCGGCGATCGACTCAAGCTCGCAGCGTTACCAGCTCAATTTCTCGGCTGAATCCTTTGTGCGTCAGATTAGCCGTGCGCGCACCTTCGGCTTTATGCGTGAAATCGAATATCTGCAGTCTAAAGGCCTGTGCCTGGGCGGTAGTTTAGATTGTGCGATTGGCCTCGATGACTTCCGCGTATTGAATGAAGATGGCCTGCGCTTTGAAGATGAGTTCGTGCGTCACAAAATGCTGGACGCCATCGGCGACCTGTTCATGTGTGGTCATAACGTGATTGGCGCATTCTCTGCGTTCAAGTCCGGCCATGCGCTGAACAACAAACTGTTGCAGGCGGTACTGGCGAAGCAGGAAGCCTGGGAATGGGCGACCTTCGAAGACGAAGCTGAACTGCCACTGGCCTTCAAAGCGCCAAATTTAGTGCTGGCTTAATTAGTCAGCCATCAAACGGCGGGCTTCCCTGACACCCTCTCCGGTCAGTGGAACCCGCCGTTTTTTATTGCCCGCCGCTAAGCTGTAATCCCGCTCGCAAAACCCTGTTGCCAGCGACCAAACCCTGCGCAAAAAAACGTGAAATCCGCCGTAAGCCCTTTAATCCCTGATGTCGAAGCCCCACATAAGTGCTATTATCTGGCGCTCATGTAAGCAGGGTGCGTAACGCAACTCTGGCTTAGCGCTTAATGACTGGCATGATGGACGAAAGGTGATCGGGATTTTCTCACGCTGGCGACAACTCGGCAGACGCTATTTCTGGCCTCATCTCCTGTTGGGAATGGTGGCGGCCAGTCTCGGCCTGCCTGCCTGTGCACAAAGCGCAGAACCCACCAGCAGCGATTCGCCGGTCAGCAGCCTGTTTACCGGCAAGGTGGTGCGGTTTGATCACCTGATTCGCCTGCAGGAAAGCGCGCGCCGTCCCAGTTTCAACGTTGACTACTGGCATCAGCACGCCATCCGCACCGTTATTCGCCATCTCTCATTCAGCATGACGCCGCCCGCGACCGCGGAAGCGGAGCATGCATTGCCGCTGGCGGCGCAAAAGCTGGCGCTGATTGACTCGCTGCAGGCGCTGCTGACTTCACCCGCGCAACCTTTAGCCGCGATGGCACCGCCGTCGCGAGCGCATCATGTTTCGCCCAACGTTCACTCTTCTGCTGACTGGCAGGCTGCTATTCATGGCATCCGCGCCGGACCTTTCATTGCTTAACGCTAACGTTATTTTCCTTTTTCTGTTTTTTGCTTTTGCAGCCCGTATTGTCACGGCTGAATTGAGATAAATTTATTATGTTAATCAAATTGTTAACGAAAGTTTTTGGTAGCAGCAATGATCGTACTCTGCGCCGCATGCGTAAAGTGGTCGATGTCATCAACAAGATGGAGCCGGAGTTCGTCAAACTGTCTGACGACGAACTGAAAGCGAAAACCGATCAATTCCGCGAGCGCCTGAAAAAAGGTGAAACGCTGGAGAGCCTGATTCCCGAAGCCTTCGCCACCGTGCGTGAAGCCAGTAAGCGCGTGTTTGGCATGCGCCACTTTGATGTGCAGCTGATCGGCGGCATGGTGCTCAACGAACGCTGCATCGCGGAGATGCGCACCGGTGAGGGTAAAACCCTGACTGCGACGCTGCCAGCCTACCTGAACGCGCTGAGCGGCAAGGGCGTGCACGTTGTGACCGTCAACGACTATCTGGCGCAGCGTGACGCCGAAAACAACCGTCCGCTGTTTGAGTTCCTCGGTCTGACAGTCGGTATTAACCTGCCGGGCATGCCGGCGGTGGCTAAGCGCGCTGCCTATGCAGCCGATATCACCTACGGCACCAACAACGAATACGGCTTCGATTATCTGCGCGATAACATGGCCTTCAGTCCGGAAGAGCGCGTACAGCGTAAACTGCACTATGCGCTGGTGGATGAGGTGGACTCGATCCTGATCGATGAAGCGCGTACGCCGCTGATTATCTCGGGTCCGGCCGAAGACAGCTCCGATCTCTACATCAAGGTCAACAAAATCATCCCGCACCTGGTGCGCCAGGAAAAAGAAGACTCGGATAACTTCCAGGGCGAAGGTGACTTCTGGGTGGATGAAAAAGCCCGTCAGGCGCACATGACCGAGCGCGGTCTGGTGAAAGTGGAAGAGCTGCTGGTCAGTCAGAGCATCATGGATGAGGGCGAATCACTCTACTCGCCGACCAACATCATGCTGATGCACCACGTGACGGCAGCACTGCGCGCCCATGCACTGTTCACCCGCGACGTTGACTACATCGTGAAGGATGGCGAGGTGATCATCGTTGATGAACACACCGGTCGTACCATGCAGGGACGTCGCTGGTCTGATGGCCTGCACCAGGCGGTCGAAGCCAAAGAGGGTGTGGAGATCCAGAATGAAAACCAGACGCTGGCTTCCATCACCTTCCAGAACTACTTCCGTATCTACGAGAAACTGGCCGGTATGACCGGTACCGCTGATACTGAAGCGTTTGAATTCAGCTCCATCTACAAGCTCGATACCATCGTGGTGCCGACCAACCGTCCGATGGTGCGTAAAGATATGGCCGATCTGGTCTACATGACCGAGAAAGAGAAGATTGACGCCATTATTGAAGATATTCGTACCTGTACGGCTAACGGGCAGCCGGTACTGGTGGGCACCATCTCGATTGAAAAATCGGAAGTGGTATCCCAGGAGCTGACGCGCGCGGGTATCAAGCACAGCGTACTGAACGCCAAATTCCACGCCAGCGAAGCGGATATCGTGGCGCAGGCAGGTCAGCCAGCCGCGGTAACCATCGCGACCAACATGGCCGGTCGTGGTACGGACATCATGCTCGGCGGTAGCTGGCAGGCGGAAGTGGCCGCGCTGGAAAACCCGACGGAAGAGCAGATTGAAGTCATCAAGGCGGCGTGGAAACTGCGCCATGATGCGGTGCTGGCGGCAGGCGGTCTGCACATTATCGGTACCGAACGCCACGAATCACGCCGTATCGATAACCAGCTGCGCGGCCGTGCGGGCCGTCAGGGTGACGCCGGTTCTTCGCGCTTCTATCTGTCGATGGAAGATGCGCTGATGCGTATTTTTGCCTCCGATCGTGTGTCCAACATGATGCGTAAGCTGGGTATGAAGCCGGGTGAAGCGATTGAGCATCCGTGGGTAACCAAAGCAATTGCTAATGCGCAGCGCAAAGTGGAAAGCCGCAACTTCGATATCCGTAAACAGCTGCTGGAATACGATGACGTCGCTAACGATCAGCGCCGCGCCATTTACAGCCAGCGTAACGAACTGCTGGATGTCTCTGACGTTTCGGATACCATCAACAGCATCCGCGAAGATGTGTTCAAAGCCACTATCGACACTTACATTCCGCCGCAGTCGCTGGAAGAGATGTGGGATGTTCCGGGGCTGGAAGAGCGTCTGCGCAATGATTTCGATCTGGATCTGCCGATTGCTGAGTGGCTGGATAAAGAGCCGGATCTGCATGAAGAGACGCTGCGTGAGCGCATCATGAGCCGCGCCAGCGAAAACTATGCGGCGAAAGAAGAAGTGGTCGGCGCAGAAATGATGCGCAACTTCGAAAAAGGCGTGATGCTGCAAACGCTCGACTCGCTGTGGAAAGAGCATCTGGCGGCGATGGACTATCTGCGTCAGGGTATCCATCTGCGTGGCTATGCGCAGAAGGATCCGAAGCAGGAGTACAAACGTGAATCTTTCGCCATGTTTGCCGCGATGCTGGAGTCGCTGAAGTACGAAGTGATCAGCACCCTGAGCAAAGTGCAGGTGCGGATGCCGGAAGAAGTGGAAGCGATGGAGCAGCAGCGTCGTGAAGAAGCAGAGCGCCTGGCACAGCAGCAGCAGCTCAGTCACGTCGATGACGACACCGCAGCGGCCGCTGCACTGGCGGCACAGGGCGGTGAGCGAAAAGTGGGACGTAACGATCCGTGCCCATGCGGCTCAGGTAAAAAATACAAACAGTGTCACGGTCGTCTGGCCTGATAACAAAAAGGAGCCCGCGGGCTCCTTTTTCTTTGGCTGATTAGCGGGTAATCGCCATCAGCTTCTCCTCATTCAGCCGCACGCCATGGTAGGGCAGCGTAACCAGCAGCCCATCCGGCAAACCATAGCGTTTCAGCAACGCCCGGCTCTGAAACAGCAGCTGGTGATAGTTGTTATCGCTGATCCCCGGATAGCTCTCATTCCATACTGTGGCGATGATCTGCCGTTTCGAGGTGATGCGCAGCAGCAGGCAGGAGAAGAAGCGCTTCTGCGCTTCATTAAGCGGGATGGTCTTCTGTTCTGGCCACCAGGTTAAAGTGTTTTGCGCGCTGTCGAGCGTCAGGATGTCGTGAAAAACCAAATGGCGTAAGGTATTCATCTGTTTCTGTGCATCTTGCGCCAGAAACGTTGTTAGTTTGCGTTCCATGTGTAGTCGGCCTGGCTTAGAGTAAAGTGGCTGCGAGTATTCCCAACATGGCGCCGTGCGATCATTACGACCTGTCTTAATAACTGGAATCTGTGCGACAGGATCGCGGTGAAGCCGACAGCAGTTAACATCGTCCGGCGTCTGCTTTAAAATCAGCGCTCACTCACTACAAGCGGAATCCAGCTTATGAAACACCTGCAGGTGGCGGTGGGCATCATTCGCAATGCCAGTCGTCAGATCTTTCTTGCCCAGCGCGCAGCAAGCTCCCACATGGCCAACAAATGGGAGTTCCCGGGCGGAAAAATTGAACAGCACGAAAGCGCAGAACAGGCGTTAAAACGTGAGCTAATGGAAGAAACCGGTATTGAAGTGACGGCGGCGAAAGCGATTGGTCAGGCCGACCACAGTTACGATGACCTGCGTGTTACGCTGCATTTTTTCCTGGTGGAGGGCTGGCAGGGTGAGCCGTGGGGACGCGAAGGTCAGCCGCAGCGTTGGGTCGAGCAGCGTGATTTAGTGGCTGATGAATTTCCACCTGCCAACCACGCCCTGATTGCCCGCTTAGTGGCGGGCGAGATTTAAACTCAGGGGCCGCGTGCCCCTGCCGATCACGACTGCTCTTCACTCCAGTCGTCACTCTCCGTCATGTCTCCGCTGCTGGGAATGCGTTTCTCTTCAGCGGCCCACTCACCCAGATCGATCAACTGACAGCGTTTGCTGCAAAACGGGCGCCACGGGCTGAGTTCATCCCACATCACGGCTTTACCGCAGTTGGGGCAAGGTACGGTAATCATCTCTTCCTGCATAACATCCTCTAACAACAGGCTAATTCAAAATTCAGTCGCGCCGGTACTTCGCCGCGTTCGCTATCGAGCGGTAAAAAGCGGATGGCATAGCGGCTTTTATGACCAGAGACCTGCGGATAGAGCGCATCTTCCAGCGTCAGCTGCAGGCGCAGCAGGTCGGACCCTTCGGCGTTATCCTGATAAAAGCCGTTGAGGCTGGTCTGATGGCGAAACACGCCTGACTGACGAATCAGGTTGAGGATCATCGTCAGGCTGTTGCGCAGCGGATCGAGCGAGGCCAGCCAGCTATTCACCAGGGTATCGCGCAGCGCCTGTGGCTGGTGCAGCCAGATGTGTAAACCCGGCAGATCAAAACTGCAGCAGCCGCCGGGAATGCTCAGGCGCTGACGTACGGAGGCAATCAGCCGGTCTTCGCGCAGCTGCTGACCCATGCGCGGCGCGGCCATCAGCTCGCTGGACTGCTGCTTTAGCTGTTCGCGCAGCTGGCTGACGGTGTGTTCATCGACACCCGGCACATCCAGCCAGGCACGCAGTTTTTGCTGCTGACGCTCCAGCTCTTTTAACAGCTCGGTGCGCATATCGCCGCGTTCGAAGATATCCAGCAAGTCGCCAATAATACGAAATACACCCAGTGCGGCAACCGAGCTGTTGACCGGCAGCGTTTCGTCCAGCTGGTTAATCAAAAACTCCACGCGCAGCCAGGTGCGCATTTTCTCATTCAATGGGTGTTCAAACAGAACCACTGTGCTCATGATATTAATCCCGTCCGGTTGCTGCCAGGCGTAAATAGCGCTGGTGAAGTTCAGCAACGCGCGGCAAAGCCTGTTCCGGCGTGCCGCTGTTATCAATGATGTCATCCGCGCAGGCTAAACGCTGCTGACGGCTGGCCTGCGCGGCAAGAATCCGTTGCGCCTGGCTGAGAGAGATACCATCACGCTGGCGGGTGCGCTGCAGCTGCGTGGCCTCATCGACATCCACGACTAATACCCGGTCAGCCTGATGCTGCAGACCATTTTCTACCAGCAGCGGCACTACCCACATGACGTAAGGCGAAGCTGCCTGCGCCTTCAGCTGCTGGGTACGGGCGTTAATCAGCGGATGCAACAGTTGATTGAGCCAGTTTTTCTCTTGCGGCTGCTGGAAAATAATTTCCCGCAAACGCGCGCGATAAAGCGTGCCTTCTGCGGTCAGAATCGATTCTCCGTGGCGTTTCACAATCGCACTGAGCGCAGGTGTGCCCGGTTCAACCACCTCGCGGGCAATCACATCGGCATCTATGATGTCGACGTTCAGCGCGGCAAAAGCATCAGCAATGGTGCTTTTACCACTACCAATGCCGCCGGTCAGTGCAACGGTAAAAGGCATAGCGTTCTCTCAACATTTTTCTCATCTGCCGCAGCGTGATGAGAGCCCGATCACAATCGGTTTTCTCAGCTAAATTTAACGGATTGTAGCTTAAATAAAGTGAAATTCGCAGTCTTGTCGCGGAACGAATGGCGCGTATGATAACGACACTGGAGCCGTGAGCGCTACCCGAACTGCGGTTCGTCGTCACTAACCAGGACACTCTGCTATGCGTATCGAAGAAGATGTAAAACTGGGCTTTAAAGATGTATTGATCCGCCCGAAACGCTCCACGCTGAAAAGCCGTTCCGAGGTTGAGCTGGAACGCACGTTCACCTTCAAACATTCAGGCCTCGCCTGGTCCGGCGTTCCGGTGATTGCCGCCAACATGGATACCGTCGGCACCTTTACCATGGCCGAAGCGCTGGCAGGCTTTAACGTGCTGACCGCCGTTCACAAGCACTACAGTGTTGAAGCGTGGCAGACCTTTATCCAGCGCGTACCGGCTACAGTGCTCAGCCACGTGATGGTCTCCACCGGGACCTCAGAAGCAGATTTCACAAAGTTAAGCGCGATCCTCGCGCTGTCGCCCCAGCTCAATTTTATCTGTATTGATGTGGCAAACGGCTACTCCGAGCACTTTGTTGCCTTCCTGCAGCGCGCGCGGGAAAGCTTCCCGGGGAAAACCATTTGTGCCGGGAATGTGGTGACCGGTGAAATGGTCGAAGAGCTGATTCTGTCCGGTGCCGACATTGTGAAGGTGGGAATCGGCCCGGGATCGGTCTGCACCACGCGCGTCAAAACCGGCGTTGGCTATCCGCAACTCTCTGCGGTGATTGAGTGTGCTGATGCGGCGCACGGCCTCGGTGGGCAGATTGTCAGTGACGGCGGTTGCGCCGTGCCGGGCGATATCGCCAAGGCGTTCGGCGGCGGCGCTGACTTCGTGATGCTCGGCGGCATGCTGGCGGCACACGATGAGTGCGAAGGCACTCTTGTTGAAGAGCAGGGCGAGCAGTTCATGCTGTTCTACGGCATGAGCTCCGAATCCGCGATGAAACGTCATGTAGGCGGTGTGGCGGGCTACCGCGCCGCAGAAGGTAAAACCGTTCGTCTGCCGCTGCGTGGGCCGGTCGCGGAGACGGTGAAGGATATCCTCGGCGGGCTGCGTTCGGCCTGTACTTACGTCGGCGCAGAGCGCCTGAAAGAGCTGACCAAACGCACCACCTTTATTCGTGTGGCAGAGCAGGAAAACCGCGTCTTTAACCGCTGATGTGCCGCAACGGGCGCCGCGTGCGCCCGTTTAACGTATGGCGTCTCCCAGACCAAATACCGGCAGATACATGGCAATCACCAGCGTGCCGACAATGCCGCCAATCACCACCATCATTAATGGCTCCAGCGAAGCGGCGAGGCTGTCTGCGCGCGTCAGCGTTTGCGCTTCGTGCCACTCCGCCAGCCGCGCCAGCATCACATCCAGCGCACCGGCCTCTTCACCGACGCGGATCAGCTGAGCGCACAGCGGCGTAAACAGCGGATGTCCCTGTAGCGCCTGATGCAGCGGTGCGCCAGCGGCAATATGCTGCTGTAATGCCACGATGGCATCGCGCCACAGTCGCGCGGCCAGCGTCACTTCCACCGCCTGCAGGCTTTGCAGCAGCGTCAGTCCGGCCTGCTGCGTCAGTTGCAGAATCGCATATATCTGGCTGAGCTGACCGCCGCGCCACAACGGGGCCAGCAGCGGAAGCCGCAGCAGCCACTGCTGGCAGCGCTTTTGCCACGCAACGGATCGTCGGTAGGTCAGACGCGCCAGCCACCCGGACGCCACACCGCACAACAGCAGCGGCAGCGCCGCCTGCTGCAACAGCGCCGACAGCGCCATCACGCCGGCGGTAAAGGCCGGCAGCGGTGCGTCAAAACTGGCGTACACCGCAACAAATTCCGGCAGTACAAACAGCAGCATCCCGGCGCTGACCGCCAGCGCCACCAGTAGGATGAACAGCGGATAGCGCAACGCTTTCACTACCTTCTGGCGCAGAAACTGTTGCCTGCTCTGCTGTAGTGCCAGCTGGCGGCAGCACTCGTCCAGTTGCCCGGTCAGCTCACCCACCTGCATCAGTGCCGGAAACAGCGGCGGGAAGATATCCGGCCAGGCGCGCAGCGCCTGAGAAAACGGCTCTCCGGCCATGACCCGCTGTTGCAGAAGGCTCAGCAGCACGCGCCAGCCTGCATGGGGATGGCCGCTGGCCAGCAATGTCAGACTCTCCGCCAGCGGCAGCCCGGCTTTCAGCAACGTCGCCAGCTGGCGCATCAGGTCAATTTTCTGCTG
Source organism: Pantoea sp. GM_Pan_4 (assembly GCF_026541005.1). Lineage (NCBI taxonomy): Bacteria > Pseudomonadati > Pseudomonadota > Gammaproteobacteria > Enterobacterales > Erwiniaceae > Pantoea > Pantoea sp. GM_Pan_4. The sequence goes on from NZ_JALNUZ010000002.1 coordinate 496,868, forward strand.
CCACTTCCAGTCGCGCGCGCGCCAGCATTTCCCGCGCTGCCAGCTCACCACCAGCATGCCGCGATCGCCCAGCTGGCCGAGCAGGGCATCCTGCGTGGGCTGCAGCGACTCGCCCTCCTGCAGCAGGCCCATGCTGTCCAGTGCCTGCCAGTGAAACTGGTAGCGATTAGCCATTGCCAAGGCCCACCACGCGCTGCATCTCCTCGAAAGAGGTGTCGCCGCGGCTCACCGCCTCCAGCCCGGCGGTCAGCAGCGTTTTCATTCCCTGCTCCGCGGCCAGCGTCAGCAGGTGCTCCAGCGGCATATCAGCCGAGATGGCGTTCTGCAATCTGCTGCTCATCGGCAGGATTTCAAACAGCGCCAGGCGGCCGTAATAACCAGAGAAGCAGTGATCGCAGCCGGGGGCACGCCAGGTTTGCAGCGTGCCGGGCCACATGTCGCCCGGCAGATGGGCAATCGCCTGGCCCGGCTGACGGCAGTGCACGCACAAACGGCGCACCAGCCGCTGCGCCACCACCAGCTGTAACGCCGGGCCAAGCAGATAGCCGGGAATGTCCATCTGCCGTAAGCGGGTCAGGGTTTCGGCCGTCGAGTTGGTGTGCAAGGTTGAGAGCACCAGGTGTCCGGTCTGCGCCGCTTTTACGGCGATGCTGGCGGTTTCAGCATCACGGATTTCGCCGATCATAATGACGTCCGGATCCTGCCGCAGCAGCGCGCGCAATACGCGGTTAAAATCGAGACCGCTCCGTGGCTGTACCTGTGTCTGGTTAATCCCCTGTAGCGGAATTTCCAGCGGGTCCTCCACGCTGCAGACGTTTTTCTCCGGCACGTTGAGGGCGCTCAGGCTGCTGTACAGCGTAAAGGTTTTGCCGCTGCCGGTTGGCCCGGTGACCAGAATCAGCCCCTGCGGTTTGGCCAGCGCGTTTTTCAGCAGGCGCAGCTGTGGTACTGGCATGCCCAGCTTATCGAGCGCAATGGCGCTGTTTTCGCTTTGCAGCAGGCGTACCACTGCTTTTTCACCCTGGCTGACCGGCAGGGTCGACAGGCGGAACGCCGCCGGTTTGTCATCCACCTCCAGACTGAACTGGCCATCCTGCGGCAGCCGACGCTCCGCGATATCCAGACCGCCGAGGATTTTCAAGCGTGCCAGCACGGCGGCGGGTGGGGCATCCGGTAACTGCGGCAGCGGATGCAGCACGCCGTCAATCCGCAGCCGCACGCGCAGCCCGTGACGCTGCGGTTCAAAGTGCACATCGGAGGCGCGTCGCTGTATGGCCTGGCGCAGAATCTGATCCACCGCGTGAATGGCGGACTCGGCGCTGGCCTGTTCGCGCGGTGCCGCACTGCTTTCTGGCTGATGCAGCAGCTGTTCCAGCCGTGCGGCGGGCCAGCACTCGACCTCGACTGCGCACTGGCTGGCAAACTGCAGCGCCTCTAACAACAGCGGGTCTGGCGCGTCCGCGACCGCCACGCGCAAGTGCGTGGCGTCATGGTGCAGTATCACGGCCTGATAGCGGGCACACAGTGCCTGCAGGGTGCTATCCGGCTTATCCATTGTTTTCTTCCTTGTCGGCAAAGCGGAACTGTTCGAGGCAGCTGTCGCGCAGGCTGGCGTTGTCGCTGGTGCAGCTGCGTTGCCAGCTGAGTGCGCCTTCCGCCGCATTCCATATCGGCAACATTGCAACGGTTAACCCCGTCAGGCTCTCCTGGCCGGTCAGCGTAATGGCACCATTGACCACGCTCAGGTTCGCCACATAGCGTGAGCCTTTGGCGGCGGGAATACCGCGCTCGCCGGCCTGACACTGCGCCGGTCCGCCGCGCTCAATGGCGCACAGCTCCACGGCAGTCTTATAGGGCACCATGGTTTGCAGCATGTCGGTCAGCGCGGCACGTTGCAGATAATTTTGGTAAGCGGGCAGGCCAATGGCGCTGAGGATGGCGACGATACCGATGACAATCATCAGCTCGATCAGGGTAAAACCGCGTTGTTTATCCATAATGAGGCTCCTTGTTGTGGAGCCGCAACGGTAAGAAAGGGCGGGGAAAAGCGGAAGGGGGCGCGTTTCAATCCCGGAAAGGGGCGCGCAGACAATGTAGCGCGTTACAGGCGAAGCCACATGATGATGGAAGCCGGCTCGCAATTTGCCGCCAGCGCCGGCGGCATGGCCTTACGTCAGACTTCGCGAAAACGCATCGACAGATCCAGCGCCTGCACGTGCTTAGTCAGCGCGCCCACCGAGACATAATCCACTCCGGTGGCGGCAATCTGCGGCAGCGTCGTCTCCGTCACGTTGCCGGACACCTCCAGCAGCGCGCGCTTCGCCGTCAGCGTAACCGCCTGCTGCATCATCGCCAGAGTGAAGTTATCCAGCATGATGATGTCGGCACCGGCCGCCAGCGCCAGTTGCAGTTCGCTGAGACTTTCCACTTCCACCTCGACCGGCACATCCGGGTGCAGCCACAGGGCTTTCTCCACCGCTTTACTGACCGAACCGCTGGCAATGATGTGGTTTTCTTTAATCAGGAAAGCGTCGGACAGGCCCAGGCGATGATTCTGCCCGCCGCCGCACAGCACCGCATACTTGAGCGCGGTGCGCAGGCCAGGCAGGGTTTTGCGCGTATCCAGCAGCTGGGTATTGCTGCCAGATAAGAGCGCCACATAGCGGTTCACGGCTGTCGCTACGCCGGAGAGCGTCTGCACAAAGTTTAACGCGGTGCGTTCTGCGGTCAGCAGCAACCGTGCCGGTCCCTGTAATTCAAACAGCAGCTGATCGGCCACCAGCGGTTGGCCGTCTTCGACGTGCCAGGTAATGGAAACGTTATTGCCCAGCTGGATAAACACCTCTTCCACCCAGCGTTTACCACAGAAAACACCGGCTTCGCGGGTGATAACGCGCGCTTCAGCCTGCGCCGCCTGCGGCAACAGCTGGGCGGTGATGTCGCGGTCAGCGTCAACGTCACCACCTAAATCCTCCTGGAGCGCACGTGCCACGGTTTCCGGGATATCCAGCTGAATACGTTTAAGCAGTTCCTGACGACGATGTTCGGGATTATAACGACGCGACACCATGATTTTGCGGCTCCACCCTGCGGATTACGTGCGCTCACCTTAGCCTGATTTTGCAGCTATTGCCAGACACGCCAGGTGAAATGTTTAGTATCCTTAACTTGCTGATGCCATAGCGCATTAAGTCACAAGCAGTGAGGTGGAATCATGGTATTCTCAGCCAGATTTTGTTCAGGATAACAGGCATGAAACTGGAACACGGCTGGATCACGAGCGCACGCAAGGTGCCGTCGCCGCACTTTAATGCGCGGCCGGATAACGAAGCGCCGTCGCTGCTGATCATTCATAACATCAGTCTGCCGCCGGGCGAATTTGGCGGTCCGTGGATTGACCGGCTGTTCACCGGTACGCTACCGGCTGATGCGCATCCCTATTTTGCGGATATCGCCCAGTTACGCGTGGCAGCACACTGTCTGATTCGCCGTGACGGTGAGCTGGTACAGTATGTTTCCTTTGACCAGCGCGCCTGGCACGCCGGCATTTCGCAGTTTGCCGGACGGGAAAACTGCAACGATTTTTCCATGGGTATAGAGCTGGAAGGCACTGATACGCTGCCCTACACCGATGCCCAGTACGCTACGCTGCAGCAGGTTACCCGCCTGCTGATGCAGCATTATCCGCTGACGCCGCAGCGTATCACCGGTCACAGCGATGTTGCGCCGGAACGCAAGACCGATCCCGGTCCGGCATTTGACTGGATACGCTATAAACAGGCTATCGGGCAGGAGCACCCCTGACACCGCAGGAGCAGGTATGACGTTGTTTAGTTTGTTGTTAGTTTTGGGTTGGGAACGCCTTTTTAAATTAGGTGAACACTGGCAGCTGGATCATCGGCTTGAGCCGCTGTTTCGCGGTCGCCAGCGCTTCTCGTTGCTGCGTACGCTGCTGATGACCGTGATCGCCATGCTGCTGGTCTGGCTGGTGGTGTGGAGCCTGAAGGGCATTCTGTTTGGCGTGGCGCAGCTGCTGTTCTGGATTGTGGTCGGTTTGCTGTGCATTGGTGCCGGCTCGGTGCGGCTGCATTATCATCAGTATCTTAAAGCGGCGAGCCACGATGATGAAGCGGCCCATCAGGCGATGGCGGCAGAGCTGACGCTGATTCACGGCGTGCCGGTTGACTGTAGCGAGCGCGAATTTCTGCAGGCGCTGCAAAACGCGCTGATCTGGATTAACTTCCGCTTCTATCTTGCGCCGCTGTTCTGGTTTGTCGTGGGTGGCCCTTACGGGCCAGTGTTGCTGGTGGGGTATGCGTTTCTGCGTGCCTGGCAGAGCTGGCTGGCGAAACACCGTTCACCGCTGGAACGCGCACAGTCCGGCATCGATCGCATTCTGCACGTGCTGGACTGGATTCCGGTGCGGCTGGCCGGTGTGGCTTATGCGCTGCTCGGCCACGGCGAGCGTGCGCTGCCGGCATGGTTTGCTGCGCTCAGCGATGTGCATCGTCCACAGTATCAGGTGCTGACCAGCCTGGCGCAGTTCTCGCTGGCGCGCGATCCGCATCTGGATAAAGTGGAAACGCCACGGGTTGCCGTGGCGCTGGCCAAACGCGTTTCGCTGGTGCTGGTCGTGGTAGTGGCGCTGCTGACTATCTACGGCACGTTAGTGTGATCGGCAGGCGGCACGCCGAAATCCGGTGTGCCGTCTTCGCGCCAGGCAAAATATTTAAGCCGCGTATGGCGGTTGGGATCCCACAGCGGATCGCCCTCAATTTCGGTGTAATTCCGTGCGTGATACACCAGCACGTCCCGTCCTGCTTCATCCACGGTAAAACTGTTATGCCCCGGACCGTACTGGTGATTATCCCAGCTGGTGGCAAATACCGGCCGCGCCGATTTGTGCCATGCGCTGATGTCGAGCGGATCGGCCTGCGCGTCAATACTCAGTATGCCGAGGCAGTAATTTTCATCCGTGGCGCTGGCTGAGTAGGTGACAAACAGCCGCTCGCCATGGCGAATCACCGCCGGTCCCTCATTGACGCTAAAGCCGGCACACTCCCACTCATACTCCGGCCGGCTGAGCATCAGCGGCTGGGTTTTCAGCGTCCACGGATTCAGTAATTCCGCCAGATACAGGTTGGAGTTACCGGGAATCGCCGGGTCTTTTTGCGCCCACAGATACCAGTTTTTACCCTGATGCACGAAGTGGGTGGCGTCGAGGGCGAAGGTATCGAGGTGGGTTTGCACGCGGCGGCACGGCTGCCAGTGACTGCTGAGCGGATCGGCATCATCACATACCAGCGCGTACATACGGTGCTGAAACAGCCCCTCTTTGATTTCGCGGGACGGCGCGACGGCGAAGTAAATCATCCACTGGCCATTAATCAGGTGCAGTTCCGGTGCCCAGATCAGGGCGCTGCAGGGACCGCTGTCCGGTTTACGCCACACGGTTGTGGCCGGGGCGGTAATCAGGCCGTTAAGCGTGCTGGCATAGCGCAGCTCCAGCCGATCGTACTCGGGCACCGAAGCGATAAAGTAGTAGCCATCACCGTGGCGCAAAATAAACGGATCGGCACGTTGCGTAATAAACGGGTTAGGCCAGCTCATTTAATTTCTCCTGGTTGTGAGGTTGCGCGGCGAACGGGGGCAGACAGGTCATGGAAGTTGGCGCGACGCAGGGCGAGATCCTGCTGGATGGTGCGCATCAGCGCGCGGTCCACTTTCAGCAGGCGCACCACGCCGGCGGTGATCAGATAGCCGACGCCGGGGATCAGGGTAAACAGCAGCACAATGCCGTTAAGCGCGCTGGCAGACTGCTGCTTCGCCGCTGCGTCATAGCCATACATCGACAATAAAAACCCGACCATGGCACCCGCTACCGCCAGTCCGACCTTGAGGAAAAACAGGTTGCCGGAGAAGCTGATCCCGGTGATGCGTTTACCGGTTTTCCATTCGCCGTAGTCATCGACATCAGCCATCAGCGACCAGTGCAGCGGCGACGGAATTTGGTGCAGGATGTTCAGCAGGAAATAAGCGATCACCACGGTGACGGTGGCGTGTGGATCGATCCAGTAAAAGCCGCTGGAGAACAGCGCCAGCGCAATGTTGGTCCAGAAAAACACCTTGAGCTTGCACCAGCGGTCGGTGAGGACTTTCGCCAGTGTGCTGCCCAGCATCATGCCGATGACGCCCAGGCTGATAAACAGCGTCGCAAAGTGCGTCGACTGGCCCATCACCCAGGTGACGTAATACATGGTGGCGGCCATGCGAATAAAACCGGGACAGACATTACAGAACGTCAGCAGCAGAATGCGCACCCACTGATCGTTCTTCCATACATCGCGCAAATCTTTCTTCAGATCATCGTTGCTCGGTACCGCCGGGCGAATACGCTCGCGCACCGTGGCAAAACAGAACAGAAACATCACCAGGCCAATCAGCGCCAGCACGCTCATTGCCAGCTGATAGCCGCGCGCTTTGTTGTCGCCGCCAAACCACTCGGCCATCGGCAGCAGCGACAGCGAGAGGATCAGCGTGGCGATGCCCACCATGACAAAGCGGTATGACTGGCAGGAGACGCGTTCACCGGGATCGTTAGTGATGACGCCGCCCAGCGAGCAGTAAGGAATATTGATGGCGGTGTAGGTCAGCGACATCAGGAAATAGGTGACAAATGCCCAGATCACCTTGTTGTCGTAGCTCCAGTCCGGGGTGGTAAACATCAGCACGCTGAACAGCACGTAGGGCAGCGATATCCACAGCAGCCATGGGCGAAAGCGTCCCCAGCGGCTCTGTGTGCGGTCGGCAATTGCGCCCATTATCGGGTCGGTCACCGCATCCAGCACCCGTACTGACAGTAACAGCGTGCCGACCAGCGCCGGGGCGAGGCCAAATACGTCGGTGTAGAAGTAGTTGAGGAACAGCATGATGGCACCGCCGATCATGTTGCATCCGGCGTCACCCATGCCGTATCCCAGTTTTTCTCTGAACGAGAGGGCTGCTCCTTTCATCAGTCGTCTCCTGCGACAAGTGGAGCAAAAATTATCAGCGTTAAATCAGTAACCTGGTGGGGAACAATCGGTCAGGATGATGGACAAAATACGCGGGCGGGGAAAAGTGTGAAGCGGATCGGCCCGGCAGCAGCGTGCCGGGCCCGGTGAAGCATCAGGCTTTCTGTACCCGATTTTTAACGGTATAACCCACGGCCAGCACCAGCAGCCACACCGGAATCAGCCACACTGAAATCGCCATGCCCGGCGTCATTAGCATGATCACCAGAATGGCCGCCAGGAACAGCAGGCAGATCCAGTTACCCAGCGGATACAGCACCGCTTTGAAACGGGTGGTCACGCCCTGCTGATCTTTCTTCTTACGGAATTTCAGGTGCGCGAGACTGATCATCGCCCAGTTGATGACCAGCGCGGAGACCACCAGCGACATCAGCAGGCCGAAGGCTTCACCTGGCATCAGGTAGTTGATCAGCACGCACAGCGCAGTGGCGACCGCCGAGACCAGAATGGTCGCCACCGGCACACCACGACGGTCCACTTTCAGCAGCGCTTTTGGCGCGTTGCCCTGCTGCGCGAGGCCGAACAGCATGCGGCTGTTACAGTAAACACAGCTGTTATACACCGACAGCGCGGCGGTCAGGATCACCACGTTGAGCGCATTCGCCACCAGCGCATCACCCAGTTCGTGGAAGATCAGCACAAACGGGCTGGTCTCTTCGGTGACGCGCGTCCATGGCAGCAGCGAGAGCAGCACCGCCAGTGAGCCGATGTAGAAAATCAGGATACGCCACAGCACCTGGTTGGTGGCTTTAGGGATGCTCTCTTGTGGATTGTCGGCTTCTGCGGCGGTGATACCCACCAGTTCAAGGCCGCCGAAGGAGAACATGATGATCGCCATCATCATCACCAGCCCGCTGACGCCGTGCGGCAGGAAACCGCCCTGGTTCCACAAGTTGCTGACGCTGGCCTGAGGGCCGCCGTTGCCGCTAAACAGCAGCCAGCCGCCAAACAGGATCATGCCGATGACCGCCACCACTTTGATAATCGCGAACCAGAACTCCATCTCACCGAACACTTTAACGTTGGTCAGGTTGATGGCGTTGATCACCACAAAGAAGATAGCCGCAGTGGCCCAGGTGGGGAATTCCGGCCACCAGAACTGAATATATTTGCCCACAGCGGTGAGTTCAGCCATCGCCACCAGCACATACAGCACCCAGTAGTTCCAGCCGGAGGCAAAGCCGGCAAAGTTGCCCCAGTATTTATAGGCGAAGTGGCTAAAGCTGCCGGCCACCGGCTCTTCCACCACCATTTCGCCGAGCTGGCGCATGATCAGGAAGGCAATAAAACCGGCGATGGCATAGCCGAGAATCACGGCCGGACCGGCCGATTTAATCACTGATGCGCTGCCCAGAAACAGACCGGTACCGACGGCACCGCCCAGCGCAATCAGCTGAATATGGCGATTTTTCAGGCCGCGATGCAGCGTTTCGCCATGCTGTTGTTCCATACAAACCTCATGATGTTGTTATTGTGCACCTGCAGTGCGCGCACTGTAAGGCTGTTCTATCTGTGTACGCTTTTCTTTACGGTATCCGGCGGGCTGTGTGCAAGCCTGAGCTACCCTGGCGACCAGAATAGTGATAAGCGCGCCGCTTTGCACCTGCTTTTGCTTTTTGTGCTGAGAGATGGCTGAAAAAGCAGCAGCATCCTCTGCGCTTCCCTTGCGCTATTTCTGCCATGAATAAGGCTTAAACACGAATAGCATTCGCTTATGGCTACGCAGCCTGGTGCGCGCTAATGCAGTGTAAGGTTTGGTAAAAGTGAAATCTGTTAACATTTGCCGCGCTGAGACGCTTTTCTGCCAGATCCCGGTAAGTTAGCGCACGGTAACCGGTGTCTGCGGTGAAAGTGTGCGGGGGGCCATATAGACACAAGGTGAATACTTTGTTACTTTACGGGCACCATTTTTCAATTGGTATTACCAATTTACTCCGGACGTTTGGCTCATAAGAAGGGATGATGGCCTACAGTAAAATTCGCCAACCCAAGCTCTCCGATGCAATCGAGCAGCAGCTGGAATCCCTGATTATGGAAGGGACGCTCCAGCCGGGTGAAAAACTGCTTCCCGAGCGTGAACTGGCCAAACAGTTTGATGTCTCACGTCCATCGCTGCGCGAAGCGATCCAGAGTCTGGAAGCTAAAGGCCTGCTGCTGCGCCGTCAGGGTGGTGGCACCTTCGTACAGCAGAATCTCTGGCAAAGCCTGAGCGACCCGCTGGTCGGCCTGCTTGCTGAACATCCTGAATCCCAGTTTGACCTGCTGGAAACCCGCCATGCGCTGGAAGGCGTTGCGGCCTACTACGCTGCGCTGCGCGGCACCGATGAAGACCTGCAGCGTATTCGCGACTGTCACGTCAACATCCAGCAGGCGCAGGACAGCGGCGATTTAGATGCTGAGGCCGATGCGGTCATGAAGTATCAGATCGCTGTCACAGAAGCCGCCCATAATGTGGTGCTGCTGCATTTGCTGCGTTCGATGGGCCCTATGCTGGAACAGAACGTCCGTCAGAATTTCGAATTGCTCTACGCTCGCCGCGAAATGCTGGCGAAAGTGAGCGGTCACCGCGCCAGTATCTTTGAGGCGATTGTGGCTCGTGAGCCAGAACAAGCACGCGAGGCATCCCATCGTCACCTGGCGTTCATTGAGGAAATCTTGCTGGACAGAAGTCGGGAGCAGAGCCGTCGTGAACGCTCCCTGCGTCGTTTACAGCAACGTAAGGAATAACGCACGGCAATGAACGTGCGACATAAACGACGGGCCTGTCTTCTTGTGCTGTGAATCAGAAGCAAAGCACAAGCAGACAGGCTCCTGATAATTCAACGTATTAGACACAGATAAGGAATACACCCCATGTCAGAACGTTTACAGAATGACGTGGATCCGATCGAAACTCGTGACTGGCTACAGGCGATCGAATCGGTCATCCGTGAAGAAGGTGTTGAGCGCGCGCAGTATCTGATTGATCAGGTATTGAGTGCTGCACGCAAAGGCGGTGTGAAAGTGGCAGCGGGCGGCAATGCCGTCAGCAACTACATCAACTCCATTGCGGTCGAAGATGAGCCGGAATATCCGGGGAACACCTCTCTTGAACGTCGTATCCGTTCCGCAATCCGCTGGAACGCCATTATGTCGGTTCTGCGTGCGTCGAAGAAAGATCTGGAGCTGGGTGGTCACCTGTCGTCTTTCCAGTCTTCTGCCACCATTTATGAAGTGTGCTTCAACCACTTCTTCCGCGCGCGTAGCGAGCAGGATGGCGGCGATCTGGTCTATTTCCAGGGCCACATTTCTCCGGGCATCTACTCGCGTGCGTTCCTTGAAGGACGTCTGACTGAAGAGCAGATGAACAACTTCCGTCAGGAAGTCCACGGCAACGGTCTCTCTTCCTATCCGCATCCAAAACTGATGCCGGACTTCTGGCAGTTCCCGACCGTGTCGATGGGTCTCGGCCCACTGAACGCCATCTATCAGGCGAAGTTCCTGAAATATCTGGAACACCGCGGCCTGAAAGATACCTCTAAGCAAACCGTTTACGCCTTCCTTGGCGATGGCGAGATGGACGAACCAGAATCCAAAGGGGCGATCACCATCGCTACCCGTGAGAAGCTGGATAACCTGGTGTTCATCATCAACTGTAACCTGCAGCGTCTCGACGGTCCGGTCACCGGTAACGGTAAGATCATCAACGAGCTGGAAGGCATCTTTGCCGGTGCTGGCTGGAACGTGATCAAAGTGATCTGGGGCGGACGCTGGGACGAGCTGCTGAAGAAAGATACCAGCGGCAAGCTGATTCAGCTGATGAACGAAACCGTTGACGGCGACTATCAGACCTTCAAATCACGTGACGGTGCGTACGTGCGCGAGCACTTCTTCGGTAAATACCCGGAGACCGCAGCGCTGGTGAAAGACTGGTCAGACGAAGAGATCTTCGCCCTGAACCGTGGTGGTCACGATCCGAAGAAAATCTACGCGGCACTGAAGAAAGCGCAGGAGACCAAAGGTCAGCCAACGCTGATCCTGGCGCATACCATCAAAGGCTATGGTATGGGTGACACTGCGGAAGGTAAAAACATCGCGCACCAGGTTAAGAAGATGAACATGGATGGCGTTCGCTACATCCGCGATCGCTTCAACGTGCCAGTGGCTGACGACAAGATCGAACAGTTGCCGTATGTGACCTTCGAAAAAGGCTCAGAAGAGTACAACTACCTGCACGGCCAGCGCGAGAAGCTGGGTGGCTATCTGCCAACCCGTCAGGCTGAGTTCAGCGAAAAGCTGGAAATGCCGGCGCTGGAAGAGTTCAGTGCGCTGCTGGAAGAGCAGAGCAAAGAGATCTCTACCACCATCGCCTTCGTGCGTGCGCTGAATGTGATGCTGAAGAACAAGTCGATCAAAGATCGTCTGGTGCCGATCCTCGCGGACGAAGCGCGTACCTTTGGTATGGAAGGTCTGTTCCGTCAGATTGGTATCTACAGCCCGAACGGCCAGCAGTATACGCCGCAGGACCGTGAGCAGGTTGCTTACTATAAAGAAGACGAGAAAGGCCAGATTCTGCAGGAAGGGATCAACGAGCTGGGCGCAGGGTCTTCCTGGCTGGCGGCGGCGACCTCTTACAGCACCAACAACCTGCCGATGATTCCGTTCTACATCTACTATTCGATGTTTGGTTTCCAGCGCATCGGCGATCTGATGTGGCTGGCAGGCGACCAGCAGGCGCGCGGCTTCCTGGTGGGCGGCACGTCCGGTCGTACCACGCTGAACGGTGAAGGTCTGCAGCACGAAGATGGTCACAGCCACATTCAGTCGCTGACTATCCCGAACTGTATCTCTTACGATCCGTCTTACGCGTACGAAGTGGCAGTCATCATGCATGACGGTCTGGTACGTATGTACGGCGAAGCGCAGGAAAATATTTACTACTACATCACCACGCTGAACGAAAACTACCACATGCCTGCGATGCCGCAGGGTGCGGAAGAGGGTATCCGTAAGGGTATCTACAAGCTGGAGACGGTAGAAGGCAGCAAAGGCAAAGTGCAGCTGCTGGGCTCAGGTTCTATCCTGCGTCACGTGCGCGAAGCGGCACAGATCCTGGCGAAGGATTACGGCATCGGTTCTGACGTCTACAGCGTAACCTCGTTCACCGAGCTGGCACGCGACGGTCAGGATTGTGAGCGCTGGAACATGCTGCACCCAACGGAGACTCCACGCGTACCGTACATCGCTCAGGTGATGAACGACGCGCCGGCGGTGGCATCGACCGACTACATGAAGCTGTTCGCAGAGCAGGTTCGCAGCTACGTGCCAGCCAGCGATTATCGCGTGCTGGGTACCGATGGTTTCGGCCGTTCAGACAGCCGCGAAAACCTGCGTCACCACTTCGAAGTGGATGCGTCATACGTAGTGGTTGCAGCCCTGGGTGAACTGGCTAAACGCGGCGAAATCGAGAAGAAAGTGGTGGCGGATGCGATCGCGAAATTCAACATCGATGCCGATAAAGTTAACCCGCGTCTGGCTTAAGAGGTAAGAGAGTAATGGCTATCGAAATTAACGTACCGGATATCGGGTCAGACGAAGTTGAAGTCACCGAGATTCTGGTCAAGGTGGGCGACAAGGTTGAAGCCGAACAGTCGCTGATCACCGTGGAAGGCGATAAAGCCTCGATGGAAGTGCCTTCGCCGCAGGCCGGCGTGGTCAAAGAGATCAAAATCGCGACCGGTGACAAAGTGAATACCGGTTCACTGATCATGATTTTCGACGCCGAAGGTGCAGCTGCTGCGGCACCGGCCGCCGAAGAGAAACCAGCGGAAGCCGCACCTGCTGCGGCTGCCGCCAGCGAAGCGAAAGACGTTAACGTACCGGATATCGGCGGCGACGAAGTAGAAGTCACCGAAATTCTGGTTAAAGTGGGCGACAAAGTGGCGGCTGAGCAATCGCTGATCACCGTCGAAGGCGACAAAGCCTCCATGGAAGTGCCTGCACCGTTTGCCGGTGTGGTGAAAGAGATCAAAATCGCCACGGGCGACAAGGTGAACACCGGTTCACTGATCATGATCTTTGAAGCCGAAGGCGCGGCGCCAGCAGCGGCTGCCAAACCTGCCGTGAAAGAAGCGGCGGCCTCCGCGCCAGCCGCGGCTGCGGGTGCCAAAGACGTTAACGTCCCGGATATCGGCGGCGACGAAGTGGAAGTCACCGAAGTGCTGGTCAAAGTAGGCGATAAAGTTGAGGCTGAGCAGTCACTGATCGTGGTGGAAGGCGATAAAGCGTCAATGGAAGTTCCGGCGCCGTTTGCCGGTACGGTTAAAGCGCTGAAAGTGGCTACCGGCGATAAAGTCAGCACCGGTTCGCTTATCATGGTGTTCGAAGTAGAAGGCGCTGCGCCGGCTGCTGCGGCACCAGCAGCGAAACAGGAAGCCGCACCAGCTGCAGAAACCAAACCGGCTGCTGCACCTGCGCCAGCAGCGGCGAAAGCCGATGCGAAGAGCGAATTTGCTGAAAACGATGCTTACGTGCACGCCACGCCGGTGATTCGTCGCCTGGCGCGCGAGTTCGGTGTTAACCTGGCGAAAGTCAAAGGCACCGGCCGTAAAGGTCGCATCCTCAAAGAGGACGTGCAGGCTTACGTGAAAGATGCGGTGAAACGCGCTGAAGCGGCACCGGCTGCGGCCGCAGGCGGCGGTATTCCGGGCATGCTGCCATGGCCGAAAGTGGACTTCAGCAAGTTCGGTGAAATCGAAGAAGTGGAACTGGGTCGTATCCAGAAAATCTCGGGCGCTAACCTGAGCCGTAACTGGGTAATGATTCCGCATGTGACCCACTTCGACAAAACCGATATCACCGATCTGGAAGCGTTCCGTAAGCAGCAGAATGCGGAAGCCGAGAAGCGTAAGCTGGACGTGAAGTTCACCCCGGTGGTGTTCATCATGAAAGCGGTCGCCGCGGCACTGGAGCAGATGCCACGTTTCAACAGCTCGCTGTCGGAAGATGGCCAGAAGCTGACACTGAAAAAGTACATCAACATCGGTGTGGCGGTCGATACGCCAAACGGTCTGGTGGTTCCGGTGTTCAAAGACGTGAACAAGAAAGGCATCACTGAGCTGTCGCGTGAGCTGATGGCGACGTCGAAGAAAGCGCGTGATGGCAAACTGACCGCCAGCGATATGCAGGGCGGCTGCTTCACCATCTCCAGCCTTGGCGGCCTCGGCACCACGCACTTCGCGCCAATCGTTAACGCGCCGGAAGTGGCTATCCTCGGGGTGTCTAAGTCGGCGATGGAGCCGGTGTGGAACGGCAAAGAGTTCGCTCCGCGCCTGATGATGCCGATTTCGCTGTCGTTCGACCACCGCGTCATCGACGGTGCGGATGGTGCGCGCTTCATCACCATCATTAACAATATGCTGTCTGATATTCGCCGTCTGGTGATGTGACGTTAATCGAGGCCGGCAAATGCCGGCCTTGTTGTAAGCATTCGGAGTTGCCGCGGTTGGCAGTTTGTTAACAATTCTGTAAACTCTCGCGGTGAAATGTCCCGGTGGAGATAGGGCATCAAGAGCCTGGGAAAGGGTCGCTTTTGACCGCCGGCAATCTAACAAGAGGTCATGATGAGTACAGAGATTAAAACTCAAGTCGTGGTACTTGGGGCAGGTCCTGCAGGTTACTCTGCAGCCTTCCGTTGCGCTGATTTAGGTCTGGAAACCGTACTGGTAGAGCGCTACAGCACCCTCGGCGGTGTCTGTCTGAACGTCGGCTGTATCCCGTCAAAAGCGCTGCTGCACGTGGCGAAAGTCATCGAAGAAGCTAAAGCTCTGGAAGAGCACGGTATCGTGTTTGGCCAGCCGCAGACTGACATCAACAAAATCCGTACCTGGAAAGAGAAAGTCATCACTCAGCTGACCGGTGGTCTGGCTGGCATGGCGAAAGGCCGCAAAGTGAAAGTGGTCAACGGTCTGGGTAAATTCACCGGCGCCAATACGCTGGTGGTAGAAGGGGAAGGTGGCGCAACCACCATCAACTTCGACAACGCCATCATCGCTGCAGGCTCGCGTCCAATCGAACTGCCTTTCATTCCACATAACGATCCGCGCGTGTGGGACTCTACCGATGCGCTGGAGCTGAAAGAAGTTCCGAAGCGTCTGCTGGTTATGGGCGGTGGCATCATCGGTCTGGAGATGGGTACCGTCTACCATGCGCTGGGTTCAGAGATCGACGTGGTCGAGATGTTTGACCAGGTGATCCCGGCCGCCGATAAAGACGTGGTGAAAGTGTTCACCAAGCGTATCAGCAAGAAATTCAACCTGATGCTGGAAACCAAAGTCACCGCGGTAGAAGCGAAAGACGACGGTATCTACGTATCAATGGAAGGTAAAAAAGCGCCGGCTGAACCACAGCGTTACGACGCAGTGCTGGTGGCGATTGGCCGTGTACCGAACGGTAAAGGTCTGGATGCTGGTAAAGCAGGCGTGGAAGTGGACGATCGCGGCTTTATCCGCGTCGACAAACAGATGCGCACCAACGTGCCACACATCTATGCTATCGGTGACATCGTCGGTCAGCCAATGCTGGCTCACAAAGGCGTGCACGAAGGTCACGTGGCGGCAGAAGTGATTTCCGGTCTGAAGCACTACTTCGACCCGAAAGTGATCCCTTCTATCGCTTATACCGAGCCAGAAGTGGCCTGGGTGGGTCTGACCGAGAAAGAAGCCAAAGAGAAAGGCATCAGCTACGAAGTGTCCACCTTCCCGTGGGCGGCATCGGGCCGTGCTATCGCGTCTGACTGTGCAGACGGTATGACCAAACTGATCTTCGACAAAGAGACGCACCGTGTTATTGGTGGCGCGATTGTCGGTACCAACGGCGGCGAGCTGCTGGGTGAAATCGGTCTGGCTATCGAGATGGGTTGTGATGCCGAAGATATCGCGCTGACCATCCACGCGCACCCAACCCTGCACGAATCGGTTGGCCTGGCGGCGGAAGTGTTTGAAGGTAGCATTACTGACCTGCCAAATCCGAAAGCGAAAAAGAAATAATTTCGCCTGAGGCTTAGGTTAATTAACGGCTCCTGTAAGGAGCCGTTTTTTTATTAATCGAAAACGTAAGTTGAATAGATAAAAGCGGGCGCAGGAGCAACACGTTAACGATGCCGGAATAGCGGAGGAGACCCTCCGCTATTGAAGTTTACTGTTGTGCTTCGTAAGCCATGACAGCCGATAATTCAGCCGCGAATATCCGCAATCGTAATTCACACAGTGAACTGCGATTTGCCAGGCATAAACCTAACAGGATGAGCCCGCTGATAATCAGCGTGCTGAATTTCACCTTCATAATCACTTACTCCTTGCATTAGCACGAGCAAGCCATTACCCTGACACTGTCTGGGTGTAGGGTAGTGGCTCACCCGTGCGGTTAATGAAAATTAATCGCACGGTTCACCTTCCACCATCCACCTCAATTTCTTTTGCAGATCTTAAGGCAGATAGCCTCAAGCGCCCGCAGGCAGTCTACGCTATTTATTTATCATTTCCTCTTTTATTTTTTTATCTCTTTTTTAAATCGCAGTTATTTTTTAAGGGTGTATTTTAATTGAGTGACTAAGTTTAAAGGTTAATTTAAACCGGCACTGCGTTGATAATTAATTAAATACGCGCAAGGCATCACGTTCAATATTTATCAGGTGATGTGGTATTAATTTTTCCTCAGGAAAACGTGTGCGGGAAGCTGAAGGGTAGCCGTTTAGTGCAAGCGCATTAGCACATAACCAAAAGTGAATGAACCGGCCTGAAAGGGGATTGCAGGTTATGGATTCGCTGTGTGAGGGCCGGATGCAACAAATTACGCGCTAAAACCTGGCTCCACTGGCTACCGGCACAGGCGCGAACAGGCACTACCAGAGCCGCTCTGGCTTCTCTTCTGGCGCAAAGCGCAGACAAATCTGCTAAATAACGCGCGGATGTTGCTTTTTTGTAAACGGATTAACAATCAGCCGAAATCCTGCTATGCTGGCCGACGCAGAACCGGGCACCTCACCCTACTGTTTGACAGCATCAACAGGTGCACCGGAAAGCTATACAATGAGAGCGAGGAGAACGTCGTGCTAGAAGAATACCGTAAGCACGTTGCCGAGCGTGCTGCCCAGGGAATCGTACCTAAGCCGTTAGATGCTTCCCAGATGGCCGCGCTGGTTGAACTGCTGAAAAACCCGCCAGCGGGTGAAGAAGAATTCCTGACTGACCTGCTGGTCAACCGTGTCCCGCCGGGTGTTGATGAAGCGGCGTATGTAAAAGCCGGATTCCTGGCAGCTATCGCAAAGGGCGAAGCCCACTCTCCTCTGGTCACTCGTGAAAAAGCAGTCGAACTGCTGGGCACCATGCAGGGCGGCTACAACATCCATGCGCTGATCGAGGCGCTTGACGATGAGGCCCTGGCACCGATTGCCGCTGAAGCACTGTCCCACACGCTGCTGATGTTCGATAACTTCTACGACGTCGAAGAGAAAGCCAAAGCGGGTAATCCCCACGCGAAGAAAATCCTCCAGTCCTGGGCTGATGCAGAATGGTTCCTCAAGCGTCCTAAGCTGGCAGAAAAAATCACCACCACCGTGTTCAAAGTGACCGGCGAAACCAACACCGACGACCTCTCTCCGGCGCCGGATGCATGGTCACGTCCGGATATTCCACTGCACGCCCTGGCGATGCTGAAAAACCCACGTGACGGCATCGAACCCGACGATGCTGGCAACGTTGGCCCGATCAAACAGATTGAAGCACTGCAGCAGAAAGGCTTCCCGCTGACTTATGTCGGTGACGTGGTTGGTACCGGTTCTTCACGTAAGTCCGCGACCAACTCAGTGCTGTGGTTCATGGGTGACGACATTCCGTATGTGCCGAACAAAAAAGGCGGCGGTCTGTGCCTCGGCGGTAAAATCGCGCCGATCTTCTTCAACACCATGGAAGATGCCGGCGCGCTGCCGATCGAACTCGACGTTGAGCGCCTGAACATGGGCGATGTGATTGACGTTTACCCTTACAAGGGTGAAGTACGCAATCACGAGACCAATGAACTGCTGGCGACCTTTGCGCTGAAAACTGACGTGCTGCTGGATGAAGTGCGCGCCGGTGGCCGTATTCCGCTGATTATCGGTCGCGGCCTGACCACCAAAGCGCGTGAGTCGCTGGGTCTGCCGCACAGCGATGTGTTCACCAAAGCCAAAGATGTGGCTGAAAGCAACCGTGGTTACTCGCTGGCGCAGAAAATGGTGGGCCGCGCCTGCGGCGTGGCAGGGATTCGTCCTGGCGCCTACTGTGAACCGAAAATGACCTCGGTCGGCTCTCAGGACACCACCGGTCCGATGACCCGTGATGAACTGAAAGATCTGGCGTGTCTGGGCTTCTCCTCCGATCTGGTGATGCAGTCCTTCTGTCACACTGCCGCTTATCCGAAGCCGGTCGATGTCACCACACACCACACGCTGCCGGACTTCATCATGAACCGTGGCGGTGTCTCGCTGCGTCCGGGCGATGGCGTGATTCACAGCTGGCTGAACCGTATGCTGCTGCCGGATACCGTCGGCACCGGCGGTGACTCACACACCCGCTTCCCGATTGGCATCTCGTTCCCGGCCGGCTCTGGTCTGGTGGCGTTTGCCGCGGCGACGGGCGTAATGCCTCTGGATATGCCGGAGTCAGTGCTGGTGCGCTTCAAAGGCGAAATGCAGCCGGGCATCACGCTGCGCGATCTGGTGCACGCGATTCCGCTGTACGCCATCAAGCAGGGCCTGCTGACCGTTGAGAAGAAAGGCAAGAAAAACATCTTCTCCGGTCGCGTGCTGGAAATCGAAGGTCTGCCGAAGCTGAAAGTTGAGCAGGCGTTTGAGCTGACCGATGCCTCGGCCGAGCGTTCTGCGGCGGGTTGTACCATCAAGCTGGATAAAGAGCCGATCATCGAGTATCTGAACTCCAACATCGTACTGCTGAAGTGGATGATCTCCGAAGGCTACGGCGACCGTCGTACGCTGGAGCGCCGTATTCAGGGCATGGAAAAATGGCTGGCCGATCCGCAACTGCTGGAAGCCGATGCCGATGCGGAATACGCAGCGGTGATCGAAATCGATCTGGCGGAAATCAAAGAGCCAATCCTGTGTGCGCCGAACGATCCGGACGACGCGCGCTGGCTGTCTGACGTGCAGGGCGAGAAGATCGACGAAGTGTTCATCGGTTCGTGCATGACCAACATTGGTCACTTCCGTGCGGCAGGTAAACTGCTGGACGCGCACAAAGGCCAGCTGCCAACCCGCCTGTGGGTGGCGCCCCCAACCAAGATGGATGCCGCGCAGCTGACAGAAGAGGGCTACTACAGCGTCTTTGGTAAGAGCGGTGCGCGTATCGAGATTCCGGGCTGTTCACTGTGCATGGGTAACCAGGCGCGCGTGAAAGACGGCGCGACGGTGGTTTCCACCTCGACCCGTAACTTCCCGAACCGTCTGGGTACCGGTGCCAACGTGTTCCTGGCATCAGCCGAGCTGGCCGCGGTCGCTTCCCTGCTGGGTAAACTGCCTACGCCGGACGAGTATCAGCAGTTTATGGTGCAGGTGGATAAAACCGCTGCCGACACCTACCGCTACCTGAACTTTGATCAGCTGGGCCAGTACACCGAAAAAGCGGACGGAGTGATTTTCCAGACCGCGGTGTAAAATACGCCTGCCAGTGAAAAAGGGACGAGCGCATCGTCCCTTTTTTTATGCGCTTTTTTCCCTCGCCGTCTCCAGGCATAATGCGAGCGCGATCCCACTTTCTTGCGCGCGCTGCGCACAAAATGCACGAAAGCGTGCCGTCTGGCGCGCCACTGGTATGAGGCCAACATGGAATATGAATTTCTGCGTGACGTGACCGGTCAGGTCCGGGTGCGTATGTCGATGGACCACGAAGCGGTGGGGCACTGGTTCAATGAAGAGGTGAAAGAGAACTTTGCGCTGCTGGATGAAGTCGAAGCCGCGGTGCGTGCAGTCAAAGGCACACAGCAGCAGTGGCAGCGCGTCGGGCACGAATATACGCTGTGGCTGGATGAGGAAGAGGTGATGATCCGCGCCAATCAGCTGGCGTTAGAGGATGACGGCCTGGAAGAGGGCATGACTTATTACGATGAGGAGAGCCTGTCGTTCTGCGGCGTGGAGGATTTTCTTGCGGTGATTGCTGCTTATCGCCGGTTTATGGCCGGCCGTTAACGGACGCCCGCAGCCGGGGCGCCACTGTCGTTGCGCAGGTTACACGCCGTTAATGGCGGAACGGGCGTGGGATAAAGGTTCCTCATCCACAATCGGTTCGACCTTGCCGAGCAGGAACAGGTAGTTAAGGATTCCGATCACTACCAGCACCGCCGAGAACACCAGCGCCCAGGTAAAGTGGCCGGTGGCACCAACGATAGCGCCGGTAATGATTGGCCCGACCGCGCCGCCCATATTGGAGACGGTATTCTGCAGCCCGGCAACAATTGACACGCTGTTGGTGGGCGCAACATCGCCCGGCAGCGCCCACACCTGAGATGCCGCGACGGTGGTGCCGGACTTAGCAATACACAGCAGCAGCACCGTCATGAACACGGAATCGGTGAACGGCGCGAACCCGATGCACAGCGCCATCAGCAGGCCAATCGTCAGGAACAGCTTGCGCGTGGCGGTCAGCGACAGCACTTTTTTGTGCACCATACGGTCCGACGCCCAGCCCGCCAGCACTTCAATCACCATGCCGCAGATCAGCGGCAGCGCCGCCACCATGCCCATTTTCAGGAAATCCATCCCTTTGTCTTTCACCAGGTAAGTTGGCAGCCAGGTGATAAAGAAGTAGGAGGTGTAATTGATGGTGAAGAAGCCAATACACATTGCCCAGATGTTGCGGTAGCGCAGCAGCTTGTACCACTTCATCGGCCGCACGTTCTTATCGCCGTGCTTCTGCGCCTGGCCATCGCGGATCAGGCGCACTTCATCGGCGCTGATCGCTTTATGGTCTTCCGGGTTCTCGGCATAAATGAAGTACCAGGCGATGACCCAAATCAGCCCGACGGCACCAATTGCCAGAAAGGTCAGACGCCAGTCGAACAGCGCGATCATAAAGACGATCAGCGGCATGGCGACGGCCCCGCCAAATTTTGATGCGCTGTCGAACAGGCCGGAAACGGTGGCGCGCTCGCGATCCGGGAACCAGCGCGCGGTAATACCGGCGTTGCTGGGATAAGCCGCCGCTTCACCCACGCCGAGCGCCAGACGCAGCGCCAGCAGCGATTTAAAGCCGGTGGCGAGCCCCATCGCCATGGTGGCAATCGACCACCAGCCGACAGCGATACCGAGGCCTTTTTTCTGGCCGAAGCGGTCGGCAAACCAGCCTGCCGGGATCTGCAACAGCGCATAAGACCAGAAAAACGCCGCCATGATAAAGCCCATCATCTCCGGATTGATGTCGAGCTCGGTGATCAGGTGCGGTGCGGCGGCAGAGAGTACGGTACGATCAATATAGTTAATGGCAATGGCCAGCCACATCAGGCCGGCGATCCACCATCTGATGCGTGTTGAGCGTGCGGTGTTGGTCATAATCATTATCCACGCGAAAAGGGTGACAGAGGAGGGCGGCGTCAGGCCAGCCCGTTCATGACATTCATCGGGCGTTCGCCCTGTTTGATACACTGCACAATCTGCGTCACGCAGCGTTCGCCGATGGCGCTGATAGCACCGTCGGTATAACCGGCAAGGTGCGCCGTGGGGATAAAGTTGCTCAGGGTGAACAGCGGATGCTGCGCCAGCGGCTCCTGCACAAAGACATCCGCCGCCGCACCGGCAATCACGTTATCCTGCAATGCCTGGTAGAGATCCTGCTCATTCACTACGCCACCGCGTGACGCGTTGATGAGAAACGCGCTCTTCTTCATGCGCTTCAGGCGCGCAGCGTCGAACAGGTTTTGCGTCTGGTCGGTGAGCGGCATATGTAAGGTGATGAAGTCGCTGTGCTCCGTCAGCTGATCGAGGCTGACAAACGTCACGCCGTGTTCGGCGGCGAAGGCGTCATCGGGGTAAAAATCGAAGGCGAGGATGCGCATATTGAAGCCTTTAGCGCGCAGTGCCACCTGCTTACCGATATTGCCCAGACCGATGATGCCGAGCGTTTTGCCGTAGACGTCGGTGGCAAAAATGCGTGGCCAGTGGCCGGCGCGGGTCTCTATTGCGGCGGTGGTGATCTGGCGCGCGCTATTGAGAATCAGCGCAAAGGCGAAATCGGCAACCGCGTGTTTGTTCGCGTCCGGCACGTTCGTCACGTAAATACCGCGCGCACGCGTCGCGTCGAGGTCGATGTTATCGACGCCCACGCCGTGCTTGCAGACAATTTTCAGCTGCGGTGCCAGCGACAGCAGCGCATCGTTAACCTCAGTAAAGGCCACGATCAGGGCGACGGTGTCGGCGAGATGCGGCGCCAGCGCGCTGAGCGGTGCGTCGGCGGGCAGCGTAATCAGCTCAAAGCCCTGCTGGTGAAGTGTGTCGATCGGCGCGGCGTCGTAGCGGGCGAACGAAGGTGAGGTACAGATGACTTTCATAGCAAATGCGTCCCGGTGTTAATAACAGCAGCCATCGCTGCCTGAATCCGCCCCGCCACCGTCAGATTAACCCTAACCCTGATGGCGGCAGGGGTGTGTAGCGGCGCCTGTATTGCGCGATGAATCGCGCCGCTACCACAGCTGCGTGCGGTAAGTGCTTTGAATTTACTGGCTTTACTGCAAATACTGATTCACGATCTGGCGGATCTTCTGCTCTTCCTCCGCAGAGAAGCGCACCGCATAGCGGCTGTCGCCGACCTCATAGCCGAGCAGCGCCACGGCTTTTTTCACCGCCGCCGGGGAAAAACCAATGCTGTAGAGATCGGTACGCAGGCCGGTGACGTTCTCCTGAGCGGCGCGCGATCCGGCGATGTCACCGGCATGGAAGCGCGCCCAGATGGCGTTAATCTCTTTCGGCGCCACGTTAGCCAGCCCGGAAATACAGGCGGAACAGCCATCGACGAAGCCCTGATGAATCAGTGAATCCGGCCCGTTCAGCACGTTGAAATGCGCAATACCTGCCGCTGCCTGCAGAAAGCCGCTCAGGCTTTCGTAGCTGCCGGCGCTGTCTTTGATGCCAATGATGTTGGGATGCGCTGCCAGCGTGCGCACGGTTTCCGGCAGCAGCGTATTACCGGTGCGCGCCGGAATGTTGTAGAGAAACAGCGGGACGTCGAGGGCGTCGGCCACGGCACGGTAGTGATCAATCAGCTCTTCCTGTTTAAGCGGGACAAAGTAAGGGGTGATCACCGAGACGGCATCCACGCCCAGCTTTGCCACCTGCCTGCCCAGCCGGATAGTCTCACGCGTCGAGATCTCGCCAATGTGCGCCACCACCGGTGCGCTGCCGTTTACTTCGTCGACGCAGGTCTCGGTCACCGCCAGCTTCTCCTGCTCGTTCAGCACGAAAAACTCCCCGTTGGTGCCGCCGCAGAAAATACCGTTGCCGGCGCTCAGCTGACGCTGAATCTGTTCACGCTGCGCGGCAGGATTGTAGGCTCCGTCGCGATCAAAAGTGGTGACGATGGCGGTCAGTACGCCCTGAATGGTGTTGCTCATGATTTCCCCGCTCATGCTGAGTGATTTAACGCCGGAAACAGCGTCAGGTAGACGTTGCGCACATCGTCGGCGCTGACTTTCATCGGTACATTCTTCATCAGGCGCTGCACGTCCAGCGCGGCTTCGACCAGATACGGCAGATGATCCGGCCCGATACCCAGTGCTTCCAGGCTGGCCGGCAGTTTAAGGCGCTGCACCAGCGCGGCGAAATAGGCCACCAGCGCGTGCGATTTGGCCTCTTCATCCAGTGCACTATCGGCATCCGGCAGCAGATCGTAGGCCTGCGCGAACTTGCTCACCGCCGCCGGACGCACAAACTGCATGCACGGCGCCAGCAGAATGGCGTTGGCCACGCCGTGCGGCAGATGATACTTGCCGCCCAGCGGATACGACATGGCGTGCACCAGGTGTGTCCCGGCATGGGCGATCGCCGCTCCGCCGTAGTAGGACGCCCACAACATATTCAGCCGTGCTTCCAGGTTGTCCGGTTCGGCAAGGGTCTTTTCGAGGCTGGCGAACAGCTTTTTCATGCCGATCAGCGCATAGTTATCACTCACCGGATTGGCCACGGTGGCGGTGAAGCACTCAATCAGGTGGCACAGCGCATCAATCCCGGTCGACGAGGCGATGTGCGCCGGCATGCTGGTGGTCAGTTCCGGAATCAGCGCCACGTAGTCCGGCAGCATCACCGGCGAAATAATACCGACCTTGGTCTCTTTCTCCGGAATGGCAAGGATGGCGTTGGGCGTGGCTTCCGAGCCGGTGCCGGCCGTGGTCGGGATCAGTAAAGAAGCGGTACGCGTGTGCGGCTTCTCACCGGCCAGCAGCGCCGTCAGGGTTGGCGCATCGGCCACGCACAACACGGACAGCAGCTTCGCCACATCCAGCACGCTGCCGCCGCCAATGCCTATCACCAGATCGACGTCGCCATGCGGCAGCGCCGCAACAATCGCCGCCACATCATGCTGGCTCGGTTCGGGCGGCACCGTATCAACCAGGCTCAGGCTGGCGATCTGCTGCTGCAGCCGGGCGACAAGCGCCTGCACCGCCGGAATACCCAGAATGTTTTTATCCGTGACCAGCAACGCCTTCTGCTTATCCTGCAGTAAATAGCTGAGATCGTTCAGAGCCAGATAGCCACTGATCACGGTGCTGTTGATATTCATGTCATGCCCTTATAACGGTTTTGCACATTATGATTAGGTTTGCTCAATGCTGTGCGGGGTGTATCCCTTTCTGAGGCTAAATTTATAGGCGATATCGATTTCAATTAATTTGATCTTGCTCACATATAATCAATCATGATTGAATATAATCAAATGCAGCACGGCAAGGGGCCGTGACAGGAGAGATAATGACTTCATCGCCATGGAAAACGCCCGTTCTGGTGATTGCCGACGATTTTACCGGCGCCAATGACGCAGGCAGCGGTTTCGCGCTGGCCGGCGCGCGCGTCCACGTGCTGTTCAATAACCTGACACCCCCGGAGGCCGGCGCTGCGGATGTGCTGGTGATCAGCACCGATAGCCGCGCGGTCAGCGCAGCGGAAGCCGCCAGCCGCACGCATGCCGCCATGCAGCCGCATCAGCAGATAGCGCAACACGACTGGCTGTTTAAGAAGATTGACTCAACGCTGCGCGGCAATCCAGGCGCTGAGGTGGCGGCCGCGCTGCAGGTCAGCGCGAAACGGCTGGCGCTGGTGGTGCCGGCGGTGCCTAAGCTGGGCCGCATCACGCGCGGCGGGGAAGTGTGGATCCATCAACAGCGCCTGATCGACACCGAATTTGCCAGCGATCCTAAAACCCCGGTGACCAGCAGTAACGTGCTGACGCGCCTGCAGATGCAATGCGATCTGCCGGGCGAGCAGATCGATCTTGCCACGGTACGCAGTGGCACGCTGGCCGCACGGCTGGCGACCAGTCAGGGCCTGCTGGTACTGGACGCGGAACAGCAGGCGGATATCGACGCCATTATCGCGGCTGCCGCGACGCTGCCGGAACGTCCGCTGCTGGTCGGCGCGTCCGGGTTAAGCGATGCGCTGGGTGCGCATCTTGCTGCGCGACCCTCTCGCCCGGTGCTGGCGATAGTCGGTTCGATGAGCGCCATGGCGCAGCAGCAAATCGCCCGGCTCGCCAGCCAGCGTGACATCCGCTTGATTGATATTGATATTTGCCAGCTGTTTGCCACACCGGCATGGCCGCAGGCGGCAGCCTGGCAGCAGGCGATGGTCCAGGCGCTGCGCGAGGGCGTGCACTGTGTGGTGCGCACCACGCAACAGGCTGACCAGCGCCACGCGATTGCGCAGCTGTGTCAGCAGCAGCAGATTACGCGCCAGCAGCTCGGCGAGCGCATCTGCCAGTTTCTGGCGCAGCTGACGCGCGCCGTCTGCGCGCACATTCAGCCTGCCGGCCTGTTTCTTTCCGGCGGTGACGTGGCCATCGCAGTGGCGCAGGCGTTCGGGGCCAGCGGCTTTCAGATTCAGGGCCAGGTGGCGGGCTGTGTGCCGTACGGGGTTCTGCTTAACAGTGAATTACACCTGCCGGTGATGACCAAAGCGGGTGGCTTTGGTGATGAAAACACCCTGGCAGAAGCCATTCGTTTTATTGAGGAGAAGTCGAGTGAATAACACTATTGCGGTGACCATGGGCGATCCGGCGGGCATCAGCCCGGAAATCATCATTAAAGCGCTGGCGGAAGGGGAGCTGGCGGGCATTCCGGCGGTGGTGGTCGGCTGTGCCGCGACGCTGCGTCGGGTGCTGGCGCTGAACATTACGCCGCACGCCGAGCTGCGCGTGCTGGACAGCGTGCAGGATGCGCATTTCGCACCGGGCATCATTAACGTCATCGATGAGCCGCTGGCCGATCCTGATGCGCTGCAGCCGGGCAAGGTACAGAAGCAGGCTGGCGATCTGGCCTGGCGCTGCGTGAAGCGCGCCACCGAACTGGCGCTGGCGGGCGACGTGCAGGCGATTGCCACCGCCCCGCTGAACAAAGAGGCGCTGCACGCGGCGGGCCACCTTTATCCCGGCCATACCGAACTGCTGGCGCAGCTGACCCAGACCAAAAATTACGCCATGGTGCTGTATACCGACCATCTGAAAGTGATCCACGTGACCACGCACATCGCGCTGCGTAAGTTCCTCGACACGCTGAACGGCGAACGTATTCAGACGGTGATCGGCATGGCTGACCGCTTCCTGCGCCGCGTGGGCTATGACCAACCGCGCATCGCCGTCGCCGGGGTCAATCCGCACGCGGGCGAGAATGGCCTGTTTGGTGATGAAGAGATCACCACGGTGACGCCAGCGATCCAGGCAATGAAGCAGCAGGGCATTGATGTCTATGGGCCGTGCCCGCCGGATACGGTGTTTTTACAGTGCCAGCAGGGGCAGTACGATATGGTAGTGGCGATGTACCACGATCAGGGGCATATCCCGTTGAAACTGCTTGGTTTTTACGATGGCGTCAACATCACGGCGGGACTGCCGTTTATCCGCACTTCCGCCGACCACGGCACGGCATTTGATATCGCCTGGACAGGTAAAGCGAACTCTGCGAGCATGGCGATCTCGATTAAACTCGCGATGCAGCTTGCATAGGGAAATATGAAGGGACAAAGCCGTCTCGACCAGATTATGGACTATCTCAAAAGTCATAATCTGGTCACTGTTGAACAGCTGGTGAGCGCCATTTCTGCTTCGCCAGCCACCATTCGCCGCGATCTGATTAAGCTGGACAAGGAAGGGGTGATTAGCCGCAGCCACGGCGGCGTCACGCTGAACCGCTTTATCCCGACGCAGCCGACCACGCTGGAGAAGATGCAGCGTAACCTGGCGGAGAAGCAGGCCATCGCCCAGTTCGCCGCCAGCTATGTGCAGTCCGGCGATGCGGTAGTGCTGGATGCCGGCACCACTATGCTGGAACTGGCACGACAGCTGACCCATTTGCAGCTGCGGGTGATCACCGCCGATCTGCACATTGCGCTGTTTTTGTCGGAGTTTAAACAGATTGAGACCACCATCATCGGCGGCCGCATCGACGACTCCAGCCAGTCGTGCATTGGTGAGCACGGCCGGCGTCTGCTGCGCAGCATCAATCCGGACATTGCGTTTGTCAGCTGTAACTCATGGAGTATTGAGCGCGGTATTACCACGCCGACGGAAGACAAAGCCGGGCTGAAGATGGATCTGCTGGCCAACGCGCGCCGGCGCATTCTGCTGGCCGACAGCAGTAAATATGGCTCATGGTCGCTGTACTGCGCGGCACCGATTGATAGCCTGACCGATGTGGTGACCGATTCCCGCCTTGATGAAGCGGTATGCCGTGATTTGCGCGAGCGCGGCATTGGCCTGCAGCTGACCGCGTAAATGTGCCGCCCGCATCAGCGGGTGAATGACGTGCGCTGCGCTACCGCGGCGCAGCCTTCACCCACTGCTGGCGCTGAGTTATAACAACTTCAATCCCGTCGCCGGAATATTGCGTCCGTAGTAAATCTCACGCATCTCCTTCCACAGCAGATTGGTAATGCGCTTGTGTTCCTGCGGGCTCAGCTCTTCAGGTTTGGTGTTGAACAGGTAATACTTCAGATCAAATTCTTTCAGCAACATCTTGGTATGAAAGATGTTTTCCTGATAAACGTTAACGTCCACCATGTCGTACATCGCTTTCATATCCTCGGACATGAAGTTCTGAATGGAATTGATCTCATGGTCGATGAAATGCTTCACGCCATTGACGTCGCGGGTGAAGCCGCGCACGCGGTAATCCACGGTCACGATATCCGACTCCAGCTGGTGGATCAGATAATTCAGCGCCTTCAGAGGCGAAATCACGCCGCAGGTCGAGACTTCTATGTCGGCGCGGAAGGTACATAAACCGCCTTCCGGGTGACTCTCCGGATAGGTGTGCACGCAGATGTGACTCTTGTCGAGGTGCGCTACCACCGAACTGGGCAGCGGGCCGGGATGCTCGGAATTATCGATATCCTGCGGATTGATCGGCTCTTCACTGACCAGAATCGTCACGCTGGCACCCTGCGGCTCATAATCCTGGCGCGCGATATTCAGCACGTTAGCACCGATAATCGAACAGGTCTCGGTGAGGATTTCCGTCAGGCGGTTGGCGTTATATTGCTCATCAATATAGGCGATATAGCCATCACGTTCGGCTTCGCTATTGGCATAGCAAATGTCGTAGATACAAAAACTCAGGCTTTTGGTCAGATTATTGAAGCCATGTAGTTTTAGCTTTTGCAATTGGGTTCACCTCCTGAGATCAGCTGAGCGCGTTTAAAAGATATTGCGGCAGGGCAAAGCTGCCGATGTGCAGCTGTGGCGTGTAGTAACGGCAGGGCAGTCCGGCTGCGGCAAAACGTGACTGCAGCGTCGCAAGGTCCGGCTGGCGCAGCGCCGGATTATCGCTCGCCCAGGCGAAGGTCATGATGCCGCCGTAGTAAGTCGGAATCGCCGCCTGATAAAAGCTGACGTCAGCGAAATAGTGGCTGAGTTTGCGGTGGCTGTTGACCGCTTCATCCTGCTGCAGGAAGCAGACGCCGTTCTGCGCGACAAACACGCCACCGGGATTGAGCGCCTGTTTGCAGCCGGCATAAAACGCCGAGGTAAACAGGCTCTCGCCGGGACCGATCGGATCGGTACAGTCGGAGATGATCACATCAAACCGTTCCTGGGTCTGGCTGACGAAGTTAACGCCATCGTCGATCACCAGCTGCAGACGCGGATCGTCGTAAGCGCCGGCGCTGTGGTTAGGCAGATAGGTTTGACAGAAATTCACCACGCCGGCATCAATTTCCACCATGGTGATGTGCTCAACGTGCTGATGCCGGGCGACCTCGCGCAGCATCGCGCCGTCACCGCCGCCGATAATCAATACGCGCCGGGCGTTGCCGTGCGCCAGAATCGGCACGTGCGTCATCATTTCGTGATAGATAAACTCATCGCGCTCGGTGGTTTGCACCACGCCGTCCAGCGCCATCACGCGGCCAAACGCGGCGTTCTCAAAGATCACCAGATCCTGATGCGCGGTTTTATCGCGGTATAGCAGATTGTCTACGCTGAAATATTGGCCAAAGCCGCTATGCAGCGTCTCATGCCAGGTCTCTTTTTCGGCCATGCCGGAGCGCTCCTTATGCTGTTAACGCGCAATAATGCCAGAAAAAAGCATAACGAATTATGACCGTGCTTGCACGGTCAGGGCGTTAACAGCAGCGCAGGGCGGAGGATTATTTCACGTAGGCAAGCAGGCTGAGGGAGTCGCGCGCCAGCGACTTACACTTTTTGTCGTTGGTGATGGCGATACCGCTCAAATCTTTGTAGCTCTCTTCACCGAGGGATTTCATGTTGTAAGCGCTGTAATTGCTCAGATCCCAGCGGTTTTGCTGGGCAAAAAACACCAGTGCTTTACGAATCTGCGCGTCGGGCAGATCCTGATAGCCGCAATCATTTTTCAGGTAGACAAACACCGCGGTGAGGTCAGCCAGATCTTCTGCTTCGGATTCGCTCAGGGCAAAACTGGTGGAGGAGAAGCCAAGGAGTCCCGCCAGCAGCAGGATCTTGATGCTTTTCGTCATAATCGTTCTCAACAAGGGACAATTTAATGACGTTAGCACAGTTATTGCCGGGATTCCGCTAAATTTGGCTAAATGGGCCACTGGCGCGCTTTTTATCCCGGCGGGCGCTTTCATCGCTTGACCCTCCCGCAGGGGAAAGGTTTACGCTGTGCCCCTATTCACGATAAGGATATGAATATGCAACGTCGTCATTTTCTCAAGCTGACCGCCGCCCTCAGTGCAGCCGGTGCGCTGCCCTTGTGGAGTCGCTCGCTGATGGCCGCTACGCGCCCGCTGTTGCCCATCCCGTCGCTGCTGGAGCCCGATGCACACGGCCAGTACACGCTGACCGCCATGACCGGCAGCAGCCAGTGGAACGGCAAATCCGTCCCAACCTGGGGTTATAACGGTAGCCTGCTCGGCCCGGCGCTGCGCCTGCAGCGTGAGAAAAGCGTCACCGTCAATATTCATAATCGCCTGCCGGAAGCCACCACGCTGCACTGGCACGGGCTGGAAATTCCCGGCGCGGTGGATGGCGGTCCGCAGGCGCTGATTGCGCCCGGCGCCACGCGTCAGGTGAGTTTTACCCCCGATCAACCGGCGGCGACCTGCTGGTTCCATCCGCATCAGCACGGCAAAACCGGCTATCAGGTGGCGCAGGGGCTGGCGGGGCTGGTACTGCTGGAAGATGAGGCGTCCGGCAAGCTGCGGCTGCCGATGCAGTGGGGCGAAGATGATGTGCCGCTGATTTTCCAGGATAAGCAGCTCACTCAGGACGGTACGCGTATCGATTATCAGCTGGATATCATGCGCGCCGCCGTGGGCTGGTTTGGCGATTTGATGCTGACCAACGGCGTGCCGTATCCGCAGCACGCGGTGCCGCGCGGCTGGCTGCGCCTGCGCCTGCTCAACGGCTGCAACGCGCGCTCGCTGCACATCGCCGCCAGCGATAAACGTCCGCTGTACGTGGTGGCGAGCGACGGTGGCCTGCTGGCTGAACCGGTGAAGGTGGAGAGCCTGCCGCTGCTGCCGGGCGAGCGCTTTGAAGTGCTGGTGGATACTTCAGACGGCAAAACCTTCGATATCGTAACGCTGCCGGTCACGCAGATGGGCATGACGCTGGCGCCGTTCGATCAGCCGCTGCCGCTGGTGCAGATTCTGCCGCTGCGCGTGATGGCCAGCGGTACGCTGCCAGACCAGCTGGTGGATGTGCCGCCGCTGCCGGCAACGGAAGGGCTGCAGAGCCGCTGGCTGCAGCTGATGATGGATCCGCAGTTGGATCAGCAGGGCATGCAGGCGCTGCAGCAGCGCTACGGTGCCAAAGCGATGGGCAGCCAGCACGGCGCGGGCAAAGCGATGGATCACGGCAGCATGAACATGGACCATGGGGCGATGGATCATGGCAACATGGATCACGGCGATATGGCGATGGATCAGGGCAACCCTGCCAGCAGCGCCGCATATGATTTCCACAACGGCAACAAAATCAACGGTCAGGCCTTTAACATGGAAAAGCCCATGTTTGCCGTGCCGCTGGGAAAATATGAAAAATGGACCATCTCCGGCGAAGGCGATGCCATGCTGCATCCGTTCCACATTCACGGCACGCAGTTCCGCATTCTGTCCGAGAACGGCAAGCCGCCTGCGGCGCATCGCGCCGGCTGGAAAGATATGGTCAGCGTCAACGGCTGGCGCAGTGAAGTGCTGGTGCGCTTCAACTACGTCGCCGATACTGAAAATGCCTATATGGCGCACTGCCATCTGCTGGAGCATGAAGATACCGGCATGATGCTGGGCTTTACGGTGAGCTGACGGCCGCTTCCAGCGCCAGGCGGATATCCTCAATCAAATCATCGGCATGTTCGATGCCGATCGACAGGCGCACCGTCGCGTCGGTGATGCCGATGCGCTCCCGCACCTCCTGCGGCACGCCGGAATGGGTGGTGCTGGCGGGATGGCTGGCGAGCGACTCGGTGCCGCCGAGGCTCACCGCCAGTTTGAACAGCGCCAGCGCGTTGAGAAAGCGGAATGCCGCAGCCTGGCCGCCCTCGATATCAAAGGAGAAGGTGGAACCGGCGCCGCTGCACTGGCGCTGCCAGGTTTCTCCTGCCGGACTGCTGGCGTCGAGATAGGGCAACCAGTGCAGTTTCGCCACCTGCGCGTGATCGCGTAAAAATGCCGCGACCTGTTCCGCATTGCTGGCGGCTTTCTCCATGCGCAGCGACAGCGTTTCCAGCGAGCGGCCAATCATCCAGCTGGAGTGCGGATCGAGCTGGGTGCCAATCGCGCTGCGCAGCGAACGCACCTTGTTAATTAACACCCGGCTGCCCAGCGCGGCGCCGGCAATCAAATCGGAATGACCGCCGACATATTTGGTCAGCGAGTAGAGCGAGATATCCGCGCCGTGCTGCAGCGGACGCTGAAACAGCGGGCCGAGCAGGGTGTTGTCGCAGGCGAGAATCGGCCGGGAGCCCTGCTGCTGGGTGATCACCTCCGCCACCTGACGCATCAGTTGGATATCTACCAGACTGTTGGTGGGGTTGGCCGGGGTTTCGATCAGAATCATTGCGACGCGCCCGCGCTGCCACGCCAGCTTCGCGGCTTCATACACTTTATCTTCGTCGGTGCCGTCGCTGAACCCCACCGCTTTGATCTCCAGATCGTGCAGCGTTTTGCTCAGCAGCGTTTCGGTGCCGCCGTACAGCGGCTGCGAGTGCAGGATCACTTCGCCGGGACGGGCAAAGGTCAGCAGCGTGGTGGCAATCGCCGACATGCCGGAAGAGAACAGCGCGGCGCTTTCGGCACCTTCATAAATGGCCAGCCGATCTTCGACGATCTCGCTGTTAGGATGGTTGAAGCGGGAATAGACCAGCCCGCCGCTTTTGCCCGCCGGCGGTTGCTGGCGGCCGGCAACGAAATCGAAAAATTCTTTGCCCTCTTCGGCGCTGTTAAACACAAAGGTTGACGTCAGAAACACCGGCGGCTTCACCGCACCTTCTGACAGGCGCGGATCGTAACCGTAGTTGAGCATCTGCGTTTCCGGATGCAGTTCACGCGTGCCGATCTGCGTTTTTTTACCTGATGAAGCGGCCATAGGGATCTCCAGAGAGAGCGGGCAGGATGCTTACAGTTAACGCCAGCGCAATAAATTTCGCCACGATAACGTTTGCGTTCTGTGCGCGGCGTTAGCCTGTGCGTCGACTATGATAGAATGCGCGGCTTTCTGAAAACCTTCTTAGGCGAATGCAATGAAACACACCGTCGACGTGATGATCTCTGAGCAGGAGATCGCAACCCGTATTGCCGAACTGGGCAAGCAGATCAGCGAGCACTACCGCAACAGCGGCAGCGAAATGGTGCTGGTCGGCCTGCTGCGTGGCTCCTTCATGTTTATGGCTGACCTGTGCCGCGCCATTGATGTCGCGCACGAAGTCGACTTCATGACCGCCTCCAGCTACGGCAGCGGCATGTCCTCCACGCGCGACGTGAAAATCCTCAAAGATCTTGATGAAGACATTCGCGGCAAAGACGTGCTGATCGTCGAGGACATCATCGACTCCGGTAACACCCTGAGCAAAGTGCGTGAAATTCTGCAGCTGCGTGAGCCAAAATCGCTGGCGATCTGCACGCTGCTGGATAAGCCGGAGCGTCGTGAAGTTGAGGTGCCGGTCGAGTTTGTCGGCTTTACCATTCCGGATGAGTTCGTGGTCGGCTTCGGTATTGATTACGCACAGCGCTACCGTCATTTGCCGTATATCGGCAAAGTTACGCTGCTGGACGAATAACCGCACAATCTTCCAAGGCTGATTCCCTCCGCCTGCGATAAGATGCGCAGCCCGTAACTCAATGACTTACGGGCTCGGCACGCGTTTTCCTGCGGCACGCAGAGTGGTAGAGTGTGGTGGGTTATCACTCTGCGCAATTCCTTTGATTTCACAACCGTTATCGCTGAATAACCCCGCACGCTCGACGCGAGCGCACTATCATTTCATATGGCTATGATGTCACTACAACAGGGTACGGACTCGCAATGACTTATGCACTGGAACTTTCCGGGCTGACCAAGACCTATCCCGGCGGCGTACAGGCGCTGAAAGGCCTCGATCTCAACGTGGAAGCAGGCGACTTTTATGCCTTACTGGGCCCTAACGGTGCCGGTAAGTCCACCACCATTGGCATTATCAGCTCGCTGGTGAACAAATCCAGCGGCAGCGTGCGCGTGTTTGGCTACGACCTGCAGAAAGATGTGGTCAACGCCAAGCGGCAGCTTGGGCTGGTGCCACAGGAATTCAACTTTAACCCGTTTGAAACCGTAA
Organism: Pantoea sp. GM_Pan_4; assembly: GCF_026541005.1. Lineage (NCBI taxonomy): Bacteria > Pseudomonadati > Pseudomonadota > Gammaproteobacteria > Enterobacterales > Erwiniaceae > Pantoea > Pantoea sp. GM_Pan_4. The sequence goes on from NZ_JALNUZ010000002.1 coordinate 531,451, forward strand.
TGCAGATTGTGGTTAATCAGGCCGGTTATTACGGCGTGGAACGCGCCGAAGCGAACAAGCGCGCGGAAAAATACCTCAATCAGCTCGACCTGTGGGGCAAGCGTAACGAACGGGCGCGCATGTTGTCCGGCGGGATGAAGCGCCGGCTGATGATTGCCCGGGCGCTGATGCATGAACCGAAACTGCTGATTCTTGATGAACCGACGGCTGGTGTGGATATCGAACTGCGCCGCTCGATGTGGGTGTTCCTGAAAGAGCTGAACGCCAAAGGCACCACCATCATCCTGACCACCCACTATCTGGAAGAGGCGGAAATGCTGTGCCGTAACATCGGCATCATCCAGAGCGGCGAGCTGGTGGAGAACACCTCAATGAAAGGGCTGCTGTCCAAGCTGCAGTCGGAAACCTTTATCCTCGACCTGGCGCCGCGCAGCCCGCTGCCGCAGCTGGAGGGCTTCCAGTATCGTCTGGTTGATACCTCAACGCTGGAAGTGGAAGTGATGCGTGAACAGGGGCTGAATAGCGTATTCAGCCAGCTGAGCGCGCAGGGCGTGCAGGTGCTCAGCATGCGCAATAAAGCGAATCGTCTGGAAGAGCTGTTCGTCAGCCTGACGCAGGGAAAAACAGGAGTAACCGCATGACGCATCTGTACTGGGTGGCGCTCAAGAGTATCTGGAGCAAAGAGATCAACCGTTTTGCCCGCATCTGGATTCAGACGCTGGTGCCGCCGGTGATCACCATGACGCTGTACTTCATTATCTTTGGCAATCTGATCGGCTCACGCATCGGCGATATGCACGGCTTCAGCTATATGCAGTTTATCGTGCCGGGCCTGATTATGATGGCGGTAATCACCAACGCTTACGCCAACGTCGCCTCGTCATTCTTCAGCGCCAAGTTCCAGCGCAACATTGAAGAGCTGCTGGTGGCGCCGGTGCCGACGCACATCATTATCGCCGGTTATGTCGGCGGCGGCGTAGCGCGCGGCGTGTGCGTGGGCGTGCTGGTGACGGCGGTGTCGCTGTTTTTCGTGCCGTTCCACGTATTCTCGTGGCCGATGGTGGCGATCACGCTGCTGCTGACGGCGATTCTGTTCTCGCTGGCGGGCCTGCTGAATGCGGTGTTTGCGCGCACCTTTGACGATATCAGCCTGATCCCGACCTTCGTGCTGACGCCGTTAACTTACCTCGGTGGCGTATTCTACTCGCTGGCGCTGCTGCCGCCGTTCTGGCAGGCGGTGTCGAAGCTCAACCCGGTGGTGTACATGATCAGCGGGTTCCGCTATGGCTTCCTTGGCATCAACGATGTTCCGCTGGTGTTGACGCTGTCAGTGCTGGTGGCGTTTATCGTGGTGTTTTACGTGCTGGTATATGCGCTGATTCAGCGCGGACGCGGCTTGCGCACCTGAGGCGCAGGTCAGAATAAGAAGCCGCTGCCGGCGTCGTCCGGCGGCGGCTTTTTTTTACCTGCTTTACGCAGTTCCAGACGCGTCTTGTGCTTTCAGCCCGTGGCTTTCCCCATAGTGGCCGCTGACCAAAAAAGCAGCGGGGAAGCGAAGAGTGAATCGGGTATCATGGATTGATAATTTACGCGGCATGAGCATTCTGGCGGTGATTTTTTTGCACTGCATGATTGCAGTGAACCAGCAGGCCGGGCACTTTACTACCTTTAACGAGCTGGTAAATCAGCTGCTGGCGCCGGTGCGTATGGGGCTGATGTGCTTCGTCTCCGGACTGTTCGTCGCCAGCGGTTTACGCCACGGGCAGGCGCGCTATCTGCGAAACAAAGTCAGCAGCATTCTCTATCCGTTTGCCGTCTGGGCGCTGATCTACGGCGGTCTGAAGTGGACCTTCAGCGCGATGGCCAATCACCCACAGTCGCCGCTGGCTATCGCGCTCGGCCATCTGAGCGGCGGCGATATCACCTGGTTTCTGCACTCGCTGTTTCTGTTTTTTGTGCTGATTATCCCGGCGCGCCGCCTGCCTGCGGCGCTGGTGCTGACACTGTGCGTTGCCGGTGCGGTGCTGCTGCCGCCGGTGCCGCCTGACTCGCTGTTTGCCAGTTTCGACAACCTGCATCTGAACAAGTCGCTGGTGCTGTTTGCCTTCTTCTACAGCGCCGACTGGCTGGTGCGCCAGGATATTGATATTGCCGCGTTCGCGCAGCGTCGTACGCCGCTGCTGCTGTCGCTGATCGCCTTTATGCTGCTCGCGGCGTTCAGCCTGTGGGGCGGGCTGCGTCAGCATTCGCCGTGGCTGCTGCCGCTGGCGCTGCCCTCAATCCCGCTGTTCGTTGCGCTGGCCTGTCGTATCAATCTGCGGGCGGTTAACTACGTTGGCCGCCATTCGATTGTGTTTTATCTGTCGCACTATCTGGCGATTCAGGTGTGCAGTAAATTGCTGCGCCACGACGGCCACTCTGCGTGGCTGGCTGACCTGCATTTTGTGCTGGCGTTCAGCGTCGCGCTGGCGTTGCCAACGGCGCTGTGCGTACTGCGGGCAAAAGGATGGTTTGACTGGTTGTTTACGCTGAAGCGCAAAGGGCAGCCGCAGCTGGCGGGCGTATAAGGGAAAGGCGCGCTGTCAGTACAGCGCGCGGGATGATCAGGCCACCTGTACCGGCAGCGCTTTAGCGATACGTTTCATCTCGTTATCGCCGTCGAAGTAGGCCACTTTGGGCTGCCAGCTGCGCGCCACTTCATCTTCCACCTGCACATAAGAACAGATGATCAGCAGATCGCCCTGACAGGCACAGCGCGCGGCTGCACCGTTGACCGAAATGATTTTCGAGCCACGCTCGGCGGCAATGGCATAGGTAGAGAAGCGCTGGCCGTTGGTGACGTTATAGATGTCGATGGCTTCGTATTGCAGAATGCCGGAGGCATCAAGAAAATCCTGATCGATGGCGCAGGAGCCTTCATAATGCAAATCCGCCTGCGTCACTTTCACGCGGTGCAGTTTGCCTTGTAATACGGTACGAATCATAGCGTGATACCTTTGTTATACCCGTGCGCGGCCGGTTTCTACCGCGCAGTGTGTAGCGGGTACATGCTGCCCATAAACGACGGCGTTAAACCGTCAGATCCACTTGCTGATTATCAATCAAACGTGCATTGCCGAGCCAGGCAGCCATCAGAATCACTGCGCGCTGGCTGTCGACCGTCAGCGGCTGCAGCGTATCGGCATCGCAGATGGCCAGGCCGTCGGGGCGCAGGCCCTGGTCGCGCAGCGTCTGTTCGGCGTGTTCAATAATCTCATCCACGTGCCGCTCGCCGTTGCTGAGGCGCTGCGCCATGCTGTTCATCACCTGGCTGAGCACCGGCGCCAGCTTGCGTTCATCGGCAGTAAGATAGCCGTTACGTGAGCTGAGCGCGAGACCGTCTTTGGCGCGCACCGTCGGCACGCCAACGATGTCAATGTCAAAGCCCATGTCCGCCACCATCTTGCGGATGATCGCCAGCTGCTGAAAATCCTTCTCGCCAAAACAGGCGATATCCGGCTGCACCAGATTAAACAGCTTGCTGACGATGGTGGCCACGCCGCGGAAATGACCGGGACGGCTGGCACCCTCCAGCAGCGAGGAGAGGCCCGGGACTTCAACAAACGTCTGGCTGTCGAGACCCTGCGGATAGACATCGGCCGGCGCCGGGGCAAAGACCAGGTCGACGCTGTGGCGATTGAGTTTTTCACAATCGTCCTGCAGCGTGCGCGGATAGCGCGCCAGGTCGTCGGCGCGATCAAACTGCATCGGGTTAACGAAGATCGATACCACCACGATATCTGCGCGCTGGCGTGCTTCATCCACCAGCGTCAGATGCCCCTCATGCAGGTTGCCCATAGTGGGCACCAGCGCGATGCGTTTACCTGCCTGGCGCCAGCGTCGAATCTCACGGCGCAGCAGCGGCAGCGTTTCAATGATCAGCACTGCAAATCTCCTGATTTACTGGAAACTGTGTTCGGCAGCAGGGTAGGTGCCTGCTTCAACGTCGGCCATATACTGGCGAATTGCCGCACGAATGTCGCCGGTTTCCGCAAGGAAATTTTTGGCAAATTTTGGAATGTGGCCGCCGGTAATACCAAACGCGTCGTGCATCACCAGAATCTGGCCGTCGGTAACGTTACCGGCACCGATGCCGATCACCGGTACCGACAACGCTTTTGTGACGCGCTCAGCCAGCGCGACAGGTACGCACTCCAGCACCAGCAGCTGCATGCCGGCCGCTTCCAGCGCCAGCGCATCCGCCAGCAGGCGCTCGGCTGCCGCTTCATCGCGCCCCTGCACCTTGTAGCCACCAAAGATATTAACCGACTGCGGCGTCAATCCCAGATGACCACACACCGGCACGGCGCGCTCGGTCAGCATGCGCACGGTCTCTGCCAGCCAGGCGCCGCCTTCCAGTTTTACCAGGTTGGCACCGGCGCGCATCAGCTGCGCAGCACTTTCAAAGGTTTGCTGCGGCGTGGCGTAACTCATAAACGGCAGGTCGGCCATCACCAGCGCGTTAGGCGCACCGCGCCGCACAGCGGCGGTGTGATAAGCAATATCGTCGACTGTCACCGGCAGCGTGGAATCATGGCCCTGCACGGTCATGCCGAGCGAATCGCCAATCAGCAGCAGCGGAATGCCCTGGTCGGCAAACAGGCGCGCGAAGCTGAAATCGTAGGCGGTCAGCGTGGCGAACTTGCGGCCGCTGGCTTTCAGCTGGCGTAAGTGAGAGAGGGTGGTGGGTTTCATCGCAATCTCCAGCATTTTCTGATGCGCGCAGTGTACTGGATTGATTGCAAAGGCGATACGACGGGCGTGCGATTCTGCCGCGTCAGGCGGACCACAAGCGAATGCTGCTGCGGTCCAGCGTCGCCAGAATGCCGGCCAGCGGCTGGCCGTTCGGCAGCCGCAGCGCTGGCGCGATCTCCAGCAGCGGCACCAGCATGAAGGCGCGGTTGTGCATATCGTAGTGCGGCACCGTCAGGCGCGGCGTGTGGATCACTGCATTGCCGAACAGCATAATATCGAGGTCCAGCGTGCGCGGGCCCCAGCGTTCGGCTTTGCGCACCCGGCCATGCTCCAGCTCAATGCGCTGGGTGTGATCGAGCAGCGTTTCTGCGGCCAGTGTGGTCTCCAGCGCCACCACGGCGTTGAGATAATCCGGCTGATCCGGCGGGCCGTAGGGTGGCGTGCGATAAAACGCGGAGGTGGCTACGCGGTGGGTATCGGGAATGGCATCCAGCGCGGCCAGCGCTGCATCAACCTGATGCAGCGGATCGGCGAGATTACTGCCTAAGGCGAGATAGACCCGCGTCATGACGCGCTGTGGTTGCTGTCGCGGCGCGGGCCAGCTGGACGACGGCGCGGACGGCGCGGTTTACGGCGCGGGGCCGGATCGTCACCCAGAGTATTGAGCATGGTTTTCTGCTGTGTCGGCACCGCCGACTGGAACTCGCCCCACCACTGGCTGAGGCGCAACAGCTCGGCGTTGTTCTCGACTTCTGCGCGCAGCGCCAGCAGGTCGTAGGCGGCGCGGAATTTAGGATGCTCCATCAGCTTCCATGCGCGCTTACCGTGACGCCGCGACATGCGCAGCTGCAGCTGCCAGATATCGCGAATCAGCGTGGTGATACGTTTCGGAATCGCCAGCGCACGGCAGGCTTCATCCAGCGTTTCGTTCATGGACAGCGCAAAGGCATCGAAATAGGTCAGGCCGCTCTCCTGCGCAATCTGCTCGGCTGACTCCAGCTGCGGATACCAGAACATCGCTGCAAACAGGAACGCCGGATTCACGCGCATATCGTTATGCAGGCGGGTATCGGTGTTTTTCAGCACCTGGGCCAGCATGCGCTCCATCGGGCTGTCGCCCTGTTCGGTGAAGTTGCGCGCCAGCGTCGGGAACAGCGGCTGGAACAGCTGGTATTCGCGCATCATCAGATAGGTGCGATAACCGTAACCGGCCTGCAGCAGCTTCAGCGACTCTTCAAACAGGCGCGCCGGCGGAATGTCATTCAGCAGCGTGGCGAGGCGGGGAATCGGCTCGGCGGTTTCTGCCGCAATGCTCATATCCAGCTTGGCGGCGAAGCGCACCACGCGCAGCATACGCACCGGATCTTCGCGGTAGCGCGTTTCCGGATCGCCAATCATGCGGATGATGCCTTCCTGCAGATCCTGCAGGCCACCGACGTAATCGCGCACGGTGAAATCAGCCACGCTGTAATAGAGGCTGTTGATGGTTAAATCGCGGCGCTGCGCATCATCTTCAATGTTGCCAAAAATGTTGTCGCGCAGCAGCATGCCGTTCTGACCGCGCTGCGAACCGTTGCGATCGTCGACGCTCTCTTCCTGATGGTGGCCGCGGAACGTGGCGACTTCGATCACTTCCGGACCGAACATCACATGCGCCAGACGGAAGCGACGCCCGACCAGGCGACAGTTGCGGAATAGCTTACGCATCTGCTCCGGCGTGGCGTTGGTGGTCACGTCAAAGTCTTTCGGCTTTTTACCCAGCAGCAAATCGCGCACGCCGCCGCCGACCAGATAGGCTTCGTATCCGGCTTTGTTCAGGCGATACAGCACTTTGAGAGCGTTTTCGCTGATATCTTTGCGTGAGATATTGTGGCTTTCCCGGGGGATAACGGTCATCAGACTTACGGTTTCCACCTCTTCAGGGGCCTCCTCATCACGCTTGAGGACTCTCCGGCAAAAATTAGCGACTCGGGTAAAAATGGGACACCTCGACAGTGAGAAAATGGGTGTGAATAAAATCAGCGGCTAATCATAGCCTGTTGCGAACCATTTAGGAATGGCGTTGTCGCCTCATCCGGTTGTTGCGCATCATGCCGCGGAATCGATGCGCTATCCCAGTGTGTAATGGCATGGTCCAGCAGCGCCTCCAGCCCATGGTCCTGCCAGCCTGGCAAAACCCACTGCCCCAGGAAGCTCAGCGCCTGCACCAGCACCGGTCGCGGATCGCCGTCCGGTAAGGCCGGCGCGTGGTTCTGCTTCGACAATTTATTACCGTCCGGGTTAATTGCCAGCGGCAGATGCAGATAAGCCGGCACCGGCCAGCCAAACTGCTGATACAGCGCAATCTGGCGCACCGTTGGTTCAATCAAATCCGCACCGCGCACAATCTCCGTCACGCCCTGAAAATGGTCATCGACCACCACCGCAAGGTTATAGGCGAACAGGCCGTCACGACGGTGAATAATAAAGTCTTCCTGCGCCAGACGCGGCTCCGCCTGCAGATGGCCGCGCAGGCGATCGTCAAAACCGTACACCGGCGCATGCTGACGCAGCCGCAGCGCGGCGCCGGCCGGCGGCAGATGTAAATCGCGGCAGTGACCGTCGTAAAAGCCGCCCAGCTGCTGAATGCGGCTGCGCGGGCAGGTACAGAAGTAGCTTCGACGATGTTCGCGCAGCCAACTCAGCGCCGCGCGATAAGCCTCGTGGCGCTGCGACTGCCACAGCACGTCGCCGTCCCAGTGCAGCCCATAATGGGTCAGCTGACGCAGGATGCGCGTTGCGGCACCGGCGACTTCACGTGGCGGATCAATATCTTCAATGCGCACAAGCCAGCGGCCCTGCTGCGCACGCGCGCTCAGGTAGCTGCCTAATGCGGCTATCAGCGAACCGAAATGAAGATCACCGGAAGGAGAGGGGGCGAAACGCCCGATGCAGGGAAGCGTGGCGGACATCATGCTGTGGTACACCGCACGGCGGGAAAACAGTGGTTTTCCCGGCTGTGCGGCGACAGTCTGTTAACGGCCATTAGCCTGCCATCTGCTTCTCGCGGATTTCTGCCAGCGTTTTGCAGTCAATGCAGAGATCGGCGGTCGGACGCGCTTCGAGACGGCGGATACCAATTTCGACCCCACAGGATTCGCAGTAGCCAAAGTCGTCGTCTTCCACTTTCTTGAGCGTTTTCTCAATCTTTTTAATGAGTTTGCGCTCACGATCGCGGTTACGCAGCTCCAGGCTGAATTCCTCTTCCTGGGCGGCACGGTCAACCGGATCCGGGAAGTTGGCAGCTTCGTCCTGCATATGCGACACAGTACGGTCTACTTCATCCCTGAGTTGGTTGCGCCAGGCTTCCAGAATCTTGCGGAAATGGCTCAGCTGGGCGTCATTCATATACTCTTCGCCCGGTTTCTCCTGATACGGCTCCACCCCAGCGATGGCGAGGATACTCAGGGACGATGTTTTACGGTTTTGCCCTTCTTGCATGTTGTTTCTCCTGGATAACACGCACTACCCGTTCTGTTTCAGATTGCGAAAGCCTTTGCCTGCAACCCGACGCATGCGGGGCATATCGATTCCCATCAGGGAAAAAAACAGGCCGCTATAAATAGCAGAAGCAATCAAGGTTGGCAATTATTCATGAACGCACCTTGACAAGCCTGTGAGGAACAGCGTATTTAGCGCACCGCTCAGAACATTCTTATCACAGCAAATAACGTTAAATATTACAACTGTGCGTTAATCGTTACCGTTAACGGCCGGGTAAGTAACATTTCTGCCGGTGAAATCTGAGCCTGATACGCCAACACTTCCACACCGCAGCGCTGCGCCTGTACCAGTAGTTCTGCGTATTGCGCATCGATATGGTGCGCCGGGGAAACGTCCTCAATCCCCGTGTGCAGAACAGCAAACAACAAAACGGCCCGGTGGCCTTCTGCCGCGATAGTGCTTAATTCGCGCAGATGTTTCTGTCCACGAGCCGTCACCGCATCCGGAAAATAGCCTTTACCATTTTGTAAAAGGGTGACGGACTTGACTTCAATATAGCAGTTGGCTTTGCCCTCCGCTTGCAACAGGAAGTCAATTCGGCTTTTTTCCGTGCCGTATTTCACCTCAGCCTGGCAGTGGCTATAAGCGGATAATTCCGGAATTGCATCGCGCAGCAGCGCCTCGCGCACCAGTTGGTTGGCGCGCAGGGTGTTGACGCAAATCCAGTGGCCCTGCGCGGTTTGCGTTATTTCCCAGCTATGCGGATATTTGCGCGTCGCGCTGGCCGAGGTGGAGTACCACACCGTGTCGCCTGGCGTGGCGCAGCCGGTCATCGCGCCGGTATTAGCGCAGTGCAGGGTAAAGGTGTCTCCTTCCGGCGTAATGACATCGGCTAAAAAACGTTTATAGCGGGTGATTAAGCGGGCTGATTGTAACGGCGGATCGAACTGCATTTATGCTCCTGTGGCAGATAACAGTGGCCAGCGCGCCAGCCGGCGATAGCGCGTGCGTCCCTGCGTGAAGCTGGACGCAAACAGCGCAAAATGGCTCACCTCAACGCGCCAGTGAAAACCGCGCGGCGGCAGCGCCACGGCCTGCGCAGCGTGGCGCAGCAGGGTAATGTGGGGATGGAACGGCTGCGTACTCTGCGCACAACCATGGCGCGCGGCCTGGGCGCGCAGCAGGTTGGCCAGCTGCAGTAAACCGCGCGGCGCGCGCTGGCAGCCAAGCCACACCACGCCGGGACGCGGCCAGTGACCGGCGTCATCGAGATCCAGCGTAAAGCCCGGCTGGCGGATGCGTGCCGCCAGCTGCTGCAGCTGGCCCGCTGTTTCCGTGCTGACCTCACCAAGAAACGCCAGCGTCAGGTGCAGATTCGCCGCCGCCACCGGTTTACCCGCATCTGCGGCGAAGCAATCGGCCCGCCATTGCACCAGCTGTTGCTGGAGGGCATCAGGCAATTCGAGGGCAAAAAACAGTCGTTGCGTGGCCATGCTGAACTCCGGTAATTGGCGCCGGGTGGTGTACAATGCGCGCCATCTTAGCACAGGCAGAGTGGGAGTTGAGTGTGAGTGAGTTACCGGTAAGCGAGGTACTGCCTGCATTGCTGGCCGCGCTGGCGCAGTCGCCACAGGTGCTGCTGGCGGCCCCGACCGGCGCCGGGAAATCCACCTGGCTGCCGCTACAGCTGCTGCAACAGGCGCAGCTGTCAGGGCAAATCATCATGCTGGAGCCGCGCCGGCTGGCGGCACGCAACGTGGCACAGCGGCTGGCGGAACAGCTGGGTGAACAGCCAGGCGAGACGGTAGGTTATCGGCTGCGCGGGGAAAACTGCAGCAGCGCAGCGACGCGTCTGCTGGTGGTCACCGAAGGCATTCTGACGCGCATGCTGCAACGCGATCCGCTGCTGGAGGGCGTATCGCTGGTGATCCTCGACGAATTCCATGAGCGCAGCCTGCAGGCTGACCTGGCGCTGGCGCTGCTGCTTGATGTGCAGCAGGGATTGCGCGACGACCTGAAAATTCTGCTGATGTCGGCAACGCTGGATAATCAGCAGCTACGCAAGCTATTGCCCGACGCGCCGTTTATTGCGTCACAGGGGCGCAGCTTTCCGGTGATCCGACGTTACGCTTCGCTCAATCCGCAGCAGCGGTTTGAAGAGGCAGTGGCGCGCGAGGTGGCACAGTTGCTGCGGGATGAGCCCGGTTCGCTGCTGCTGTTTCTGCCCGGCGTGGCGGAGATTGAACGGGTGAAGCGTGAACTGGCGTCGCGCGTCAGTGATGAGGTGGATTTATCTCCTTTATATGGTGCGCTGTCGCTGGAGGCGCAGCGGCGGGCCATCCTGCCGGCCGCGCCGGGCCGGCGTAAAGTGGTGCTCGCCACCAATATCGCCGAGACCAGCCTGACGATTGAAGGCATCCGCCTGGTGGTGGACAGCGCGCTGGAGCGCGCGGCGCAGTTTGACGTGCGCAGCGGCGTGACGCGTTTGCTGACCCAGCGCATCAGCCAGGCATCGATGACGCAGCGCGCTGGCCGCGCCGGTCGCCTGGCGCCGGGGATCTGCCTGCATCTGCTGCCGCAGGAGCAGGCGCTGCGTGCGGCGGCGCAGAGTGAGCCGGAGATACTCACCAGCGATCTGGCCTCGCTGCAGCTGGATTTACTGCAGTGGGGCTGTCAGGACGCGGCTCAGCTGCAATGGCTGGATAGTCCACCGGCGCGCAGCCTGCAGGCGGCACGTCAACAGCTGCAGCGGCTCGGCGCGCTGGATAGCGAAGGGCGGCTCAGCGCGCGCGGCCGTAAAATGGCGCAGCTCGGCAGCGATCCACGTCTCACGGCGATGCTGTGCGCCGCCGGCGACGATGTGCACGCCATCGCCAGCGCGGCGCTGCTGGTGGCGATTCTGGAGGATCCGCCGCGCAGCGGCAGTGTCGATCTGCGTGATGCGCTCAACCAGCCACAGCCGCAGTGGCTGCGGCGCGCGCGCCACTGGCAGCAGCGCCTGAATGCAGGTCAGGGGCGCGTTGACGCCGATCGCTTCCCGGCGCTGCTGGCCGCCGGATTTGCTGACCGGCTGGCGCAGCGTCGCGGTCACAGCGCGCGCTATCAGCTCGCCAATGGTATCGGCGCAATGCTGGATGAGCACGACGGCCTGAGCCGCTATGAGTGGCTGATTGCACCGAGCCTGCTGCAGGGGGCCAGCAGCGCCGATGCACGCATGCTGCTGACGCTGCCGGTAGAGATGGATGCGTTACGCCAGCAGTGCCCGCAGCTGGTGGAGCAGCGCACCGATGTGGACTGGGATGAAGACAAAGGCACGCTGCGCGCGTGGAAGCGGGAAGCGATTGGTGCCCTGATCCTGCGGGCCCAGCCGCAGGCGCGGCCCGAGCCGGAGATCCTGCATCCGGCGATGCTGCGCTGGATCCGCGAAAAAGGGCTGGCGGTGCTCGGCTGGACGCCAGAGGCAGAGCAGCTACGTGTGCGCTTGCAGTGCGCCGCGCAGTGGCTGCCGGAAGAGGCGTGGCCGACGCTGGATGATGACACATTGCTGGCCTCGCTGGAGCACTGGCTGCTGCCGGAGATGGGCGCAGTACGCGATTTGAAAGGGCTGCAGAGCGTTAATCTTGTCAGCGCTTTATTACATTTGCTGACATGGTCACAGCGGCAGCGGCTGGATACTGTGCTGCCAACTCATTACACTGTGCCGACCGGAAGTCGCCTGCCGATTCGCTACGACACGGAAAAGCCCCCCGCGCTGGCGGTGCGTATGCAGGAGATGTTTGGCGAGGCGCAGAACCCGGCGGTTGCCGATGGGCGCGTTCCGCTGGTGCTGGAGCTGCTTTCGCCGGCGCACCGTCCGCTGCAGATCACCCGCGACCTCGCGGCGTTCTGGCGCGGTGCGTATCCTGAAGTGCAGAAAGAGATGAAAGGGCGCTATCCCAAACATCCGTGGCCGGACGATCCGGCCAGCGCCTTGCCGACGAGGCGCACCAAAAAATATTCCTCGTAGCCCGCAGTGGATCGAATTCAGAGGGTTCTGCCATGCGCGGCACGAGAAAGCAGTTAGAGTAGCGGCGCTGCCGTAGCTATGCCTGGAGAAAACAAAGCATGTCTGGGAACGATCGCGAACCTATTGGGCGCAAAGGAAAAGCGCCAAAGCCGCCGCGTAACGTTACGCGCCGGGGTCGCCGCAGGGAGCCTGAAGATGATATCGATCAGGACGATTTTGACGAAGATGATGAGGAGAGTGCGCCGGTGCCACCCAAAGGTAAAGGAAAACGACCCGCGCGTGGCAAACGCCGCTGGTTAGGCTGGTTGATTAAACTCTTCCTGGTGTTTGTCGTGGTGATGGCCGCCTGGGGCGTCTATCTCGATTCGGAAATCCGCAGCCGCATTGACGGTAAAGTGTGGCAGCTGCCAGCGGCCGTGTACGGGCGCATGGTCAGCCTCGAACCGGGCATGGCTTACGACAAGAAAGAGATGATTGCGCTGCTGGAAGGCACGCAGTATCGCGAAGTGTCGCGTATTACCCGTCCGGGTGAGTTCAGCGTGAAAGGCAACACTATCGACCTGCTGCGCCGTCCGTTTGATTTTCCGGACAGCAAAGAGGGCCAGATTAACGCGCGTCTCACCTTCAGCAACAACGAGCTGAGCGAGATTAAAAACCTCGATACCGGACGCGACTTTGGCTTCTTCCGTCTCGATCCGCGGCTGATCACCATGTTGCAGTCGCCAAACGGCGAGCAGCGTCTGTTTGTGCCGCGCGCCGGGTTCCCGGATCTGCTGGTCGATACGCTGATCGCCACCGAGGACCGCCACTTCTACGAGCATGACGGCATCAGCCCGTACTCGATTGGTCGCGCCTTCCTCGCCAATATCACCGCCGGTAAAGCGGTGCAGGGCGGCAGTACGCTGACGCAGCAGCTGGTGAAAAACCTGTTCCTCACCAACGAACGCTCGCTGTGGCGTAAAGCGCGTGAAGCCTACATGGCGGTGATCATGGATGCGCGCTACAGCAAAGATCGCATTCTTGAGCTCTACCTGAACGAGGTGTATCTCGGCCAGGCGGGCAACGACCAAATCCGCGGCTTCCCGCTGGCCAGCCTGTACTACTTTGGCCGCCCGGTGGACGAACTGAGCCTTGATCAGCAGGCGATGCTGGTCGGCATGGTTAAAGGTGCGTCGCTGTACAATCCGTGGCGTAATCCGCAGCTGGCGCTGGAGCGACGTAACCTGGTGCTGCGTCTGCTGCAACAGCAGAAAGTGATCGACCAGGAGCTATACGACATGCTGTCGGCGCGGCCGCTTGGCGTCCAGCCGAAAGGCGGGGTAATCACGCCGCAGCCGGCGTTTATGCAGATGGTGCGTAATGAGCTGCAGGCGAAGCTGGGCGATAAGGTCAAAGACCTCTCCGGCGTGAAGATTTTCACCACGCTCGATCCGATTTCGCAGGATGCGGCGGAAAAAGCGGTTGAAGACGGCATTCCCACGCTGAAGAAACAGCGCGGGCTGAAAGATCTGGAAACCGCGATGGTGGTGGTCGACCGCTTCAGTGGTGAAGTACGCGCCATGGTCGGCGGTGCCGATCCGCAGTTTGCCGGCTATAACCGCGCGCTGCAGGCGCGTCGCTCGATTGGCTCACTGGCAAAACCGGCGACCTATCTGACCGCCCTCAGCCAGCCAAACAGCTATCGCCTGAACAGCTGGATCGCCGACGAGCCGATCGCGCTGAAACAGCCAAACGGTTCGGTGTGGAAGCCGATGAACGACGATCGTCGCTTCAGCGGTAAAGTGATGCTGGTGGATGCGTTAACTAACTCGATGAACGTGCCAACCGTTAACCTCGGTATGACGCTGGGACTCGACGCGGTAGTGGATACCTGGACCAAACTGGGCGTGCCAAAAGATCAGCTGCATCCGGTACCGGCGATGCTGCTGGGGGCGCTTAACCTGACGCCGATTGAAGTGGCGCAGGCGTTCCAGTCAATTGCCAGCGGCGGTAACCGCGCTGCGCTGTCGGCGGTGCGCTCGGTGATTGCGGAAGATGGCACGGTGCTGTATCAGAGCTTCCCGCAGGCGCAGCGCGTTGAGCCGGCGCAGGCGGCGTATCTGACGCTGTATACCATGCAGCAGGTGGCCGATCACGGTACGGCGCGGGCGCTGGGCGCACGCTTCCCGGGTGCGCATCTGGCGGCGAAAACCGGTACCACCAATGACCTGATCGACAGCTGGTTTGCCGGTATTGATGGCAAAGAAGTGGCGATCACCTGGGTTGGCCGCGACAACAACCAGACCTCGAAGCTGTACGGTGCCAGTGGTGCGATGCAGATCTATCGTCGCTACCTCGACAACCAGGCGCCGATGCCACTGGTCCTGACGCCACCGGAAGATATCACTCAGATGAATATCGACTCGGCCGGTAACTTTGTCTGCGGCAGCGGCAGCAGCACATGGCGTTCGCTGCCGGTGTGGGCGCTGGATCCGAACGCGCTGTGCCAGCAGCAACAGCAGCAGATTCAGCAGCAGCAACAGCAAGAGCAGCAACAACAGCAACAACAACAACAGCCGCAGGGCGAGCAGAAGGACTCTGACGGCGTCGCGGGCTGGATTAAAGATATGTTTGGCAGTAAATAAGCCATCCGGCACTGCACCGGCTTTATACCTTCAGAGCCTGTGCGGTGCCGGCGTTTTACCACCACGTGGCGGTGCCAGATACATGGCGGCGCTCCAGCCTGAGTCTTGCATAAAAGCTGAATTTAACTCCCTCTGGCGCTGCGGCGCCTTTTTCTTTGCCCGCCATTTTTTTAGCCGCGATCATGGATATGTGCGATCCGCTGGCAAACTCACCGCCAGCAGGCATTACATCTTGCGGTGCTTGCCGGGTTTCGCCTAAAATCCGTGCGTCTAATAATCATTCTCGTTTCCATTCGCCTGCATTGTTCTATTTTCATGAGATCCCACTATGAATGCGCGAAACACTTTTCCTTGTTCTCTGCGCGCGGTGACCACCCGTCGACCGCTCGCGTTATTGATTTCCCTGACTCTGGGCACACTCAGCATGCAGGCGCTGGCCGAAGATACCGTGGTGGTGACGGCTGATGGCGGCAGCGGCGTCGCGCAGGAGAGCGCATGGGGACCGTCGCCGACCATCGCCGCTAAACACAGCGCGACCGGCACCAAAACCGATACGCCAATTGAGAAGAATCCGCAGTCGGTGTCGGTGGTGACGCAGGAAGAGATGTCAATGCATGCGGTGACCAGCGTCAAAGGTGCGTTCAATTACACGCCAGGCGTGCTGACCGGTAACCGCGGCAGCTCGGACGTTATCGACGCGCTGTCGATTCGCGGCTTCAGCGAAACCAACACCAACCAGTATCTGGATGGCCTGAAGCTGCAGGGTGACAACTACTCCGAATTCGCTATCGATCCTTACTTCCTCGAGCGCGCGGAGCTGCTGCGCGGTCCGGTTTCGGTGCTATACGGTAAGAGCAACCCGGGCGGTGTGGTGTCACTGGTGAGCAAGCGGCCGACCCAGGAGACGCTGCGTGAAGTCCAGTTCCAGATGGGCACCGACAACCTGTTCTCCACCGGCTTCGATTTTGGCGGCTCACTGGATGATGACGGCGTTTACAGCTATCGCCTGACCGGCCTGGCGCGCAGCGCCGATGCGCAACAGGAGATGAACAAAGAGAAGCGCTATACCCTTGCGCCTTCGTTCAGCTGGCGTCCCGATGCCAATACCCGCTTTGACCTGCTGACCTACTTCCAGAACGAACCGGAAACCGGCTATTACGGCTGGCTGCCGCGCGAAGGCACCGTGGTGGGCATCACCCGGCCGGACGGCAGCAGCTATAAGCTGCCCACCAATTTTGATGAAGGCGAAGACAGCAATAAGATCTCGCGCAACACCAAAATGGTTGGCTACAACTTTGAGCACAGCTTTAACGATACCTGGACGGTGCGCCAGAATCTGCGCTATGCCGAAATGCAGACCGATTATCGCAGTATTTATGGCTTCGGTTATAACCCTGAGAATCAACTGATTACCCGTAATGCCGCATTCTCAAAAGAAAAACTCAACCAGTTTGCCGTGGATACGCAAGCGCAGGCTAAATTCGCAACCGGTGATTTAGCCCATACGTTACTGCTGGGCGTTGATTTTCAGCGCACCCGTAACGATATTGATGGTCAGTTCGGCACCGCCACCGGCCTGAGTCCATTCAATCCGCAATATGGCAACGACAGCTACACCCCTTATGACGATCCTTATCAGCGTTTGAACCAGCAACGCCAGACCGGTCTGTACGCGCAGGATCAAATGGAGTGGAACCGCTGGGTGCTGACGCTCGGTGGCCGCTACGACTACGCGATGAACTCCGTTACCGACCGCGTAGCGCAGAGCGTTGATCGCCAGAACGATCAGGCCTTTACCTGGCGTGGTGGCGTTAACTATGTGTTCGATAATGGCATTGCACCTTATTTCAGTTACAGCGAAGCGTTTATTCCTAATGCTGGCGCAACATGGGGCGGCGAAGCGTTTGATCCGTCACGCGCTAAACAATATGAAGCGGGCGTAAAATACGTTCCCAAAGATCGTCCGATTGTCATGACGGCGGCGGTCTATCAGCTGACCAAAACGAAGAACCTGACGGCCGATCCCGATGCAAGCCATCAATTTGCCAGCGTGCAAAGCGGTGAAATCCGCTCCCGTGGCGTCGAGCTGGAAGCCAAAGCGGCGCTTAACGCCAACATCAACCTGACGGCGGCTTACTCTTATACCGATGCGGAATACACCGAAGACACCTTGCTGAAAGGCCGTACGCCGGTGCAGGTGCCGAAGCATATGGCTTCGCTGTGGGGTGATTACACCTTCCACGAAACCGCACTGTCGGGCTTCACCGTGGGTGCCGGGGTGCGCTACGTGGGTGAAAGCAAAGGCCTGTACGCCAGCGGCCCAAATGCCAACCAGAACTTTGACGTCGCCGCGTACACCACTGTAGATGCCGCACTGAAATACGATCTGGGCCGCTTCGGCTTGCCGGGCTCAACCGTGGGCGTCAACATCAACAACCTGTTCGATCGCGAATACGTTGCCAGCTGCTACCGCGACTACGCCTGCTACTGGGGCGCAGAGCGCCAGATCGTCGGTACCGCCACCTTCCGCTTCTGATACTGAACACAGGGCGCTGCGGCGCCCGTTAACAGGGATTATCATGCAGCATCCGCACCACGCAGAAACCACCTTTTCACTGGAAAACGTCAGCTTCCGTGTGCCCGGCCGCACGCTGCTGCATCCGCTGTCGCTGACTTTCGCCCCGGGCAAAGTCACCGCGCTGATCGGGCATAACGGTTCCGGTAAATCCACGCTGCTGAAGATGCTCGGCCGTCACCATGCCGCCAGCGAAGGGCGCGTGATGCTGAACGGTGAAGCGGTTGATACCTGGAGCAGTAAAGCTTTTGCACGTCAGGTAGCCTATCTGCCGCAGCAGCTGCCCGCGGCAGAGGGCATGACGGTGCGCGAGCTGGTGGCGATTGGGCGCTATCCGTGGCACGGTGCGCTGGGGCGCTACGGCCAGGAAGATCGCGATCGGGTAGACGAGGCGATTGCGCTGGTTGGACTGAAACCCTTCGCCGGGCGGCTGGTGGACAGCCTGTCCGGCGGCGAGCGGCAGCGTGCGTGGCTGGCGATGCTGGTGGCGCAGAACAGCCGCTGCCTGCTGCTGGACGAACCCACGTCGGCGCTGGATATCGCCCATCAGGTTGATGTGCTGGCGCTGATTCAGCGCCTCAGCCACGAACGCGGCCTGACGGTGATAGCGGTACTGCACGATCTCAACATGGCGGCTCGCTACTGTGACCAGCTGGTGGCGCTGCGCGCGGGCGAAGTGATCGCGCAAGGCGGACCGGAAGCGATTATGCAGGCCGGGGTGCTGGGTGATATTTATGGCATTCCGATGGGCATTCTGCCGCATCCGCAGGGCGGCGCGCCCGTCAGCTTTGTCTACTGAGGCCTCGTGATGTTCGACCTTTCCCGTCGCCGTCTGCTGACCGCGCTGGCGCTCTCACCGCTGATGAACCTTGCACCGCTGCGCGCCGCGCCGCCGGACAGCCAGCGCATCCTGGCGCTGGAGTGGCTGCCGGTGGAGTTGCTGATGGCGCTCGGCGTCGCCCCGCTCGGCGTGGCCGATCTGCATAACTACGCCATCTGGGTGGGTGACCCGGTCTTGCCGGCCGGCACCCTCGATCTCGGCTTACGCACCGAACCCAATCTGGAACTGATGACCCAGCTGGCACCGTCGCTGATCCTGCACTCCAACGGTTACGGCCCGGCGGTCGACAAGCTGGAGCGCATTGCGCCGACGATGGGCTTTGACCTCAACAGCGGCGATGGCAAACCGTTCACCACCGCGCGCACATCGCTGCATGCGCTGGGTGCCCGGCTTGGCCTTGAAGCGCAGGCACAGGCCCATTTGCACTGGGTGGATGGTGAAGTGGCTGCCGCGCGTGAGCGGTTACGTCCGTGGGCGCAGCGTCCGCTGCTGCTGATGTCGCTGATGGATCCGCGTCACGCCATTACCTTCGGTAAAGGCAGCCTGTTCCTCGAGGTGATGGAGCAGCTTGGCCTGCGCAATGCCTGGCAGGGCGAAACCAACTTCTGGGGCAGTGCGGTGGTCGGGCTGGAGCGGCTGGCGGAGGTCGGTGACGTTGAGGTGATCTGTTTCGATCATGATAACGAACGCGATATGCAGCAGGTGACGCAAAGCGCACTGTGGCAGGCGCTGCCGTTTGTCCGTTCCGGCCGTTTCCGGCGGGTGCCGGCGGTGTGGTACTACGGCGCCACTTACTCAGCCATCAAATTTATTCGCGTGCTGGAACGCGCGCTGGAGTCGCACTGATGCGCAACCGTCTGTTTCCCGTCGCGCTGCTCAGCGTGCTCAGTTTACTGGCGCTGGCGCTCACGTTTATCAACCTGCGCCAGGCGCTGCCATTGGCGCAGTGGCAGCAGGCGATGTTCGCGCCGGATATCGATAACATCCGTCAGGTGGTGTTCCACTACAGCCTGCTGTCGCGGCTGGCGCTGGCGCTGCTGGTCGGGGCCGGACTTGGCCTCGCGGGCCTGCTGTTTCAGCAGGTGCTGCGCAATCCGCTGGCGGAGCCGACCACGCTGGGCGTCTCTTCCGGCGCGCAGCTTGGCCTGACCGTCGCCACTCTGTGGCAGCTGCCGGGCGGGGAGCTGACGCAGCAGTTTGCTGCGATGGGCGGGGCGGTGCTGGTCGGCGTGCTGGTGTTTGGTATCGCCTGGGGCAAGCGTCTGTCGCCGGTGACGCTGATCCTGGCCGGTCTGGTACTGAGTCTGTACGCCGGCGCGGTTAATCAAATCTTTGCCATCTTCAATCACGATCAGCTGCAAAACATGTTTCTGTGGAGCACCGGCGCGCTGAACCAGCTCGACGGCCACAACGTGGCGCTGCTGTGGCCGCGCCTGCTGCTGGCGTTCGCACTGGCGCTGGCGCTGTTGCGTCCGCTGACGTTGATGGGGCTGGATGATGGCGTGGCAAAAAACCTCGGTCTGGCGCTGTCGGCGGCGCGCATTGCCGCGCTGGCGCTGGCGATCCTGCTCAGTGCGCAGCTGGTTAACGTCGCCGGTATCATCGGCTTTATCGGGCTGTTCGCGCCGCTGCTGGCGAAGATGCTGGGGGCGCGTCGTCTGCTGAGCCGCTTGCTGCTGGCGCCGCTGATTGGCGCACTTCTGCTGTGGCTGGCCGATCAGTGCGTGCTGTGGCTGACTGCGCACTGGCGTGAAGTGTCAACCGGGACGGCTACCGCGCTGATTGGCGTGCCGATTCTGCTGTGGCTGCTGCCGCGTCTGCGCACGGGCTCGCTGCCGCCGGCGATGAATGCTGGCGACACAGTGCCGCAGGAGCGGCAGGCCGTGCTGCGCTGGTGTCTGGCGGGCGTGATGATTCTGGCGCTGTGCAGTCTGGCGAGCATTGCGTTTGGGCGCGACGCACACGGCTGGACGTGGGTCAGCGGCGATATGCTGCAACAGCTGCTGCCGTGGCGCGTGCCGCGCGTGCTGGCGGCGCTGGTGGTCGGCACGATGCTGGGCGTCGCCGGGGTGCTGATTCAGCGCCTGACCGGTAATCCGATGGCCAGTCCGGAAGTGCTGGGCATCAGCTCCGGAGCGGCCTGCGGGGTGGTGGTGATGCTGTTCTTTGTGCCCGGCAACGCGGTCGCCTGGCTGCTGCCGGCCGGCGTGCTGGGTGCCGCGCTGACGCTGCTGGTGATTATGCTGGTGGCCAGCCGCGGCGGTTTTGCACCGGAACGCATGCTGCTGGCCGGAATGGCGCTGAACAGTGCGTTTGTCACGTTACTGATGGTGTTGCTGGCGAGCGGCGATCCGCGCATGGCCGGGCTGCTGAGCTGGATTTCCGGTTCGACGTACAACATCTCAATGACGCAGGCGCTGCAGAGTGCTGTCGTGGGCATGATACTGGTGGCGCTGGCACCGCTGGCCAGCCGCTGGCTGACGCTGCTGCCGCTCGGCAGTGCCACGGCGCGCTCAGCCGGCATGGCGCTGAACCGATCGCGCTTCGGCCTGCTGTTGCTGGCGGCCGCGCTGACCGCCACCGCGACGCTCACTATCGGTCCGCTGAGTTTTATTGGCCTGATGGCACCACATATTGTGCGCATGCTCGGCTTCCGTCGCGCGCTGCCGCAATTGCTGATGGCTGGCCTGCTCGGCGGGGGCCTGCTGGTGTTCGCCGACTGGTGCGGCCGCATGCTGGCCTTCCCGGATCAAATCCCGGCGGGTCTGATGGCGACCTTCTTCGGCGCGCCGTATTTTATCTGGCTGCTAAGGCGCGCTTAGTGAAGCGGGGCGCTATGAATGGCGCCCCGGCAGGTTTACAGCTGCGCGAAGCAGCGGCGGGCGGCATCGACGGTGCGCTGAATATCTTCCTGGCTGTGCGCCAGTGACATAAAGCCGGCCTCATAAGCCGATGGCGCGAGGTAAACACCTTCCTGCAGCATCAGATGGAAGAAACGCTTAAAGCGCTCCACATCGCACTTTGTTACGTCGGCGTAGCAGGTCACGCTGTCGGCGTCGGTGAAGAAAATACCGAACATGCCACCGACGTGGTTCACCACCAGAGGGATATTTTCCGCCTCAGCTGCCGCCAGCAGGCCAGCACACAGCTGGTCGGTGAGCGCGGTTAAGGTCGCATGGGTGCCAGGCTGCGCAATCTGCGACAGGCAGGCAAAACCGGCGGCCATGGCAATCGGGTTGCCGGACAGCGTGCCCGCCTGATACACCGGGCCGGTGGGAGCCAGCGCGGCCATCACTTCGCGGCGGCCGCCAAAGGCACCAACCGGCATACCGCCGCCGATGATCTTGCCGAGACAGGTCAGGTCTGGCGTAACGTCGTAATACGCCTGGGCACCGCCCAGCGCCACGCGGAAGCCGGTCATCACTTCATCAATAATCAGCAGCGCGCCAAACTCATCGCACAGCGCACGCAGGCCCGGCAGGAATTCCGGCTGCGGCGGGATACAGTTCATGTTGCCTGCCACCGGTTCGACGATAATACAGGCGATCTCTTGCGGATACTGCTCAAACGCCGCGCGCACCGAGTCGAGATCGTTATAGGTGCAGGTCAGGGTGTGACGGGCGAAATCCGCCGGCACGCCCGGCGAGTTGGGCTGGCCGAGGGTCAGCGCACCGGAACCGGCTTTCACCAGCAGGCAGTCAGCATGGCCGTGGTAGCAGCCCTCAAATTTGATGATCTTGTCACGCTGGGTGAAACCGCGCGCCAGGCGGATGGCGCTCATGGTGGCTTCGGTGCCGGAGTTAACCATCCGCACCATATCCATGCTTGGCACCAGCTCGCACACCAGCTCGGCCATCTTCACTTCCATCTCGGTCGGCGCGCCAAAACTCAGGCCACGCGCGGCGGCTTCGATCACCGCATTGCGAATGGTGGCGTTATTGTGGCCCAGCACCATCGGTCCCCAGGAGCCGACGTAATCGATATAGGCTTTGCCATCGGCATCATACAGATAGGCACCGTCGGCGCGTTCGATGAACAGCGGCACGCCGCCCACGCCGGTAAAGGCACGCACCGGGGAGTTCACGCCGCCCGGGATCAGGCGTTGTGCTTCGGCATACAGGTTTTCTGACTTACTCATGGTTCGGCTCCTGCTGTTCTGGAAAAAATCTGGCGCCATTCTACGGAAGAGCGGCCGGTGAAGAAAGGCGCGCGGCCGCTTGCGCCTGCGACATTGCTATACTTTATGCCATAACTGGCGGCACACAGTGTCAAGGGCGCTACTTGATTGCACTGGACGGCTGGCAGATAATAGCGAAATTGAGGTCGTTTTCTGACCTGGACGTTTACCCGGAGTAAAAGATGAGTGACGACGTAGCCGCGCTGCCTCTGCAGTTCACCGATGCAGCAGCGAAAAAAGTAAAAAACCTGATTGCGGATGAAGAGAATCCGGCGCTGAAACTGCGCGTATATATCACCGGCGGGGGCTGCAGTGGCTTCCAGTATGGTTTTACTTTTGACGATCAAATGAATGACGGCGACATGACCATCGAGAAGCAGGGTGTGGCGCTGGTGGTTGACCCGATGAGCCTGCAGTATCTGGTGGGTGGATCGGTTGACTACACCGAGGGTCTGGAAGGTTCACGCTTTATCGTGACCAATCCCAACGCCAAAACCACCTGCGGCTGCGGCTCCTCTTTCAGCATCTGATGCTGGGCTGGCTGCCGTTCTGGCAGCCATGATTTACCACTCAATCGTCACCAGGCGTGCCGTTTCACGGCGCAACGCATCGCGGTTCAGTACGCTTTGTGTCACGCGCGGCTGCGCGCTGAAATGCCGGCCACAGTCAACAGACGGCAGCGTCTGCTCACTCGGGCGTGAGATATCGCAGCGGGAGAAAATCGTTAGCGAGACGGCGATAGAGCCCGTGGTGGTTGCCGCACCGATCGGTGCAGCCACGATCAGCCCTATGGCCAGCAGCAGCGCTCTGGTCATGGTGAAATCCTGGTGATGTCAAAAGTGCGCTACGCGCTAAAAGGGCACAGAGCATACGTGGCCGCTGTGCCTTGTCATTTGATTTTCGACATGAATCGTCGAATCTTTAGTCTGGTAATGCTTTATTTTTCGTCGGATGTAAAGCTTCGCACAATTGTTTTGCCGCCAGCAGCAGGCGCGGACCCGGCCGGCTCAGCCAGTCATCGTTAAGCGCAATCACCGGCACGTTAAGCTGCGGCTGCCAGAAGCGCGCGACGCTGGCGGCGCGGCTGGCATCACCGCCAGTGACAATCGCCTGCGGATGCCGCGTCAGCACCTGCTCCCGGCTCACCTGAGGCCAGCTCACGCTGCTGTCAGCAAAGATATTGCGACCGCCGCACAGGGTGATGACCTCATTCTGCAGCGTGCTGCGCGCGGCGGTAAACAGCGGCTGCTGGCCAAACTGCAGAAACAGCGGCACCGGCGTTTGCTGCTGATAGCGCTGACGCAGCGTCTGCAGCTGCTGGTGTAACGCCTGTGCGGCCGCGGTAGCCCGCTGGGGCTGTGGGCTCCAGCGCTGCAGCGCCGCCAGCGCGTCAATCATCTGGTCGAGTGATTGCGGATCGATCCATTCCACATGGATGCCCAGACGCTGCAGCTGCTCCACCTGGCGCAGCGGATTGCCACCGCGCCAGGCCAGCACCACATCCGGCCTGAGCTGCACAATGCGTTCAACGCGAATGCCCTGCCAGTTCGCCACCTGCTCCAGCTGGCGAGCAGCAGCGGGATAGTCTGACCACGCGCTCACCGCCACCGGCGTGATGCCGGCGGCAAACGCCAGTTCAGTGAGATGCGGCGACAGGGTAATGACGCGCGGTGCGGCCAGCAGATTGTGGCACAGCAGCCACAACCCGAGCAGCAGATATTTAGCCACGCGCCAGCTGAGCCAGCAGGTTTTCCACCATCAGCGACGACTGTTTAGCCGCCACGCTGAGGAACTCTTCGAAACTCAGATGCGACGCTTTATCGGCCACGTCAGAAATAGCGCGTACCACCACGAACGGCACCTTAAACTGATGGCAAACGTGACCAATCGCCGTGGCTTCCATCTCTACCGCAATCGCCTGCGGGAAGGTGCTGCGGATACGCTCCAGCGGTGCGGCGCCATTAATAAAGGCGTCACCGCTGACCACCAGACCGCGCACCGCGTTGAGATCCAGCTGTTTGATCACCTGCTCTGCGGCGGCAATCAGCGCGCTGTCCGCGACAAACGCCGCCGGGCAGCCCGCCATCTGACCAGGCTCATAGCCAAAAGCGGTGACATCGGCATCGTGATAACGCACTTCGTCGGACACCACGATATCGCCCACCTGCAGGGTTGGCGCCAGACCGCCAGCGGAACCGGTGTTGATCACCAGATCCGGTTTGCACAGCTCCAGCAGCAGCGTGGTACCGAGCGCCGCCGCGGTTTTGCCGATGCCCGATTTCAGCAGAGCCACCTCAACGCCGTTGAGCGTACCGGTGTAAATTTCGCAGCCGGCCAGCGTCAGCGTCTGACGGTTTTCAATTTTGTCACGCAGCAGTGTGACTTCCTGCTCCATCGCGCCAATAATGCCTGCTTTCATAAAGAATCTCGCTGTAGTTATGGATGTATAAGGCTAAAGTGAGGCATAGTCTAACATGGCTCAATGGGGATCAATTCAGGAAAAATAAGGGGTAACAATGGCGACGATCAATTTCAGGAAGAAGATCAGTTTCACCCGCCCTTATACCAGTCGCAAAGATCCCGAAGGCGAATACTTTATTACCCGCCACTTTGAAAGCGATCGTGGACGCATTATTAATTCTGCCGCGATTCGCCGTCTGCAACAAAAAACCCAGGTGTTTCCGCTGGAGCGGAATGCGGCCGTGCGCTCGCGCCTGACCCATTCGCTTGAGGTGCAGCAAACCGGGCGTTACATCACCAAAGAGATTCTGCATACGCTGAAAACCCAGGGCGGCGGGCTGGCGGCTTACGGCCTCGATGGCTTTGAGGGCGCGGTCGAGAGCCTGGTGGAGATGGCCTGCCTGCTGCACGACGTCGGCAACCCGCCGTTTGGCCATTTTGGTGAAGCGGCGATCAATGACTGGTTTGATGACAACCTGCCGGCCGAACTGGTGGATCCGCTGGTGGCGGGCGTGGCGGATGACGCGCAGCGTGCCGATTTCGACCGGTTAAATGCAATGATTCGTCAGGATTTGTGCCATTTCGAAGGGAATGCGCAGGCCATTCGGCTGGTGCATACCCTGCTGCAGCTAAATCTTAGCTATGCGCAGGTAGCGTGTATTTTAAAATACACCGCGCCGGCGTGGTGGCAGGGCGATAAGCCGGCGGAGTTCAGCGTATTAATGAAAAAGCCGGGTTTCTATTTATCCGAACGTGAATATGTGGCCGATCTTCGCGCGGCAACGGATATACCTGAGCACCATCGTTATCCGCTGACCTGGATAATGGAAGCGGCTGACGATATCTCCTATTGTATTGCCGACCTTGATGACGCCGTAGAAAAAGACATCTTCACCGTCGATACGCTCTATCATTCTTTGCTCAACGCCTGGGGCCCGGTGAAACCTGGCGACGCGTTTAGCCGCACCATTAATGAAGCGTGGAAAGAGGCCAATCAGAAAAAGCGTCGCAGTATTAGCGATCAGTTTTTCATGTCGCTGCGGGTTAACGTCCAGAGCGTGCTGGTCAGCCATGCGGTGCGCCGCTTTGTTGATAATTTACCTGCCATTTTTGCCGGCAACTTTAACCATGCGCTACTGGAAGACGACGGTGATGAAGGGCGCCTGTTAAAATTATTTAAAACCGTGGCGCGCCAGCAGGTGTTTAATCACCCTGAAGTTGAGCAGCTGGAATTACAGGGTTATCGGGTCATTAAAGGATTACTGGAAATTTATCAGTCGCTGATGCAGCTCGATTATGAACAGTTTACCACGTTAATGAATGAGGATTTTCTCGCGAAACATCCGATCGAAACCCGACTGTTTCATAAACTTTCCGGTAAACATCGTAAAGCTTATCAGCAACAGATGCGTAACCTGGTGGTGCAGCATAAATATCAGCGATTGTTATGGGAACGTTATTATCGCTCGCGGCTGATTCAGGACTATATCAGCGGGATGACGGACAATTACGCCTGGGATGAGTATCGTCGGTTGATGGCGGTGGAATAAGCGCAGTTTTGTAAAGACGAAGAATAAATTTTTACCTTTGCCCAATACTTTATCAGGAACTTCGCGCTAAAAACTTAATCTCATCATCACGACCACAGCAATGGTCTGCACGTTAATTTCAGAGAGACACAGACGAATGAAAAAAAGCACATTAATGTTAAGTGCGCTGGCGCTTAGTCTGGGCATGGCGTTAAGCCCTGTCAGTGTTTTCGCGGCGGAGACAGCGTCTTCCTCCAGTCAGCAACTGCCCAGCCTGGCACCCATGCTGGAAAAAGTGATGCCTTCCGTGGTCAGTATCAGCGTGGAAGGCAGCACCACGGTGAAAACCCCGCGCATGCCGCAGCAGTTCCAGCAATTCTTTGGCGATAATTCCCCGTTCTGTCAGGACGGATCGCCGTTCCAGGGTTCACCCATGTGCCAGGGCGGCGGCGGTGACGGTAGCGACGATGGCGCCAACGCGCAGAAGCAGCAGTTCCGCGCGCTCGGTTCCGGAGTAATCATCAACGCCGACAAAGGCTATGTGGTTACCAACAACCACGTGGTGGATAACGCCACCAAAATTCAGGTACAGCTGAGCGATGGCCGTCGCTACGATGCTAAGGTCATCGGCAAAGACCCGCAGTCTGACATCGCGCTGATCCAGCTGCAGGATGCGAAAAACCTGACGGCAATTAAGATCGCAGACTCCGACAATCTGCGCGTCGGTGATTACACCGTGGCCATCGGTAACCCGTACGGCCTGGGCGAAACGGTCACGTCCGGCATCGTCTCGGCGCTGGGGCGCAGCGGCCTTAACGTCGAAAATTACGAAAACTTTATCCAGACCGATGCCGCCATCAACCGCGGCAACTCCGGCGGTGCGCTGGTTAACCTGAACGGCGAGCTGATCGGTATTAACACCGCGATCCTCGCACCGGACGGTGGCAACATCGGTATCGGCTTTGCCATCCCGAGTTCCATGGTGAAAAACCTGACCGCGCAGATGGTGGAGTATGGCCAGGTGAAACGCGGCGAGTTGGGCATTATGGGCACCGAGCTCAACTCCGAGCTGGCTAAAGCGATGAAAGTGGATGCGCAGCGCGGCGCCTTTGTCAGCCAGGTGCTGCCAAACTCCGCGGCGGCGAAAGCCGGCGTGAAAGCGGGCGATGTGGTGGTCTCTATGAACGGTAAAGCGCTGACCAGCTTTGCGGCGCTACGTGCGGAAGTCGGCTCGCTGCCGGTCGGCACCAAACTGCAGCTGGGCCTGCTGCGCGACGGCAAACCGCTGAACGTGACGGTTGAGCTGCAGCAGAGCTCACAGGATAAAGTGCAGTCCGCGACGATTTACACCGGCATTGAAGGTGCCGATCTCAGCAACATCGACAGCAATGGCCAGAAGGGTGTGCGCGTTGACAGCGTGAAAGCCGGCAGCGCTGCGGCACGTATCGGCCTGAAGAAAGGCGATGTGATCCTCGGTGTGAACCAGCAGGCGGTAAGCAACCTTGGCGAGCTGCGTAAAATCCTCGACACCAAACCGTCGGTGCTGGCGCTCAACGTCAAGCGCGGCGACAGCAGCCTCTATCTGCTGATGCAGTAATCCTTTTATTGGTCTCTCAGGCGAGCTTCGGCTCGCCTTTTTATTGCCTGTATGCTGCTGCGCCCCCAGTCATCTGTGCCTTCCCAGTGTGACCGCTGCCGCAATTCCGGTAATCGCCCTGCGGCTATGTGCAGTTGCACAATGCCAGGGGGAATCGGGATGCGTATTCTGTCGGTTCGTCCCGAATTCTGGAGTGTTTGATGGCCACCTATCATCTTGATGCGCGACTGGCTCAGGATATCGTTGCCCGCACCATGAAAATTATCGACAGCAATGTCAATGTGATGGATGCGCGCGGCCGCATTATTGGCAGTGGCGATCGCGAGCGTATTGGCGAATTGCACGAGGGCGCGCTGCTGGTGCTGTCACAGGGCAGGGTGGTTGATATTGACGAAGCGGTGGCTAAACACCTGCACGGCGTGCGGCCGGGCATCAATTTACCGCTGCGCATTGACGGCGACATCGTCGGCGTGATTGGCCTCACCGGCCAGCCCAGCACGTTACGCCATTACGGCGAGCTGGTGTGCATGACGGCAGAGATGATGCTGGAACAGGCGCGCCTGCTGCATATGCTGGCGCAGGACAGCCGCCTGCGTGAGGAGCTGGTGCTGAACCTGATCCGCAGCGATACGCTGTCGCCAGCGCTGAACGAATGGGCGCAGCGACTGGGCATCGATCTCAATCAGCCGCGCGTGGTGGCGGTGGTGGAAGTGGACAGCGGACAGCTGGGGGTCGACAGCGCGATGTCGGAACTGCAGCAATTACAGACGCTGCTGACCACGCCCGATCGCGACAACCTGATCGCCATTGTTTCGCTCACCGAAATGGTGGTGCTGAAGCCAGCGCTGAATGCACATGGCCGTTACGATCAGGACGATCATCGCCGCCGCGTCGATCAACTGCTGCAGCGCATGAAAGAGAGCGGTCAGGTGCGGATGCGCATCGCGCTCGGCAATTTCTTTACCGGGCCCGGCAGCATTGCGCGCTCTTACCGCACCGCCCGCACCACCATGATGGTGGGCAAACAGCGCATGCCGCAGCAGCGGAGCTTCTTCTATCAGGATCTGGTGCTGCCGGTGCTGCTGGATAGCCTGCGCGGCGGCTGGCAGGCCAGCGAGCTGGCACGTCCGCTGGCTAAGCTGAAGAGCATGGACAATAACGGTTTGCTGCGGCGCACGCTGGTTGCGTGGTTCAGCCATAACGTGCAGCCGAGCGCCACGGCGCGCGCGCTGTTTATTCATCGCAATACGCTGGAGTACCGCCTGAACCGCATCTCGGAACTGACCGGCCTTAATCTGGCGAACTTTGACGATCGGCTGCTGTTGTATGTGGCGCTGCAGCTTGATGAGCAGGCATAAAAAAGGCCAGCAGCGGCTGGCCTGAGAAGCGGCGGGGATTAGCGACCGTTGCGGGTCAGCTGATCGAGATCGGATTCGATTTCCGCGATTTTGTTCGACACCACGTTCTCCAGATGGCGCAGATCGGCGAGGATTTTGCGCTTCAGATCTACCTCAACCTGATCGCGCTGGCAGATCTGATCCAGTTCGTCGATCACGTAACGCAGGTTAGGGCTGATTTCCTGAATCTCTTTATAACCCTGGGTGGTGTGATCGGCCACCACGGTTTTGCGCTGACGCGGGTATTTAAACTTCACGCTTTTGGCGAAGAACTCGCCCTTGTCTTTGCGGAAGTAGATTTTCAGGATGTCGTTGTTGGCTTCCTGACGCAGGCTGTAGCGGTCAATGTCTTCAGGATTGCTGATACCTAAGCTTTTCAGGTTGTCGTACATAGCGTTTATATTCCATCTGAGAGTGAGTGAGCGCGCAGGATTATCATCATCATTCGGCTGCGTAATAAGCGCAACGAACCGAACGCTTACGGCATACTTAATCAACTGTAGACACAAAAACCGGGATGAACAGTGCGCGACCGGAGTTAACTGGCGCGGATTATGACCTGTTTGAAAAACAAACGCACCTGTTAATTCGCGGCGCGAAACAGGTAATGGCGGCAGGAGTGTAAAGAAAAAATGACGGGCCTGAATACAGGCCCGTGGGTTTGGAAATAAGCGGGAAGAAAAAACTTAATCGATGGTACGCAGCAGTTCGTTGATGCCGGTTTTTGCCAGCGTTTTCGCGTCAACTTTCTTCACGATCACCGCACAGTACAGGCTGTAGCTGCCATCTTTAGACGGCAGGTTACCGGAAACCACCACCGAACCCGCCGGTACGCGGCCGTAGTGCACTTCACCGGTTTCGCGGTCATAAATTTTAGTGCTCTGGCCGATGTAAACGCCCATGGAGATCACCGAACCTTCTTCGACGATCACGCCTTCAACGATCTCAGAACGGGCACCGATAAAGCAGTTATCTTCAATGATAGTTGGATTGGCCTGCAGCGGTTCCAGTACGCCGCCGATGCCGACGCCGCCGGACAGGTGCACGTTTTTACCAATCTGCGCACAGGAGCCGACAGTGGCCCAGGTATCAACCATCGTGCCTTCATCGACATACGCGCCGATGTTGACATAGGACGGCATCAGCACGGTATTGCGCGCGATGAATGCACCCTGACGCACTGCGGCCGGTGGCACGACGCGGAAGCCGGCGCTTTTAAAGCGCGCTTCATCCCAGCCGGCAAATTTCATCGGCACTTTGTCGTAGAAGCGGGTTTCTGCCCCGTCGATCACCTGGTTGTCGTTGATACGGAACGACAGCAGTACCGCTTTTTTCAGCCACTGATGCGTTACCCATTCGCCGTTGATCTTTTCTGACACGCGCAGTTCACCGCTGTCCAGCAGGCCAATCACCTGGTTGATCGCTTCACGGGTGGCGCTGTCCACGCTGGTCGGCGTAATGTCGGCGCGGCGTTCAAAGGCAGATTCGATAACGCTCTGTAACTGTTGCATATTTAATTCCTGAGTCTGTCATTGCGGATGCACGCCAGCTGGCGTGCAGAGTAAAATTATCGGGCAAACATCCTTCATGCTGCAGAACGGTGGCGCGCCTATCGGAGCGAGATCCACGGATGGGCCGGGTCACCAGGCCAATGCATCGGCAACGTGAAGAATGGAAGCCGGGTCACATTTTATCGTTTGGATTAAGTACCTCTGTCAACCGTTGTTGCAGCACGGAGCGCATTTCGGCATCCAGCGCACGTCGTTCGCTGTTGGCAAGGATGAACAAATCCTCCACCCGTTCGCCGATGGTACTGATGCGGGCGCCGTGCAGCGAAACACCGAGGTCAGCAAACACTTCGCCGACGCGCGCCAGCAAACCGGGCTGGTCCAGCGCCACCAGCTCCAGATAGCTGCGGCGGTCGGTATGGGTGGGCAAAAAGTTGACTTCGGTATCGACGCTGAAGTGTTTCAGACGTGACGACGGCCGGCGCGTACGCGGTGGCACCCACTGCGTTTGGGTGATCGCCTGCTCCAGCGCCTGAATAATCAGCGGATGACGATCCGCTGCCAGCGGACTGCCGTCCGGCTCCAGCACAATAAAGGTGTCCATGGCCATGCCGTCGCGGCTGGTAAAGATCTGCGCATCGTGCACGCTCAGATTACGGCGGTCGAGCTCTCCGGCTACGGCGGCAAACAGGTAAGGGCGATCCGGGCTCCAGATGAATATCTCGGTGCCGCCGCGCGTGGCCTGCGGGCTTACCAGCACCAGCGGTTTGCTAAGGTCATGGTTGATCAGATGCCGCGCGTGCCACGCCAGCTGGTTGGGCGTATGGCGCAGGAAGTAGTCGGCGCGGCAGCGGCTCCAGATATGATGCAGGCGCTCTTCGTTGAGATTTTCCATGCGCAGCAGCGCCAGCGCCTGCAGCCGGTGATGACGCACGCGCTCGCGCAGATCCGGGCTGTTCTCCATACCGCGGCGCAGCTGTTTTTCGGTGGCGAAGAACAGCTCACGTAGCAGGCTCTGTTTCCAGCTGTTCCACAGGCTTTCATTGGTGGCACAGATGTCGGCAACCGTCAGGCAGGCCAGATAGCGCAGCCGGTTTTCATTTTGCATCACTTCAGCAAACTGCTGAATCACCGTGGGGTCCTGAATGTCGCGACGCTGAGCAGTCACCGACATCAGCAGGTGATGACGCACCAGCCAGGCCACCAGCTGCATTTCGCGCGAATTGAGGCCATGCAGCTCAGCAAAGTCCAGCGCGTCCTGCGCGCCGAGAATCGAGTGGTCACCACCGCGCCCTTTGGCGATATCGTGCAGCAGCGCGGCCATCAGCAGCAGCTCCGGCTGCGGCAGACGCGGCCACAGCTCGACGCACAGCGGGTGCATCGGGCGCGTGGCTTCGTCGGCAAAACTTTCCAGCTTCTGCAACACGCGGATGGTGTGCTCATCCACGGTGTAGGCGTGGAACAGGTCGAACTGCATCTGGCCGACAATGTTGCCCCACAGCGGCGTATAGGCCCACAGTACGCTGTGGCGATGCATCGGCAGCAGCGCGCGCTTTACCGCGCCTGGATGGCGCAGAATCGCCATAAAGGTGCGGCGCGCTTCGGGGATCTGACACAGCGGCTGTTGCAGATGACGGCGGGCGTAGCGCAGCTGGCGCAGCGTGGTGGAATAGATGCCGGTGATGGTTTCGTTACGCACCATCACGTAAAACATGCGCAGAATCGCCTGCGGCTCGCGCTCAAACAGCGTGGGATCGCGCAGGTCAATCAGATTACCGCGCAGCTGAAAATCCTCATCGATGCTGCGCGGCTTCTCGGTGGTCGACAGCGCCAGAATGGCTTCGTCAAACAGCTGCAGCAGCATCTGGTTCAGCTCGCCGATACGGCGCGTGACGCGATAGAAATCTTTCATCATGCGCTCAACCGGCTCATTGCCTTCGCCGCCATAGTTGAGGCGCTGTGCCACGTTGAGCTGACGATCGAACAGTAAGCGGTTATCGTAGCGCGGCAGCGTCAGGTGCAGCGCGAAACGGATGCGCCAGAGAAATTCCTGGCACTCATTAATCTCATTGCGTTCGGCTTCAGTGAGAAAGCCAAAGCCGACCATCTCATCCATGGTGGTGGCGCCAAAGTGGCGGCGCGCGACCCACTGCAGAGTATGAATGTCGCGCAGCCCGCCCGGGCTGCTTTTGATATCCGGTTCGAGGTTGTAGCTGGTACCGTGATAACGCTGATGGCGTTCCAGCTGTTCCTCAATTTTGGCAGCGAAGAAGCGTGACGACGGCCAGAAACCGTCGCTGAAGATATTCTTTTGCAGTTCGAGAAACAGCGCCACGTCGCCGGTCAGCATGCGCGACTCAATCAGATTGGTGGCGACGGTGAGATCCGACAAGCCCTCCAGCAGACACTCCTCCAGCGTGCGTACGCTGTGGCCGACCTCCAGCTTGAGATCCCACATCAGCGTCAGCAATTCTGAGGTGCGCTGCGCGGCAGCTTCGTCCAGTGGCTGACGGCTCAGGATCAGCACGTCGATGTCCGACAGCGGATGCAGCTCACCGCGGCCATAGCCGCCCACCGCCACCAGCGCGATCTCTTTCATCTGGTCAAAGCCAAACAGTCGCCATAGCCGGCGCAGCAGGCGATCGATAAACAGCGTGCGCGCATCAATCAGCGATTCGATATCGCTGCCGGCGTCAAAAGCGCTGCCCAGATGCTGCTGAAACTGTTCAAGATACTGTTTGAGTTTGTCGCGCGTCAGCGCGTCGTCTGGCCAGCTGGCGGGGGAATCGGTCAGGCCTTTGTGTACTGCTTCGGTCACGCTACCACTCATCAACATGCCTCTTCTGCGCCATAAAAGCGGGCTTAACGCCGTGATGCCGTTCAGTTAGCCACCGTCCGTGACATCACCGCAGTAGCGGCGCGGGTTAACGCGCAACTGATGGCGCCGCTACGGGAGGTGCAGGGATGGGTGAACCTAAACTGACAGGCGTTCGTTTTGAGCCGGCCTGTTATCCTGATGACGAGCGTTACGCGTTGTTTTCCAGCACCGCTGGAATAGTGTCGTCTGCGCGCAGCGTCAGGATTTCACAGCCGTTTTCCGTCACCACAATAGTATGCTCATACTGTGCGGACAAGCTGCGATCTTTGGTTTTCACCGTCCAGCCATCTTTCATGGTGCGGATGCGATAATCACCGGCGTTTACCATCGGTTCGACGGTAAATGTCATGCCAGCCTGCAGCACCACGCCGCTGTCGTCGGCATCGTAATGCAGCACCTGCGGCTCTTCATGGAAGCCTTTACCGATGCCGTGTCCGCAATACTCGCGAACCACGGAAAAATCCTGTGCTTCCACGTATTTCTGAATCGCCCGGCCCAGTTCACGCAGGCGAATGCCCGGCTTCACCAGACGCAGCGCAATGTACAGGCTCTCCTGCGTAACCCGGCACAGGCGCTCACCCTGAATCGTCGGTTTGCCGACGATGAACATCTTTGACGTATCGCCATGGTACTCATCTTTGATCACCGTGACGTCGACGTTAACGATATCCCCGTCTTTCAGCACGCGATCGTCGCTGGGAATACCGTGACATACCACTTCGTTGACCGAAATACACACTGATTTCGGGAAACCGTGGTAGCCGAGACAGGCTGAAATGGCCTGCTGCTTTTCGGTGATGTGCTGGTGGCACAGACGGTCGAGCTCGCCGGTGGTGACGCCCGGCACGACGTGTGGAGCGATCATCTCCAGCACTTCTGCAGCCAGACGGCCCGCCACGCGCATTTTTTCGATTTCTTCTGGGGTTTTGATTGAAATGGCCATTAAATAATCCGCAATTGCCGCAATTTTCGACAATAATGAGTTCTGTGGCAGTCATGTTAGCAGTCAGCAAATGGGCTGCCAAATCGGGATTACAGCCTGCCGCTCATGCTAACAACTGTTGGCGTATTCCTGCGCATTGTGGTATAAAGCGCGCCGACGATTCTCTGTCACCTCGTATGAGAGGGCAGGAAACGCATAAATCTCATTATGTGTACTAAAACACACATGTATCGACACGTACGCCGGGGTGCCTCGTAAGAGGTCGGTTGTATGGGATACATGGAGGCCCAACCCCAAACAAACTTTTAGAGGTAATCATGGCAACTGTTTCCATGCGCGACATGCTCAAGGCTGGTGTTCACTTCGGTCACCAGACCCGTTACTGGAACCCAAAAATGAAGCCATTCATTTTCGGTGCGCGTAACAAAGTTCACATCATCAACCTTGAGAAAACCGTACCAATGTTCAACGAAGCCCTGGCTGAGCTGAACAAGATCTCTTCCCGTAAAGGTAAGATTCTGTTTGTTGGTACCAAGCGCGCTGCTGCCGAAGCGGTAAAAGAGTCTGCACTGAGCTGCGACCAGTTCTTCGTTAACCACCGCTGGCTGGGTGGTATGCTGACCAACTGGAAAACCGTTCGTCAGTCAATCAAACGCCTGAAAGATCTGGAAACTCAGTCTCAGGACGGTACTTTCGACAAACTGACCAAGAAAGAAGCACTGATGCGTGCTCGTGAGCTGGCCAAGCTGGAAAACAGCCTGGGCGGTATCAAAGATATGGGCGGTCTGCCGGATGCACTGTTCGTTGTTGACGCTGACCACGAACACATCGCAATCAAAGAAGCAAACAACCTGGGTATCCCGGTATTTGCTATCGTTGATACTAACTCTGATCCAGACGGCGTTGATTTCGTTATCCCAGGTAACGACGATGCGATCCGTGCTGTAAGCCTGTACCTGACTGCCGTTGCCACTACCGTGCGCGAAGGCCGTTCACAGGACCTGGCTGAGCAGGCTGAAGAAGCTGCTGAAGCTTAATAAGGTTCGCTCTTTCTGAGAGCCCTTAGACATCAGATGTGATCTGTTAAGGGGCCGTGAAGGCCCCTTTATTTATCTCACTTAGTCACGCACCCTGTTCGGGCTGGCGGGGCAAGTAAATTTTCCGCAACAAGTTTCTGACAGTGTGAAAGCACTGCGAGACGAATCGAGGATTCTGGAATGGCTGAAATTACCGCTGCACTGGTAAAAGAACTGCGCGAGCGTACTGGCGCAGGCATGATGGACTGCAAAAAAGCGCTGACCGAAGCGAACGGCGACATTGAGCTGGCGATCGAGAACATGCGTAAGTCTGGTGCGATCAAAGCTGCTAAGAAAGCAGGCAACGTGGCTGCTGACGGCGTGATCAAAACCAAAATCGCTGGCGACTATGGCGTGATTCTGGAAGTGAACTGCCAGACTGACTTCGTAGCAAAAGATGCCGGTTTCCAGGCCTTTGCTGACAAAGTGCTGGATGCTGCTGCTGCCGGTAAAGTGACTGATGTGGAAGTTCTGAAAGCGCAGTTCGAAGAAGAGCGCGTGGCACTGGTTGCGAAAATCGGTGAGAACATCAACATCCGTCGTGTTGCTGTCCTCGAAGGCGCAGAGCTGGGTAGCTACCTGCACGGCGCGCGTATCGGCGTTCTGGTTTCAGCGAAAGGCGCTAACGAAGATCTGATCAAACAGATCGCGATGCACGTAGCAGCGAGCAAGCCTGAATTCGTTAAACCAGAAGACGTTTCTGCTGATGTGGTTGAGAAAGAGTACCAGGTTCAGCTGGACATCGCGATGCAGTCTGGCAAGCCAAAAGAGATCGCAGAGAAGATGGTTGAAGGCCGCATGAAGAAATTCACCGGCGAAGTCTCTCTGACCGGTCAGGCTTTCGTTATCGACCCAAGCAAAACTGTTGGCCAGGCGCTGAAAGAGCAGGGCGCTGACGTGATCAACTTCATCCGCTTCGAAGTGGGCGAAGGCATTGAGAAAGTCGAGTCTGACTTTGCAGCCGAAGTTGCTGCCATGTCCAAACAGTCTTAATGGTTTGCAGGAACCGCCGAGAGGCGGTTCTTTTTTGTCTGCGTTTTGGCGCAGCAATTTTCAGTCTCATCCCAATAGCTTTTCTCACGCGCTAAGCGGATGATCGATCAGATTTAACTTCTCATTCATCTTATCTTCCAGGAAGAATTGACCATGGCGACCAACGCAAAACCTGTATATCAACGTATCTTACTGAAACTGAGCGGCGAAGCACTGCAGGGTGCCGAAGGTTTTGGTATCGACGCGAGCGTGCTTGACCGTATGGCGCAAGAGGTGAAAGAGCTGGTTGAGCTGGGCATTCAGGTGGGTGTGGTAATTGGTGGCGGTAACCTGTTCCGTGGCGCGGGTCTGGCGCAGGCAGGTATGAACCGCGTGGTCGGCGACCACATGGGGATGCTGGCGACCGTGATGAACGGCCTGGCAATGCGTGACGCACTGCATCGTGCGTACGTCAACGCGCGCCTGATGTCGGCGATTCCGCTGAACGGCGTGTGTGATAACTACAGCTGGGCAGAAGCCATCAGCCTGCTGCGTAATAACCGCGTGGTGATCTTCTCTGCCGGTACCGGCAACCCGTTCTTTACCACCGACTCAGCGGCCTGCCTGCGCGGCATCGAAATCGAAGCGGACGTGGTACTGAAAGCTACCAAGGTCGACGGCGTCTACTCAGCCGACCCGGTGAAAAATCCGGATGCCACGCTGTATGAACAGCTGACCTACGGTGAAGTGCTGGAAAAAGAGCTGAAAGTGATGGATCTGGCCGCCTTTACGCTGGCGCGCGACCATCAACTGCCGATCCGCGTCTTCAATATGAACAAGCCTGGCGCGCTGCGTCGCGTAGTGATGGGTGAAAAAGAAGGCACCCTGATTACGCATTAATACCCGACGCAGGATAAAATAAGGTATATTCTGTTGGCGCGCTGCACTGCTGTCGCGCAGCATTCAGGATGATCGATGTTTATCGATACCGTTTCCGTTCCGCTGCGTCCGGAAGTGGCCAGGTCAAACCGAATCCAAGGGTTTCAACGTGATTAACGATATTAAAAAAGATGCTGAAACGCGCATGGACAAATGCGTGGAAGCATTCAAAAACACCATCAGCAAAGTGCGCACCGGTCGTGCTTCGCCTTCACTGCTCGACGGCATCGTTGTGGAATATTACGGTACGCCAACGCCGCTGCGTCAGCTGGCCAGCGTCACCGTTGAAGATTCACGCACGCTGAAAATCAACGTGTTCGATCGCTCAATGGGTCCGGCAGTCGAGAAAGCCATCATGGCTTCTGACCTCGGCCTCAACCCAAGCTCAGCCGGTAGCGACATTCGTGTTCCACTGCCTGCGCTGACCGAAGAGCGTCGTAAAGATCTGATCAAGGTTGTGCGTGGCGAAGCCGAGCAGGGCCGTGTTTCCGTGCGCAACGTGCGCCGTGACGCGAACGACAAGATCAAGGCGCTGCTGAAAGACAAAGAGATCAGCGAAGACGACGAACGTCGCTCGCAGGACGAGATCCAGAAAATGACCGACGTTCGCATCAAGCACGTTGATGCGGCGCTGGCCGAGAAAGAGAAGGAACTTATGGAATTCTGATTCCGTCATTTGCCTGACAAAACGCCGTTCAGAGACGTAGTACGACTCTGGCGGCGTTTTACATTGTGCCCGGCGTACGCGCGGGCGCGCACCACGACTTCACAGGGACAGCACCATGAAGCGATTAACTCTGCTGGGTTCGACCGGCTCAATTGGCACCAGCACGCTGGCGGTAGTGGCGGCGCATCCTGAACGCTATCAGGTGACTGCGCTGGTGGCAGGTCAAAATGTGGCGCTGATGGCCGAACAGTGTCAGCAATTTAAACCGCGCTACGCGGCGATGTCCGACGACGCTTCCGCTGCGGCGCTGCGTGAACGACTGAAAGCACTCAACATCGATACGGAAGTGCTCTCCGGCGTTCAGGCCGCCTGCGAACTGGCCGCACTGGATGAGGTCGATCAGGTAATGGCCGCCATTGTGGGCGCTTCCGGCTTACAACCGACGCTGGCCGCCATTCGCGCCGGCAAAACCGTCCTGCTTGCCAATAAAGAATCGCTTGTCACATGCGGCCGTTTGTTTATGGAGGCGGTACGCCAGCATCAGGCGCAGCTGCTGCCGGTCGACAGCGAGCACAACGCCATTTTTCAGAGTTTGCCCGCTTCCATACAGCATCAGTTGGGGTACGCTGATCTGCGGGAGAATGGCATCGAGTCGATTCTCCTTACGGGATCGGGTGGCCCTTTTCGTGACACGCCATTAGCCGAGCTGGCTGCTATGACGCCAGATCAGGCCTGTGCGCATCCGAACTGGTCAATGGGGCGTAAAATCTCCGTTGATTCGGCCACCATGATGAATAAAGGTCTTGAATACATTGAAGCCCGCTGGCTGTTCAACGCCACCGACGCACAAATGGAAGTCATCCTGCATCCGCAGTCGGTGATTCACTCCATGGTGCGATACTGCGACGGTAGCGTGCTGGCACAGCTGGGTTCACCCGATATGCGCACGCCAATCGCCCACAGCATGGCCTGGCCGGCACGTATTACCGCAGGCGTAACGCCGCTTGATTTTACCCGAATGAAGGCGCTGACGTTTGCTGAGCCGGACTACGCACGCTATCCCTGCCTGAAGCTGGCAATCGATGCATGCGCAACCGGACAGGCGGCCACCACCACGCTGAACGCAGCCAATGAAGTCGCGGTAGCGGCATTTCTGCAGCATCAGATTCGCTTTACCGATATCGCGGCCATCAACAGTGAAGTGCTGGCAACCCTGCAGTGTCAGGAGCCGGGCAGCGTGGATGACGTGATGGAGATTGATCGGATCGCACGCGTGCGGGCTACGGCGTTGCTGCCGCGCTTTCGTTTAGCCGGTTGATGGTGGCGCTATTTGTTCGCTCAGGGTGAAAATGGTATAGTCGCTCGCTCGCGTTTTACGGCCCGACATTGTTTCGATGTCATCCGGTGAGGTTACCGGCGTTTGCCGCAGGCGCAATGTATTCAGAAACTACAGCATTTCTGATGAAAGGAATTATTACGCGTTATGTCGTCCAACAATCACAATACAATCGATGACGGGTCGTACTGCACGCCACGTCACGTGGCCATCATTATGGATGGTAATGGTCGCTGGGCAAAAAATCAGGGCAAACTGCGTATTTCAGGCCACAAAGCCGGGGTAAAATCAGTACGCCGGGCCGTCAGCTTTGCGGTCAGCAACAAGCTGGAAGCGCTCACGCTCTATGCGTTCAGCAGTGAAAACTGGAGCCGACCGGTACAGGAAGTGACGGCCTTAATGGAATTGTTTGTCTGGGCGCTCGACAGCGAAGTCAAAAGCCTGCACAAGCACAATGTGCGTCTGCGCATTATTGGTGATATCAGCCGTTTCAATAACCGCATTCAGGAACGCATTCGCCGCGCCGAGGAACTGACTCAGCAAAATGATGGACTCACCCTCAACATTGCTGCCAACTATGGCGGCCGTTGGGATATTATCCAGGGTGTAAAAAAACTGGCTGAACAGGTTCAGGAAGGACTGCTACGTCCTGACCAGATAACTGAAGAAAGTCTGGCTCCGCATCTGTGTATGCAGGAGCAAGCGCCGGTGGATTTAGTGATAAGGACCGGGGGAGAGCATCGGATCAGCAACTTCCTGCTGTGGCAGATCGCCTATGCTGAGTTTTGGTTTACCGATGTTCTCTGGCCTGATTTTGATGAACACGTTTTTGAAGGTGCACTGAATGCATTCTCTCTGCGGGAGCGACGCTATGGCGGCGCTGCACCAGGCGGCGCCTGAGCAACCTGGGGGTAACCTTTGCTGAAGTCTCGTCTGATCACCGCGTTTATTCTGATTCCGCTGGTGATCGCTGCTCTGTTTTGGTTGCCGCTGTCCGGTTTTGCGATTACCACCATCATCATCTGCATGCTTGCCGCCTGGGAGTGGGGGCAGCTGGCGGGTATGGCGACGCGTCAGCAGCGTATCTGGCTGGCGGTGCTGTGCGGCCTGCTGCTGGCGGTGATGCTCTTCACCCTGCAACCCTATCAACGCAATCTGCACCAGCTTCAGATGGAGAGCTCGCTCTGGGCCTCGCTGGGCTGGTGGATTGTCGCGCTGTTTCTCGTGCTGTTCTATCCGGCCTCGGCTGCGCTGTGGCGCGCATCGCGTCCGCTGCGCCTGCTGTTTGGCGTGCTGACCGTGGTGCCGTTCTTCTGGGGCATGATGGCGCTGCGTCAGTATCACTACGATACCGATCACTTCGCCGGCGCCTGGTGGCTGCTGTTCGTAATGTTCCTCGTCTGGGGCGCGGATTCCGGCGCCTACATGTTTGGTCGTCTGTTTGGCAAGCACAAGCTGGCACCGAAGGTTTCACCGGGCAAAACCTGGGAAGGCTTCTTTGGCGGATTGCTCTCTTCCGCGATTATCGCCTGGCTGTTTGCGCTGCTGGCGCCGCTGTCGGTG
The DNA here is from genome assembly GCF_026541005.1 of Pantoea sp. GM_Pan_4. Lineage (NCBI taxonomy): Bacteria > Pseudomonadati > Pseudomonadota > Gammaproteobacteria > Enterobacterales > Erwiniaceae > Pantoea > Pantoea sp. GM_Pan_4. The sequence continues at coordinate 572,756 of NZ_JALNUZ010000002.1, forward strand.
GCGCCGGGCACGCTGATTATCTGTGCGGTGATTGCCACGCTGGCCTCGGTGCTGGGCGATCTGACCGAAAGTATGTTCAAACGTGAAGCCGGTATCAAAGACAGCGGTAACCTGATTCCGGGCCACGGTGGTATCCTCGATCGCATTGATAGCCTGACAGCTGCCGTGCCGGTTTTTGCCTGCCTGCTGCTGCTGGTGTTCCGCACCCTCTGAGGATAAGCGACAATGTTGAGCATACTCTGGAGTTTTGTCGCCTTTATCGTGGCGCTCGGCGTGCTGATTACCGTGCACGAGTTCGGCCACTTCTGGGTGGCGCGTCGCTGCGGTGTCAAAGTAGAACGCTTCTCGATCGGCTTCGGTAAAGCGCTGTGGCGCCGTACCGATCGTCAGGGCACGGAATATGTGATTGCGCTGATTCCGCTCGGTGGCTACGTCAAAATGCTGGATGAGCGCGTCGAGAGCGTGCCGGCAGAGCTACGTCATCAGGCCTTCAACAATAAAACCGTGCTGCAGCGTGCTTCAATCATTGCCGCCGGTCCCATCGCTAATTTCATCTTTGCCGTATTCGCTTACTGGGTGGTTTTCATCCATGGCGTACCGGGTGTGCGTCCGGTCGTCGGCGAAATAGTGAACGGTTCCGTCGCGGCCGAAGCGCAAATTACCTCCGGTATGGAACTTAAAGCGGTTGACGGTATCGAAACGCCTGACTGGGATGCTGTGCGCCTGGCGCTGATCGGCAAGATCGGTGACAGCAACGCCACGCTGACCGTGTCGCAGTTTGGTCAGCAGGCGACGCAGCAGAAGCAGCTGGATCTGCGCGACTGGCAATTTGAACCGGACAAACAGGACCCGGTGGTCGCTTTAGGTATTCGACCGCGCGGGCCGCAAATTGAAACCACGCTGGCAGAAGTGCAGGCGCGTTCACCGGCAAGTGCTGCCGGTTTGCAAGCCGGCGACAGGATCGTTAAAGTCGATGGTCAGCCATTAACGCAATGGCAGGTTTTTGCGGCTCAGGTTCGGGATAACCCCGGCAAAAACATGGCGCTGGAAGTCGAACGTAACGGTGAACCGTTAACGCTGACGCTAACGCCGGAAGCCAAGCCGGGCAATGCAGCGGAAGGTTTTGCGGGGGTGATACCGCGCGTGATCCCGCTGCCGGATGAGTACAAAACGGTAAAACAGTACGGGCCTTTTGCCGCTATCGGTGAAGCCGGTGTCAAAACCTGGCAACTGATGAAGCTGACGGTTTCGATGCTGGGCAAGTTGATAACCGGGGACGTCAAGCTGAATAACCTGAGCGGGCCAATTTCGATTGCGCAGGGTGCCGGGTTATCAGCCGAATACGGGGTGATTTACTACCTGATGTTCCTCGCGCTGATTAGTGTCAACTTAGGGATCATCAATCTGTTCCCTCTGCCGGTTTTAGATGGTGGGCATTTGCTCTTTCTGGCGATCGAAAAGATCAAAGGTGGACCAGTGTCCGAGCGAGTTCAGGACTTCAGTTATCGTATCGGCTCAATTCTGCTGGTGCTTTTAATGGGGCTTGCACTTTTCAATGATTTCTCTCGTCTGTAATCGCTGGAACGCAGACAGGCGCGGGATGTGTTAGGAAAACGCATAACAACGATGGCGATGAAAAAGTTGCTCATAGCGTCGCTGCTGTTTAGCAGCGCCACCGTTTACGGTGCAGACGATTTCGTAGTGAAGGACATTCATTTCGAAGGTCTACAGCGAGTCGCCGTCGGCGCGGCTCTGCTCAGCATGCCGGTACGCGTCGGTGATACGGTGAATGATGATGACATCAGAAACACCATTCGCTCACTGTTCGCTACCGGTAACTTTGAAGATGTCCAGGTTCTGCGTGACGGCACCACCCTGATTGTTCAGGTGAAGGAACGTCCGACCATTGCCAGCATCACCTTCTCCGGTAACAAAGCGGTGAAAGAGGATCAGCTGAAGGAGAACCTTGAGGCCTCCGGTGTGCGCGTCGGCGAAGCGCTTGACCGCACCACGCTCTCTTCCATCGAGAAGGGGCTGGAGGACTTTTACTACAGCGTCGGTAAATATACCGCCAGCGTCAAAGCCATCGCGACGCCGCTGCCGCGTAACCGTGTCGATCTGAAATTCGTCTTCCAGGAAGGCGTATCGGCCAAGATCCAGCAGATCAACATTGTCGGCAACAAAGCGTTCAGCTCAGACGAACTGATCTCCCGCTTCCAGCTGCGCGATGAAGTGCCGTGGTGGAACGTGGTGGGCGATCGTAAATACCAGAAACAGAAACTGGCGGGCGATCTCGAAACCCTGCGCAGCTTCTATCTGGATCGCGGTTATGCGCGTTTCAATATTGATTCCACGCAGGTGAGCCTGACGCCGGACAAGAAAGGCATCTACATCACCGTCAACATCACTGAAGGCGATCAGTACAAGATTGCCGGCGTGATCGTCAACGGCAGCATGGCGGGCCACTCGGCGGAAATTGAGCACCTGACGCAGATTCCTAACGGTGAGCTGTATAACGGCACCAAAGTCACCCAGATGGAAGATGACATCAAGAAGCTGCTGGGCCGTTATGGCTACGCCTATCCACGCGTGGTGACGCAGCCGGAAATCAACGATGCGGATAAAACCGTTAAGCTGCACATCAACGTTGATGCCGGTAACCGTTACTACGTGCGTAAAGTGCGTTTTGAAGGTAACGATACTTCGAAAGATGCCGTACTGCGCCGCGAAATGCGTCAGATGGAAGGCGCATGGCTGGGCAGCGACCTCGTCGATCAGGGCAAAGAGCGCCTGAACCGTACCGGTTACTTCGAAACCGTGGACGTTGATACCCAGCGCGTTCCGGGCTCGCCAGACCAGGTTGACGTGGTTTACAAAGTCAAAGAGCGTAACACCGGTACCTTCAACTTTGGTGTGGGTTACGGTACGGAGAGTGGCGTCAGCTTCCAGGTTGGCGTGACCCAGGAGAACTGGCTCGGCACCGGTAATACCGTCGGCATCAGCGGTACCAAGAACGACTACCAGACCTACGCAGAATTCTCACTCACCGATCCGTACTTCACGGTGGACGGTGTGAGCCTCGGCGGCCGCCTCTTCTACAACGACTTTAAAGCGGATGATGCTGATCTCTCCGACTACACCAACAAAAGTTACGGTGTGGACGGGACGCTCGGCTTCCCGGTTAACGAAAACAACACGCTGCGCGTCGGCTTAGGTTATGTGCACAACGACCTGTCCAACATGCGTCCGCAGGTGGCGATGTGGCGTTACCTTGACTCGGTGGGGCGTCATCAGGGGCTGAATGATGACGGTGATTTCTCTGCGGATGACTTCACCTTCAACTACGGCTGGACGTACAACACGCTCGATCGTGGTTTCTTCCCGACGCGCGGTAACCGTACCAACCTGAACGGTAAAGTGACCATTCCGGGCTCGGATAACTCGTTCTATAAAGCGACGCTGGACACCCAGCAGTACGTGCCGCTGAACCGTGATGGCACCTGGGTGGTGCTGGGTCGTGGCCGTGTTGGCTACGGTGACGGACTCGGTGGCAAAGAGATGCCGTTCTATGAGAACTTCTACGCCGGCGGTTCCAGTACCGTGCGTGGCTTCCAGTCCAACACCATTGGTCCGAAAGCCGCTTACCTGAACGATCGCTCGTCGAGCTGTAATCTGACCGATCCGGACGGCATCTGTAAGTCTGACGATGCGGTGGGCGGTAACGCCATGGCGATTGCCAGCCTTGAGCTGATTACGCCAACGCCGTTCCTGAGCGAGAAATATGCAAACTCAGTACGTACCTCGGTATTTATGGATGCCGGTACCGTCTGGGATACCAAGTGGCAGAACACCGCGGAAACCCGCGCGGCGGGCATTCCGGACTACAGCGACCCGAACAACATTCGCGTCTCTGCCGGTCTTGCGCTGCAGTGGATGTCGCCACTTGGACCACTGGTGTTCTCCTACGCACAGCCAGTGAAGAAAGTCGAGGGAGACAAAGCAGAACAGTTCCAGTTTAACATCGGTAAAACCTGGTAAGGTTCTGAGCACGGAAGCAGAGTCGTAGTACGGCATCGCGCCGGCGCCAGACGGGAGCCGGACGATGCCAACACTGTGTCGCTGACACAAACGTTGATGGTAAGGAGTTTATAGTGAAAAAGTTGTTGTGTGCCGCAGGTCTGGGTCTTGCTTTAGCGGTTTCCGCGGGCGTTCAGGCTGCTGACAAAATTGCAGTGGTAAACGTGTCCAGCATTTTCCAACAGTTACCGCAACGTGCGACCGTTGCTAAACAGCTGGAAAACGAATTCAAGGGCCGTGCTACTGAGCTGCAGAGCCAGGAGCGCGATCTGCAGACTAAAATGCAGAAACTGCAGCGTGATGGTTCAACCATGAAGGCCAGCGACCGCAGCCGCATGGAAAAAGACATCATGTCACAGCGCGAAGCATTCTCGACGAAAGCGCAGGCTTTCGATCAGGATAACCGCCGTCGTCAGATGGAAGAGCGTAACAAACTGCTGAGCCGTATTCAGGACGCAGTGAAGAAAGTGGCGGACAGCGAAGGGTATGACGTGGTAATCGACGCCAATGCCGTTGCCTATGCTTCTAACGCGAAAGACATTACTGCTGACGTGCTGAAACAGGTTAAATAATCGATGTCATCAATTCGACTGGCTGATTTAGCCCAGCAGTTGGATGCAGAATTGCACGGAGATGGCGATATCGCCATCTCCGGCATTGCTTCTATGCAATCCGCCACCCCTGGTCAAATCACTTTTCTTGCCAACAGCCGCTACCGCGAGCAGCTCGCACAGGTTCAGGCCTCAGCCGTGGTGCTGACGGAAGCGGATCTGGAGTGGTGTAAAACCGCCGCGCTGGTGGTGAAAAACCCTTACCTGACTTATGCCCGCATGGCACAACTGCTGGACACCACGCCGCAGCCCGCGCAAAATATCGCGCCCAGCGCCGTGATTGATCCGAGCGCGAAGCTGGGGAACAATGTCTCGGTGGGCGCTAACGCGGTCATCGAGTCCGGCGTTGAGTTGGGTGATGACGTGGTGATTGGCGCCGGCTGCTTTGTCGGCAAGCGCACGCGCATTGGCCGTGGTTCCCGTTTGTGGGCCAACGTTACGGTTTATCATGAGATCCAGATTGGTCAGGATTGTCTGATTCAGTCTGGCACCGTGATTGGTGCCGATGGTTTCGGTTATGCTAACGACCGCGGCAACTGGGTGAAAATTCCTCAGCTGGGCACCGTGGTGATTGGCGATCGGGTAGAAATTGGTGCCTGTACCACGATCGATCGCGGTGCGCTGGATAACACTCTGATCGGCAATGGTGTTATCATAGACAACCAGTGTCAGATTGCGCATAACGTCGTGATTGGTGATAACACCGCGGTTGCCGGTGGTGTGATCATGGCGGGTAGTCTGAAGATTGGGCGTTACTGTATGATTGGCGGAGCCAGCGTCATTAACGGCCATATGGAAATCTGTGACAAAGTGACGGTAACCGGCATGGGCATGGTCATGCGTCCCATCACAGAGCCTGGGGTATACTCATCGGGTATCCCGCTGCAACCCAACAAAACCTGGCGTAAAACGGCAGCGCTGGTGATGAACATCGATGACATGAGCAAACGCTTAAAAGCCATCGAACGCAAGGTCGGCAAAGACGACTGAGCACATCCCGGCTCTACCCGCTTTCATAATAAAGCAGCGTACCTTCTTTCACCTCGGGGTTAACCAGAGTGCGGCAGCAGGTATCATGGTAAGCGAAACGCCACTGAACTGATTTGCGGCCTGCGAAAGATCATTTTGATCGGTGCAGGCCGTGTTATTGTTGCCATCAGATTTTTTAGGACAGGAAGAGTATTTTGACAACTGAAACGCATACTCTGAAAATTGAAGAGATTTTAGAACTGCTGCCGCACCGCTACCCGTTTTTGCTGGTTGACCGCGTGCTGGAATTTGAAGAGCATAAATACCTGCGTGCGGTAAAGAACGTTTCTGTTAATGAACCGTTTTTCCAGGGACACTTCCCTGGTAAACCGATTTTCCCAGGCGTACTGATCCTGGAAGCGATGGCGCAGGCGACCGGTATTCTGGCGTTTAAAAGCGTTGGAAAACTGGAGCCGGGCGAGCTGTACTATTTCGCCGGTATCGACGAAGCCCGTTTCAAGCGTCCGGTAGTGCCGGGCGACCAGATGATCATGGAAGTCACCTTCGAGAAGACCCGCCGTGGCCTGACGCGCTTCAAAGGCGTGGCAACCGTAGACGGTAAGATTGTCTGTGAAGCGACCATGATGTGTGCCCGTAGCCGGGAGGCATAATTAGTGATTGATTCAACCGCCAGCATCCATCCAACGTCCATTATTGAAGAAGGTGCGGTGATCGGCGCCAACGTCCAAATCGGTCCGTTTTGTGTTGTCGGAGCGAACGTGGAAATTGGCGAAGGCACGGTGCTGAAATCGCACGTGGTGGTGAATGGCCACACGCGTATCGGTAAAGATAACCAGATCTACCAGTTCGTTTCGATTGGCGAAGTGAATCAGGATCTGAAATATGCCGGTGAACCGACCCGCGTTGAAGTCGGCGATCGCAACCGCATCCGCGAGAGCGTCACCATTCATCGTGGCACCACGCAGGGTGGCGGCCTGACCAAAGTCGGCAGTGACAACCTGCTGATGGTCAATGCGCACATTGCTCATGACTGCGTGATCGGCAATCGCTGTATTCTGGCCAACAACGTAACGCTGGGCGGCCACGTTACCGTGGATGATTTTGCCATCATCGGCGGCGTGACGGCGGTGCACCAGTGGTGCACCATTGGTGCCCACGTGATGGTAGGCGGTTGTTCCGGCGTCGCGCAGGACGTGCCGCCGTACGTGATTGCGCAGGGCAACCATGCCACGCCGTTCGGTGTCAATATCGAAGGCCTGAAGCGTCGTGGCTTCAGCAAAGAAGCACTGCACGCCATTCGTAACGCGTACAAGCTGCTGTACCGCAGCGGTAAAACGCTGGATGAAGTGAAGCCGGAGATCGAAGAACTGGCCAAACTTCATAGCGAAGTGCAGCCTTTCTACGACTTCTTTGCCCGTTCTACCCGTGGATTGATTCGTTAATTCATGTCAGTGCGTCCCTTAACGATTGCCCTGGTCGCCGGAGAAACCTCCGGCGATATTCTTGGTGCCGGATTGATTCGTGCGCTGAAAGCGCGCCATCCTGACGCGCGCTTCGTTGGCGTTGCCGGTCCGCTGATGCAGGCCGAAGGCTGCGAAGCCTGGTACGAGATGGAAGAGCTGGCGGTAATGGGCATCGTTGAGGTGCTTGGCCGCCTGCGCCGTTTGCTGCACATCCGCAAGGATTTAACCCAGCGCTTTACCGAGCTGCGGCCGGATGTTTTCGTCGGCATCGATGCCCCGGATTTCAACATCACGCTGGAAGGCAACCTCAAGCGTGCCGGCATTCGCACCATTCATTACGTCAGTCCCTCCGTGTGGGCCTGGCGACAAAAGCGCGTGTTCAAAATTGGCCGCAACACCGATCTGGTGCTGGCGTTTCTGCCTTTTGAAAAAGCGTTTTACGATCGCTACAACGTGCCGTGCCGCTTCATCGGGCACACCATGGCCGATGCGATGCCGCTGCAGCCGGACAAACTGGCCGCGCGGCGTGAATTAGGCATTGCTGATAATGCGCTGTGCCTTGGCCTGCTACCGGGCAGCCGCGGCGCGGAAGTGGAGATGCTCAGCGCCGATTTCCTGCGCGCTGCACAGCTGCTGCGCCAGCGCTATCCGGCGCTGGAGATCGTGGTGCCGCTGGTTAACGCGAAGCGGCGCGCGCAGTTCGAGCAGATCAAAGCCAGCGTCGCGCCGGAATTGCCAATGCACCTGCTGGATGGCAAAGGGCGCCAGGCGATGATCGCCAGCGACGCAGCGATTCTGGCTTCCGGCACTGCAGCGCTGGAGTGCATGCTGGCGAAATGCCCGATGGTGGTGGGCTATCGTATGAAGCCGTTCACCTTCTGGCTGGCGAAGCGGCTGGTGAAAACCCCGTACGTTTCGCTGCCTAACCTGCTGGCCGGCCGTGAGCTGGTGCAGGAGCTGCTGCAGGAGGAGTGCCAGCCTGCAGCGTTAGCCGCGGCGCTGGAGCCGCTGCTGCATGCCGGTCCGGAGCGTGATGCGCTGCTGGCCACTTTCACCCAATTGCATCAGCAGATTCGCTGGAACGCCGACGAACAGGCGGCGGATGCGGTACTGGAGATTGCCAATGGCTGAATTTATCTATCCTGACGCCCGGCTGATTGCCGGCGTTGATGAAGTCGGACGTGGCCCGCTGGTCGGTGCCGTGGTGACCGCCGCCGTGATCCTCGATCCGGCGCTGCCGATTGCCGGCCTGGCGGATTCCAAAAAGCTGTCTGAAAAGCGCCGCCTTGCGCTGTTTGATGAGATCAAAGAGAAAGCGCTGGCGTGGAGCCTGGGCCGCGCTGAACCGGAAGAGATTGATCAGCTGAACATCCTGCACGCCACCATGCTGGCGATGCAGCGCGCGGTTGCCGGTCTGCATATTGCACCGGATTTTGTCCTGATTGATGGCAACCGCTGTCCGGCGCTGCCGATGCCGTCGCAGGCAGTGGTGAAGGGCGATAGTCTGGTGCGGGAAATCAGCGCCGCCTCGATCATCGCCAAAGTCACGCGCGACCGTGAAATGGCCGAGCTGGACCTGCTGTTTCCGCAGTACGGTTTCGCCCAGCACAAAGGCTATCCGACCGCGCTGCACATGGAAAAACTGACGCAGTTTGGTGCCACACCTCACCACCGCCGCAGCTTTGCGCCGGTGCGTAACGCCCTGATTGATGCTGATGTGCTGGCCGCGCGCCAGCCGACTACGCTTTAATAGCCTGACGCTGTTTTAACCGGAAACTGATATGGCTGAACCTCGTTTTATACATCTGCGCGTACACAGCGATTACTCCATGGTTGATGGTCTGGCCAAGACCGGGCCGCTGGTAAAAAAGGCGGCCGCGCTCGGCATGCCAGCCATTGCCATCACCGACTACACCAACCTGTGCGGGCTGGTGCGCTTTTATGGCAGCGCGCACAGCGCCGGTATCAAACCGATCGTCGGGGCTGACTTCCAGGTGGCCAGCGATTTGATGGGCGATGAGCTGACGCAGCTCACCGTGCTGGCCGCTAATAACACCGGTTACCAGAATCTGACGCTGCTGATTTCGCGCGCTTACCAGCGCGGTTACGGTATCGCCGGACCGATTATTGATCGCGACTGGCTACTGGAGCTGGGCGAAGGGTTGATTCTGCTGTCGGGCGGACGGCGCGGCGACGTCGGTCGCAGCCTGCTGCGCGGCAATAGCGCGCTGGTGGCGCAGTGCCTGAGTTTCTATCAGCAGCATTTCCCTAACCGCTACTATCTGGAACTGACGCGTACCGGCCGGCCAGACGAAGAGGCCTATCTGCACGCCGCGGTTGAGCTGGCGATTGCTGAATCGGTGCCGGTGGTGGCCACCAATGAAGTCTGCTTCCTCAATGAAGAAGATTTTGATGCCCATGAAATCCGCGTGGCGATTCACGACGGCTACACGCTGGACGATCCTAAACGTCCGCGCAACTACAGTCCTCAGCAATATATGCGCAGCGAAGAGGAGATGTGCGAGCTGTTCTCGGACATCCCGGAAGCGCTGGAAAACAGCGTAGAGATTGCTAAGCGTTGTAACGTCACGGTGCGCCTCGGCGAATATTTCCTGCCGCAGTTCCCGACCGGCGACATGTCGACCGAAGATTTCCTGGTGATGAAGTCGCGCGAAGGGCTGGAGGAGCGCCTGGCGTTTCTCTTCCCGGATGAGCAGGTGCGTGCCGAACGCCGGCCGGAGTATGACGAGCGTCTCGACATCGAGCTCAACGTCATTAACCAGATGGGTTTCCCCGGCTACTTCCTGATCGTGATGGAGTTTATCCAGTGGTCGAAGGACAACGGCATTCCGGTCGGGCCGGGGCGTGGTTCCGGCGCCGGTTCGCTGGTGGCCTACGCGCTGAAAATTACCGATCTCGATCCGCTGGAGTTTGACCTGCTGTTCGAACGTTTCCTTAACCCGGAACGTGTCTCGATGCCCGACTTCGACGTCGACTTCTGCATGGAAAAACGTGACCAGGTGATCGATCACGTGGCTGAGATGTACGGCCGCGATGCGGTGTCGCAGATTATCACCTTTGGTACCATGGCGGCGAAAGCGGTGATTCGTGACGTCGGCCGGGTGCTGGGTCATCCGTACGGCTTTGTTGATCGCATCTCAAAACTGATCCCGCCGGATCCGGGCATGACGCTGGAAAAAGCGTTCCAGGCGGAACCGCAGCTGCCGGAGATCTACGAAGCTGACGAAGAGGTCAAAGCGCTGATCGACATGGCGCGCAAGCTGGAAGGGGTCACGCGTAACGCCGGCAAGCACGCCGGTGGCGTGGTCATTGCGCCGACCAAAATCACCGATTTTGCGCCGCTGTACTGCGATGAGAACGGCCAGTTCCCGGTCACCCAGTTCGATAAAAACGACGTGGAATACGCCGGACTGGTGAAGTTTGACTTCCTCGGCCTGCGCACGCTGACCATCATCGACTGGGCGCTGAAGATGATCAATCCGCGGCGCGAAAAGCAGGGGTTACCGCCAATCGATATCGCTGCCATCCCGCTGGATGACAAAAAAAGCTTCGACATGCTGCAACGCTCGGAAACCACCGCGGTGTTCCAGCTTGAATCGCGCGGCATGAAAGATCTGATCAAGCGCCTGAAGCCGGACTGCTTCGAAGATATGATCGCACTGGTGGCGCTGTTCCGTCCGGGGCCGCTGCAGTCGGGCATGGTCGATAACTTTATTGACCGTAAGCACGGCCGTGAAGCCATCTCCTACCCGGACATTCAGTGGCAGCATGAGAGCCTGAAGCCGGTGCTGGAGCCGACCTACGGCATCATCCTCTATCAGGAACAGGTGATGCAGATTGCCCAGGTATTGTCCGGCTATACGCTGGGCGGCGCGGATATGCTGCGTCGTGCCATGGGTAAAAAGAAGCCGGAGGAGATGGCCAAGCAGCGTTCGGTGTTCCAGGACGGTGCTGAGAAGATGGGCATCAACGGCGAACTGTCGATGAAAATCTTCGATCTGGTGGAGAAGTTCGCAGGCTACGGCTTTAACAAGTCGCACTCTGCTGCTTATGCGCTGGTCTCCTATCAAACGCTGTGGCTGAAAGCGCACTATCCGGCCGAGTTCATGGCGGCGGTGATGACCGCCGATATGGATAACACCGAGAAGGTGGTTGGACTGGTGGATGAGTGCTGGCGCATGGGGCTGAAAGTGCTGCCGCCAGACATTAACTCCGGGCTCTATCCGTTCCACGTCAACGATGACGGGGAGATCGTGTACGGCATCGGCGCCATCAAAGGCGTGGGTGAGGGGCCGATCGAAGCGATCCTCGAAGCGCGTAATCAGGGCGGCTACTTTAAAGAGCTGTTTGATCTCTGCGCACGCACCGACACCAAAAAGATCAACCGTCGCGTGATGGAAAAACTGATCATGTCCGGCGCGTTCGATCGTCTTGGCCCGCACCGCGCGGCGCTGATGAGCGCGCTGGGTGACGCCCTGAAGGCGGCGGATCAGCATGCCAAAGCCGAAGCGACGGGACAGGCGGATATGTTCGGCGTGCTGGCGGAAGAGCCCGAGCAGGTTGAGCAATCTTACGCGGCCATTACGCCGTGGCCGGAACAGGTGCAGCTGGACGGCGAGCGTGAGACGCTCGGTCTGTATCTCACCGGTCATCCGATCAATCAGTATCTTAAAGAAATTGAGCGCTACGTTGGCGGCATGCGCCTGAAAGACATGCATCCAACAGAACGTGGTAAAGTGACCGTTGCGGCCGGGCTGGTGATTGCCGCCCGCGTCATGGTCACCAAGCGCGGCAACCGAATTGGTATCTGTACTCTTGACGACCGCTCTGGCCGTCTTGAGGTGATGTTATTTACCGATGCGTTAGATAAATACCAGCAGCTGCTGGAGAAAGACCGTATCCTGATCGTCAGTGGACAGGTCAGCTTTGATGACTTTAGCGGTGGGCTTAAAATGACCGCCCGGGAAGTCATGGACATCGACGAAGCGCGGGAAAAATACGCGCGCGGACTTGCTATCTCGCTGACGGACAGGCAAATTGATGACCAGCTTTTAAACCGTCTCCGCCAGTCTCTGGAGCCTCATCGCTCCGGGACCATTCCGGTGCATCTCTATTATCAGAGAGCAGATGCGCGGGCGAAGCTGCGCTTTGGTGCAGCGTGGCGTATTTCGCCCAGCGATCGTTTACTCAACGATTTGCGGTCGTTAGTAGGGTCGGAGCAGGTGGAACTGGAGTTTGACTAAAACAGGAACATTATGAGTCTTAATTACCTGGATTTTGAACAGCCAATCGCTGAACTGGAAGCGAAAATCGACTCGCTGAAATCGATTGGTCGTTCGGATGAGAAACACGATATTAATCTGGATGAAGAAGTGCAGCGTCTGCGCGAGAAAAGCGTCGAGCTGACCCGTAAAATCTTCTCCGATTTGGGTGCATGGCAGGTTGCGCAGCTGGCGCGCCATCCGCTGCGTCCTTATACGCTGGACTATGTCCGCAATGCGTTTGACGATTTTGACGAGCTGGCCGGTGACCGCGCCTATGCCGATGATAAAGCCATTGTCGGCGGCATCGCTCGTCTGGATGGGCGTCCGGTGATGGTCATTGGCCATCAGAAAGGCCGCGAAACCAAAGAGAAAATCCGGCGTAACTTCGGTATGCCAGCACCCGAGGGCTACCGTAAAGCACTGCGTCTGATGGAGATGGCCGAGCGCTTTAAGATGCCGCTGATCACCTTCATCGACACGCCGGGTGCCTATCCGGGCGTGGGCGCGGAAGAGCGCGGTCAGTCTGAAGCGATTGCCCGCAACCTGCGCGAGATGTCAGGCCTGAAGATCCCGGTGATCTGTACCGTGATCGGCGAAGGCGGCTCCGGCGGCGCGCTGGCGATTGGCGTTGGCGATAAAGTGAATATGCTGCAGTACAGCACCTATTCGGTGATCTCACCGGAAGGCTGTGCGTCAATTCTGTGGAAGAGCGCCGACAAAGCGCCACTGGCCGCAGAAGCGATGGGCATCACCGCCGGGCGTCTGAAAGAGCTGAAGCTGATCGATTCGATCATCCCGGAACCGCTGGGCGGCGCGCACCGTCATCCGGTGGACATGGCGGCAGCGCTCAAGCAGCAGCTGCTGGCCGATCTGGCCGATCTCGATGTGCTGAGCACGGAAGAGCTGCTCAACCGCCGCTATCAGCGCCTGATGAGCTACGGCTACGCGTAAGCGCCGAAAAGCCTTCACAGAAGCGGACCCCGGTCCGCTTTTTTTATGCCTGTTTGTACCTCAATGCGCACCCTGGGAAAAACCGGGTAGTAATCCTGTAGGGTCGCCATTCATGGCGACCTGAGATGCATCGCTGACAAACATCAGGCCAACAACGGCGCGATTCCGGAACATTCACCCGCCACTTTTCGCTATCCTTATTCCGTGCCACAACACCACAGGAGGTGAGCATTGAATATTATTGCGATCATGGGACCGCACGGCGCGTTCTACAAAGATGAACCGATTCGCGAACTGGACGCGGCGCTGAAGCTGCAGGGTTTCCAGACCGTTTATCCCAACAATGCCAGCGACCTGCTGAAACTGATTGAACACAACCCGCGCGTCTGCGGGGTGATATTTGACTGGGACGACTACAGCCTGGCGCTGTGCAGCGACATCAATCAGCTTAACGAATCACTGCCGCTGTATGCCTTCATCAACACCCATTCGCAGATGGATGTCAGCATTAATGAAATGCGCATGGCGCTGCACTTCTTCGAATACGCGCTCAACGCCGCTGACGATATTGCACTGCATATCCGGCAGTACACCGATGAGTACATCGACAAAATTATGCCGCCGCTGACCAAAGCGCTGTTCACCTACGTCAAAGAGGGGAAATACACCTTCTGCACGCCGGGCCACATGGGCGGCACGGCGTTTCAGAAAAGCCCGGTCGGCAGCCTGTTCTATGATTTCTTCGGCGCCAACACGCTGAAAGCGGATGTATCGATCTCGGTCACCGAACTGGGCTCGCTGCTCGATCACACCGGTCCGCACCTCGAAGCAGAAGAGTATGTGGCGCGTACCTTTGGCGCTGAACAGAGCTATATGGTCACCAACGGCACGTCGACTTCAAATAAAATCGTCGGAATGTACGCCGCACCGGCCGGCAGCACGGTGCTGATTGACCGCAACTGCCACAAATCGCTGACTCATCTGCTGATGATGAGCGACATCATCCCCATCTGGCTCAAACCAACGCGCAACGCCCTGGGCATTTTGGGTGGCATCCCTAAGCGCGAATTCACCCGCGACAGCATCCAGCAGAAAGTTAACGACACACCGCGCGCCCGCTGGCCGGTGCATGCGGTCATCACCAACTCAACCTACGACGGTCTGCTGTATAACACGCAATACATCAAACAGACGCTGGACGTGCCGTCCATTCATTTCGATTCTGCCTGGGTGCCATACACCAATTTTCACCCTATCTACAGCGGCAAAAGCGGCATGAGCGGCGAGCGCATTCCCGGCAAAGTGATCTATGAAACCCAGTCGACCCACAAACTGCTGGCGGCGTTCTCACAGGCGTCGCTGATTCACATCAAGGGCGATTACGATCACGACACCTTCAACGAAGCCTACATGATGCACACCACCACCTCGCCGAGCTACGCGATCGTCTCTTCGATTGAGACCGCGGCGGCGATGCTGCGCGGTAATCCGGGCCGGCGGCTGATTAATCGCTCGGTGGAGCGCGCGCTGCATTTTCGCCGCGAGATCCAGCGGCTGCGCGAAGAGTCTGACGGCTGGTTCTTTGATATCTGGCAGCCGGAGCAGGTGGATGAAGCCGAATGCTGGCCGATTCAGCCGGGCGACGAGGCGTGGCACGGCTTTACCCACGCCGATCGCGATCATATGTACCTTGATCCCATCAAAGTCACCATACTTACGCCGGGCATGAGCGAACTGGGCCAGATGGCGGAAGAGGGCATTCCGGCCGCGCTGGTGGCGAAATTCCTCGACCAGCGTGGCATCGTGGTGGAGAAGACCGGACCGTATAACCTGTTGTTCCTGTTCAGCATTGGCATTGATAAAACCAAAGCGATGAGCGTGCTGCGCGGACTGACGGAGTTTAAACGCGCCTACGATCTCAATCTGCGGGTAAAAAACATGCTGCCGGATCTCTATGCTGAAGATCCTGACTTCTACCGTAACATGCGCATCCAGACGCTGGCGCAGGGCATTCATCAGCTGATCCTGCAGCACGATCTGCCGCGTCTGATGCTGCGGGCATTCGACGTTCTGCCGGAGATGAAGATGACGCCGCACCAGGCGTTTCAGCGGCAGGTGCAGGGGCAGGTGGAAACCGTGGACATTCGCGAGCTGGTTGGGCGGATTTCAGCCAACATGATCCTGCCTTATCCGCCAGGCGTGCCGCTGGTGATGCCGGGCGAGATGATTACCGAACAGAGCCGGGCGGTGCTGGATTTCCTGCTGATGCTCTGTACCATCGGGCGGCACTATCCCGGCTTTGAAACGGATATTCACGGTGCCACGCTCACCGACGACGGTCGCTATCTGGTGCGCGTGCTGCGTGACGAGCCTGTGCGCTAACTTCAGATAATTGCCTCTTTTCAGCGCCGCGCCGGGCACGTAGGCTAAGCGGCTCAGAATACTTTCGGAGCCGCTATGCTGCAGATAAAACAGATCCACCACATCGCCATTATTGCCACCGATTATCAGCGCAGTAAGGCGTTTTACTGCGACGTGCTGGGCTTTGAGCTGCTGGGCGAATACTATCGCGCTGAGCGCGACTCATGGAAAGGCGACCTTGGCCTTAATGGCGTCTATACCATTGAGCTGTTCTCGTTTCCTGCGCCGCCGCCGCGCGTCAGCGGGCCGGAAGCGTGCGGGCTGCGCCATCTGGCGTTTTGTGTGGATGATGTCGAACAGTCGGTTGCCGCGCTGGCAGAAAAGGGCGTGGTGTGCGAGCCGATCCGCATCGATGCTCTCACCGGTAAAGTCTGCACCTTCTTCCCCGATCCGGATGGTTTGCCGCTGGAGCTGTATCAGGCGTAAAATAGCGCGCGCAGTGAGCCGCAATCCGGCGGTTCACCTCAACGGAATGCGTGCATGTCCTTTTCTCATCTTGCTGCGCTGCTGCCAGCCGATGCCCGCTGCGTGCTGGCATTCAGCGGCGGGCTCGATTCCAGCGTTCTGCTGCATCAGTTAGTGAGCTGGCAACGCCAGCAGCCGCAGCTGCGCGTGCGCGCATTACACGTGCATCATGGTTTAAGCCCCAACGCCGATCGCTGGGCGGCGCACTGCCAGCAGCAGTGTCAGCAGTGGCACATTCCCTGCGAGGTGCTGCGCGTGCAGGTGGACGCTCGCGCCGGCGGTATCGAAGCCGCAGCCCGCACGGCGCGCTATCAGGCGTTATTCACTCACCTGCAACCCGGTGAGTACTTACTTACTGCTCAGCACCTCGATGACCAGGCTGAAACGCTGCTGCTGGCGCTGAAACGCGGCAGCGGTCCGGCGGGTCTGGCGGCGATGCCGCAGCAGCGGCAGGTTAACGGCCGCTGGCATCTGCGCCCGTTGCTCAACCTCAGCCGTCAGCAGCTGGAAGCTTACGCTGTCGGGCACCAGCTGGACTGGATTGACGATGAGAGCAACGCTGACCGTCGCTACGATCGCAATTTCCTGCGCCAGGACGTGCTGCCGCTGCTGCAGGCGCGCTGGCCGCACTTCAGCGCGGCCAGTGCCCGCAGCGCAGCGCTATGCGGTGAGCAGGAGCAACTGCTGGATGAGCTGCTCAGCGAGCAGCTGGCGCAGCTGACCGATGCCCAGGGCGCGCTGCGTTTTCCGCCGCTGCTGGCCTGTAGCGAGGCACGGCGGCACGCGCTGCTGCGGCGCTGGATAGGCGAACGCGGTGGCGCAATGCCCGCGCGCGACGCGCTGCAGCGCATTACCGACGAGGTGATGCACAGCCGTGAAGATGCGCAGCCGTGTCTGCGCTTTGGCGCGCACGAACTGCGGCGCTACCGGGAGCGGCTTTACTGGCTGCCGCGACAGCACTCACTGAGTCAGCACTCGCTAACCTGGCAGCCGCTGACGCAGCCATTAATTTTGCCTGATGGGCTGGGTGAACTGCGCGCCAGCCCGGCGCAGGCGGAACTGCGCCAGCCGGCGGCGGATGAGCAGGTTATTGTGCGCTTTCAGGCCCGCGGCTATCACCATGTTGTCGGCCGGGCTGGTGGTCGCGAAATGAAAAAACTGTGGCAGGAGCTGGGCGTCCCGCCGTGGCAGCGCGAACGCATTCCGTTGATTTACTACAACCAGACGCTGATTGCTGCGCCCGGGCTGTTTGTCACCTGCGCAGGCGCGGCGGGCGAGACGCAAGGCTGGCAGGCGATCTGGTCAACACCCTAAAAAGGAACAGCAATGATGAAACAGTGGATTGTCGCGGCGCTACTGGCTGCTGCGCTGCCGGCGTTTGCGCAGGGCGACGTCAAGGCTGGCGCGCAGAAAGCCGCCAGCTGTATGGCGTGCCATGGCGCGGAAGGTAAGAGCGCGGTGCCGCTTTACCCTAATCTGGCCGGGCAGCATGCGCCCTACCTGCTGCATTCGCTGCAGGCCTACAAAAAAGGCGAGCGCAGTGGCGGTCAGGCAGAGGTGATGAAAGCCTTTGTTGCCGGGTTGAGCGATCAGGATATGGATGATTTAGCGGCGTACTACGCTTCGCTGCAGCCTTAAGCGAGGTGGGCGGGAACAGCTTTCCCGCCCGGGGAGAGATTATTCGTCTTCGCTGACGATAACGGTGCCCAGCTCAGGATGGCTGAAGCTGGCGATGTGGTCGAGACGCAGCTCGCGCGTTTCACCGGAGAGGTCGACCGCAAGATACTCGACGTTTTTACGTGAGACCATGTCCACGGCTTTCGCTTTCAGCTGGTCGCCGTTTTTGAGCTCCAGCGACAGCGTCCAGTGTTTGGTACAGGCGAGCTCGAGGTTGTCGTAGTCATCACAGTTGATGGGTTTGTAGGCTTCATTCGTCAACATAGTCGCTCACCAATAAGTTTGCAGCGGCATACGCTGCCTGTTCCCTGACAGAAGAGTTTAGCGCAGAATTAGCGGCAATATCATTGAGTGCTTTCAGTGCGCATCCGATCGCGTCTGGCACATACCCCAGGTCGCCGCTGCCAATCCCGGCATACTTCTGGCGAACTAACTCACAATACTTTTGCACATACACCTCCTCAGCAGAGCATCAATACTCTGGTTGATATGCGACTATATCACAGGGGTTCGCTGGAAATCAGCCAGGGGGCGCAGGGAAGGTGGCAAAGAAAGGGCAAAAAGTGACAGCCAGCACTGGTCTCAGCCAGCCTGGCGGCGCACAAAAGGTTAAGTTGATGAACAGGTTATTTCCGGATACAACCGCGCTGATAACGGCAGGTGGCAGATGATTGTGCTGTCACGTAGTGTTTCAATTGCGGACAATGAAGTGGAGCTCAGTGCCATTCGCGCTCAGGGCGCGGGCGGCCAGCACGTCAATAAGACGTCGACCGCTATCCATCTGCGCTTCGATATTCACGCCTCGTCGCTACCGCCGTTTTATAAACAGCGGCTGCTGGAGGCGAACCACCATTTGATCAGCGCCGATGGCGTGGTGATTATCAAAGCGCAGGAGTATCGCAGCCAGGAGATGAACCGCGAAGCGGCGCTGCAGCGGCTGATCAACCTGATACGCGAGCTGACGACGGTGGAGAAAGTGCGCCGCGCGACGCGCCCGACGCGGGCGTCCCGAGAGCGGCGGCTGGAAGGTAAATCACGACGCAGCAATGTGAAGGCGCTGCGCGGCAAGCTGCGCTAAAAAAAACGCCTCCGGCAGGAGGCGTCAGGGGATTACTTGTTGAGGGCGCGGCTGAGGAAGTCGACGATGTCGTGCTGCTTAATCATCTGCTTCTCGCTGGCGGCGCGGGCTTTGTACTCGATCTCCTGGTTATCCAGGTTGCGGTCGCCAATCACGATAGTGTGCGGTACGCCGATCAGTTCCATATCGGCGAACATCACGCCCGGACGCTCTTTACGATCGTCAAGAATGACATCGATGCCTTTGGCGCGCAGCTCGTTGTACAGCTGTTCCGCCAGCTCTTTCACGCGGAAGGATTTGTGCATGTTCATTGGCAGAATCGCCACTTCGAACGGTGCCAGCGCCGCTGGCCAGATAATCCCGCGCTCGTCGTGGTTCTGTTCGATAGCCGCCGCCACGACGCGGGTGATACCGATACCGTAGCAGCCCATGGTCATGATCTGATTGCGACCATCTTCACCCTGTACCGCTGCTTTCATCGCGTCCGAATATTTGGTGCCGAGCTGGAAGATGTGGCCGACTTCAATGCCGCGCTTAATCATCAGCACGCCTTTGCCATCCGGGCTCGGATCGCCTTCTACCACGTTACGAATATCTTCTACGCGTGCTTCTGGCAGATCGCGGCCCCAGTTGATGCCGGCATAGTGCTGGCCATCAATGTTGGCGCCTGCCGCGAAGTCACTCATTTTTGCCACGGTGCGGTCAGCAATCACCGGGATGGTCAGACCGACCGGACCGAGAGAGCCAAAACCGGCACCGATGGCGGCGCGAATCTCTTCCTCGTTGCCCATTTCCAGTGGCGCGGCCACAATGTCCAGATGCTCGGCTTTGATTTCGTTGAGCTCGTGGTCGCCGCGTAACAGCAGCGCAACCAGCGAATGACCGCTCTCTTCGCTGGCTTTCACAATCAGCGTTTTCACCGTTTTTTCTACCGGGATCTGGTGCTGTTCGACCAGCTCGGCGATGCTTTTCGCGTTTGGCGTAGCGAACTGCGTCAGCGCCTGCGTTGCCGCCGGGCGCTCACCGGCAGGAGCCAGCGCTTCGGCTTTCTCAATGTTGGCCGCGTAATCGGACTCGCTGGAGAAGATCACATCATCTTCACCACTCTGCGCCAGCACCTGGAACTCATGCGAGCCACTGCCGCCAATCGAACCGGTATCGGCCTGTACGGCGCGGAAATCCAGCCCCATGCGGCTGAAGCTCTGGCTGTAGGCGCGGTACATCGCATCGTAAGTTTCCTGCAGCGACTCCTGCGAGGTGTGGAACGAATACGCATCCTTCATGATGAATTCGCGCGAACGCATCACGCCAAAACGCGGGCGTACTTCATCACGGAATTTGGTCTGGATCTGATAGACGTTGAGCGGCAGCTGCTTATAGGAGCTCAGCTCGTTGCGGATCAGGTCGGTGACCACTTCTTCATGGGTCGGACCCAGCACAAACGGACGTTCGTGGCGGTCTTTAATGCGCAGCAGCTCCGGGCCGTACTGCTCCCAGCGACCGCTCTCTTCCCACAGATCGGCTGGCTGAACCACCGGCATTGAGATCTCAATCGCACCGGCGTTGTTCATCTCTTCGCGCACGATGTTTTCAACTTTTCGCAGCACGCGAATACCGGTCGGCAGCCAGGTATAGAGACCGGAAGCCAGTTTGCGGATCATACCGGCGCGCAGCATCAGCTGGTGGCTGATCACTTCAGCATCGGAAGGCGTCTCCTTCAGGGTGGAGAGCAGATATTGAGTAGTACGCATTAATTTACGATTCCAGTTGTACGGAAGGATACGAACAAAAAATTTGCTGGCGGCTAGTGTACCAGCGAGATCCGTCACTCAAAAGCTTGTTTTAGCGCGGATCGAGCGCGATCACCTCGGTTCCCGCCGCGTCAATGCGCCAGCGCACATTAAAGTCGAGCAGCCAGGCGGCATATTCACGGCCAGGGCTTTCACCTTTGCGATAAGCCGGGCGCGGATCCTGCGCCAGCACTTCAGTGATAAAGCGCGCCAGCTGCGGGTAGTGGCGTTGCTGCTGTTGCAACTGCTGCTGCGCCTGCGCGGAGAAACGCACCGGCATGCTGGCGTCGGGCGCGCTCTGAGCGAAACCCGCGCGCGCCTCAGGCAACGCTTCGGCGAAGGGCAGGTAAGGCTTGATATCCACCACAGGGGTGCCGTCCACCAAATCGAGGCTGCCTAATTGCAGAACTACCTGTTGCTGCTCGCAGCGGATGCCTTTGAGCTCAACCAGCGACATGCCGATAGGATTGGGGCGAAAGGTCGAGCGGGTGGCAAAAACGCCCATGCGGGCATTACCGCCGAGGCGCGGCGGGCGTACAGTTGGGCGCCAGCCGCCGGCCATGGTCTGGTGAAAGACGAACAGCACCCACAGATGGCTGAATGCCTCCAGTCCACGCACCGCTTCAGGCTGATTGTACGGCGCCAGCAGATGCAGTTCGCCACCGCCGTCCTGCACCAGACCCGGCTGGCGCGGTACGGCAAATTTCTCTTTCCACGGCGAACGGATCACGCCGATTTGCGCAAAGGCAAATTCACTCATTGATTGGAGACTTTCAGCGCGGAGCCCTGGCATACGGCCTGGCGATAGCAGCCTGGCGTGCTGGAGACAATTTCACACTTGTGCAGCAGCACGGCGTTGGCTTTCATGCCGGCCGCTTTAATCTGCAGGCGTTTACGCGCGGTATTGAGGTTCGGCGGCGAGTCCTGGGTGCTGCTCTGGCAATCATCACCCGACACTTCGCCCAGGTCGCGGAACGGATTGCTGACCAGATCGGTCGCATCGGTATAGATCTTCACCGGGGCCGGACGCGCAGCCGGTTTGCGCTGAGGTTCGCTGGTTGATTGCTGCGGGCGAGACGGAGCACTGCTTATTGGGTGATATTCACGCACGCACCCGGTCAGCATCAATGCCAACAAGCAGAGCGGTAAAAAACGCATGGCAACATCCTCATGTAATAAAAAGTGGCGTTATTGAAACAAGGACGACCAGAAATAACAAGTCAGCTGCCACATGCTGAAATAGAAAGGGCGGCCGAAGCCGCCCTGCACCGCATGAAAGGGATAATTACCAGCCTTTCACTGCGCCGCCGTTAAAGATTTTGTTGGCGGCTTCAGACACTTCGTCTGACTGATAAGCCTCAACAAACTTCTTCACGTTCTCCGCGTCTTTGTTGTCTTCGCGGCTAACGATCAGGTTCACGTACGGCGAGTCTTTATCTTCTACGAAGATGCCGTCCTTCGCCGGGGTCAGGCCAATCTGGCTGGCGTAAGTGGTGTTGATCACCGCCAGCGCAATCTGCTGATCGTCCAGTGAACGTGGCAGCTGTGGCGCTTCCAGCTCAACAATCTTCAGGTTCTTTGGATTCTCAGTAATATCCAGTGAGGTTGGCAGCAGGCCCACACCATCTTTCAGTTTGATCAGGCCCACTTTCTGCAGCAGCAGCAGAGAACGACCGAGGTTGGTTGGATCGTTCGGGATAGCGATCTGCGCACCGTTCTGCAGCTCATCCAGCGATTTGATTTTTTTCGAGTAGCCGGCAATCGGATAAACGAAGGTGTTGCCGACCGGCACCAGTTTGTAACCGCGGTCTTTGATCTGCTGATCGAGGTACGGCTTGTGCTGGAAGGCGTTAACGTCAATATCGCCTTTGCTCAGCGCTTCGTTAGGCAGCACGTAATCGTTAAAGGTAACCAGTTCAACATCGAGACCGTATTTCTCTTTCGCGACTTTCACGGCAGTTTCCGCAACCTGCTGTTCAGCCCCGACAATCACACCCACTTTAATGTGGTTGGGATCTTTCTCTTTCTGATCGCATCCTGCCAGCGCAATCGCGCCAATCAGAGCACCCACAGCGGCAATCTTTTTAAATGTGAAAGACATATCCTTTCCTTAATAGAGGACTATTGATGTTGTTTGCTTATTTATGTGATACCGCACGCACGATGCGGTCACCACAGAACTGAATTAAATACACCAGCACCACCAGCAAAATCAGCACGGTATTCATCACGGTGGCGTTATAGCCGATGTAACCATACTGATAGCCAATCTGGCCCAGACCGCCCGCGCCCACAGCACCACCCATGGCGGAGTAGCCCACCAGCGTAATCAGGGTAATTGTAGCGGCATTCACCAGCCCTGGCAGCGCTTCCGGCAGCAGCACTTTACGCACGATCTGCAGCGGTGTGGCACCCATGGCGCGCGAGGCTTCAATCAGTCCGGTCGGCAACTCAAGCAGCGCGTTTTCCACCATACGGGCGATAAACGGCGCTGCGCCCACGGTCAGCGGAACGATGGCCGCCTGCAGACCAATAGAGGTGCCGACGATGGCGCGGGTAAACGGAATCATCCACACCAGCAGGATAATGAAAGGAATAGAACGGAAAATATTGACGATGGCTGACAGCACGCGATACAGCGCAGTGTTGGCCAGAATCTGCCCCGGACGCGTGACGTACAGCAGTACGCCAACCGGCAGGCCAAGCACAAAGCCAAAGAAACCAGAGACGAAGGTCATCATCAACGTTTCCCAGACGCCACGCGTCAGTAACCACAGCATCGCTTCAGACATAACCCAGCACCTCTACTTTCACATGATTTTCTTTCAGCCAGGCAATAGCGGCTTGTGTATCTGTTTCACTGCCGTCCATTTCGGCCAGCATGATGCCGAACTTCACGCCACCGGCGTAATCCATCTGGGCACTGATAATGTTGTTATTGACGTTGAAACGGCGCGCGGCTTCTGACAGCAGCGGCGCATCCACCGATTTACCGGTGAACTCCAGCCGCAGCAGCGGCACGCTGTCGGTGCCCGCGCTCGCCTGCATGCGCTGCTGGTAATCATCCGGAATATCCAGATGCAGCGTTGACTGAATAAACTGCTGGGCCAGGGGCGTTTTCGGGTGCGAGAACACTTCGCTGACGCTGTCTTTTTCAATCAGTTCGCCGTTGCTGATCACCGCCACCTGATCGCAGATGCGTTTCACCACATCCATCTCGTGGGTGATCAGCAGAATGGTGATACCGAGACGACGATTGATGTCTTTCAGCAGCTCCAGAATCGAGCGGGTGGTGGCCGGGTCCAGTGCGCTGGTGGCTTCATCACACAGCAGGACCTTCGGATTGCTGGCCAGCGCACGGGCAATCGCGACGCGCTGTTTCTGACCGCCGGACAGATTCGCCGGCCAGCTGTCGTGTTTGTCCGCCAGACCGACCAGCTCCAGCAGTTCGCTGACGCGCTTTTTGATCGCCTCGCGTGACAGGTTACCCAGCTCAAGCGGCAGCGCAACGTTGCCCGACACGGTGCGGGAGTTCATCAGGTTGAAGTGCTGGAAGATCATGCCAATCTGGCGGCGCGCCAGCGTCAACTGCCCGGAAGAGAGCGCGGTGAGATCCTGACCGTCAACCAGCACGCGACCGGATGTCGGGCGCTCCAGCAGATTGACGCAGCGGATGAGCGTACTTTTACCGGCACCGGATGAACCGATGACGCCATAAATTTGTCCGGCAGGCACGTGCAGGCTAACGTTTGACAACGCCTGAATAGTGCGTGAACCCTGCTGGAACACTTTGGTGATATTTTCGAGTTTAATCATTAGTTTAATTGTTATCGTGTTGCGTTGTCCGTGGTGTATCGGTCTTCGCGCCGCCGGGGCAGGCGAAATCTGGATGGATGGTAAGGCATCCAGACGGCTAAATCAATCAAAGTCATTCAATCTGCCATTCTCACGGTACGCGCAATCATGCGATACTGCGCGGCACTATTTGCAGCAGGAGTTTCTACGTGGCGAACCCAGTCCCGGCTATTTTTCTCGATCGTGATGGCACCCTGAATGTCGATCACGGCTATGTTCATGAGATCGATAATTTTCAGTTTATTGATGGCACCATTGAAGCGCTGCAGGCGTTAAAGAAGATGGGCTACGCGCTGGTGCTGGTGACCAACCAGTCTGGCATCGCGCGCGGCATGTTTACCGAAGATCAGTTTATGCAACTCACCGAGTGGATGGACTGGTCGCTGGCCGATCGCGATGTCGATCTCGACGGCATCTATTTCTGTCCGCATCTGCCTGATGCAACGGTCGTGGAGTACCGCCAGACTTGCGATTGCCGCAAGCCGCAACCGGGCATGCTGCTTTCGGCGCAGAAACACCTGAACATCGATATGGCAGCTTCTTATATGGTGGGCGATAAGCTGGAAGATATGCTGGCAGCAAAGGCGGCAGGCGTGGGAACCAAAGTGCTGGTGCGCAGCGGTAAGCCAGTCACCGCCGAAGGCGAAGCGGCCGCGGACTGGGTAATTGATAGTCTCGCAGAACTGCCGGCGCGCATGAAAAAGGCCTGAAATCAGGCCTTCTGCACAAATCTTAAGCGAACAGTAAAAAAGTTGAAATTTGCACTTGCGCTTCCATAAGTTCG
>NZ_JALNUZ010000020.1:0-29527 GCF_026541005.1 Pantoea sp. GM_Pan_4
GGGGTGATTGTGCGGTTTTGGACAGCGTGTGCATTTATGCGTACCGACATTTGGTCGCCATGAATGGCGCCCACTAGCATAGCTATTCGTAGGGTGCGCATTTATGCGCACCGGCAGCAGGCAAAAAAAATGCCAGCCCGGGGGCTGGCATTTCGTGACGCATAAAGCCTGATTACATCGCTTTTTTGGTCAGCTCGATGACGCGCAGTTTCGCGATAGCTTTCGCCAGCTCCGCAGAGGCCTGAGCATAGTCCACGTCGCCGTGGCTGCTGTTCATGTGCTCTTCTGCTTTACGTTTCGCTTCCAGCGCGCGCGCTTCGTCGAGGTCTTCACCGCGAATTGCAGTGTCGGCCAGAACGGTCGTGCTGCCCGGCTGTACTTCCAGCACGCCGCCAGAGAGGTAGATATACTCCTCTTCGCCGTGCTGTTTAACGATGCGAATCATACCAGGCTTGATGGCAGTCAGCAGCGGGGCGTGGCCCGGGTAAATACCCAGCTCACCTTCGCTACCTGACACCTGGATACGCTGCACCAGACCGGAGAACATTTGCTGCTCCGCGCTGACCACGTCCAGATGATAAGTCATAGCCATACCACTCCTCCTGGGAAACCGTTATTACAGTTTCTTCGCTTTTTCGACAGCTTCTTCGATCGCGCCGACCATGTAGAACGCCTGCTCTGGCAGGTGGTCGAATTCGCCTTCCATGATGCCTTTGAAGCCACGGATGGTGTCTTTCAGCGTCACGTATTTACCCGGAGAACCGGTGAAGACTTCTGCTACGAAGAACGGCTGAGACAGGAAGCGCTGAATCTTACGCGCACGTGCCACCAGCAGTTTGTCTTCTTCAGACAGCTCGTCCATGCCGAGGATGGCGATGATGTCTTTCAGCTCCTGGTAACGCTGCAGCAGCGACTGAACGCCACGCGCGACGTCGTAGTGCTCCTGACCGACGATCAGCGGATCCAGCTGACGGCTGGTAGAGTCCAGCGGGTCAACGGCCGGGTAGATACCCAGTGACGCGATCTGACGGCTCAGCGTAACGGTTGAGTCTAAGTGAGCAAAGGTGGTTGCTGGTGACGGGTCAGTCAGGTCATCCGCAGGAACGTAAACGGCCTGTACGGAGGTGATTGAACCGGTCTTGGTGGAGGTAATACGCTCCTGCAGCACACCCATCTCTTCAGCCAGCGTTGGCTGATAACCTACCGCCGATGGCATACGACCCAGCAGTGCAGAAACCTCTGTACCGGCCAGGGTGTAACGGTAGATGTTGTCGATGAACAGCAGAACGTCACGGCCTTCATCACGGAATTTTTCCGCCATGGTCAGACCGGTCAGTGCTACGCGCAGACGGTTACCCGGCGGCTCGTTCATCTGGCCATACACCAGTGCTACTTTATCGATAACGTTGGAGTCCGTCATTTCGTGGTAGAAGTCGTTACCCTCACGAGTACGCTCACCCACGCCGGCAAAGACCGAATAACCTGAGTGCTCAGCCGCGATGTTACGGATCAGCTCCATCATGTTTACGGTTTTACCTACACCCGCACCACCGAACAGACCGACTTTACCGCCCTTCGCGAACGGACACATCAGGTCGATAACCTTGATGCCGGTTTCCAGCAGTTCCTGCGAGTTTGACTGATCTTCATAAGAAGGCGCTGCGCGGTGAATAGAGGAAACCTCTACAGCGCTGCCGTCTTCTTCTTTCAGGTCGCCTTTCATGTCGATTGGCTCACCCAGCACGTTCATGATACGGCCGAGTGTTGCTTTACCAACCGGAACCTGGATAGGTTTTTTCAGGTCGGTGACTTCCAGACCGCGCTTCAGGCCGTCAGAAGAACCCATGGCGATGGTACGCACCACGCCACCGCCCAGCTGCTGCTGAACTTCCAGCACCAGACGAGCATCACCATTTTTTACCTCGAGAGCGCTGTATACCTGCGGTACCGCGTCCTGAGGGAATTCGACGTCAACTACGGCGCCGATAATCTGGACAATCTTTCCAGCTGCCATCTTGAATCCTCTACCTAATACGAGAATATCCGGCCGCGCTCGCGCGACGGGATATATGCCTGGTTAAACCGCGGAGGCTCCCGAGACGATCTCGGTAAGTTCCTGAGTGATGCTGGCCTGACGAGCTTTGTTGTACACCAACTGCAGCTCTTTGATCAGGTTTCCGCCGTTATCGGTTGCCGCTTTCATGGCCACCATACGTGCAGCCTGCTCACTGGCCAGGTTTTCCACCACACCCTGATAAACCTGCGATTCGACATAACGACGCAGCAGGGTATCCAGCAGCGCTTTCGGATCGGGTTCGTACAGGTAATCCCAGGTCTTCGCCTTCATCTCTTCTTCACCTTCCGCTGGCGGTAACGGCAGCAGTTGGGTAATGGTCGGAGTCTGAGACATGGTGTTATTAAACTTATTGCTGACGATATACAGCTTGTCGATGCGGCCTTCATCATAAGCCTGCAACATCACTTTTACCGGGCCGATCAGGTCGGACAGCGCAGGCTTATCGCCCATGCCGGTAACCTGAGCCACGACGTTGCCACCTACAGAGCCGAAGAAAGAAACGCCTTTGGAACCGATAATCGCCAGATCGCTCTGCACGCCTTTATCAGACCAGCCTTTCATTTCTGCCAGCAATTTTTTGAACAGGTTAACGTTCAAACCACCACAAAGCCCGCGGTCAGTCGAAACGACCAGGTAGCCGACGCGCTTAACGTCGCGCTCATCCAGGTAAGGGTGCTTGTATTCCAGATTACCCAGAGCAAGGTGACCAATCACTTTGCGCATGGTATCTGCATACGGACGGCTGGCCGCCATGCGTTCCTGCGTTTTACGCATTTTGGAGGCGGCGACCATTTCCATCGCTTTGGTGATCTTCTGCGTGTTTTTCACGCTTCCGATCTTGGTACGTATTTCTTTTGCGCCGGCCATTAGCTTCTCCTCAAAGCCTTGCGGCCTGCCTTTTCAGACAAGCCGCCAGACATTACCAGGACTGGGTTGCTTTAAACGTTTCGAGGAGGCCTTTCAGCTTCTCTTCGATTTCGTTGTTGTAGTTACCCGCCTGGTTGATTTCAGCCATCAGCTCCGCGTGTTCGCGATCGGCGAACGCCAGCAGAGCGGCTTCGAAGCTGCCGATTTTCGCCAGTTCAACGTCGTTCAGGAAGCCGCGCTCGGCAGCGAACAGTACCAGACCCTGCTGTGCAACAGACATCGGTGCATACTGTTTCTGCTTCAGCAGTTCGGTCACTTTCTGACCGTGGCTCAGCTGTTTGCGCGTTGCATCGTCCAGATCGGAAGCGAACTGAGAGAACGCTGCCAGTTCACGATACTGTGCCAGCGCGGTACGGATACCACCGGACAGTTTCTTGATGATCTTGGTCTGTGCAGCACCACCAACACGGGATACCGAAATACCCGGGTTAACGGCTGGACGGATACCGGAGTTGAACAGGTTCGATTCCAGGAAGATCTGACCATCGGTAATCGAGATTACGTTGGTCGGAACGAACGCAGAAACGTCACCCGCCTGGGTTTCGATGATCGGCAGCGCGGTCAGAGAACCGGTCTGGCCTTTCACTTCACCGTTGGTGAAACGCTCTACGTAGTCAGCGCTAACGCGTGATGCACGCTCCAGCAGACGAGAGTGGAGGTAGAACACGTCGCCCGGGAATGCTTCACGACCCGGCGGACGGCGCAGCAGCAGAGAAATCTGACGGTAAGCAACAGCCTGCTTAGACAGGTCATCATACACGATCAGCGCATCTTCACCGCGGTCACGGAAGTATTCACCCATTGCGCAACCGGCATACGGAGCCAGGTACTGCAGCGCAGCGGATTCAGAAGCGGAAGCGACAACCACGATGGTGTTAGACAGCGCACCGTGCTCTTCCAGCTTACGTACCACGTTAGAGATGGTAGAGGCTTTCTGACCGATCGCGACGTAGACACACTTGATGCCAGAATCGCGCTGGTTGATGATGGCGTCGATGGCCATCGCAGTTTTACCGGTCTGACGGTCACCGATGATCAGCTCACGCTGGCCACGGCCGATTGGAATCATCGCATCGACAGATTTGTAACCGGTCTGAACAGGCTGGTCGACTGACTGACGGTCGATAACGCCTGGTGCAATCACTTCAACCGGTGAGAAGCCATCGTTGTCGATAGCGCCTTTACCGTCGATGGGTGCACCCAGGGTGTTAACCACGCGGCCCAGCAGGCCACGGCCAACCGGCACTTCCAGGATACGGCCAGTACACTTCACCTTCATGCCTTCGGCGAGGTCAGCGTACGGACCCATCACTACTGCACCTACAGAGTCACGCTCGAGGTTCAGTGCGATAGCGTAACGGTTGCCCGGCAGAGCAATCATCTCACCCTGCATTACATCGGCCAGGCCGTGTACGCGGATGATACCGTCACTTACAGAAACAATAGTACCTTCGTTGTGAGCTTCGCTCACGACATTGAACTGAGCAATGCGCTGCTTGATCAGTTCGCTGATTTCGGTGGAATTCAGTTGCATATGCTCCAGTCCCCTTAAGACTGCAAGACGTCTGCCAGACGGTCAAGACGGCCGCGCACGCTGCCATCAATCACCAGGTCACCCGCACGGATAACCACACCTGCCATTACAGACTTATCAATTTTGCAATTCAGCTTAACTTTGCGTGACAGACGTTTTTCCATCGCGGCGCTGATTTTACTCAGCTGGCTGTCACTCAGCGCACTGGCGGAGATCACATCAACTTCGGCTGTCGCTTCATAAGCGTCACGCAGTTGAATGAACTGTTCCAGTACCGCTGGAAGCGCTGTCAAACGTCCGTTCTCCGCCATAACCTTAATCAGGTTCTGAGCGTGTTCATCAAGTTGATCACCACAGACTGCGTTGAAAGAAGCAGACAAGGCTTCCGGTGCCAATGCACCGGAAAGGAGTTCTGCCATCTGTTCGTTGCGAGCCACTTCTGCGGCAAACGCCAGCATGGTCTGCCAGCGGTCGATACTTTGATGCTCAACAGCAAAGTCAAAAGCTGCTTTGGCGTAGGGGCGAGCTACAGTAATCAGATCAGACATCAGCCCCTCCCTCCTTACAGTTCAGCGACCAGTTTATCAACGATGTCGCTGTTAGCAGCTTCATCCACGGAACGTTCGATGATCTTCTCGGCGCCAGCTAAGGCCAGCAGCGCGACTTGCTTACGCAGCTCTTCACGTGCACGTGAGCGCTCGGCTTCGATTTCTGCCTGCGCCTGAGACACGATGCGGTTACGTTCAGTCTCAGCTTCAGTTTTGGCTTCGTCCAGAATCTGGGCACGGCGTTTGTTCGCCTGCTCGATAATGACCTGAGCTTCTTCTTTGGCTTTTTTCAGCTGGTCGGTCGCATTGGCCTGCGCGAGATCCAAATCTTTCTTCGCGCGTTCAGCAGAAGCAAGGCCTTCAGCAATTTCTTTCTGGCGCTTTTCGATGGCAGCCATAATCGGCGGCCATACGTACTTCATGCAGAACGCGACAAACAGGATGAACGCGATGGCCTGGCCGAGGATTGTTGCATTAATGTTCACAGCACAATGCCTCTTATTAAGTTAACTTGCTCTGCCGCTATCAGCGATAAACGGCAGAATCCGTTCCTCATCACACTGCGTGCCATGAGTGAACCACGGCTACAGGCTTTAGGCGACAGCAAACATCACGTAGAGACCCAGACCAACAGCGATCATTGGGATTGCATCCACCAGACCCATTACAACAAAGAACTGCGTACGCAGCAGAGGAATCAGATCCGGCTGACGCGCTGCGCCTTCCAGGAATTTACCTCCGAGGATGCCGATACCGATCGCAGCACCGATTGCCGCCAGACCCATCATCACAGCGGCAGCCATGTACAGCAGATCCATATTCAGGTTTTCCATGACAGTCTCCAGTTTGTTTCAGTTAAAAGCTAAGTTGTTGAGATAGAATCAATGCTCTTCAGATGCCATCGACAGATAGACAATCGTGAGGACCATGAAAATGAAAGCCTGCAGCGAAATAATCAGGATGTGGAAAATGGCCCATGGCACATTCAGCACCCACTGCGACCACCACGGCAGCAGACCGGCAATCAGGATAAAGATCAGCTCACCCGCATACATGTTGCCGAACAGTCGCAGACCGAGCGAAACCGGTTTAGACAGCAGGCTAACACCTTCAAGAATCAGGTTGATGGGGATGAAGATCGGGTGATTAAAAGGCTGCAGCGTCAGCTCTTTGGCGAAGCCACCTACACCTTTCATTTTGATGCTGTAGAACAGAATCAAAATAAATACGCCCAGCGCCATAGACAGCGTGATGTTCACGTCTGCAGACGGCACGACGCGCAGCGCCGGCAGGCCCAGATAGTGCTCGCCGATAAACGGCAGCAAATCGATAGGCAGCAGATCCATGAAGTTCATCAGGAAGACCCAGACGAAAATCGTCAGAGCCAGCGGGGCGATAACTTTACTCTTACCGTGGTACATGTCGCGGACGTTGCTATCAACAAAGCCAACGACCAGCTCGATAGCCGCCTGCATTTTCCCTGGCACACCGCTGGTGGCACTTTTCGCCACTTTACGGAACAGCACCAGGAACACCAGTCCCAGTACAACAGAGAAAAACATGGAGTCCAGGTTTAACGTCCAGAACGTTGCTGGCGCGTCGTGTGCATTCACCAGCTCGAAAGTACGCAGGTCCATCTGAAGATGTGTCAGATGATGACCTATGTATTCCTGCGGCGTTGAGATCTCTCCTGCGGCCATGATGCCTCTTACCCTTTGTTGTTAATTACAGCCGGCGCGACGATTTGTACCACCAGCACCGATAACCAGGTGATTGCGAGTGGCCAGAAGACCGCTCCAAATCCACCTAACGCCACAACGAGAAAAACAACGGTGGCAAACACCTTGAGCACTTCACCAAAGGCGAAGCTCCAGGCGACACGCCCTTTTGCCGGAGTTTGATCCTGCAGGCGCCAGGCTAAAAACATAAACAGTACGTTTGGCAGCCAGGCTGCCGCACCACCCGCGATGGCAGAGGCGCCCCAGGTGACATCTTTCAGGGCAAACAGCGCACCGATTACGACAAAGGTCACCAGCTGGATCACCAGCACGGTTCGGGCTAATTTCACACTGTAAAGAGACACTGACATGACGCTTAACTCTCCTGCCCCGAACGGGGTATGTCGCGTGTCGTATAAGACTGCCTTTACTCTTTTGAGTCAAGCAGCAAAAGCCGTGCAAATTATACGGGCCGCACCTGCGATTTCAATCGGTAAGTAGCGAAAAGGTGAACAATTATTTAAATTTCTTTCTGGAGGGCTATTTTTCAAAACATCCGCTTCGGCCTGCCTGACGAAACAGGCTTGAAATTGCCCGGCAGACTTGCTTTTAAAGCGTGCTTCAGATCACATTATAAGCACCCCCGGCAGCGATAATTTGCTTTTTAACCCCTGCCGCGCAATTAATGAAACCCGTAATTTACTTTTCTATCAGTAAGATAGAATTATTGCTCCAGGATTAGCGCCAGATTTTCGATAAAAACACTCTATTGACATCACCCACAGCAATAAAAACGTAAAACTGATATTACGTCCGCCGATTTATTGCAGAGTTATATTTTCCGCCGTGACTATTCGTCACAGTAAATACAGCGGTTAAAGTGATGTAACTGATAATGAAATGTGAATTATTCGTTAAATGTAACAGAGGTTTTCGGATAATTTCCGCGGCGGATGTTAACCCGCTTCCCCTGCCCTGTTGAATAAAAGCGTTTATCGTGACGCGTTCAACCGCTGTTTTTTTAGCCGGCTGCTGCGCTAAGCCAAACGGCATGAATCACGATAAATCCACACCGTTTGCGCGACTATTGCCGCCTGATCACCACCAGATGACGCTCACCTTCCAGTTCCGGCACCCGCAGAGGCGCAATTTTTTCGATGGCGAAGCCGGCAGGCAGCGCGGCAATTTCGTCATCCGGCCTGACGCCTTTCAGTGCATAGAAGTGGCCTGTCGCGCCCGGCAGATGATGACACCAGTTCAGCATGTCCTCCAGCGACGCGAAGGCGCGGCTGATCACCCCGTCAAACGGCGGCTCAGCCGGGAACTCTTCCACCCGGCTCTGCACCGGCGTGACGTTAGTAAGCCCTAACTCATGTTGCACCTGACGCAGGAAACGCACGCGTTTCCCGAGGCTGTCCAGCAGCGTAAAGTGCGCCTGCGGGCGGACAATCGCCAGCGGGATCCCCGGCAGGCCCGGTCCGGTACCGACATCAATAAAGCGCTCACCCTGCAGGTGGGGTTCTACCACGATGCTGTCGAGAATGTGGCGCACCAGCATCTGCTGCGGATCGCGCACCGAGGTCAGGTTGTAGGCTTTATTCCACTTGTGCAGCAGTTCGACATAACCCACCAGCTGCTGTTTTTGCTGATCGGAGAGGGAAATGTTTGCCGCTTGCAGCAGCCGGGAGAGTTTATTAATCACGACGAGAATTCCATTAACAGGGGCGAGCATGCCCGCCCCGGGGGTCGATCAGGCGCTTTTACGCAGCAGGCCCTGTTTTTTCAGGTAAATCAGCAGAATTGAAATTGCCGCCGGCGTGATGCCGGAAATACGCGATGCCTGGCCAATGGAAGTCGGTTTGTGGTCGTTGAGTTTGGCGATCACTTCATTCGACAGTCCATTCACCTGGCGATAGTCGAGGTCGGCCGGGAGTAAGGTGTTTTCATTGCGCTGCTGGCGATCGATCTCCTCCTGCTGACGCGCGATGTAACCTTCATACTTCACCTGAATCTCTACCTGCTCTGCGGCCTGCTCATCCGCCAGCGCCGGACCGTAGCTCGGCAGCGACATCAGCAGTTCGTAGGTCATCTCCGGACGACGCAGCAGATCTTCCGCGCTGGCTTCTTTGGTGAGCGGCGCGCTGATTACCGTGTTCACTTCGCTGACGTTTTCAGACTTCGGATGCACCCACAGGTCACGCAGACGCTGACGCTCCTGCTCAATCGCTTCCAGCTTCTGGTTATAGCGAGCCCAGCGCGCGTCGTCGACCAGGCCGAGTTCACGTCCGGTTTCGGTCAGGCGCAGATCGGCGTTATCTTCACGCAGCATCAGACGATACTCGGCGCGCGAGGTAAACATGCGATACGGCTCTTTGGTGCCCAGCGTACACAGATCGTCGACCAGCACGCCAAGATAGGCCTGATCGCGACGCGGCGCCCAGCCCTCTTTGTCCGCTGACTGACGCGCAGCGTTAAGGCCGGCCAGCAGCCCCTGCGCCGCCGCTTCTTCATAACCGGTGGTGCCGTTGATCTGGCCGGCAAAGAACAGGCCGTGGATAAATTTACTCTCCAGCGTCGGCTTGAGATCGCGCGGATCGAAGAAGTCGTACTCGATGGCGTAGCCCGGGCGCACGATCTTCGCGTTCTCCAGACCTTTCATCGAGCGCACGATCTGCATCTGCACATCAAACGGCAGGCTGGTGGAGATACCGTTCGGGTAGATTTCGTTGCTGGTCAGCCCTTCCGGCTCAAGGAAAATCTGATGTGCGTTACGATCGGCAAAGCGCATCACTTTGTCTTCAATCGACGGGCAGTAGCGTGGCCCGATCCCCTCGATGATCCCGGCATACATCGGGCTGCGATCGAGGTTATTGCGGATCACTTCATGTGTCTGCTCATTGGTGTGGGTTATCCAGCATGGCACCTGCTGCGGATGCTGTCCGGCATGGCCCATAAACGAGAACACCGGCATCGGGTCATCCCCGTGCTGCGGCGTTAGCACCGAAAAGTCGATGGTGCGGGCATCGATACGCGGTGGCGTACCGGTTTTCAGGCGGTTTACGCGCAGCGGCAGCGCACGCAGACGTTTAGCCAGCGGAATCGACGGAGGATCGCCTGCACGACCACCGCTGTAGTTATCGAGGCCGATGTGGATTTTGCCGTCCAGGAAAGTGCCCACCGTCAGAACGACGGTTTTCGCCCGGAACTTCAGGCCCATCTGGGTCACGGCGCCGACAACGCGATCGTTCTCCACAATCAGATCATCAACCGCCTGCTGGAAGATCATCAGGTTCGGCTGGTTTTCCAGCGCAGTGCGTACCGCCTGGCGATACAGTACCCGGTCTGCCTGTGCACGCGTGGCACGCACCGCCGGGCCTTTGCTGGCGTTTAGTATCCTAAACTGAATACCGGCCTGATCGATCGCGCTGGCCATCAAACCGCCTAAGGCATCCACTTCCTTAACCAGGTGTCCTTTCCCGATGCCACCGATCGCCGGGTTACAGGACATTTGTCCCAGCGTATCAATATTATGGGTGAGTAACAGGGTTTGCTGACCCATTCGGGCAGCGGCCATCGCGGCTTCTGTGCCCGCATGACCACCACCGATTACGATGACGTCAAAAGGATCTGGATAAAACATGAAGTGGGTCCTCGTTAGTGTTCGGACAGGGATCGTTGCCCTGGGCGGTGGATTCTACTGAAATTCTGTTCAGGGCGAAAGTCGCGGGATCCTGCGGTTTAAAAGAAAGGATCTTAAGTCTTTTATATGATCTCTCTGTTAGATCTCTTATTAGGATCGCCCCTGTCTGTTGATAACCCGGAAAAGCGCTGTGGCAACAGGGGATTAGCGAGGATCGTTTACTGTGAATGATCGGTGATCCTGATCCGTATAAGCTGAGATCAACTTTGCTACTTATACACAGCGTAAAAAAGCATCAGCGGTTGTTCTTTGGATAACTACTGGTTATACGCATGAAATAACGGATCTTATCCACAGAGCGACGCAGGTAAAAGGCGATAAAACAGCGGAATCAACTGGGGATCGACATAAATACCCGATCCCCGACCAGCAAAGATCGTCTTAAATCTGCGGGTGCCAGCTGGCAACCCACACTTCCGCCGGATCTTCCGGAATCTCATGTTCCAGCACGTCGATCTCCAGCCGATCGCCAATACGTTTGGCACCCAGCTGCGTTAACGTCGTCTCCAGCAGTTTGATCGCACCGCAGAACAGATCGTATTCATGATTACCGATACCCACTGCGCCAAAGCGTACGCCTGACAGATCCGGCTGGCTCTCCTGCAGCGCTTCATAAAACGGCAGCAGGTTGTCCGGCAGTTCGCCGGCACCGTGCGTTGAGCTGACAATTAGCCAGACGCCCTCCTGCGGCACCTCATCCAGCTCGGGTCCGTGCAGCAGTTCGGTTGAAAAGCCCGCTTCCTGCAGTTTCTCTTCCAGATGTTCAGCGACATATTCGGCGCTGCCAAGGGTACTGCCACTGATTAAGGTAATATCGGCCATGATGCTCTCCCGCACTAAAGGCGAGCATTGTACGCTGTGATCAAGCGGTGATCCACCTGTGGAAAACAGGGTTAATCGTCGATAGCATCAGGCGACAAGGCGCATCACAAAAGCGATCCGCCCGGGATAAGGTTATGCACAGCGGGGAAGCCGATCACGGCTTGATGGTGCGCATGATCGGATTTTGCAGGGAGATCAGTGTTTCGGTGGACTGGATTTCATCAATGGTCTGGATCTTGTTGATCAGCACCTGCTGCAGCGCGTCAATTGAGCGGCACATCACTTTAATAAAGATGCTGTAGTGGCCGGTGGTGTACCAGGCTTCCACCACTTCATCCAGCGCTTCCAGTTTGCTGAGCGCTGCCGGATAGTCGCGCGCGCTTTTCAAAATGATGCCGATAAAACAGCAGACATCAAATCCGAGCTGCCGTGGATCGATCTCCACGCGCGTACCCAGAATAATCCCCGCCTGACGCATCTTCTCGACGCGCACGTGAATCGTACCGGGGCTGACGTTAAACTGCTTGGCGAGTTCGGCGTACGCGGTGCGCGCGTTTTGCAGCAGCGCATTTAAAATGCCGCGGTCGAGATTATCCAGTTGCAGGTGTTCCGCCATCATCCATCCTCATTAGGTTCTTCTTCTCTGAACAGGGAGAATGTGCAGCAAATTAGCGGGACAGGCAAGGCGCAGACAGCGGAGCTGCCGCTGTCTGCACGCTTTTTAGCGCTTACGCCACAGCGTCAGCTGGGCCTGTGTGTGCTGGAATTTACGCGCGGTTTCGCGAATCACAAACGGCACGTCCTGCGGCGGCGCAACTTCCTCAAAGGCATCGCGCAGCAGTCGTTGCAGCGCCTGCCAGGTGGTGAGCGCTTCACCGTTTTCACGGAAACCGCCCAGCCAGTTCTCCTTCGGCGTGAACTCTTCCAGCCAGGTGTAAGGTGAGGAGATAGCCAGCAAACCGCCGGAGCGGATCATCGGCGTGATGTCCTGCAGGAAGCGCTTCGGCTGGCGCAGGCGATCGATCAGGTTAGAGGCCAGTACCAGATCGTAGCCATCGGGCTGCGGTTTCAGGTTACAGGCATCGCCCTGCACAAACTGAATGCGCTGCGCCAGAGTCTCATCGAAACCAAACTCTTTCAGCCGCACCTGGCGATACTCCACCAGCTCTCCCTCTTCCGGCACCACGTAACGGAAATCCTCGCCCGAGGTCAGCTGCAGCGCCACGTCGATAAAGCGCGCCGAGTAATCCATGCCGGTGACCGCAGCAAAATGGCGCGCCAGTTCAAAGCTGGCACGGCCGGTGGCGCAGCCGATATCCAGCGCGTGGCCGCGCTGTACGCAGTGCGGCAGCACGATGTCGACCAGCGCCGCCGCGTAGTTCGGCACACCGTAATAGCCGGGGCCGTACTGGAAGTCGAGGTACTGCGACACCATGCTGTCGGTTTCATACGGATTCAGCGCCATGCTCTCCTGATGCGAGGAAACCACGTAGCGGAAACCGGCATGCTGGAAGAAGTGGCGCCGGAAGGCGTAGCGTGAGGATTTCAGCGCTTCGTTGCCGGTGGAGATCCAGCTGCCGCCTTTGATCAGCGCATGTTTGCCGTCAAAGGTGGGCGTGGAGAAATCGTCATACAGCGGATGTACCCTGAAGCCTTCAAAGCCATTGGTCGGCGTGGTGGTCCACTGCCAGACGTTGCCGACGATGTCGAAGAAGTCACCCTGGGCAAAGTGGTCTACCGGACAGGAAGAGGCCCAGCGGGCGAGATTGATGTTGCCCGGCGCGTCGATCCAGTCTGGCTGATCGCCGGCAACCTGCTCGCGCAGCTGCATCCACTCGGCTTCGCATGGCAGCTGGATCGCTTTGCCACTCTCTTCTGCCAGCCAGCGGCAGAATGCCGCCGCTTCCAGCTGATTCACTTCGGCGGGCCAGTCCCACGGCATCGCCACTTCTTCGGTCATCAGACGCAGCCGGAGATCGTCAGGTTGCGCGATGTCGCCGACCCAGAAAGTCGGCATCTGCGCCTGGGCAAACTCGCGCCAGCCCCAGCCTTCGTCATCCCACCAGCGGCGTTCGTTGTAGCCGTTAGCAGCAATAAAATGAAAGAACTCGGCGTTGCTCACCAGCATTTTGCTGGCTTTGAACGGTTTCAGCTCAGTTGTAAGGCTGCCGTATTCGTTATCCCAGCCGTAGGTATCATCGGTTTTACCCTGCGTGACGTGTCCGCCTGGCATCGCCACCAGCGTATTGGCCGGTACCGAGGCACGATCGTGGCGCGCCTGCGGACACGCCGGCCAATGCGGCTGCGGTTTTACCCACTCAAGCGGCAGCTGGCGGATCAGCACGCTGGAGGTTTCGAGGTGAATACGCTCATGCTCAATGCCCATCAGAATCACCCACGCCGGGCTGTCCCAGTCAATCGGCAGATCCAGCGGCATGGTGCGGATGAATTCACTTACCACGGTTTTCACTTTGCCACGGTAGTCGCGTACCTCGGCCACGTCCGGCCAGCTGTAATGGCTGTCGTCGAGATCGTCCCAGCTCATCTCATCCACGCCGATCGCCATCATCGCCTCGATGCGATCGTCAATGCGCTGCTGCAGATAACCGCCCGCCATCAGCTTATTAATGTAGAAAGTGGCGGTATGGCCAAAGTAGAAGATCAGCGGATGGCGCAGGGTGATGGCTTTGTTAAAGTACGCGCGCTCATCGGCGAGGCAGTCGAACAGGCTTTCGTACAGCTCCCAGGTCTGGGTGAAATAGGCCAGCAGTTCGGCGCGTTTGGCGTCGCTGCTGCTGCCGGAAAGCCGGACGGTGCGGGTGGGCGCAGGCAATTGAGCATGAAGATGAGCGGTTGTCACAGTGAACTCCGTAAGCTGATTAAACACAGCGGGTAATTCACTATAGCAAATTAGCATTTCTGCCTGATGAATTAGCGTTTCCAGCGGCGCAGCAGGCGGCTTTTCAGGCCGGTATCGAAGCGCCAGATGTGATCGAAAATGCGCAGAATGCCAGGCTTGCCGTGCGCCGACATCGCCACGGCGTGGAAGCGTTGCTGGTGGTGACGCTGGCGCTGTTTAATGGTGCTGACGATGTCGTCCGGCAGACGCTGGGCGATAAAATCGGAAACGATCACCGCATCGGCTTCCTGCCACTGACTGCCCTCCATACGCGTGACCACCGCAGACAGGCAGGCGGCCAGATCGGTGCCGCCGCGAAAACGCTGGCTGAGAAAACGGATTGCCTGCTCGATGCCGTTATCCGCGGTCAGCTCGTAGCCAATCACTTCGTGAGCAAACAGCATGATGTAGCAGCGCCGCCTGTCGGCCAGCGCCACCTTCAGCAGCGCCAGACAAAACGCTTTGGCGCAGCGTTCATTGAAACCGCCCATCGAACCGGAGGTATCCACGCAGACGATAAACGGGCCGCGCGGCTGCGCTTCGTGCTGCTGATGGCTGGCCGGGCGCAGCGTCACTTTCTCGTGCCAGGCATCGCCCTGTAACCGGTAGGTCAGCAGGCGTTTCTCCACCAGCCGGCGATAAAATTCCAGCTCCAGTTCACTGATGCTCAGCGCCGCCAGTTCCGGCGGCAACAGACGCAGCACATCGTCGCTCTGATGGATGCCGCTGACCTCTTCCGGCACGTTGTCCGGCTCGCGCACCAGCTGATGAAACGCTTCCAGCGGCGCATCCTGTGACGGTACCGATTTCGCTTCGCGGCTGCGTCCCAGCTGCTGCGCCAGTTTCATCAGTTCCGGCTGCTGGGCGAGGAAATCGCCGTACTGCACAATCAGCTCATAGTCGCCATGCTGCAGCGGCGCTTTGCTCAGATCCCACAGGCGTCCGGCGGCGGCTTCGTCGTCATCAGTCAGAATCGGCGCCAGCTGGCCGCTGATGACCATGCGCTGCTGCAGCTCAGCCATCAGGCGTTCCCGCTGCTCTTCCAGCAGGGTTTCATTCAGCGTCAGGGTTTGCAGCGTCAGGCTCAGGCGCCAGCGCTGCAGGAACAGCGTGTGCTGCGCATTGCTCAGCTGGGCGCTGTCGGTATGCAGCAGCAGTTTGCTGGCTTCTTCGATAAACGGGGACGGCAGCGCTTTCAGCTGCGTCATGATGGCAGGCAGTTGCTCACTGAAGGCGTGGCTGCTGAGCAGCTGCATCTGCTGGAAGAGCTGAAATTCGCGCGCCAGCGCGTCCGGCACCGGCGTGGTTTTCATCTGGGCGGCAATCTCGGCGCGCCAGCGCGGCAGCTCGCCCATCATCGCCTGTTTCAGGCGCGGAAATTTTTCAAAGAACAGCGCCAGCTGCGGCGAGGCCAGCAGTGCCACGATCAGCTCTTCGATCAGCTCGGTTTCGCCAATCGACAACAGCGTGCTGAGCGTCTCCAGCGAGATCATTTTCTCGCCTGTTTCAGCTGTTCCGCCACATCCTGCAGGCTGGTTTCGACGCGTGCCAGCCAGTCGTCGCTGATAAACAGGCAGCGCTGGTGCTGGCTAAACAGCGTGCGCTGCGCGCGCAGCTGGGCCTCCAGCGCGTCATATTCTTCAATGATTTCCTGCGGCACGTCGCTGCTGCTGGCGGCACCCGGCAGCGTCAGGCGCGTGGACTGCAGGCTGACGTCGCGCAGCGTCAGACAGTGGTGCGCATCCACCAGCAAGTCGAGCGTCTGGCCAAAGCCGATGCCGTTGAGCTTGCCGCGGATCTCGCCCGCTTTCAGCAGCCACTGATTGAGCGCATCGCGTGCCACCACCACGTGCGTGACCTGCATGTCGTGCAGCATCAGCGGCTGCTGCAGCATCAGAGTCAGTTGTTCGTCCGTGATCGAGGCCGGTAATTCATAGTGCGGTTTGCGGCTGAACATGCCGCTGTGCTTCTCCAGCGTCAGCGCCTGCGCCACGCTCTGCTGCTGTTGCAGCGCCAGCCGGCGCGCTTTGATCTGCTGCAGC
Source organism: Pantoea sp. GM_Pan_4 (assembly GCF_026541005.1). Classification (NCBI taxonomy): domain Bacteria; kingdom Pseudomonadati; phylum Pseudomonadota; class Gammaproteobacteria; order Enterobacterales; family Erwiniaceae; genus Pantoea; species Pantoea sp. GM_Pan_4. Next base: position 16,268 of record NZ_JALNUZ010000020.1, read on the forward strand.
GTGTGCAGCATCGCCTGCTGCTGCCACGCGTGCTGCGTCATCAGCGCATCAATTTCACGATCCAGCAGCTGCATCGACGCCACGTCGTGCCACAGGCAATCTTTCAGCAGGATCAGATCAAGCGGTGCAATCGCCACGCGGCCGCTGTAAAACGCGCTGGCCTGCAGCAGATGGATGGCTTTTTTCCAGCGGCGATCGGAGATATACGGCGCCTCTGGCAGGTTCTCCAGCTGCTGGCGCAGCTGATAGATCAGCTCAAACACATGATCGGGCAGGCTGACCTGGCTGATGCCTTTCTGCCATTGCTGATACTCTTCATCGCTGATGCACAGCGATTCCGCCACCGGGTTGGCGTTTTCATCCTGCTGGTGGGTCAGCATGCTGCGGAAGTTCTGCTTTTCATGCACGTTGTCGAGCCACAGCCGGATCAGCATACGGTCGTACAGCGCTTCCAGACCGCTGTCCGCCTCCGGCAGTTCGTTGGAGGCGGTGACCAGCAGACGCATCGGGATCGGCTCTTCGCTGTCGCCGTTGCGGAAGCGACGTTCGTTGATGGCGGTGAGCAGCGTATTGAGAATCGCCGGACCGGCTTTCCAGATCTCATCCAGAAAGACAATTTCGGCATCCGGCAGATAGCCTTTGGTCAGACGCTGGTAGCGGCCTTCATCTTTCAGCGCCTGAATCGACAGCGGGCCAAACACCTCTTCAGGCGTGGAAAAACGGGTCATCAGGTATTCAAAGGCACGGGCGTGCTGGAAGGCGTATTTCAGGCGGCGGGCAATCAGGCTCTTGGCGATGCCCGGTGGCCCAAGCAGAAACACGCTTTCGCCGCTCAGCGCTGCCAGCAGGCAGAGACGAATGGCATGATGCCGTTCATACAGCCCTTTCTCCAGGGCATTGCTGAGGCGAGAAATTCTTTCTGCCAAAAGATGGGGTTGAGCCATAATCACATCATTGTCCTTCTGATCCTGGTGCCGTCATATTCTGGCGAGCGCAATACTCTACTGTTTATCATGCGTGAAAGCGTTGATAGCCGTCAGCTTTTTTGTTTCAGAAGGTTGAGGTGAGGCAAATCGCGGGTTTTCAGCGCATTTCGCGCCGATTTTCGGCGAAAAAACGCTGCACAGACGGCGTAATGCCAGACGGTAAAAGTAGGTTTTTTCGGGAATATGTGCATACTGTGCGCTTTTTGATGATCTGAGCGCCGGGCTGAGGCCTGCGCGGCTCCAACAAAAGACAACTTATGAGCTCGGATAAGAAACAGTCCCTTGGCGCAGTCACTCTGGCGGCGATCGGCGTGGTGTATGGCGATATCGGTACCAGCCCGCTCTATACCCTGCGCGAGTGTCTCTCTGGTCAGTTCGGCTTTGGCGTGGAACGCGAGGCGGTGTTTGGCTTTCTGTCGCTGATCTTCTGGCTGCTGATTCTGGTGGTTTCGCTTAAATACATCAGTTATGTGATGCGCGCCGACAACGCCGGTGAAGGCGGGATCCTGACGCTGATGTCACTGGCGGGCCGCAATACCGGCGCACGCGCCACGGCGATTCTGGTGATCATGGGGCTGATTGGCGGCAGCTTCTTCTACGGGGAAGTGGTGATCACGCCGGCGGTATCCGTGCTTTCGGCCATCGAAGGGCTGGAGATCGCCGCGCCGAGCCTCGATAGCTACATTGTGCCGCTGGCGATTGCGGTACTGACGCTGCTGTTTGTGATTCAGAAACACGGCACCGGTATTGTCGGTAAGCTGTTTGCGCCGGTGATGCTGCTGTGGTTCATCATTCTGGCGGTGCTGGGTGCGCGCAGTATCATCAATAATCCTGAGGTGCTGCATGCCATGAACCCGTACTGGGCGCTGCACTTCTTTATTCAGTACAAAACGGTATCGTTCTTCGCGCTGGGCGCGGTGGTGCTGGCGATCACCGGCGTTGAAGCGCTGTATGCCGATATGGGCCACTTTGGTAAGTTTCCGATTCGCCTGGCATGGTTTGTGGTGGTGCTGCCGTCGCTGGTGCTCAACTATTTCGGCCAGGGCGCGCTGCTGCTGGAGCATCCGGAGGCCATCAAAAACCCGTTCTTCCTGCTGGCGCCGGACTGGGCGCTGATTCCGATGCTGATTCTCGCGACGCTGGCCACGGTGATCGCCTCGCAGGCGGTGATCTCCGGCGTATTCTCGCTGACGCGCCAGGCGGTGCGTCTTGGCTATCTGCCGCCGATGCGCATCGTGCACACGTCCGAAGAGGAATCCGGCCAGATTTATATTCCGGTGATCAACTGGCTGCTCTATTTCTCTGTGGTGATTGTAATCGTCGGCTTTGAGCACTCCAGCAATCTGGCGGCCGCCTACGGGATTGCGGTGACCGGTACCATGGTGCTGACCGCCATTCTGTGTTCAACGGTGGCGATTCAGAACTGGCACTGGAATCGCTACCTGGTGGTGCTGATTCTCATCGCGATGCTGTGCATCGACGTTTCGCTGTTCTCCGCTAACCTGGTCAAAGTATTCTCCGGCGGCTGGCTGCCACTGACGCTGGCGCTGATGATGTTTATCGTGATGACCACGTGGAAGAGCGAGCGCTTCCGCCTGCTGCGTCGTATGCATGAGCATGGCAATTCGCTGGAGGCGATGATCGCCTCGCTGGAGAAATCGCCGCCGGTGCGCGTGCCGGGCACGGCGGTCTACATGTCGCGAGCGCTCAATGTCATCCCCTTTGCCATGCTGCATAACCTGAAGCACAACAAGGTGCTGCACGAGCGCGTGGTGCTGCTGACGCTGCGTACCGAAGATGCGCCTTATGTGCACAACGTGCGTCGCGTGACCATTGAGCAGCTGTCGCCCACCTTCTGGCGCGTGGTGGCAAGCTACGGCTGGCGCGAAACGCCGAACGTCGAGGAGATTTTCCACCGCTGCGGCCTCGAAGGGCTCAACTGCCGCATGATGGAAACCTCATTCTTTATGTCACACGAGTCGCTGATCATCGGCAAACGCCCGTGGTATCTGCGTCTGCGCGGCAAGCTGTTCCTTGCGCTGCAGCGCAACGCCCTGCGCGCGCCGGATCAGTTTGAAATTCCGCCTAACCGGGTAATCGAGCTCGGTACTCAGGTCGAAATCTGACGCATCGCGCGTCACCAGCTGAGGGTGACGCGCAGCCCCTGCGGCTGCACCGCGCTGAAGGTCAGCCGGATGCCGTGCAGCTGAGCCACATTTTTCACAATCGACAAGCCAAGCCCGCTGCCGGTTTGCGCCTGCCCCGGCGGTCGCCAGAAGCGTTCGCCCAGCCGCGCCAGCTGCTCTGCGCTAACGCCCGGTCCGTTATCCACCACCTCCAGCCTGCGCGCGCTGAGCCGCAGCTGAATCTCACTGCCGGACGGTGTGTAGCGCAGCGCGTTATCCAGCAGATTGCGCAGCAGTAAACCCAGCAGCAGTGGATGACCGTTCATCACCGGTTCCGCGTCAGCCGTCAGCGTCAGCCTGGTGTGCTGCGTTGCCGCCTGTGCCTGGTGTTCGGTCACCAGCTGGTGCAGCAACGGTGCGAGGGGGACCGGCTGAAATTCGCTGCGCAGATCGTCCGCTTCGACGCGCGACAGCGTCAGTAGCTGATCGACCAGCCGCGTGGCGCGCAGGATGCCGCTGTCGAGCTGCTGCAGCGCATGGTTACGCATCGCCTCGTCATCGCCGGCCAGCTGAATCACCTCACTCTGCACGCGCAGCGCTGCCAGCGGGCTGCGCAGCTCGTGCGCCGCATCGGAGGTAAACCGCCGCTCGCGCTGGACCAGCTGTGCCATGCGGGCAAACAGGCCATTCAGCGCCGCCACCAGCGGCTTCACCTCCAGCGGCAGGCGCTGCGGCGTCAGCGGGGTGGCATCATCCGGCGCGCGCTGCTGCAGCGATGCGGTCAGGCGTTTCAGCGGACGCAGCTCAAACCACACCAGTGCCAGCAGCAACAGCAGCATCAGTGGCATGGCTACCAGCCACGGCAGCAGGCTGCTCAGTGCCAGATCGCGCGTCATGTCATCACGATATTCCCACTCCTGTCCAACCACCACGCGCCACTGCTTATCGGCTGACGTCAGCCACAGCAGCCGCCAGCGATCGTCATCGCCGCGCAGGCGACCATCGTGGAAGCCGTCGCGATCCGCTGTAAACTGCAAATCGCGGCCGTTTTCGCCGTCGTTCAGCAGCGGTTTGCCGTCGGCGCTGAACACCGCAAAGGCCAGCGCGTCGTCATCCTGATCGCCGCGATGGTGGCGCAAAATCGCTTTGGTTTTTGGCAGCGAGGCGGCCTGCAGGCGACTGGCATCCAGCGCCAGCAGGCGTTTGGCGAACAGCATCTGCTGGGTATCAAACAGCTCATTAACGGTGTCGCGCGTCTGCTGCCATGCGCTAAAGGTGGCGCTGGCACCACACAGAATAATTAACAGCAGAAAGCCGATGGCCAGTCGCAGAAACAGACTCATTCTGCCGCTCCCAGCGTGTAGCCAATGCCGTGTACGGTGCGGATGAACTGACTGCCGAGCTTTTTACGCAGATGGTGGATGTGCACTTCGACCGCGTTACTGGAAACGTCGTCGTCCCAGCTGTACAGTTTCTCCTCCAGCTGTGCGCGCGTCAGTACGCGACCGGGATTGCGCAGGAACAGCTCCAGCAGCGCCAGCTCACGGCTTTTCAGGCTGAGCGGTTCGCCATCGACCATCACGCTGTGGCTGCCGGGAGCCATCACCAGCCTGCCGTGACGCAGCTCCGGCTGCAGCTGACCGTGACGGCGACGAATCAGCGCCTGCAGACGCGCGGCCACCTCCGTCAGCGCAAACGGCTTACACAGATAGTCGTCAGCACCGAGTTGCAGGCCCTGCACGCGCTGGTCCAGCGCATCGCGTGCGGTGAGGATCAGCACCGGGACATCCGCGCCCTGCTCACGCCACTGGCGCAGGATGTCCAGCCCGTCACGTTGCGGCAGCGACAGATCCAGCACCACGGCATCCCACGGTGCCGCGTTGAGCGCCTGAAATCCGGCTTCGCCACTGACAAACCAGTCGACGCTGAAACCCAGTTTGGTCAGGCCGACCTTCAGGCCATCGCCAATCAGCGTATCGTCTTCAATTAATAAAATGCGCATGCGTTTCTCCCGGTTACCTGGGGGTTTATACGAAGCAGATGCGCGCTTGTACAGCGTCATTCGCCCGTTTTGGCTTATTTTTCCCCTCTTTTTTTCCCTTAAGATCCTGTTAAGAACCCTGTGGTGAAATAGCTCCCGTAATCCGCACAGACATGGAAATGAGGTGAAAAATGAAAAAGAGTGCAGCGCTGTTAGCCATTATCGCCCTGGCGGCAACCCCGGTGTTAGCCGCCCAGCAGGGTGGCTTTGTCGACCCGAACGCGCCAGCCGCTCAGGCTAAAGCCGGCGGTTTTAAGGCCGATAACAGCAGTGTGGTGACGGTAAAACAGGCCGAAGAGATGAAGGATGACAGCTGGATCACCGTGCGCGGCCAGCTTGATAAGCAGATCGGCGATGAAGATTATCTGTTCCGCGACAGCAGCGGTAGCATGAAAGTGGAGATCGACCACAAACGCTGGAACGGCCAGACCATTACGCCGAAGGATCAGGTCGAGCTGACCGGCGAACTGGATAAGGATTTCAATTCGATTGAACTGGACGTTAAACAGGTGCGTAAACTGCCCTAACCTCCCCTGCGGAGCCACGTCGCGGGCTCCGCCATCCCGCCAAACTCAAATTTTCCCCGGCCCAGGCGAAACGTTTCGATGGCGATCACATTTCCGTGATGCCGTCATTGAGTTGCCATGTACATTTAATACACTGCCAGACAGCGAAACGTTTCGCTGTGGAGTGGAATAAATGAAAAAAGGTCGCCTGTTAAACGCTGAAGTCTCTCATGTGATTGCCCGCCTCGGGCATACCGATACGCTGACGATTGCCGATGCGGGCTTGCCGATCCCGGCCGGTCCACAGCGCATCGATCTGGCGCTGACGCCCGGTACGCCCGATTTTTTACAGGTGGTGGAGGTCATCACGCAGGAGATGCAGGTTGAGAGCGCCCTGATAGCGGAGGAGATCCAACAACACAATCCGCAACTCCACAGCCAGCTGATCGCCGTGCTCGAAGCCTTGCAACAGCACCAGGGGAATGTGATTAGCGTTCGTTACACCAGCCATGAACAGTTCAAACAACACACTCAGCGCAGTCAGGCGGTCATTCGCAGCGGAGAGTGCTCTCCGTATGCGAATGTCATCCTGAGCGCGGGCGTCACTTTCTGAGGCCGCTATGCAACCGTTATTGCAACTCAGGGGAATTGAAAAATCATTTCCCGGCGTGAAGGCGCTCAACGGCGCGTCGCTGGCGGTCTATCCCGGGCGCGTGATGGCGCTGGTCGGGGAAAACGGCGCAGGCAAATCCACCATGATGAAGGTGCTGACCGGCATCTACAGCATGGACGCCGGTTCGCTGCACTGGCTGGGCAAAGAAGTGACGTTCTCCGGGCCGAAAGCGTCTCAGGAAGCCGGCATCGGCATCATCCATCAGGAGCTGAACCTGATCCCGCAGCTGACCGTCGCGGAGAATATTTTCCTCGGCCGTGAATTCGTTAACCGCTTTGGCCGCATCGACTGGAAACAGATGTATGCCGCGGCGGATGCGCTGTTAAAGCGCCTCAATCTGCGCTTCAGCAGCCACAAGCTGGTGGGCGATCTGTCGATTGGCGACCAGCAAATGGTAGAGATTGCCAAAGTACTCAGCTTCGAGTCGCAGGTCATCATTATGGATGAACCGACCGATGCGCTGACCGATACCGAAACCCTGTCGCTGTTCCGCGTCATCAATGAGCTGAAAGCGCAGGGCTGCGGCATTGTTTATATCTCCCACCGCATGAAAGAGATCTTTGAGATTTGCGATGACGTCACCGTGTTCCGCGACGGCCAGTTTATTGCCGAGCGCGCGGTGGGCGATCTCAGCGAAGAGAGCCTGATCGAAATGATGGTTGGCCGCAAGCTTGAGGATCAGTATCCGCATCTCGATCAGACACCGGGCGAGGTGCGGCTGCGGGTCGAGCACGTTAGCGGACCGGGCGTAGAAGATGTCAGCTTTACCCTGCGTAAGGGCGAGATTCTGGGCATCTCCGGTCTGATGGGTGCGGGCCGCACCGAATTAATGAAGGTGCTGTACGGCGCGCTGCCGCGTACGCACGGCAAAGTGACGCTTAACGGCCGCGAGATTGTCACCCGCTCGCCGCAGGACGGCCTGGCCAACGGCATCGTCTATATCTCGGAAGACCGTAAGCGTGACGGACTGGTGCTCGGGATGTCGGTCAAAGAGAACATGTCGCTGACCGCGCTGCGCTACTTCAGCCGCGCCGATGGCGGCCTGAAGCACGCCGAAGAGCAGCTGGCGGTGGGCGATTTTATTCGCCTGTTCAATGTGAAAACGCCATCAATGATGCAGCCGATCGGTCTGCTGTCCGGCGGTAATCAGCAAAAAGTGGCGATTGCGCGTGGCCTGATGACGCGCCCGGATGTGCTGATCCTCGACGAGCCGACGCGCGGCGTCGATGTTGGGGCGAAAAAAGAGATCTATCAGTTAATTAACCAGTTTAAAGCCGAAGGGCTGAGCATCATCCTGGTGTCGTCGGAAATGCCGGAAGTGCTGGGCATGAGCGACCGCATTCTGGTGATGCATGAAGGCCATCTGAGTGGCGAATTTTCCCGTGAGCAGGCTACCCAGGAATCCCTGATGGCAGCGGCGGTCGGTAAGCAACACAGCGAGGAGTTAGTTGTATGAGTACCCAAACCTTACCTGCCAGCCGTCGCTGGTTCAGCAAAGCCTGGCTGCTGGAGCAGAAATCGCTGATCGCGTTGATTGTGCTGATCGCCGTGGTCGCCAGCCAGAGCCCGAACTTCTTCACGCTGCCCAACATGTTCAACATCCTGCAGCAGACATCGGTCAACGCCATCATGGCGGTGGGCATGACGCTGGTGATTCTGACCTCAGGCATCGATCTTTCGGTCGGCTCGCTGCTGGCGCTGACCGGCGCGGTAGCGGCATCGATTGTCGGGCTGGAAGTTAATGCGCTGGTGGCCGTGGCGGCATCGCTGGCGCTCGGCGCCTTTATTGGTGCCATTACCGGCGTGATTGTGGCGCGCGGCAAGGTGCAGGCGTTTATCGCTACGCTGGTGATGATGCTGCTACTGCGCGGCGTCACCATGGTTTACACCAACGGCAGTCCGATCAACACCGGCTTCAGCGATAACGCCGATCTGTTTGGCTGGTTCGGCATTGGTCGCCCGCTGGGCATTCCGACACCGGTATGGCTGATGGCGGTGGTGTTCGCGCTGGCGTGGTACATGCTGCATCACACCCGCCTCGGCCGCTACATCTATGCGCTGGGCGGTAACGAAGCGGCCACGCGCCTGTCCGGCATCAACGTTAACCGCGTTAAAGTCATCGTCTATTCGCTGTGCGGCCTGCTGGCGGCGCTGGCGGGCACCATCGAAGTGGCGCGTCTCTCTTCGGCGCAGCCGACGGCGGGCACCGGTTATGAACTGGATGCGATTGCTGCGGTGGTGCTGGGCGGGACCAGCCTCGCGGGCGGTAAAGGGCGCATTATGGGCACGCTGATTGGTGCGCTGATTCTCGGCTTCCTTAATAACGGCCTCAACCTGATGGGCGTATCGTCTTACTACCAGATGATTGTCAAAGCCGTCGTCATTCTGCTGGCGGTGCTGGTGGATAACAAAAGCAGTAAGTAACTCTGACCTTCACACAGGATTAAAGAAATGAAAAAGTTAACTGCATTGGCCGTCATCCTTGGCGCCACCCTCAGTGCTGGCGCGATGGCTAAGGATACGATTGCGCTGGTGGTCTCAACCCTGAATAACCCGTTCTTTGTGTCGCTGAAAGATGGCGCACAGAAAGAAGCCGATAAGCTGGGCTATAACCTGGTGGTGCTCGACTCGCAGAACAACCCGGCAAAAGAGCTGGCAAACGTGCAGGATCTCACTGTGCGCGGCACCAAACTGCTGCTGATCAACCCAACGGATTCTGACGCGGTCGGTAACGCCGTGAAAATGGCTAACCAGGCGAACATCCCGGTGATTACGCTGGACCGTATGGCGGCGCAGGGGAAAGTTGTCAGCCACGTGGCGTCTGATAACCGCTTCGGCGGCAAAATGGCCGGCGATTTCATCGCGAAGAAACTGGGCGACGGTGCGAAAATCATCGAGCTGCAGGGCATTGCCGGCACTTCCGCTGCCCGCGAGCGTGGTGAAGGCTTTAAGCAGGCCGCTGACGCGCACAAATTCAACGTGCTGGCCAGCCAGCCGGCTGACTTCGACCGTACTAAAGGTCTGAACGTGATGCAGAACCTGCTGCAGGCGCATCCGGACGTGCAGGCAGTCTTTGCCCAGAACGACGAAATGGCGCTGGGCGCGCTGCGTGCGCTGCAGACTGCAGGCAAAACCGACGTGCTGGTGGTGGGCTTTGACGGCACCGCGGACGGCGTGAAGGCGGTAGAATCCGGTAAACTCAGCGCGACCGTTGCACAGATGCCAGACAAGATTGGTATGATTGGCGTCGATACCGCAGATAAAGTTCTGAAGGGCGAAAAAGTGCAGGCGATCAACCCGGTTGACCTGAAACTGGTTACTAAATAAAACCCAAAGAAAAGCATGGCAACGCGCCACCCTCGCGGTGGCGCAACTTCCTGGATAACTCCCTATGAGCAAAAGCGCAAAACTGGCGGTACTCGGCAGCATCAACGCCGACCACATCCTCAACCTCGCCCATTTTCCCCGTCCGGGTGAAACGGTGATCGGGAAACAGTATCAGGTTGCCTTTGGCGGTAAAGGGGCCAACCAGGCCGTCGCGGCTGGCCGTGCCGGCGCTGACATTGCTTTTATTGCCTGCGTGGGTGCAGATGACATCGGCGAACGTATTCGCCAGCAGCTGCAGCAGGACCAGATTGATACCGCTCCGGTGGAAACCGTGGCGCAGGAAGCCACCGGCGTGGCGATGATCTTCGTGAATGGCGAAGGCGAAAATAACATTGGCATCTACTCAGGCGCGAACGCGGCGCTGACGCCAGCCTATGTGGAGCGCCACCAGCAGGTAATTCGTTCGGCCGATGCGCTGCTGATGCAGCTGGAGTCGCCGCTGGACAGCGTGCTGGCTGCGGCCCGCATCGCGCGCGCCAGTCACACTCAGGTGATCCTCAATCCGGCACCGGCGACCCAGCTCTCTGATGAGCTGCTGGCGCTGATCGACATCATTACGCCGAATGAAACCGAAGCGGAAATCCTCACCGGTATCGCCGTCAACGACGACGACGACGCGGCGCGGGCAGCTCAGGCGCTGCACGCCAAAGGCATCGATACCGTATTGATTACGCTGGGCCGGCGCGGCGTATGGCTCAGCGAGCAGGGCCAGGGACAGCGTATTCCCGGCTTCAGCGTGCAGGCGGTGGATACCATCGCTGCCGGTGATACCTTCAACGGTGCCTTCATTACCGCGCGGCTGGAAGGCGTGGCGATGCAGGATGCGGTCCGTTTTGCCCATGCGGCGGCAGCCATTGCCGTGACGCGCCCGGGCGCACAGCCCTCAGTGCCGTGGCGCACTGAGATTGACGCATTCCTGCAGCAACAGGGTTAAGCGCTTGGCTACCATGAAAGATGTCGCCCGTCTGGCGGGCGTCTCCACCTCCACCGTTTCGCACGTTATCAACAACAACCGTTTTGTTAGTGAACAGGTGCGCGACCGAGTGGAACAGGCGATTCGCGAATTAAACTACGCGCCGTCGGCGCTGGCGCGCAGCCTGAAGATCAAGCAAACGCGCACCATTGGCATGTTACTGACCGCCAGCAGCAACCCGTTCTACTCGGAGGTGGTGCGCGGTGTAGAGAACAGCTGCTATGAACGCGGCTACAGCCTGATTCTGTGCAATACCGAAGGCGATGAAGAGCGCATGAATCGCAGCCTTGAAACGCTGATGCAGAAGCGCGTGGATGGCCTGCTGATGATGTGCACGGAAACCCATCTGCCCTCCGCCGACATCCTTAATCGCTATCCTTCGGTGCCGATGGTGATGATGGACTGGGCGCCGTTTGAAGGGCGCGGCGATATTATTCAGGATAACGCGCTGCTGGGCGGCGAACTGGCTACGCAGTATCTGATTGATCGCGGTTACACCCGCATCGCCTGTATTGCCGGGCCGCTGGATAAAACCCCGGCGCGCCTGCGTCTGGACGGTTTTCATCAGGCGATGGCTGCCAGTGGGCTGGCGGTGCCGCCGGGCTATGTGGTGGACGGCGATTTCGAATTTCAGGGCGGTTTTAACGCCATGAATCAGCTGCTGGCGCTCGATCCGCCACCGCAGGCGGTGTTTACCAGCAACGATGCGATGGCGGTGGGCGTCTATCACGCCCTGTATCAGGCGGGACTGCGCGTGCCGCAGGATATGGCGGTGATGGGCTATGACAACATTGAGCTGGCGCGCTATCTGACGCCGCCGCTCAGTACCATTCATCAGCCGAAAGATGAGCTGGGCGAGCTGGCCATTGATACGCTGATTCATCGTATGAGCGATCCCGACGCCAGCCAGCAAACGCTGGTGCTGACGCCGGAGCTGGTGGAGCGCGGTTCGGTTTAACTGCTTTTACGCGTTTTCTCGCGGTTGGCGATCAGGTTACGGCCATCACCCGGCCGTAACATCAGAAACGCCAGCGCCGACAGCACGGTAATCACGCCCATGGTAAAGAAGGTGGCGTGGAACTGCTGCACCGTGGTGCTCTCAAAATCCTGGTAAAAGCGCAGCACGGCGGCGCTGACCGCCACGCCAAAACTGATCGACACCTGCTGCGTTACCGCCAGCACGCTATTGCCGCCGCTGGCGTTCTCATCATTCAAATCCGCCAGCGTGATGGTATTCATGGCGGTAAACTGGGTGGACATCGCCATGCCCAGTACAAACAGCGCCACCAGCAACATGATGATGCTTCCGTCCGGCGACTGCAGCGCGAAGCTGGCGACCAGCACGCCGATGATAACCGTAATGCCCACCAGCGTTTTACGATAGCCAAAGCGGCGCAGCACCTGAGTCACGGTGGATTTAGCCAGCAGCGAGCCAATCGCCGTAGGGCCCATCATGCAGCCGGCGATGATCGCCGGATAGCCAAATCCTACCTGTAACATCAGCGGCATCAGGAACGGAATACAGCCAGTACCGAGACGCGCGGCAATATTACCGATAATCCCGACGGAGAACGTGCGTGTCTTAAACATCGGCAGACTAATCAGCGGAGCCGGATGGCGGCGCGCATGCATAATATAGAGCAGCAGCAATACCACGCCGCTGACCAGCACCAGCACCGCCTGCCACGGCGATACGATACGCTCGCCAAACAGCTCAATACCGATGGAGATCAGCACCAGGCCAAAACCAAACAGCATAAAGCCGCCGAAATCGAAGCGGCGTTTTGGCGTGGTGAAGTCTGGCATATATTTGCGTGCATAGAAGATGCCGGCGATGCCGATAGGAATATTAATCAGGAAGATCCAGTGCCAGCTGGCGTAGGTGACCAGCAGACCGCCGAGCATAGGGCCAAGAATCGGTCCGACCAGGCCGGGCATGGTGACGAAGTTGAGTACCGGCAGCAGTTCGCTGCGCGGATAGGCGCGCAGCAGCGCCAGACGCGCTACCGGCATCATCATTGCTCCGCCAACGCCTTGCACCACGCGCGAAACCACCAGCATGCTCAGCGATCCGGACAGCGCACAGGCCAGTGACCCGAGCGTGAACAGGGAAACCGCCACAATAAACACCTTACGCGTGCCAAAGCGATCGGCCAGCCAGCCGCTGACCGGAATCAACATCGCGACCGTGAGCGTATAACTGATGACAGCGGACTGCATGGCGAGTGGGGAACGTTCAAGGCTAGTGGCAATGGCGGGAAGCGCGGTATTCAGGATGGTGGCGTCGAGAGCCTGCATAAAAAACGCCATGGCGGCGATCCAGGGCAGGCCGGCCATACTGCGCGCGGAGCGAATCATTGAAAATCCTTCTTGAAGAAAATCGGTCAGCAAAGAGCGTAAGTTAAACAGGATAGCATCGGTCGCTGCGACGATGGCGCTGATTTGTGCCGCCGGGAGAGCTGATTTGCCTGATTATTGGCCGGGAAATGTCTGTTTTTACCGCGTTCGTATAAAAAAGTAGCTTTCGGTCAATTTTTTTCAGGAAATGCTTGTCACTTCAGATTAACT
>NZ_JALNUZ010000021.1:0-26133 GCF_026541005.1 Pantoea sp. GM_Pan_4
TTGCGACGCGGCGCTCGGCCTGCTGTCGCGAGGTGGCGTATATTACGCTTTCCTCCTTCAGAGTCAAACACTTTTTTCAGCGTTTTTCTCCGGCGGAAGTTCTTAACGAAGCTTCCTGTCTACACCGCATTCCGTAAGTCGTTGTGCCGTGTCGATGGAGGCGCATTATAGGGAGTTGTTCGGCACGCGCAACCGCTAAATTCAATAAAAACAATCGTTCGCTGCATTCCACAGCAAAATCCCGCCTTATACCCGGTTACACACAAAGTTATCCACATCTGCAGCCGGTAATAAATTTAGGCGAGCATCGCGCAAACGTTTTCGCTACAATGCCCCGCGACGTCAAGGATGCCCCTTTTGGGGCGTTACCTGAGGTAAATGTTCTCTTCTATATATAGAGAGAGAAAGTTAAGCCTGATGTAACGCTCTTATTTACGCGAAACAAAGCCAAGGGATAAAACCACCATGCAACAACGTCGTCCTGTACGCCGCGCTCTGCTCAGTGTCTCTGACAAAGCCGGTATCCTCGAATTTGCTCAGGCCCTCTCCCATCGTGGTGTTGAGCTGCTCTCCACAGGTGGTACCGCGCGCCTGCTGGCAGATGCCGGCCTGCCCGTCACGGAAGTTTCTGACTACACCGGTTTCCCGGAAATGATGGATGGACGCGTCAAAACGCTGCACCCCAAAGTGCACGGTGGCATTCTGGGCCGTCGCGGCACCGATGATGCCATCATGGCTGAGCACGCCATCAATCCTATCGACATGGTGGTGGTGAACCTCTATCCCTTTGCCCAGACCGTGGCGAAAGCCGACTGCAGCCTGGAAGATGCCGTTGAGAACATTGATATCGGCGGCCCCACCATGGTGCGCTCGGCAGCCAAGAACCACAAAGACGTGGCGATCGTGGTAAAGAGCAGTGACTACGACGCGATCATCGCGGAGCTCGATGCCAACGAAAACTCCCTGACGCTGGAAACCCGTTTCGATCTGGCCATCAAAGCCTTTGAACACACCGCCGCTTACGACAGCATGATTGCCAACTACTTTGGCAGCCTGGTACCGGCCTATCACGGCGAGAGCACCGCGCCGGCCGGCCGCTTCCCGCGCACCCTGAACCTCAACTTTATTAAAAAGCAGGATATGCGTTACGGCGAGAACAGCCATCAGGACGCTGCTTTCTATATTGAAGAGCAAGTCAGCGAAGCGTCGGTCGCCACCGCACAGCAGCTGCAGGGCAAAGCGCTGTCCTACAACAATATTGCCGATACCGATGCGGCACTGGAGTGCGTCAAGGAGTTCAGCGAGCCAGCCTGCGTTATCGTCAAGCACGCTAACCCATGCGGCGTCGCCGCAGGCGATTCAATTCTTGCCGCCTACGAGCGCGCTTATAAAACCGATCCGACCTCGGCGTTCGGCGGCATCATCGCCTTTAACCGTGAGCTGGATGAAGCGACCGCGCAGGCGATCATCAGCCGTCAGTTCGTGGAAGTCATTATTGCGCCATCGGCCAGTGAAGCGGCACTGCGCGTGACCGCAGCCAAACAGAACGTCCGCGTTCTGGTGTGCGGTCAGTGGCAGAGCCGTGTGGCCGGTCTCGACTTCAAACGCGTCAACGGTGGCCTGCTGGTTCAGGATCGCGATCTTGGTATGGTCGATGCCAGCCAGCTGCGCGTTGTCAGCCAGCGTCAGCCAACCGAACAGGAACTGCGTGACGCGCTGTTCTGCTGGAAAGTGGCGAAATTCGTTAAATCCAACGCCATTGTGTATGCACGCGACAACATGACGATCGGTATTGGCGCGGGCCAGATGAGCCGCGTTTACTCTGCCAAAATTGCCGGCATCAAAGCCGCTGACGAAGGACTGGAGGTGAAGGGTTCCGCCATGGCTTCCGACGCCTTCTTCCCGTTCCGCGATGGCATTGATGCCGCAGCAGCAGTGGGCATCACCTGTGTGATCCAGCCGGGCGGTTCCATTCGCGATGATGAAGTTATTGCTGCCGCCGACGAGCACAGCATCGCGATGATCTTCACTGACATGCGTCATTTCCGCCATTAATAGCCTGGAGCCGTAACGATGAAAATTTTAGTGATTGGTAATGGTGGACGTGAACACGCGCTGGCGTGGAAAGCAGCACAGTCGCCGCTGGCAGAAACCGTATTTGTTGCGCCAGGCAACGCCGGTACCGCGCTGGAGCCGGCCCTGCAGAACGTGGCCATCAGCGCCACCGATATTCCGGCCCTGCTGGCGTTTGCGCAGCAGGAAAACATCGACCTGACCATCGTCGGACCGGAAGCGCCGCTGGTGATTGGCGTAGTCGATGCGTTTCGCGCTGCCGGCCTGAAAATCTTTGGCCCGACGCAGGCGGCCGCGCAGCTGGAGGGCTCAAAAGCCTTCACCAAAGATTTCCTTGCCCGCCAGCAGATCCCGACGGCGGAATACCAGAACTTCACCGAGGTGGAACCCGCGCTGGCTTACCTGCGTGAGAAAGGTGCGCCGATCGTCATCAAAGCGGACGGTCTGGCCGCGGGTAAAGGCGTCATCGTCGCCATGACGCTGGCCGAAGCAGAAGCGGCAGTGCAGGATATGCTGGCCGGCAATGCGTTCGGCGACGCAGGTCACCGCATCGTCATCGAAGAATTCCTTGATGGTGAAGAAGCCAGCTTCATCGTGATGGTGGACGGCGATAACGTCCTGCCAATGGCCACCAGCCAGGATCACAAACGTGTTGGCGACGGCGACACCGGCCCGAACACCGGTGGCATGGGCGCTTACTCACCGGCACCGGTAGTGACCGATGAGATCCACCAGCGCGTGATGGATCAGATCATCTGGCCAACCGTCAACGGCATGAAAGCGGAAGGTAACACCTACACCGGTTTCCTGTATGCCGGTCTGATGATCGACAAAGCCGGTCAGCCAAAGGTGATCGAATTCAACTGCCGCTTCGGCGATCCGGAAACGCAGCCGATCATGCTGCGCCTGCAGTCGGATCTGGTCGCGCTGTGCCTCGCCGCTGTCGACGGCAAGCTCGATCAGCAGCAGTCACAGTGGGATCCGCGCCCGTCACTCGGCGTGGTGCTGGCCGCTGGCGGTTATCCGGGCGACTACAACACGGGCGATCAGATCCACGGTCTGCCGCTGGAAGACGTACCGGACGGGAAGGTATTCCATGCCGGCACCACCCTGAAAGATGATCTGGTGGTGACCAGCGGCGGTCGCGTACTGTGCGTGACCGCGCTGGGTGAAGATGTGGCGGCAGCGCAGAAGAATGCCTACGCGCTGGCGCAGCACATCTCATGGAACGGCAGCTTCTGCCGTAATGATATCGGTTACCGCGCGATTAACCGCAAGTAAGCCCCCGGCGGCGGCCAGCCGGTCGCCGCTAAAAATCGGCATCTTTCGGCTGCCAGCGGCACTCATCTTCCGGCGTGGCACGCAGCAGCTGAATCCCCTCTGGCGCTTCCAGCCACGACAGGGTAATCGGCTGTTGCTGCCCCTGCTGCTGTCGATACAGCGTCGCCAGCGTGTCGCGATCGAACGCCACATTCACCTGCTGCCCCTCACAGTCACGAACCTGCGTACCGCCCTGCCAGTGCCCCTGCCGCAACAGTACCCGGCCACTCAGCAGTGCATTGCTCTGCGCCAGCATGCGCTGCGCGTCAAACCGGTACAGCTCGACGCTGTCGGCGCTGACGGCTTCACGCCGGCCAGCCAACTGTCGCTGCATAAAATTGAGGTTGCCCTGATGGTCGAAACGCAGGGTTACGTCGTCCGGCTGCTGGCCAGTGACGTGCCGTTCCACGCTCAGCAGTTTATCCGCCTGCCAGATATAGTCGGTGGTTTCCCGGCTATCGCCATTGAAAGGGGTATAGACAGTACGCAGATGGACGGCTTCGTGGTCGCCGTTTTTACGCCAGATTCGCACCGTACCACGGTCAGACAGATAGCCGCTGGCGGTGAAAGCCGGAAGATCGGGAGTGGCACTGCAGCCGGTGAGTAATACCCCGAGGAGGATGGCGCAGAGGCGCTGAGGAGAGATGTTCAGCATAGCAGGCCCCGGTAACAAAAAGGGGCGAAATCGCCCCTCTTTTAAAGCTAAACCGCGATGCGGAAAACTTACTTAACAGCGTCTTTCAGTGCTTTACCAGAGACGAACGCTGGCACGTTAGCTGCAGCGATTTTGATCTCTTTGCCAGTCTGCGGGTTGCGACCGGTACGCTCAGCGCGGTGGTTCACTTTAAAAGTACCAAAACCAACCAGTTGTACAGCATCACCTTCTTTCAGAGACTCAGTGATCGCAGCCAGGGTAGATTCCAGCGCAGCTTTAGCCTGGGTTTTAGACAGGTCAGCTTTCTCTGCGATCACATCAATCAGTTGAGTCTTGTTCATAAGTTATCCTTAAAGTGTATTTATCGCTTGCTAAGCAACGAGTGCGAGGGAAAAGCCATATTCTGGCACTCTTCAGCCTGCACGCACCGATAGCCACAATTTTCAGCCCCCCAAATGTAGACCAGACAGGGGGCTGATGTGAAGCCTCCAGGCGCGGTAATTCGGGCCTGAAGTCACGTTTTCTCGCCTTATTGCTGAAAAATTATACCGATGTTACTGATTCCGGCTTCACGCAGGTCTGCACGTAGCCCTTTGATTAGCTCCAGGTCCCGTTCTTCGCACTCTGCCAGCAGGCGAAAAATCTCCCACTGCAGGTCCCATTCGTCAATTACCGCCTGGTTGTCACGCAGCTCTTCGTCGCTCATTTCGCGACCGGCCTGGGTCATTTCGAGGATGGCCACGGTGGTGATCGACGTGCGGCTGACTTCGATGGCGTGCTCCAGCGTTTCACCGCTCAGCTGCGCGTGCAGGAGTTCACTCAGCGCCACGCAGGCGTCAATCGCCGGGTGCACGCCGTAAACGTCAAAGTCGTCACCGTTTGGGATCGCCGCTTCCAGTTTCTCCAGCTGGCTGTCGAAATTGATTTTGGCATCCTTCACCGTCAGGCTTTCCCACACCAGGTCGAGAATGCGGCGATAGAGTTGCGGATCGGCAAACTCGGTCTGCTGACAGAAGGCCCAGTAATTGGGGAACATCCGCTCGCACAGACAGGCCATAAAGGTCATGTGCTGCCAGCTTTCCAGCTTCGCCAGACGCAAATGGACGGGGTTCTGTAACATCAAACTTACTCTCGGTAGATTAGCTGGCGGCAGTGTACCGCAAAAGCCGCGCACAAACAGCGTTAGCGCGCATTTTGCCACTTCACAAAAGCGGGACGGCCAGATGCCACGGCATCGGCCCAGCGCGTTGGCTCCGGCAAGCGGTAGCCGGCCATGCAGGCTTCAACCCAGTACAGGGCGCTGTCGAGGCTGACGCGGTGGCCGGTTGAGACAAACAGCGGGTTGCAGCGCGTCTTGCTGCGCCACACCCAGGCAATCTGCTCGCCTTTATCCATCAGCGGCTGACGACTGCCCGGTGCCGCATCCAGCTCAGCGAAACGGCCGCACAGGCGCTTTTTCGCTACGCCGATGGTTGGCACATCCAGCAGCGAGCCGAAATGCGCGGCAACGCCCAGCCGGCGTGGATGAGAGATGCCATGGCCGTCGACGAACAGCAGATCGGGCCGCTGCGACAATTGCTGCCACGCCGCCTGCAGGGCTGGAATTTCGCGAAACGAGAGAAAACCGGGGATGTAAGGCATGGTGGTCGCGACACGCGCGATGCGATGCTCCACCAGCGTTAATGAAGGGTATTCGAGGATCACCAGGGCGGCGCGCGTTACCTCGCCGCCCTGTTCAAAACCAACATCGGCGCCGCCAATAAAGCGCGGCGGCAGTACGTCAAAATCATCCTGCCGCACCACGCTGGCGGCGAGCTGTACCTGTTGCTGTCGTAGTGCGGCTAAATCCATGCTTATCCCTGATGATATGGTCGTGATAACCGATGCACCGCCTCCACAAACGCGCCAGCGTGCTCTGGCGGAACATCCTGATGAATCCCGTGACCGAGGTTGAAGACGTGGCCTTCGCCTGCGCCAAAGCCTTCCAGAATCCCCGCCACTTCCTGCTCAATTCGTGCAGGGGGTGCATACAGCATAGACGGATCCATGTTGCCCTGCAGCGCGACTTTATCGCCCACGCGGCGCCGCGCTTCGCCAATATCGGTGGTCCAGTCAAGGCCCAGCGCATCACAGCCGGTGGCCGCCATCTCTTCCAGCCACTGGCCGCCGCCCTTGGTAAACAGGGTGATGGGCACGCGTCGTCCTTCGTTCTCATGCAGCACGCTATCGACGATTTTGTGCATGTAATAGAGCGAAAACTCGCGATAGTCGCGCCCGGTCAGCACGCCGCCCCAGGTATCAAACACCATCACCGACTGCGCACCCGCTTTAATCTGCGCGTTGAGGTAAAGGATCACGCTCTCTGCCAGCTTATCCAGCAGCGCGTGCAGCGTCTGCGGCTCGGCGTACATCATCTTCTTGATTTTGGTGAAAGCCTTGCTGCTGCCGCCTTCTACCATGTAGGTTGCCAGCGTCCACGGGCTGCCGGAGAAACCGATCAGCGGCACTTCGCCCTTGAGGTTATGACGGATGGTGCGCACCGCATTCATCACGTAACCCAGCTCCTGCTCCGGATCCGGCACCGGTAGTTTATCCACATCGGCACGGCAGGCGATGGGGCGGGAGAAACGCGGGCCTTCGCCGGTTTCAAAGTAGAGCCCCAGACCCATCGCATCCGGAATGGTCAGGATATCGCTGAAGAGGATCGCGGCATCCAGCGCATAGCGGCGCAGCGGCTGCAGGGTGACTTCGCACGCCAGCTCCGCGTTCTTACACAGCGACATAAAATCACCGGCTTCAGCGCGCGTGGCTTTGTATTCCGGCAGGTAACGCCCGGCTTGTCGCATCATCCATACCGGGGTGATATCCACCGGCTGGCGTAACAGGGCGCGCAGATAACGATCGTTCTTCAGTTCACTCATAATGGGCTCTCTCATGCTAAGGCCGGCAGTGTAGCATTTTCACGCCGCGCTGGCGCGACACAGCGCAACCGTATCTTCAATCAGCCGGCGCGCCACGGTGCCCGGCGGCGGCAACAGGGGCAGATCGTCGTAGCGATACCAGCCAGCATCCAGCAGCTCTTTACCATCGTGCTGCAGCTCGCCGCCATCGTACTCCGCCATGAACGCCATCATCAGCGAGTGCGGGAACGGCCACGGCTGCGAGGTCACGTAACGCACATTTTTTACCCGCACGTTGCTCTCTTCCATCACCTCGCGGGCCACCGCCTGCTCCAGCGTTTCGCCGACTTCGACAAACCCGGCCAGCACGGTGTAGATGCTGTTGCGATGGCGCGCATGGTTTGCCAGCAGGATCTCCTCACCGCGACGAATCGCCACAATGATGCAGGGGGCGATTTGCGGATAGTAGCGCTCGCGGCAGTGGCTGCACAGGCAGGCAAATTCGCGCTTGCTGTGCTGCATTTCATGGCCGCAATAGCCGCACCAGCGATGCGAACGGTAGAACTCAGCCAGCTGCACGCCGCGCCCGGCGAGCTGAAACAGACCGACATCTTCGTCAATCAGCTGGCGCACCGAGGCCATATTGTCCGGACGCGCTTCGCATACCAGCCAGACGTTTTCGCCCTGCCACTCGCCAATCACTCTGCCGCTGCTGCCGGTCAGGCCAAACTCGCCGGATAAGCCATGCGGCAACTCGCCTTGCGGCAACCAAAGTTTCTGCGCGGAGCTGACAATCCACCAGCCAGCGTCTACGCTTGAGATCTCACGTTGCATCTTAATCGTTGTCCTTAGCGTCAAATGGCACGCTGAAATCCTGATGTTAAGTGTGTAATAAACAACTATAACTCACCTGGAGCCCCGTATGCTTACCCAGTTAGATAACCTGACCGAGCGTGTAGGTGGCGGTAATGAATTAGTCGACTCATGGTTGCGCGCCCGTCGACAACTGCTCGTCACCTATTACGAGTTAATTGGCATGAAGCCGAACAAAGAAGCGCTGACCGCGCTGGATGAACAGGCGCTGGATGCGTTTTGCCATCGTCTGGTGGACTATCTCTCTACCGGCCACTTCAGCGTTTACGAGCGCATCATCAGCGAGATGTCCGGCGACAGCCCGATGATTGCGGCGGCGCAGATCTATCCGGCGCTGGAAGGCAATACTGAACGTCTGATGCAACTGTATGACAGCCATCTGCAGCAGGCCATTAATGACGACAACTGCGTGGATTTCCAGCAGGCGCTGTCAGAAGTGGGCGAAGCGCTGGAGTCACGCTTTACGCTGGAAGACAAACTGATTCAGCTCGCCTGGGATAACCAGCTGGCGCGCCCGCCGGTGGCCAATGACAGCACCATTGCTCGTCCGGCCTGAACCGCTGCAGTTGTAAAAGACTTGTTATTCAGGAAAAGCCCTTTTATGCTGAATGGGCTTTTTTATTGTCTTTTTAAACGACAATCCACAATCAAACTTTGCGATATAAGCGCAGCGTGCAGCAGTCAGTAAAGTCGCTTATCGCGTAAAACGTAAACTTGTCGGAGTGCCCTTAGGGGCTGAGACCGTTAATTCGGGATCCGCGGAACCTGATCAGGTTAGTACCTGCGAAGGGAACAAGAGTAGATGTGATCAGCACGGTGCAGTCAGGCGCCCGCACCGTTTCTGTTACTCCTTCCGGACTCCGGACAAGCAGCTTCCCCTTGTTTTCAGGAAACTTGCTATGTCTGATGCTAAAACCTCACGTCGTGAACAACGCGCGCAGGCGCAAAAATTTATCGATTCGCTCCAGGGAACCGCCTTCCCTAACTCAAAACGTATCTGGATCAGCGGCAGCCGCGCGGATATCCGCGTCCCGATGCGCGAAATTCAGCTCAGCCCGACGCACACCGGCGGCAGCAAAGATCATCCGCAATACGCAGAAAATGAACCGGTGCCGGTGTATGACACTGCCGGTGCCTATGGCGATCCCCACGCGACCATTAATGTGCATCAGGGTCTGGCAAAATTGCGCGCCGGCTGGATCGCCGAACGCAACGACAGCGAAACCATCAGCGCACTCAGCTCAAGCTACAGTCAGCAGCGGCTGGCAGATGACGGGCTGGATCATCTGCGTTTTGAACATCTGCCGCTGCCGCGCCGGGCCAAAGCGGGTCGCCGCGTCACGCAGCTGCACTATGCACGTCAGGGCATCATCACGCCGGAGATGGAGTTCATCGCGCTGCGCGAAAACATGGGACGTGAGCGTATCCGCAGTGCAACGCTGTTGCAGCAGCACGCCGGCCACGGCTTTGGTGCGCAGCTGCCAGAGAATATCAGCGCCGAATTCGTGCGCGCTGAAGTGGCCAGCGGCCGCGCCATCATTCCTGCCAACATCAATCACCCCGAATCAGAGCCGATGATTATCGGCCGCAATTTTCTGGTAAAGGTTAACGCCAACATCGGCAACTCGGCGGTAAGTTCGTCGATTGAAGAGGAAGTGGAAAAACTGGTGTGGGCCACGCGCTGGGGGGCAGATACCGTGATGGATCTGTCGACCGGCCGCTATATCCATGAAACGCGCGAGTGGATTTTGCGCAACAGTCCGGTGCCGATCGGCACGGTGCCAATCTATCAGGCGCTGGAAAAGGTTAACGGCATCGCAGAAGATCTTAACTGGGACATTTTCCGCGATACCCTGCTGGAACAGGCTGAGCAGGGTGTTGATTACTTCACCATTCACGCGGGCGTGCTGCTGCGCTATGTGCCGATGACTGCACAACGGCTGACCGGCATCGTGTCGCGCGGCGGCTCCATCATGGCGAAGTGGTGCCTGTCACATCACCAGGAAAACTTCCTCTACCAGCATTTCCGCGAAATCTGTGAAATCTGCGCCACCTATGATGTCGCGCTGTCGCTCGGTGATGGTTTACGTCCCGGCTCGATTCAGGACGCCAACGACGAAGCCCAGTTTGCCGAACTGCGTACCTTAGGCGAGCTGACGCAAATCGCCTGGCAATATGATGTGCAGGTCATGATTGAAGGCCCCGGTCACGTGCCGATGCAGATGATCCGCCGCAATATGACCGAGCAGCTGGAACACTGCCATGAAGCGCCGTTTTATACGCTGGGCCCGCTGACGACCGATATCGCGCCGGGCTACGATCATTTCACCTCCGGGATTGGCGCCGCCATGATCGGCTGGTTTGGCTGCGCGATGCTGTGCTGCGTCACGCCGAAAGAGCACCTTGGCCTGCCGAATAAAGAGGATGTTAAGCAGGGGCTGATTACCTACAAGATCGCCGCGCATGCTGCCGATCTGGCTAAAGGCCATCCCGGCGCGCAGATCCGCGACAACGCCATGTCGAAAGCTCGCTTCGAGTTCCGCTGGGAAGATCAGTTTAATCTGGCACTCGATCCGCATACCGCGCGGGCCTATCACGACGAAACCCTGCCGCAGGAATCCGGCAAAGTGGCCCACTTCTGTTCCATGTGCGGCCCCAAATTCTGTTCAATGAAAATCACCCAGGAAGTGCGCGAATTTGCCGCCCGCCAGCAGGCTGAAGCCCAGCCGATAGCGCTGGGCATGGCGCAAATGTCCGATGCCTTCCGTAGCCGTGGCGGCGAGCTGTATCACGCCGCCGATGCCCTGAAAGAGGAAAAATGATGACTGAAGCCTTCCCTGCCACCGCGCCAAAACTGGGGCTCTATCCGGTTGTCGACAGCGTGTTGTGGATTGAACGCCTGCTGGCAGCCGGCGTGCGCACCCTCCAGCTGCGCATCAAAGATGGCGATGATCGCCAGATTGAAGCCGCAGTACGCGATGCCATCGCCCTGGGCAAACAGTACGGCGCGCGGCTGTTTATCAACGATTACTGGCGCTTAGCGATTAAGTACAACGCTTATGGTGTGCATCTTGGTCAGGAGGATCTGGATGTGGCCGACCTGGACGCTATCCGCCACGCCGGCTTACGCCTGGGTCTGTCGACACACGATGACGCCGAGCTGGATCGCGCGCTGGCGCTGCGTCCGTCCTATATTGCGCTCGGCCACATCTTTCCTACACAAACCAAAGAGATGCCCTCTGCGCCACAGGGCATAGCCGAGCTGGAGCGCCATCTGGCGCGGCTGCAGCATATCCCCACCGTGGCGATTGGCGGCATTTCGCTGGCACGCGTGCCGGAGGTGCTGGCGACCGGTGTCGGCAGCATTGCCGTGGTCAGCGCGATTACCCAGGCGGAAGACTGGCAGACGGCCACCCGCCAGCTGCTGGCGCTGGTAGAATCCCCAGAGCATGTCGCAAAAGCGTTGTAACTGACTGCAACGGCGCTAAAAATCCGCGAATACGGCGCGCAAACGGCAGCAGTCAGGGCTGGCGCGACCGGGGACAATCGCTAAAGTGAGCCTGCCCGCTGTCGCTTGCAGCGGGCCAGGGCTGGCTTCCCCGACTCTCTGTCCGGCCCTGCCTTTCCACCGTTATTCTGTCAGGGAGGTGATATGGCGCGTTTCGGCACTGCAGGCCTGCATGGCACGCTCCACGGCTGCGCCAAGGCTGGCAATCGCCTGCTCGGTTTGCTCATTCATTGGCAGACCATAATTGAGGCGCAGGCAGTTGCGATATTTACCCGCCGCCGAAAACAGCGAACCGACCGCCACCTGGATTTTCAGCTCCCGCAGCTCCGCATTCAGCCGCACCGCATCGAAGGCTTCCGGCAGCTCAATCCACATCAGAAAACTGCCCTGCGGCCGCGAGACGCAAATGCCGCAGGGAAAATAGTGGCGCACCCAGCAGCTAAACGTCTCATAGTTACGCTGATACACCTGGCGCATGCGGCGCAAATGCGGCAGGTAATGGCCCTGACGAATAAACTCCGCGACCGCATACTGCGGCTGCGTTGCCGTCGAACCGGTGCCAATATATTTCATGTGCAGTACGCGATCGCGATAGCGTCCCGGCGCGACCCAGCCCACGCGCAAGCCGGGCGCCAGGGTTTTGGAAAACGAACTGCACAGCAGCACGCGGCCATCCATATCCAGCGATTTGATGGTGATCGGACGCGGATACTCCCACGCCAGCTCGCCGTAAACATCATCTTCAATGATCGCCGCGTCAAAGCGCTGCGCCAGCGTCAGCAGCGCGCGCTTACGCGTTTCCGGCATGATAAATCCGAGCGGGTTATTGCAGTTGGGTACCACCACCACCGCTTTGATTGGCCACTGCTCAAACGCCAGCTCCAGCGCCTCAAGGCTGATCCCGCTGACCGCATCGGTAGGGATTTCAATGGCGCGAATGCCCAGACCGCGCAGTGTCTGCATGGTGCCGTGAAACGCCGGCGACTCAACGGCAATGATATCGCCTGGCTCGCACACGGCGCGAATCGACACCGACAGCGCTTCATGGCAACCGGTGGTGATGACAATTTCTTCCGCCGTCAGCTGACAGCCGCTGTCAATTGTCAGCCGCGCAATCTGCTCGCGCAGCGCTGCCACGCCGAGCAGGCTGTCATAGTTGAGCTGATCAATGTCCTGCTTCTGCGCCATGCGGCCCATGATTTTCCACAGCGGCTTGAGCGTCGGCTGGGTCAGGTCCGGCATGCCGCTGCCCAGCTGCAGCACGTCGCCATTAATGCGGCTGCTCAGCAGTTCCAGCACCGATTCCCACTGGGTGATCTCAACCGGACGCTGCACGGGCCGGGTCATCGCCGGCACCGGCGGCGTGGCTTTACGGGTGGCGACAAAATAGCCGGAACGCGGCTGCGGCACGATCAGCTGCTTCTCTTCCAGCAGATGATAAGCCTGCTGCACGGTGCTGATGCTGACGCCGTGCTCAATGCTGAGCGTACGCACCGAGGGCAAGCGTTCGCCGCTGCGATACAGCCCCTGCTCGATACGGTCTGAAAGCAGACAGGCCAGATGTTGATAGCGCGTCATTGTGTGCCTCGCTGCGTTAACGGTGATCAAAAAACAGTACAGATGACGCCTATTTCTACCATTCAGATCGGTACGGGCGCAATCTGTATGTTAAAGATAAGTGATTTTTGAATCTGTATTGCATTCGCCATCAGAGGGAAAATGTCGTTCAGACATCATACTGAGGGCTGGGATTATGGAATTCGATCAGAACCGGGCGGCAAAACCGTTCAGCGTGACCTTACTCGATATCTTTCGTGGCGGCGTGCGCGCGATAAAACGCTGGCAGGCCAGACGGGAAACGCGGGAGATTCTTTCGCACCTGAGTGATGCGCAGCTGCGTGACATCGGGCTGACGCGTCAGGATATTAACCAGAAATAACGCGGATTTCAGACGAAAAAAAACCCTGCCGAGGCAGGGTTTTTTCATGGTCAGCAGAGCAGACGATTATTCGTCGTCGCTACCGCCCAGACCAGCGTTCAGCAGCTCAGCGAGGCTGGCAGAGGCTTCATCCGCAGTCACCTGCGGTGCAACCGGTGCTTCACCCGCCTGACGGCGACGCATACGATCCTGGTGGTAAGCATAACCGGTACCGGCCGGGATCAGACGACCCACGATAACGTTCTCTTTCAGGCCGCGCAGTTCGTCGCGCTTGCCTGCTACCGCTGCTTCGGTCAGGACACGGGTGGTCTCCTGGAACGATGCCGCAGAGATGAACGATTCGGTTGCCAGCGAGGCTTTGGTGATACCCAGCAGGTCACGCATGTACGTCGCGCCGATTTTGCCGTTCGCTTCCAGATCGCGGTTGGAGATCTTGATACGAGAGACTTCCGCCTGCTCGCCTTCCAGGAACTCCGAGCTACCCGCGTTCATGATGGTTGCTTTACGCAGCATCTGACGCACGATGACTTCGATGTGCTTATCGTTAATCTTAACGCCCTGCAGGCGGTAAACTTCCTGCACTTCGTTAGTGATGTAACGGGTCACAGCATGGACGCCACGCAGACGCAGGATGTCGTGCGGAGACTCTGGGCCGTCAGATACGACGTCACCACGTTCTACACGTTCACCTTCGAATACGTTGAGCTGACGCCATTTCGGAATCATCTCTTCATACGGATCGCTACCGTCAACCGGCGTGATCACCAGACGACGCTTGCCTTTGGTCTCTTTACCGAAGGAGATGATACCGCTGATCTCCGCCAGGATAGCTGGCTCTTTCGGACGACGCGCTTCGAACAGGTCGGCAACGCGTGGCAGACCACCGGTGATGTCCTTGGTACCGCCAGATTCCTGCGGAACACGCGCCAGGGTATCACCCGAGCTGATCTTCACGCCATCTTCCAGCTGCACAATCGCTTTACCTGGCAGGAAGTACTGTGCCGGCATGTCGGTGCCCGGGATCAGTACATCGTTGCCGTTGGCATCAACGATTTTCAGTGCCGGACGCAGGTCTTTACCGCCCGCAGTACGCTCTGCAGAATCCAGTACCACCAGCGATGACAGACCGGTCAGGTCGTCAGTCTGACGGGTAATGGTCTGACCGTCGATCATGTCGGTGAAGCGGATGAAACCGCCCACTTCGGTGATAACCGGCATGGTGTGTGGATCCCAGTTTGCAACGGTTTCGCCCGCGGCAACCTGCTCGCCATCACCTTTCGCCATGACCGCACCGTAAGGCACTTTATAGCTCTCTTTGGTACGACCGAACTCGTCGATCATCTTCAGCTCAACGTTACGCGAGACGATAACCAGCTTCCCGGAGGAGTTGGTTACTGACTTGGCGTTGGTCAGCTTGATAGTACCTTTGTTCTTCACCTGAATGCTGGATTCAGCTGCTGCACGCGATGCCGCACCACCGATGTGGAAGGTACGCATGGTCAGCTGGGTACCCGGCTCACCGATGGACTGTGCTGCGATAACGCCGATGGCCTCACCTTTGTTGATGATGTGACCACGTGCCAGATCGCGACCGTAGCAGTGTGCACACACACCGAAGTCGGTTTCACAGCTCACCACGGAACGCACTTTAATCGCGTCCACGGAGTTCAGTTCAACCACGTCACACCAGTGCTCATCGATCAGGGTGTTACGCGGGATCAGGATGTCCGCAGTACCCGGCTTCAGCACGTCTTCTGCCGTCACACGCCCCAGTACACGCTCACGCAGCGGCTCTTTAACGTCGCCACCTTCGATGACCGGGGTCATCATGATGCCTTCGAATGTGCCACAGTCGTCTTCGGTGACTACCAGGTCCTGCGCCACGTCTACCAGACGACGGGTCAGGTAACCGGAGTTCGCCGTTTTCAGTGCGGTATCGGCCAGACCTTTACGCGCACCGTGGGTCGAGATGAAGTACTGGAGTACGTTCAGACCTTCACGGAAGTTCGCGGTGATCGGCGTCTCAATGATGGAGCCATCTGGCTTCGCCATCAGACCACGCATACCTGCCAGCTGACGAATCTGTGCCGCAGAACCACGCGCACCGGAGTCGGCCATCATGTAGATGCTGTTGAACGAAACCTGCTGCTCTTCTTCGCCGTGACGGTTGATCACGGTTTCGGTCTGCAGGTTATCCATCATCGCTTTGGATACGCGTTCGTTAGCCGCAGCCCAGATATCGATGACTTTGTTGTAACGTTCGCCCGCGGTAACCAGACCAGACTGGAACTGCTCCTGGATCTCGGCCACTTCCGCTTCGGCTTCTGCAATGATTTCTGCTTTCTTGGCAGGAATCACCATGTCGTCGATACCTACTGAGGCACCTGAACGGGCTGCATAGGCAAAGCCGGTGTACATGGTCTGGTCAGCAAAGATAACGGTCGGCTTCAGGCCCAGGATGCGGTAACAGGTGTTCAGCATCTTAGAGATCGCTTTCTTACCCAGCGCCTGGTTGACGATGGAGTAAGGCAGACCTTTCGGTACGATCATCCACAGGATCGCACGACCAATGGTGGTGTCGATCAGGCTGGTTTTCGCAACGAGCTCTTCCTGCTCATTTTTGCTGTATTCAGTGATACGCACTTTAACGCGTGCATGCAGCTCGGCCTGGCCAGCGCGATAAACACGCTCAGCTTCTTTCGGGCCGGTCAGTACCATGCCTTCGCCTTTGGCGTTCACTTTGTCGCGGGTCATGTAGTACAGACCCAGAACAACGTCCTGTGAAGGAACGATGATTGGCTCGCCGTTCGCTGGAGACAGAATGTTGTTGGTAGACATCATCAGCGCACGCGCTTCCAGCTGGGCTTCCAGCGTCAGCGGTACGTGAACAGCCATCTGGTCACCATCGAAGTCGGCGTTATACGCCGCACACACCAGCGGGTGCAGCTGGATCGCTTTACCTTCGATCAGCACCGGTTCAAACGCCTGGATACCCAGACGGTGCAGGGTTGGTGCACGGTTCAGCAGTACCGGGTGTTCGCGAATCACTTCATCCAGGATATCCCAGACGACCGCTTCTTCGCGCTCAACCATTTTCTTGGCCGCTTTAATGGTGGTCGCGAGGCCACGCAGTTCCAGCTTGCCGTAGATGAACGGTTTGAACAGCTCCAGTGCCATTTTCTTCGGCAGACCGCACTGATGCAGACGCAGGTATGGACCGACGGTGATAACCGAACGACCGGAGTAGTCAACACGTTTACCCAGCAGGTTCTGACGGAAACGACCCTGCTTACCTTTGATCATGTCGGCCAAAGATTTCAGAGGACGTTTGTTAGAGCCGGTGATGGCACGACCGCGACGGCCGTTATCCAGCAGGGCATCTACCGCTTCCTGCAGCATACGTTTTTCGTTACGTACGATGATATCTGGCGCAGCCAGATCCAGCAGACGCTTCAGACGGTTGTTACGGTTGATCACGCGACGATACAGATCGTTCAGATCCGACGTAGCGAAACGACCGCCGTCCAGCGGTACCAGCGGACGCAGATCTGGCGGCAGTACCGGCAGAACGGTCAGGATCATCCACTCTGGCTTGTTGCCAGACTGCACGAACGCTTCCAGCAGCTTGATACGCTTGGTCAGCTTTTTACGTTTGGTCTCAGAGTTGGTTTCGTTCAGCTCTTCACGCAGCTGCTCGCACTCCTGCTCCAGATCCATATTTTTCAGCAGCGCCTGGATAGCTTCCGCACCCATCTTCGCGTCGAATTCGTCACCGAACTCTTCCAGCGCGTCAAGGTACTGCTCTTCAGTCAGAATCTGACGTTTTTCCAGGTTGGTCATGCCGCCTTCGACCACAACATAAGATTCGAAGTACAGCACGCGCTCGATATCACGCAGCGGCATATCCAGCAGCAAACCGATGCGGGATGGCAGTGATTTCAGGAACCAGATGTGCGCGGTCGGCGAAGCCAGCTCGATGTGGCCCATACGCTCACGACGCACTTTGGTCTGCGTGACTTCAACGCCACACTTCTCACAGATCACGCCACGGTGTTTCAGACGCTTGTACTTACCGCACAGGCATTCGTAATCTTTTACCGGTCCGAAAATACGGGCACAGAAAAGACCGTCACGCTCCGGCTTGAAGGTACGGTAGTTAATGGTTTCCGGCTTTTTAACTTCACCGAAAGACCAGGAACGGATCATGTCTGGCGAGGCCAGCGCAATTTTGATCGCATCAAACTCTTCGGTTTTAGTTTGCGCTTTCAGAAACTTAAGTAAGTCTTTCACGGATTAGCTCCCGTCGGAGTGGAACTCTCAGGGACGCGCCAGGCGCGTCCCATAACCAGTACTTGCGAGTGCTTACTCGTCTTCCAGCTCGATGTTGATACCCAGCGAGCGAATCTCTTTCAACAGTACGTTGAAGGATTCCGGCATGCCCGGTTCCATCTGATGGTTGCCGTCAACGATGTTTTTATACATCTTGGTACGGCCGTTGACGTCATCAGACTTAACGGTAAGCATTTCCTGCAGGGTATACGCGGCACCGTATGCTTCCAGTGCCCACACTTCCATCTCACCGAAGCGCTGACCACCGAACTGCGCCTTACCACCCAGCGGCTGCTGCGTAACCAGGCTGTAAGAGCCGGTAGAACGGGCGTGCATCTTGTCGTCGACCAGGTGGTTCAGTTTCAGCATGTACATGTAACCTACGGTTACCTGACGCTCAAACTGCTCACCGGTACGGCCGTCGAACAGGGTGATCTGACCGGAAGAAGGCAGACCGCCGAGCTGCAGCAGCTCTTTGATTTCGCTCTCTTTCGCACCGTCGAACACTGGCGTCGCGATTGGCATACCTTTTTTCAGGTTCTCTGCCAGACGCAGCACTTCGTCGTCCGAGAAGGTGTTCAGGTCAACTTTCTGACGCACATCGGTGCCCAGATCGTAAGCACGCTGGATAAACTCACGCAGTTTGGCGACTTCTTCCTGCTTCTTCAGCATCGCATTGATCTTCTCACCAATGCCTTTCGCCGCCATACCCAGGTGGGTTTCCAGAATCTGACCGATGTTCATACGCGATGGTACGCCCAGCGGGTTCAGTACGATGTCGACCGGCGTACCGTTCTCATCGTATGGCATGTCTTCGATTGGGTTGATCTTCGAGATAACACCTTTGTTACCGTGACGACCCGCCATTTTGTCACCAGGCTGAATCTGACGCTTAACGGCCAGATACACCTTGACGATTTTCAGCACGCCCGGTGCCAGATCGTCGCCCTGGGTGATCTTGCGACGCTTCGCTTCGAGTTTCTTCTCAAACTCGTGCTTCAGCTCGTCATACTGCTCAGCCAGCTGCTCCAGCGCGTTCTGCTTCTCTTCGTCGGTCAGACCGAGTTCCAGCCAGCGCTCGCGTGGCAGCTTGTCCAGTTTCTCCGCTTCCACGCCACCTGAAATCAGGACGGCCTGGATACGGCTGAACAGGCCCGCTTCGAGGATCTGCAGTTCTTCAGACAGGTCTTTTTTCGCCTGCTTCAGCTGCATCTCTTCGATTTCCAGCGCGCGCTTGTCTTTTTCTACGCCATCGCGGGTAAAGACCTGTACGTCGATAACCGTACCGGAAACGCCGTTCGGCACGCGCAGTGACGAGTCTTTCACGTCAGAGGCTTTTTCACCGAAGATTGCACGCAGCAGTTTCTCTTCTGGCGTCAGCTGGGTTTCACCTTTCGGCGTCACCTTGCCTACCAGAATGTCGCCACCGGTCACTTCCGCACCGATATACACGATGCCGGATTCATCCAGTTTGGAGAGCGCAGCTTCACCCACGTTCGGGATGTCAGCGGTGATCTCTTCCGGCCCCAGTTTGGTGTCACGCGACACGCAAGCCAGTTCCTGAATGTGGATGGTGGTGAAACGGTCTTCCTGTACGACACGCTCAGAAACGAGGATGGAGTCTTCGAAGTTGTAACCGTTCCATGGCATGAACGCCACGCGCATGTTCTGACCCAGCGCCAGCTCACCGAGGTCGGTAGACGGGCCGTCAGCCAGCACGTCGCCACGCTCGATAGGTTCACCCAGAGAAACACACGGCATCTGGTTGATGCAGGTGTTCTGGTTAGAACGGGTGTACTTGGTCAGGTTGTAGATATCGATACCTGCTTCGCCCGGATACATCTCGTCTTCGTTAACTTTGATAACGATACGTGACGCATCGACGTACTGCACGGTACCACCACGTTTCGCGACGGCAGTTACACCGGAGTCGACCGCAACAGCACGTTCCATACCGGTACCAACCAGCGGCTTATCAGCACGCAGGGTAGGTACAGCCTGACGTTGCATGTTCGCACCCATCAGGGCGCGGTTAGCATCATCGTGCTCCAGGAACGGGATCAGTGACGCACCGACAGAAACCACCTGCTGGGTGGAAACGTCCATGTAGTCAACCTGATCGCGGCTGAACAGGCTCGATTCACCTTTGCTACGGCAGGTGACGAGATCGTCAACAAAGCTGCCGTCATCGGCGAGGTTGGTGTTCGCCTGAGCGATAACGTAGTTACCCTCTTCGATAGCAGAGAGGTAATGAATTTCATCACTCACTTTACCGTCAACCACGCGGCGGTACGGCGTTTCGAGGAAGCCGTATTCGTTAGTCTGCGCGTAAACAGAGAGTGAGTTGATCAGACCGATGTTCGGACCTTCCGGGGTTTCGATTGGACATACGCGACCGTAGTGAGTCGGGTGTACGTCACGCACTTCGAAGCCGGCGCGTTCACGGGTCAGACCGCCTGGGCCCAGAGCAGAGATACGACGTTTGTGCGTAATCTCAGACAGCGGGTTGTTCTGGTCCATAAACTGGGACAGCTGGCTGGAACCAAAGAACTCTTTCACCGCGGCCGAAATTGGCTTGGCGTTGATCATGTCCTGTGGCATCAGCGTGTCGAGGTCGCCCAGAGACAGACGCTCTTTCACGGCGCGCTCTACACGCACCAGGCCAACACGGAACTGGTTTTCCGCCATTTCGCCGACCGAACGGATACGACGGTTGCCGAGGTGGTCGATATCATCCACTTCGCCAATACCGTTACGGATACCGATGAGCTTCTTCATCACTTCAATGATGTCGTCTTTGCTCAGGATACCGGAACCTTCGATCTCGTCACGCAGCAGAGAACGGTTGAACTTCATGCGGCCAACGGCCGACAGATCGTAACGATCTTCGGAGAAGAACAGGTTCTCGAACAGGTTTTCTGCGGCTTCACGCGTTGGCGGCTCGCCAGGACGCATCATGCGGTAGATCTCAACCAGCGCGCTCAGGCGGTCGTTGGTTGGGTCAACGCGCAGCGTCTCAGAAATGTACGGGCCGTGATCCAGGTCGTTGGTGAACAGGGTTTCGATGCGCTTGTGACCGGACTGGCTCAGTTTCGCCAGCAGATCCAGTGACAGCTCCATGTTCGCCGGCACGATCAGCTCACCGGTGTTCAGATCGATGTAATCTTTCGCGACCACTTTGCCCGCGATGTACTCGACCGGCACTTCGATGTGCTGAATGTTGTCTTTTTCCAGCTGACGGATGTGGCGCGCAGTGATGCGACGACCTTTCTCAACGTAGACCGTGCCGTTGGCTTCGATATCGAAGGAGGCGGTTTCACCACGCAGGCGCTCAGGCACCAGTTCCATCTGCAGTTTGTTGTCGCGGATTTCAAAGACCACTTTTTCGAAGAACAGATCGAGAATCTGCTCAGTGGTGTAATCCAGCGCGCGCAGGATGATACTGGCCGGCAGCTTACGACGACGGTCAATACGGACGAACAGGTTGTCTTTCGGGTCAAACTCGAAGTCGAGCCATGAACCGCGGTAAGGGATGATACGTGCGTTATACAGCACTTTACCGGAAGAGTGCGTTTTACCCTTATCGCTGTCAAAGAATACGCCAGGACTACGATGCAGCTGAGAAACGATAACACGCTCAGTACCGTTGATGACAAAGGTACCGTTGTCGGTCATGAGCGGAATTTCGCCCATGTACACTTCTTGTTCTTTGATGTCTTTTACGGTGCCTTCCGGCGCTTCGCGCTCGTAGATCACCAGACGCAGTTTAACGCGCAGCGGTGCGGAGTACGTCACGCCACGGATCTGACATTCTGTCACGTCAAACACCGGCTCACCCAGACGGTAGCTGACATACTGCAACTCAGAGTTGCCGCTGTAGCTCGCGATTGGGAACACGGAACGGAAGGCTGCTTCCAGACCGTACTGGCCTTCTGGATCTTGCTCGATAAACTTCTGGAACGAGTCAAGCTGGATAGAAAGGAGATAAGGCACATCCAGTACTTGTGGACGTTTACCAAAATCCTTACGAATACGTTTTTTCTCGGTATAGGAGTAAACCATAGGGTTCCTCAGCTAGCTGACAAGTCGACCCACGCTGTCCGTCCTGAAGGGACAGTTCATGCAACACTATTTTGTTTTTCATGCGATGCGCGGCACCCCATGCAATACATCTTTCTATCACTCTTAAATCATTTCATCGCCGTTGCGCAGGCAGGGAACCCTCACAGGAAAGCGGTATATTAAGTCGTCGATAGAAAAAGATATTGAAGAGGAACAATGGACAAACAGTGCGAAACGCCATCGTTCCCCTGTAGCGCAAAAAGGCTGGTGACCAAAAAGTCACCAGCCATCAGTCTGTTTACGCAGACTGCAACCCGAGGGTTGTCTTACTTAACTTCAACTTCAGCGCCAGCTTCTTTCAGAGCAGCTTCAAGTGCAGCTGCGTCGTCTTTGCTGATGCCTTCTTTGATTGCAGCTGGAGCAGCTTCAACCAGGTCTTTAGCTTCTTTCAGGCCCAGACCAGTTGCGCCACGAACGGCTTTGATTACAGCAACTTTGTTCGCGCCAGCAGCTTTCAGGATAACGTCGAATTCAGTTTTCTCTTCAACAGCTTCAGCCGGGCCAGCAGCAACAGCGACAGCAGCAGCAGCAGAAACGCCGAATTTTTCTTCCATAGCAGAAACCAGCTCAACTACTTCCATTACGGACATAGCTGCAACGGCTTCCAGGATTTGATCTTTAGTGATAGACATGACAATTGTTCCTAAGAATCAGTAAAAGTTTATACGTTAGCAAGTACGAAGAAAAAGAATCTGGCCTTAAGCCGCTTCTTTCGCGTCGCGAACAGCAGCCAGAGTGCGGACCAGCTTGCCAGCAGCAGCTTCTTTCATGGTCGACATCAGACGTGCCAGTGCTTCTTCGTAAGTCGGCAGCGTTGCCAGACGGTCAATTTGTGCCGCCGGGATCAGCTCACCTTCAAAGGCTGCAGCTTTGACCTCAAAGTTTGCATTCGCTTTCGCGAACTCTTTGAACAGACGAGCAGCAGCGCCCGGGTGTTCCATAGAGTATGCAATCAGGGTCGGACCAACAAACGTGTCTTTCAGGCACTCGAATGGAGTACCTTCAACGACGCGGCGCAGCAGGGTGTTACGAACAACACGCATGTAGACGCCAGCTTCACGACCTGCTTTACGCAGTTCAGTCATTTTATCAACGGTAACGCCACGGGAATCCGCAACAACCGCTGAAAGCGCGCCTTTGGCTACTTCGCTAACTTCAGCAACAATTGCTTGTTTGCCTTGAAGATTTAATGCCATTAGCTTTGCTCCTGGATTTGACCGGGAAAATTTCCCGGAACTCACTTCACTTACACACCCGAAGGCCGTAAGCGCGTTACACGGTGAGCAGAATCCAGTGAAGAAAAAATTCTTTTTGGTTCTGTCACCGTCTACGCAGGATATTAAGCATCACTTCCGAAGAGGTTCTGCTCCTGCGGTCTTGGACGGAGGCCAGGATCAGGCCTGGCTCCAACCTTAGTCGCTGAATGACAAGGTGTTTAGACCTGTGCACTCCGCGACTATGAATTTGGGTTCTGAATTGACGGATCAACCAGAACAACGGGCGTAAGATTCTAGATGAATTTTTCGCCCGTTACAAGCAGCAATTAGTTTGCTGCTGCGTTCAGACCAGCCTGGTCAACGGCAACGCCGGCGCCCATGGTGGTAGAGATGCTGACTTTCTTGATGTACACGCCTTTCGCCTGAGCAGGTTTAGCTTTTTTCAGCGCAACCAGCAGAGATTCCAGGTTTTCTTTCAGTTTGTCAGCATCGAAGTCCACTTTACCGATGGTGGTGTGGATGATGCCGTTTTTGTCGTTACGGTAACGAACCTGACCCGCTTTAGCGTTTTTCACAGCTTCAGCAACGTTAGGAGTTACGGTACCAACTTTCGGGTTTGGCATCAGACCACGTGGGCCCAGAACCTGGCCCAGCTGGCCAACAACGCGCATTGCATCCGGAGAAGCAATAACAACGTCAAAGTTCATTTCGCCTTTCTTGATCTGATCAGCCAGGTCTTCCATACCTACCAGCTCAGCGCCAGCTGCTTTAGCAGCTTCAGCGTTTGCGCCCTGGGTAAAGACGGCAACACGTACTGAACGACCAGTACCGTGTGGCAGAACGGTCGCGCCGCGTACGTTCTGGTCAGATTTACGTGCATCGATGCCGAGGTTAACAGCAACGTCCACGCTCTCTACGAATTTAGCGGTAGCCAGTTCTTTCAGCAGAGCAACAGCTTCGTTGATGTCATACTGTTTAGTCGCATCAACTTTGTCACGGATCACGCGCATGCGCTTGGTCAGCTTAGCCATTTCTTAGTCCTCCACTACCAGGCCCATGGAACGAGCAGTACCTTCGATAGAGCGAGTCATCGCTTCTACGTCAGCACCAGTCATGTCCGCAGCTTTGGTTTCTGCGATTTCACGTACCTGAGCACGAGTTACTTTACCGACTTTATCTTTGTTCGGCTTACCAGAACCAGACTTGATGCCTGCTGCTTTTTTCAGCAGAACGGCAGCCGGAGGCGTTTTGGTAACGAAGGTGAAAGAACGGTCGCTGTATACGGTGATAACTACTGGAGTAGGCAGACCCTTTTCCAGTGATTCTGTTTTGGCGTTGAACGCTTTACAGAATTCCATGATGTTAACACCCTGCTGACCCAGAGCCGGACCAACTGGTGGGCTCGGGTTAGCCATACCAGCTGCAACCTGCAGCTTGACGTAGGCTTGTACTTTCTTGGCCATGATATTTCCTCTATTGGGTATAGCGCCTGGCGAACAGGCTCCCCGTGATAACGATTTACACGCTGTTGCCAGCGCATAAAAACAAAAGGCGCGAAATTATAGGTAAATTTCGCGCCTTCCGCAAGAGCTAAAAAGTGAACAAAAGGCTTAGCCTTTCTCCACCTGAGCAAAGTCGAGTTCAACCGGCGTTGCACGGCCGAAGATAGAAACAGAAACCTTCAGGCGGCTCTTCTCGTAATCCACTTCTTCGACCACACCGTTGAAGTCGGCAAACGGGCCGTCGTTGACACGCACCATCTCGCCTGGCTCGAACAGCGTTTTCGGACGCGGCTT
The DNA here is from genome assembly GCF_026541005.1 of Pantoea sp. GM_Pan_4. Taxonomy (NCBI): domain Bacteria; kingdom Pseudomonadati; phylum Pseudomonadota; class Gammaproteobacteria; order Enterobacterales; family Erwiniaceae; genus Pantoea; species Pantoea sp. GM_Pan_4. Next base: position 24,733 of record NZ_JALNUZ010000021.1, read on the forward strand.
ATCACCCACCTGCTGCAGGCGGTTCATGATCGCATCCACTTCTTTATCACTGATCGGTGCCGGACGGTCAGAGGTACCACCAATGAAGCCCATTACACGCGGTACACTGCGCACTAAGTGCCAGCTGGCGTCATTCATCACCATCTGGACCAGTACGTAACCAGGGAAGAATTTGCGTTCGCTTTTGCGACGCTGGCCGCCACGGATTTCCACGACTTCTTCAGTCGGCACCATGACTTCGCCAAACAGTTCTTCCATGTTGTGCAGTTTGATATGCTCTTGCAGCGACTTGGCTACGCGGGCTTCAAAACCGGAAAACGCCTGAACGACGTACCAGCGTTTTTTTGGAGCTTCAGACATCTCAGAACCTCAGGCCAGTGATAAACGATACCAGACGGACCAGAATACCATCCAGCCCCCACAAAATCAGTGACATCACGGCAGTGACCGCGGCAACGATTAACGTGGTGTGCAATGTTTCCTGGCGAGTTGGCCAGATGACCTTACGCATTTCGGTTCTTGCTTCACGTGCAAAAGCCACGGTTGCTTTGCCTTTGGTAGTCAGCAACGCAATGCCGCCCGCCGCAGCGATCAACACCACGACAGCCAGCGCGCGTAAGGGCAGTGTCACATCGCGATACAGGTAGTTACCGACGATTGCTACCAGCAGCAATGCGATCACAACTACCCACTTTACCGCTTCCAGGCCGCGCCCGCTCCCTTGAGCTTCGGTATTCGCACTCATAAACCAACCTGCCACAATAATTCAGAAACTATTCTGCCCCGCAGAGCGAGGCATCCAAACCGAATGCGCTTTTGGGCATAACTCGGTATCCAGCGCCGTAATACAGAGCCTGTCTCAGCAATGATTATGATCGAAAATCACTGATGAGCCAGGTTCTGGTTAACAGCGTACAAAAAGGGCATCAAATGATGCCCTTTCCGTGTGCATTGCGTCAAATATTATCGCTATTACGCGATAACTTTAGCAACAACGCCCGCGCCAACGGTACGGCCGCCTTCGCGGATTGCGAAACGCAGACCTTCGTCCATTGCGATTGGATGGATCAGGGTAACAACCATTTTGATGTTGTCGCCTGGCATTACCATCTCAACGCCTTCTGGCAGCTCTACTGAACCGGTTACGTCAGTGGTACGGAAGTAGAACTGTGGACGGTAGCCTTTGAAGAACGGAGTATGACGGCCGCCTTCGTCTTTAGACAGAACGTAAACTTCTGACTCGAACTGGGTGTGTGGCTTGATGGTACCTGGCTTAGCCAGAACCTGACCACGCTGGATCTCTTCACGCTTGATACCGCGCAGCAGAACACCACAGTTCTCGCCTGCCTGACCCTGGTCCAGCAGTTTGCGGAACATTTCAACACCGGTACAGGTAGACTT
>NZ_JALNUZ010000022.1:0-25765 GCF_026541005.1 Pantoea sp. GM_Pan_4
TTAGGCATTCATGTTCGCTGGAGATGGTTTTTTCTGTAAAGTCTCGCTCCGCCATTCTGATTCATATATATGATAGCTAAATTAAAATTTATTCAGAAAAATCAATCCAAACAACAAGTCGGCATAAAAATAATATAAAAAATGAATTAATTAATAATTAACAGTCACTCCAAGCCAGTAAAAATTAAAATCCCTCTCCTAGATTGATCTCCCGACTAGCCATATCATTATATATAAGCACCTCCCATGTGCTAGGCAGTTGTGGTTACAACATTAAGGCGATTGCAGTTATATTTCCGGCCTTGTTGTGTCAGCCTAAGCTGACGCGAGCCCTAATGAACTTCGCTGGCTTATGTCTCGTTACTTGTACGAACTCAGAGTTCGATAATTTTTCAGGTTTAGTACGCCTGGACCTTACCTATTTTGTCATTACTTACGACTAGTTGAGCAATCGCAGGAGACTTACTGATTTTGAGTCCTTAACAGCTACATCGTTTCCGGCTGGTTTAAATACTACTTATCGTGAGGCAGAATAGAGCAAATGGTTCTGGCCATTTTATTGTCCAGCACCGCCGATGCAAGTTTTACTGGCCGCTTTTTAAGGAGTTCTATTACCTAGGGCCCCGCCTGTTCACCTTTTGAGCTTGCGTTTTGCAAAAAATTTATTAACCATACATCCATATTTAATTTAAAAAAATTACAATAAAATATTAGGGAGGAGCAATCTAATTGCCCCCATGAATACTTCAAAAACCCAAATCTTATAAGCCAAGTTTATCTTTAATCCACAACCAAATTTTATTAAACACGCTCTGCTTGGAGTAAATGCGATTATAATGGTCAATTCGGGCTTGTTGCTCTCTATACCTTCCCTCTTGGATTTGCTTTTCAGTCCAAGCGCCGCACCATACTATCTTACCCTTTCTAATATAATAGTGAGATTTACATTCTTTTTGCCAATTACCTACAGAGGGATGTAAAGTTGGCCCCTGCTCAGTTTTAACAATACTCCACTCGTTGACATCTATTGGGGTTCTAATCTTTGCTCCGCATCCACATGCACATAAATGAGATGCCGTACCAAATCTTTCCGAGTAATAAAGGGTATTTGGCTCAAGATCTCTAGGCATACTATCAACTTCAACTAGCTTTATAGTAAAAGTTTTCATGATATTGACTCAGATACAATTTTCAAATCAGATATGTTGAATAATGTATGGTAAAAGTCTTCTTCACTCGAGTAAAATCCTTTATATTGCTTGAATTTTATAACTGCCAAGCAGGCATTCAATGCATTGAGCTCGCCGATTTGAATATTAGTGCGATATAAATTATCCCTTTGTTTAGATAAGTCAGAAAGATTTTTATCCAACACTTCTTGGGCGCTCCCCTCCGGATAGTAAGTAGTTCTTATCATTCCGCTTAAGGTTCCTGATTTCTTAGATAAGCCCATGCCAACATCAATGTAAGGTATTCCTAAACTAATTAATGCTTCAAATATCTCTGCTCTTGACTCCCCATTATCTACACAGACAAAAGCAAAAGTCACTCCCTGTAGTAACTCTAATGATTCTGTACCAATCTTCTGTGTTTTAAGGAAAACTCCATGTCTGAAATTATCATATCGCTCCTGATATACAGTGCTTTTCTTTTTCTTAAACTCGGTATTTTCCGTTTTCCCAGGAGACCTGAAAGCATTATGAATGAAGAAATCGTCGAAATCGAACCCCCTTATTTCCTTGACTGGAGTCTTGACCAAAAAATCAAGAATATAAGAACCAGTGCCCCCTAGCCCTATAATTGCTACAATTTCACTTTTAAATTTATTCGACAACTCAACTATTTCGGCTCTGCTCGTTAAAGTATCTTGGAATTTAAAAACGCTATTTTCTTCTATATCAATTTTATGATTAAAGGTATAAGGATCAACATTGTATAATTCCATAGCTGGTCCAGATATTATTGATGTATAGCTTTCAATTTTTTTAAAAAAATTTTCAAAGTTGCCAGGTACCCCTTTTACATAGGGTTTATTTGAAAATTGTCTTTGAACTATTAAATCTGTACAATTTTCGCTTAATGTTAATGTAGCAGGACGGTCTGCTAAATTCGGGATCAACATGCCGTTTACATCACAAGGAGATTCTCCGGTAAAAAAAACCTGATGATCTTCTTGCATAACAGTTTCTGCGTCTTTATATACGATTTTGCATATAAATGCAGCGTACAATAATTCCTTACTTTCATTTAAGTAAGGAATATCTCTAATTATCAGATAATTACTATCGAAGCTTACCGCATAACCTTTTTCAACTAACAAGTTTAAGTCTTGATTATGACTGACCAGTTTCTGAAACATTGAATTCCATCCCGTTTTTTACATTAATGATAGCGCCTTTAGTGAGAATGCCTTCAGGCTTTACCCCTGGACCTTTTTTATATTTAACAGAATACGTTATTTCAGGGTGGGTAGCGTAATCAGGCACTTCCAATGTGACTACCTCTTCATAACTAATTTCTTTTTTGTACCACTTATGTAAAATTCCTTCTACAAAAATATCAAATGATAAGTCAGGCTTCTTTTTAGTATAAAAGCGTTCAACACTGGGTTGGGTAATATCTATAAGCCTATCATCATTAACTATTTGATCAGCCTCATCCTTATACTCTAAAAATAGATCGAAATCGCTTGAGTTTTTTTTGATAAGTTTCTTTATATCCCCCCCCCTGATTGCCCTCGGCCAAACCAAGTTGAGACCATCAACAGTAAAATTATAACTAGCATCGCCTTCTATGATATAAATATCGCTAGGGCTGGAAATATCTATTTTTTCATTAGGCCTTAATTCTTCCAGCTCTAAATTTTTTACCTGCTGATAAACCCTATAATTTTCAACTGGGTGCACACCAAAAACATCAGCCAACTCTCCACCTGTAACTTTGGCATCGTCAAAGGTGAAATCACTAAATTCAAATTTATCATCGGAAATTTTAACAACGTAGTTATTGTTACTCATTTTTCACCTATCTTTTTTAGGAGGAATCATCATTGACTTTTTAAATCGAATTCATGTTTCAATTTATTACCGAAAATTACGACAGTCAAGTAAACATGAAATAATTAAGATTATTTTTATAAGCAATTGTTTTTTAACAATTATTTTTGAAGAATGAAGATTAAAAATCGAATTTCGATTAGTATTTACATCTTGCTGACAAATAATTTTTCTAAGAGAGGATTTAGGTGGGGGTTCGGGCTGCTAAAAATAGACTGCCCTACTCAGTGATAACTTCCTGCATGCCCGGCAGATGCTCATGCCAAATTTTTGCGATCAGATAGCCCATAAGTTCACGTTTTATCGTTGGTTTTAAAGCTTTTTTCGATGACATCTTTCAGTGCCCCATATTCACGACCAAGCTCGGCAAACATCCTTTTGAGACGACGGTTTTCATCCTCAAGGCCTTTCATCTTTTTGATATCAGAGGCTTCCATCCCACTGTACTTAGCTTCCCAGTTGTAGTTCGAGGCCACAGATATGCCTGCTTCACAGCAGAAATACTTGACAGCACGTACGGCTTTGACGTACTTCAAAACGGCGATGATCTGGTGTTCCGTGAATAGGGTTCAACGCATAGCGATGTCCTCAGGGAACATAATCCGGCTGTCGGAAGATCTCTAAAAGTGGATGATTCGTTTTGCAGGGATGCTTAAGGAGGTGCTCATATCATTATATATAACTTGCCATAATAAAATGACACATGCCGTAATAAACGGCATGAAAAAATTAAACTAGTATCTTCTTAAAAACATTTCATGCTGTTCACCAGGATATTTTGGTGTAAGCAAAATATCATTTTCATCACCTAAATACTTATACTCTGTGGAAGAGAATATAAATTGAAAATTAAACTTTTGAGATAACTTCTTCAAATTAAAAATGAAATTATTGATATCTTCGTAATGTATCTCATGCTGTTTAGGCGTATCGAATATTGCAAACATGAACGATTTATTTTCTAATTCAAGCATGCTTTCAATTAATGCACTACGATAAGCAAGTATAGCTCTTACTTTTGTACTTCCTTTGAGTTGCTCTAAAGTTTCAAAACCTAGAACAGGGCTAAAATCTTGCTCAAATGATATATTAAAATCTATGTTTGGGGTTTTTAAAACTTTTAGCCAACTGATGTACTTTTCTCTCAATGTAGATTTAACCCGCGTTAGCCGTGGTATTGACTGTCTATTTTTACCTAACCCCTCCAGTTTATCTAGCGCATTTTCCCGCTTATTAAGCATTTCGACATACTTATCCTCCAAAATTGATATTTTATGTAACTCACTTTTTTCTAACTGTAATTTAAACAACATAGATGTTATTGAAGAAATTGCATCAATTACTGATGAGAGGTCCTCTTCTTCTATGATTCCATTTCTCATAGAGTTGAGGTCTTCGACAGTTTTATTAACATAAGCTATTTCTTGTGTGATTTGATCATATCGTCCTCCATCCAAATTCAAGCTTCTTTCAATATCCTTGATTTGATCTTTAAGATATAAGAGATGTTTTGCATAACTTTCCGAACTACGCGAAAACATTTTACAATCAAGAGACGGACATATTTCTTCAAAAGAACGAAATATTCTTTTAGCTTCTTCGTTAAGGTTTAACGTATTGATCTCTGTATTAATTTCTTTCATTATCTGAACTAATGAAGACTCTCTTCTAGCGATAAAACTCAGTTCTTCGTTTAAATCCCTCAAGTTTTCTTTTTGTCTTCTTATAATTTCATCAATGCTATGAAGGGAATCATTCTTCAATGACTTACTATTTTTCAATACTGAAAGTTCATTTTTTAGATCTATAATTGAATTATCGATAGATTCTATATCTTTATCTTTATTAGCCTCTTTAGCTATTTCAATATCTCTTCTTTGTATAGCTAACGAGTTATCTAGGTATTTAATTTCCTCCATTATATTAATGGATTTTTTCTTAACATCGAAGGAATGTTTTTCGGGCAAAAAGAATACAATTCTAAGCATTTCAGAGAATTGATCTTTTATAAAATTATTTGGTGAATAATAAAACTTTGAATATCCGAAATCCTGATCTAAATAAAAAATTGGTAAAATAGTTGCTAAATACGGGTATGATTGCTTATTTTGGGTTGTAAGAAGAGATGGATATGCTAGTGATAGCTTTTCTAGGATATATTTAGAGTAATCCGCTTGATTATAAAACATTGATTTTTTGCTATTACATACTAATGATAAAATGAACTCAGTATGTTCAAAATCTCTTGTCGCCCTAAAATTATCATTTCCTATGGTAAAAGTAAGGGTGGCCGATTTGCATAGTTTATAAATATCCTCTCTGAACTTACATGGATACCCTAAGCAATAGGAGATAGATTGTAATAATGGAGTTTTGCCACATCCATTTGGGCCATAAAGCTCAGTTATATGCTCCCCAAAAATAAGCTCATCTGATTCAAGACCTGAAAAATCTCTTCCATTTATTTTGAGACTTAATAATTTCATAAAATTTCACCGTCCAATTTTGAATCAACGCAGTAATTCCTGTATGCTCTATCTATCAAGGCTAGATTATAAGACAAATCACTTTCATATATAAACACTTCGTCAATAACTTTCTTCCCCAATTTCGTAATGTTTAACTTGTTATTTCTTTCGTCTATTATAATTAGACATACTGACTCAAGGAAATTCAAAGCGGTAACGGTTCGTATCCTAAGATTTGCTGACCATCCTAATAATTGTGATGATCCTTTAAAACCTAGCATGACATCCTCTAAAAGTTTCCCTACCAAACCTCCAACTTCATTTACTCTTGGTTTCACTCTATTTTTAGATATTAAAAGTATTATCATGGCTATTAAAGGAAGTTGAAAAAGAGCTTCGTTATTAAGGCCAACACTTTCTTGTCTTTCAATATTTTTTATATCTATTCTAATATCTTTTTGAGATATACTATCGAAAAATTCATCGTAATTCATTTTGAACGCTCTACAAGTCTCGCAAAGAGGCTTCCAGTCAAAGCTTCTTTATCTAAAGAATTAAGTAAATTATTTTCAAATAACGAATCATGTAATTCATTAACAACCGATCTTAAGCCTGAGAGAAATAAAACACCATGCATAAATGTCAGCTTATCTAATGTTGAATTTATTTCACTATCTATAGTAATGTAATCTAAGTCAGAAATTACATGTCTGTTTTTTCTTAACCACTGATCCCATTTTATTTTACACCTTGCAAAAAAATCAATTTGACTTTCACTAGCTCCAGCCTTTCTTAACAATCTCTCAATCACAGATGCTGATTTCAATGCATGCTCATCCCCATTATAAAGAAACTCATAATAAGCATTTTTGGAGATACTCAGTACATCCAATAAATCATCTATGTCTATTCCAGACAGATCCTTAATATTGCCCCTTGAGCAATCGTTGATTTTTACGCTTGACTTATTATTAACAAGAGCTAAAAGAGAAAGTAATATCTCCTTAGCTTCAATATGTGATAAATCTATTTCGCTGTATTTAAAAATTTTTTCCTTTGCAAGAATCTCAAATGTTTCATGTTTGCTTTTTATATATTCAACATCGGTTTTAAATTTTAATTTCTTGAGGTTTTCTTTTATTTCTTCAATTTCGAGATTTTTCTTCCCGTCTCTGATAGAAATGAAGCAGTTATTAAACGAATCAATAATCAGTTTACAATGTACACTGGAAAACGCATCGGTTTTAATATCATCAATGACATTCTCAATATCTTCGTCAATATGGGTATTTGTAAGAAAAATGACTTCCTTACAGGTATCTTCAAAATTTATAGTGTGTTGTAATAGTTTACCGACAAAACTATCTCTAATCATCTCATCTGTTTGAGGGTTTTTTTTAGTTTTTCTTTTTAATATTCCAAATACTTCTCGAAGTTTCCATATTTCACGTAATTTCTCCTTAGTTTTGACTTGCACAAAGGTATAATGGATATCATTAGCGACAACTCTCTCGACCACAAAATCGTCGTGAAATTCACAAAACACACGTTTTACATCTTTACCTTCTAAAATTGATAAACACGCGATACTGGCCGCTCGAATTTGAGCGTTATATCGTTCTAATGTGTCTCTGCCTGCTTGTTCTCTCGGTTTAACCTCATGTAACTCAGCCATAACATTCCACATTGGTCCAAAAAAACATATAGATAATGTAAATGCTGAAATCATTTTTTGAAACAAAAAATTCAGAAAATCAATCACAAACATCTTAATTCAACACTGTTTTTTTATCCAGTTAAAAATGCAAATTATCCATGCTTCAAGATCTGTCAATTCATTTTATGCGAATGTCCGAACTTAATTTCACAGAAAAGGGAACTCTTAGACAATCCACTGTAGAGTTGATTTGGTTGAATTAGCCTTACTCCGTACGTTGAATGTGGTTAAGCGCATGATCAAAATGGGGTCACTTTGGTGGTCTTGACAACTCGAGAATTATGGATCACTATTTTTATCAGCCAGTTACTGGCGAAGGCGATCCCAGTCAGAGGAGCCAGATTTAAAGAAGCCCGCTCAGGGAAACCTGAGCGGGCTTTTTGTCTTCTGCGTCCCCCTTCTCCACACCACCATCCTGCCATGGCTTGCTGGCTGACCAGCGCTGCATTCACCCTGTCCTCAGTCGCAGGCATGTGCTCCCCGGGATTGCTCCGCAAAAACTCTGTGCCGCTTACGGAATTTAATGATCATTTTTTGTTCTGGCACCAGGCAGTGAAGCGGTAAAACCCGCAGCATGGGCAAATCTGCGCATTCATGTGTGTTTCAACAGGGACAAACACCAGCAAGGGAGCACTTTCTATGAGTAATGCTGTATTTCCAGCAACGGTTTTCACCACCCAGCGGCGTTTTAATGATTACTCTTCTGACGACATGCGTTATGGGGATATCCCAGAAGAGAGGCTGAAAAGAGAGTTTGGACTGGTCAACATATCAAACGTGGTGGATCCTTACACCCTGACCCGATTGACTGCCTTTGATACTCCGCAATCGAGGTTCGCAGGGGCATACAATGGCATACACCGTGGTGGCAAACTCAGCGTTGAACAATGTGCGCAACTACTGTTTGAAGAGATGCAGGTAACTTCTCTGCCTTACTCTTTCATCGGTCCGCACAGATATCTTATCAATCAAATGCTGAGGCATTTTCAGCTTTCACGCGGTTCAGCATTCTATAACGCTCAACTTAATTTAGCGTACCGTGATAAGTTACATTCTGATTATGATGCCAGAAAAACAACGTCGATCATGCGTGAGACCATAGGATTATTTATTGACTATAACAGCATGGGCTTTCCTCAGGAGAAATTAGAGCAATTAACTTCAGCCATTAAACTCTCAATTCTACCAAAGTTTGACTCAATGCTACTTGATAAAATCAATGGCATGGGGATTACTGTGCATGATGTCCATGCAACGAAAATAGAAATTATCCGTCTCGATGTTAACGATACTGGATGGCGTGCGAGTATCAAATTTTCCGGGCAGGACCATTTTGGGCTTGACGCCCGTGATATAGGTAAGCAAAAATTCAGCCAGTTCCAGTTTTTCAAAATCTGGTTTGTATTGCAACATTTTGACAGATTCGGCTTCCGTCCATTTCTGACTAACATGGAAGCGGTGATCGATATCGAGGGAAAGCGATGATGCGTAAGTTAGTTATTCCAGCCCTGGTGATAGCTTTATGCAGCCTCATTTATCTTTTTATCGGGAATGATAAAGTTTCTGTTATTGATGCTCATTATGATGGCAATACAGCAAAAATTATTGTTGATAATTTACCTTTTGCTGAGTCCAGGAAAATTGACTGGTGGAAAAATAATCGTGAAAAAATACTGGATAAATATAATATTCCATCTGGAAATAACACGCCGTTCCTGATCGCTATTTATGCTTTTGGAAAAGGCTATCAAGCGCAAGGTAACGAAGACAGGCTTTGCTTCTCTGATATGAAACCGCCAAAAAATTGTATCGACAAAAATATTCTTATGATGATTTGGCGTACCCGCGAAGGCGGCGTTAAATATCAATTTTAATATCCGGCCAGATTTAAAGAATCCCGCTCAGGGAAACCTGAGCGGGCTTTTTGTTTGTCGGTGGTCGGCGGGAAGATGAAGGGAGATACGCGCCTTCAAGAAAAACCCGCCAGACTGATGGCAGCTAATCGCGCAGTTAAAGTGTCTTACCCAGGCAAATGGCCTCTTCCCGGCCGCGGTAAGGCCCGTAATTTTCAATTTGCCGGTAACCCTGCTTCAGATAAAAATCCACGGCACGCTGATTAACATGCCGCGTTTCCAGCCACAGTTCACGATATCCCAGAGTTTTTGCCGCGGTTTCCAGAAACGCCAGCAAAGCGCGTCCGATGCCCGGTAAACTGCGGTCGGAGAACATTCTTTTCAGTTCGGCGATCCCGGGTGCCAAAGGCCGTAATGCGCCGCAGCCGACGGCACTGCCCTGCGCATCTCTGGCGATCACCCACAATGCGCCTTCACCCTGGAGGGTGTCCACGCTGGCGCGGCTGTTCCCGCCATCGCCAGTAATAGCCGCAAGCTCGGCGGAGAGTTTTTCAATCAGCCACTGTGATTCCGCCGAGCGCGGGTCTGCATGTTCAATCTTTACCATCGTGATACCTGTATAGCAGGAGGCTGCTGGGCCGTTAGTGGGTTGACATATCTTGTGCTGCGGGCCAGTCAGGCCACCCAGGCTTTTATACGCGGTGCTTTTCTTCCTTGCCGGCCTGCGCTTCCTCGCTCTCAATCATGGCAAAAAATAACTCCAGTTGACCCAGCATCATTGACGCGGCGACGGATAACTGGCGTTGGGGTGCCACACACAGCGACAGGGTAAAGGGTTTTAATACCGTGTCGATCAACGGAATGAATTTCAGTTCACCGCGACGATATTCGTCCACGATATCCAGCCAGCACATCAGGCTGATCCCGACATCATCACGCACTAACGATCGCAGCATATGAATGTTATTGGTGCGTCCCACTTCCTTCAGGCGTATGCCGGAACTGTTTACCAGCGCGTCCAGTGGATCGGCCAGCATTAACGGCGCAGCGGGCACAATAAACGGCCACGGCTCGCAATGGCTGAAGCGAATAGATTCCAGCGCTGCCAGCGGATGGTGACGGCTTACCACAATTCCCAGACGAAGATCGGCGAAGGATTTCACCAGCAGTTCACGCGAGCTTTGCGGATTTAGCATGATGCCAAAATCCGCATCGCCGGCGGTCAGCGCATTGGCGATATGGATGTTACTCATGGTAGTGAGGGTAAACGAAATGCCGGGATAATCTTCACGTATGCGCTGCAGGATGGATGAGAAGAAGCCACGATTTATGGCATCAATGGTGGCGATATGCACATGGCCATGTCGCAAACCACGCAGATCCTCTAATTGCGTACAAACCCGGCCAAAATCACGTTGCCAGTTTTTAGCCGCATTAAACAGGATCTCCCCCGCTGCCGTCATACATAAACCTGATGGATGACGTTCAAACAACGGCATATCCAGCTGTTCTTCCACACGTAAAATCTGCCGGTCAATTGAAGAGGCTGAGACGTGTAACACCTCGGAAGCCTTACGGAGCGAACCCTGACGGGCCACTTCGGTGAAATAAATCAGAAAACGGGAGAAGGCAAACATAGTGGGTGCTCTCTTTTTTGCAACGCATCATGCGAATTAAACAGATGGACGCTTACACAACGGCAAAATAATAATCGCCTCCATGATAAAGACAAGGGCATGCGCGGCATTAACGCTGATGACAGCCCTGTAAAGACAGGCTGATTATGAAATCATCACACCTGGCCGCCACCGTCATCGCAAAGCAGTCCAACGGTGCTGGCAATCTGTTACTGACGCTGGAAAGTGCCAGCGGCCAACCGCTCCCGGCCTTTACACCGGGCGCGCACATTGATGTCCATCTGCCAGCCGGCGGGGTGCGCCAGTACTCCCTGTGTTCGCCAGCCAGTGCGGCTGGCTATGAAATCTGCGTGCGTCTTGATCCCGCCTCGACGGGCGGTTCCCGCTGGTTGCATCAACAGCTGAATGTCGGCGATACCTTAACCCTGTCGGCACCGCGCAACCATTTTCCCCTGCCGGATGCACCGCGCACCTTACTCTTTGCGGCCGGTATTGGCCTCACGCCGCTGCTGGTGATGGCGGAAGCCCTGGCCGCGCGGCAGGCGGCGTTTACGCTGCATCTCTACCTCAAACGTCATGATGAACTGGCGTTTGCACCGCGTCTGGCGCAACTCGGTGATCGTGTCGTTATTCACTACAGCAGCGAAGGTGACAGCCTGCGCACCCGTATACCTGACGATCTGGAAACATCAGCCAATAGCGCGCTGGTAGCCTGCGGCCCGGCTGGCTTTATGCAACATCTGCAGCAGCGGGCGCTGGAACAGGGCTGGCAGCCAGAACAATGGCACAGCGAACGTTTCCATGCTGATGCGGCAATCCCCCCTGCAGGCGACAGCTTCGAGGTGGAGATTGCTTCTTCCGGCGCGCGTTTTCACGTCGGGCAGACGCAAAGCATTGCCGGGGTGCTGGCAGCGGCAGGCATCGACATCGAACTCTCCTGCGAACAGGGCATGTGCGGTGCCTGCATTACCGGGGTGTTAGCGGGTGAACCCGACCACCGTGACGAGGTGTTAAGCCAGAAAGAGCGTGCCGCGAATGACTGCATCGTGCTGTGCTGCTCACGTGCGCGATCTCCGCTGCTGGTGCTGGATTTATGAAAATCTATCCGGGCGCGACCGGCGCACGCTTACCCCGCTGGCTGCTGCCAGACAACTGGCCGATGCAGGGCCATCAGCCGCAGCTGGCGACGTTACATTTTCACCCTGAAGGGCTGAAATTTGCGCCCTGTGAAGGAGCATGTGCCGATTATCTGCCGCTCAATGGCGCGCTGGTGCTTCCCGCACTGATCGAACCGCATGCGCATCTGGATAAAACGTTCACCTTTGAGCGTAGCCCGGCACGCCAGCCCGGTTTACTGGCTGCGATTTCCGCGATGCATCAGGATCGCGTGCACTGGAGCCGTGAGGATTTGCAGCAGCGCGCTGAGCAGGCGTTGCGCTGGGCGGTGGGGAGTGGCGTAGGTGTATTGCGCACCCACGTCGACTGGTTCAGCCCTGAAGCGCCGCTGGCGTGGCAGGTGATCGGTGAGTTACAGCATCCGCTGTGCCGTATTGAACGCGTGGCGCTCGCCCCGCTGAGCTTTTTTGCCCGCCAGGATGATGCGCAGCATATTGCCGCCCAGGTGGCCGTCAGCGGTCCGGGCGCGCTTCTCGGCGGTTTCATCCACAGCAGCAACTGGGATGCAGTCGCCTTCGCCAATCTGCTGCACGCGGCCGAACAGTGGCAGCTCGATATCGACCTGCACATAGATGAAGAGTTGAATGCCGATGCGCAGGGCATGCGCTGGCTGGCGAACTACCTGCAACAACATCCGTTCAGTGGCCAGATTACCTGCAGCCACAGCTGTGCGCTGTCTCAACAGGAAGATGCCCTGCAAATTCTTGACCGGCTGGCCCTGCACCGCGTGACGCTGATCGCCCTGCCCCTGACCAACCTGCTGCTGCAGGACGCGGTGCCTGATCGCACACCGCGTCAGCGCGGATTGACGCTGGTGAAAGAAGCGCAGGCGCGGGGGCTTTCACTGCTGCTGGGCGCTGATAACGTGCAGGACGCTTTCTGCCCCCTCGGCAGTTATGACCCGCTCGATACCCTGTTCAGCGGCGTATTGAGCCTGCAGCTGGGTTCTGCCTTTGATGAAGCCTCTCAGCTCATCTGCCAGCCCGATGCGCTTTATCACAACGATGTGGTGATTTTTCCGTCTGCCGATGCGGCAAGCTGGCCGCTGCGCCAGCGCCAGCGCTATCGGCTCAAACAGGGTGTGCGTTATGGAGACGAAACAGATGACGCTTGATGATGGCGCGGGTAAACCGCTGGCCAAATATGCGGCGTGGCGACGCGTCGGCGACTTTATTTTTCTCTCCGGCATTATTCCGGTGAACCCGCAAACCGCCACCATCGTGCGCGGTTACAGCGATATCCCTGACGCGGCGCAACGGCTGCTGGGACGCAGCGGTGAATTCTCTACCGATTTCAAAGAGGGCCCGATTCTGGCACAGAGCTGGTATGTGCTGGAGAGCATCCGCACCACCGTTGAACGCGCCGGTGGGCAGATGAGCGATGTGTTCAAACTGGTGCAGTATTTCCGCAATCTGGACCATTTCCCGCACTACAGCCGGGTGCGCAGGCAGTTCTTCCCGGATGAACCGCCGGTGTCAACGGTGGTGCAGGTCAGTGAAATGTTGCCCAGCCCGGACGTATTAATCGAAGTTGAAGCCACGGCGTGGTTGCCACAATAACGCGAGGAAACAGTATGTTGCATGGTTATATCCCGGCAAACCGCTTTTTGCCGTATCTGAGCTGGACCGACATTGCCACGCTGGATAATAAAGCCAACACGGTAATCGTTTTGCCGACCGGGGCGATTGAACAGCACGGCCCTCATCTGCCGTGCGCCGTGGACAGCGTGATTTCATCGGGCGTGGTCGGGCATGCGCTGGCACGTTTGCCCGCTGACATCCCCGCGTACGCCATTCCGCCGATCACCTACGGTAAATCCGATGAGCACCTGCATTTTCCCGGCACGTTAACGCTGACCGGCGAAACCTTATTACATACCATTCTGGAGATTGGTGAATCGCTGTATCGCGCCGGTTTTCGCAAGTTTCTCATGGTGAATGGCCATGGCGGCCAGCCGCAGCCGCTGCAAATGGCCGCACGCGAACTGCGTCTGCGCCACGGTGACATGATCATCATTATGCAGGACACCTTCAAAGTGCCTAACTGCGCCGAAAGCTTTATGGACGATAAAGAGCGCCAAATGGCGATGCACGCCGGTCACGCGGAAACCGCGCTGATGCTGGCGCTCGCCCCCGATACCGTGCAGATGAGCCAGGCCGTGGCGAATTATCCGCCTGAATTTCCCTGCCCGACGCTCTCCACCAGTAAACCGATGGCGGCATGGGCTTCCTATGATTTCGGCCCCAGCGGCGTGATTGGCGATCCACGGCCTTCCACGCCCGAACAAGGCGCGGCGATTCTGGATTCGCTGGCGGAAAGTTGGGCACAGGTCATCACCGAAGTGCATCAAATGAGCTGGGTGACGCGCGCTGAACCGGCATGGGGCACCGGTCACTGGCAGGGCAAAGTGTTAGACCACAACGACGCAGCATCACTCTTACCACCGCGCTAAACGGGGATCGACGATGAATAAAAAATTGAACATGATTGCGGCACTGTCGCTGGCGCTGTCGGCCCAGAGCATGGCGGCGGAGAAATTCACCTTCATGACCAACTGGTATGCGCAAGCCGAGCATGGCGGTTTTTATCAGGCACTGGCGCAGAATCTGTATAAAGATGCCGGGCTCGACGTCAGCCTGAAAATGGGTGGCCCACAGGTTCACACCATGCAGCTGATGGCGGCAGGCCAGGCGGACTGCATCATCAGCGACAACATGCAGGCACTGGAATCCTGGCAGCAAGGCGTGGAAGCCATGCCCGTTGCCACCACGTTCCAGCACTCGGCGATTGCTTTTCTCACCCATCCTGATGTGAAAGATAAAGCCGATCTGCAAGGCAAAACCTTCCTGCTGGCGGCGGAAGCTTACACCTCCTACTGGCCGTGGGCCCAAAGTGCGCTCGGCCTGAAAAATGCGCGCGTGCGCCCTTACACGTTCAGCATCCAGCCATTCCTGGCAGATAAGACGCTGGTGCAGCAGGGTTATATCACCTCGGAACCTTTTGCGGTGCAGAAAGCCCATGCGCAAGCCAATGTCTACCCGATCAGCGAATGGGGCTATCCGCCTTACGGCAACAGTATTGTGTGCATGAAATCGACCATTGAAAAACGTCCGCAAGCGGTGGCCGCGTTCGTCAAAGCCTCAATGCAGGGCTGGAAAAACTATCTGCAGGATCCGCGCGCTGGCAATGCGCTGATCCGCAAAGAGAATCCGCAGATGAGCGAGGAGCAGATCGCCTTCGGCATTGCCCAGATGAAGAAATACCAGATGCTGACGGGCGGTGATGCGCAAACGGCGGGTATCGGTATCATTACCGAGCCACGGCTCAAACAGACATGGCAACTGCTGGTGGACAACAAGCTGATCGATCCGGCCAAAGTGCCGTTTGCAGGTAGCTACACGCTGCAGTTCATCAAAGACGTTAAGGTCATGCCATGAACACCGCCAGCAACATAACGCCGATCAATCCGGATAGCCAGCCGCGGCCTGTAGCGCCGCCGGCGATTGAGGTGCTTTCTGCGGAGAAAATCTATCCCAACGGGACGCGGGCGCTGCTGCCGGTCGAACTGACGGTGCGTCAGGGCGAATTTGTCTCACTGCTCGGTCCCTCCGGCTGTGGCAAAAGTACGCTGCTGAAAATGATTGCCGGCTTAATTGAACCCAGCGATGGCAAACTGATGTTGTTCCGCCGCGATCGCCGGGAGAATCAACGTGACCTGCCGCTTTCCTTTGTGTTTCAGGAAGCGACACTGATGCCGTGGAGCAGCGTGCACAAGAATGTCCGCCTGCCGCTGGATCTGGCGGGCGTTCCGCGCGCCGAAGCCGATACCCGCGTGCGCGAGATTCTGGAACTGGTTGGCCTGGGCCAGTTTGGTCACGTATTACCGCGCGAGCTTTCCGGTGGCATGCAGATGCGGGTGTCGATTGCTCGCGGTTTAGTGACGCGTCCCAGGGTGCTGTTGATGGATGAACCGTTCGGCGCCCTGGACGAAATCACCCGCAACAAACTGGACAGCGACCTGCTGGAGCTGTGGCAGGAACAGAAGCTGACGGTCGTGTTTGTTACCCACTCCATTCAGGAAGCCGTATTCCTGTCGCAGCGGGTGATCATGATGGCCGCACGACCGGGCCGCGTGGTGGATGATATCCGCATTGACACCAGCCAGCCGCGTGATGATGCGTTTCGTGTCAGCCAGCCGTTTACCCATTATGCGCAGTTGCTGCAGCGCGGCCTGCTGGCAGCCAGTCAGGAGAGCCAGTCATGAAACCGCTCGCAGCAAACCGTAGATTTCAACAGTGGCTGTTTCCAGCGGTGGTGGCCGTCGCCATGCTGCTGTTGTGGCAGTTTCTGGTTACCGCGTTTAAGGTCCCGGCGTTTCTGGTGCCTTCGCCGGTGGTGGTGGCACAAAGCCTGGCGCAAAACTTTCCTGCCTTGTTTATGTCGCTGCTTTACACCCTGAAAATCACGCTGATCTCGTTTGCGCTGGCAACGGTGATCGGTTCCCTGATTGCCTTTTTGCTGGTGCAAAATCGGTTTATCGAGACGGCGTTATTTCCTTACATCGTCTTTCTGCAAGTCACGCCGATCGTGGCCATTGCACCGCTGATCATTATCTGGGTGAAAGACACCACCGCATCGCTGGTGGTGTGCGCCACCCTGATGGCGGTGTTCCCGATCATCTCCAGCACCACCCAGGGTTTACGCAGCGTGTCGCCGGGTCTGCTGAGCTACTTCAGGCTGAACCATGCCTCGCGGCTGCAAATTTTACTCCGCCTGCGCATTCCATCTGCATTGCCCTACTTCTTTGGCGCGCTGCGTATTTCCAGCGGTTTGTCACTGATTGGTGCCGTGGTGGCGGAGTTTGTGGCGGGCACCGGCGGCACGGATACCGGGCTGGCCTACCAGATTTTACAGGCTGGCTATCAACTCAATATCCCGCTGATGTTTGCCGCATTGTTACTGATTTCTCTGGCCGGCTTTCTGCTGTTTGCCCTGATGTCGTGGCTGACGCGCCGCGTATTAGCCGCCTGGCACGAGAGTGAGTTAAGCCCGAATTAATGCCAAACGGGCGGAAAACCTCCGCCCTGCGCCCCCTACGAATAGGAGCATTACATGTCTGAACCCGATCGCCAGTCTGCCCTGGCGGCGCTGGTCGCGGCGTTGCCGGAACTGGAGTGGATTAAAGAAGCGCCGAAAGTGAAACGTCTGTCACGCGACTTTCACTGGTTCAGCCCGGTGCTGAAATCCCAGCTGGAAGAGAAATTTGCCGAGCTGGCCGTGCGTCCTCGCGATGAAAACGAGCTGCTGGCGGTGGTGGCCGCCTGTGCAAAAGCCCGTGTGCCACTGAACCTTCGCGGTGGCGGTACCGGCAACTATGGCCAGCTGATTCCGCTCAATGGCGGTGTGATAGTCGACATGACACGCCTGAACAGCGTCACCGCGCTGGGCACCGGTACGGTGCGCGCGCAGGCGGGTATTCGATTAGGCGATCTCGAAGCCCACACGCGCCCGCACGGCTGGGAGTTACGTTGCATGCCCTCAACCTGGAAACTTGCCACACTTGGCGGGCTGTTTGGCGGCGGTTTTGGCGGGGTGGGATCGATTAACTACGGTCCACTGGCCGCGCCAGGCAACGTGCTGTCGATTCGGATGATGACCATGGAAGAGACGCCGCGCATCATCACTTTACAGGCACCGGATGCGCTGCTATTGCATCATGCCTATGGCAGCAATGGCATCGTGCTGGAGATCGAACTTGCGCTGGCGCCCTGCCATGACTGGATCGAACGTCTGGATACCTTTGCCGATTTTCCCTCCGCGATGGCTTATGCCGATGCGCTGGCGCGGTCGCCGGGCATCGTTAAACGCCAGATTGCCGTGTTTGCCGCACCGGTACTGGATTATTTCAGCGATTTAGCGGATGCGCAGGTTAAGGGGCAACACGGTGTCATTTCGGTAACAGGAAGCGAGAGTGATGGTCTGCTGCCCGCCCTTGTGGCGCAACACCATGGCCATAATGCATTGCACTTTGCCGAAGGTGAAAATAGCGGCCACTCCCTGATTGAATATTGCTGGAACCACACGACCTTGCAGGCATTGAAGATCGACAAGACCCTGACCTATCTGCAAACCGCGTATTCCCCGGATAATTATTATCAACAGGCACTGGCGATGGAAGCCGAATTATCGGATGAGGTGATGTCACATATTGAATTTCTGCGCGACATGAACGGTGCGCTCACCTGTAGCGGCCTGCCATTAATCCGTTACAGCAGCCCGGAACGGCTCAACGCCATTATGGATATTTATCGTAGCCATAATGTGAAAATAAATAATCCGCATGTCATTCATATTGAGGATGGCAAACAAGGTATGGTGCGGCCTGATGTGGTTGCCCTAAAATCCGCCTGCGATCCTTACAACTTATTAAACCCCGGCAAGCTACGTGGCTGGGAAGTACGTGAAACCTTGCCGGCGGTACATATTCCCGGCGTTAATTGATCATCACTTTTTATTTACGGCATAACTCACCGCCGGGTGATCCTCTCACCCGGCTGGCATCGTTACGCTTTCCTCATCGGGTGTGTTTATTCAGGGATCATGCAATGAGAGCACTAAAACGTGTCGGTTTACTTGCGCTGTTTTTCCCCTTCGCGCCAGCAACACTGGCTGCGACACAAAGTAATATCAGCGACTGTCATTACGATGCCAGCGGTGTAGACAGCTTCAGCGATATATTCACCTGCGGTACCGTTAGCGGCAGTTTACGTACGCTCTACTACTCCACGCACAATGCCTATTTTTCCAAAGGCTTTAATCAGGACACCACCAGTTACGGCGGCAGTGTGAAATATGAAACGGCTCCCGCGTATGGTTTTCGTGCTGGCGTGAGCGCCATCTTTTTGCGGGGGATTGATCACCCGGATGAAGCGCATACCATCAGCGACATTGGTGATAATCAGACCAATATCGGGGAAGCTTATTTAAGCTGGCAACAGGATGATTTTAAAATTACTGCCGGCGATCAACGCATTAACATTCCCTTCGTCGGTGACTATGACTGGCGTATTACACCGATACTCTTCAGGGGCGTTGATGCCAATTATGGCGACAGCACCCAGTATTTACATGCGACCAAAGTCTGGCGCTACAAGCCCTGGGGCGACGATCAGTTCCTGGATACCACGGCCTATTCGGATATCGATGAGCGCACTAACGGCATGTGGGCGATTGGTGGCGGACAGGGCACGCAGTGGGGTAACAAAAAACTTACCGGACAAGTGTGGTATCAGGAATATGCTGATTATTCCCGCGTTGTCTATGGCGAAAGTCATGTGCAGTGGCAGGATACATTGTTGCAGCCGGATGTGGCTCTGCAGTTTATTCGCGGTACCAGCTTAGGGAAAGCGCTGGCCGGAGAGGTCAATAGCACCTCTTACGGTGCTCAGCTCGCGCTGAGTTTCACTCCTGCACTGAACTGGAAATTGGGCTACGACCATATTGCTGCCAGCCCCAATAGCTGGGGTAACGGTTCACTGGTGGTGCCTTATGCCCACAACAGTTCATCGGGTCCCTATTTCGCCCAGCCGTTTTTCACCAGTACCCAGGATCTTGGCAGTGGCAATGCATATATGACCAACCTGAACTACGTGCTTAATGAGCATCTTTCTCTGGGTACACAATATTCGTTTATGGATTTAAAACCCTCGGCACAGTCTGCCAGCATTAATCAGTCGGAATATCTGGTGTATTTCACCTGGGCGTTCAGCGGTGTATTAAAAGGATTAAGCGTGACCGATTTTGCCGGCGTGCAGACATCGCCTCTGTACGATTCACATTTCTGGCAGAATCGTTTGAGTTTGCAATACGACTTTTAATCATTCATTCCATCAGAATTAACTGTCTTTACCTGCTGCCCAGGATGGATGAATTGCTGATTAACCCATAGGCCCCTTTAACAGGGGCCTGTTGAGTTTTTGTACAATATTCACCGCCAGCGCCTGATGCGAAGCATTTGTCTGCAGGA
This sequence comes from Pantoea sp. GM_Pan_4, assembly GCF_026541005.1. NCBI lineage: Bacteria > Pseudomonadati > Pseudomonadota > Gammaproteobacteria > Enterobacterales > Erwiniaceae > Pantoea > Pantoea sp. GM_Pan_4. Next base: position 19,934 of record NZ_JALNUZ010000022.1, read on the forward strand.
GAGCGTACTGGCGCAGACGTTTTTCTCAGTGCCGCCTGTCAATGCGCTGCACCAGCCGATCGCCGAGCCACTGGATACCGCACACCAGCACGATCAGTACGGCGATCACCGCCACCATCACCGCGGTGTCAAAACGCTGATAACCGTAGCGAATTGCCAGGTCGCCCAGACCGCCCGCCCCGATGGCACCCGCCATTGCCGAGGCGCCGATCAGCGCCACCAGCGTGACGACAAAACCGGAAAGAATGCCCGGCAGCGCTTCAGGAATCAGCACCTCCCAGACAATACGTATTTTGCTGGCACCCATGGCACGCACCGCATCAATCAGCCCGCGATCGACATCGCGCAGTGAAACTTCCGCTACCCGGGCAAAATAGGGCGTGGCGGTGATCGATAACGGTACAATTGCGGCCCAGGTGCCCAAAGAGGTGCCGACCAGCAGACGGGTAAAGGGAATCAGCGCCACCAGCAGAATAATGAACGGCAGCGAGCGAAAGCCGTTGATCACTACGCCCAGCAGACGATTGATGCTCCGGTTTTCAGCAATGCCGCCGGGGCTGGTGGTCACCAGAATCAGTCCCAGCGGTAATCCGGCCAGCAGCGAAAACAGGCCGGCCACCGCCGTCATCAGCAGCGTTTCACCCAACGCGTTGAGCAGTAAATCAATCATCACTGGCGACATAACCGACCAACTCCACCTGTGCCTGCTGCGCACGCAGCCAGCTGAGAACCTGATACTCATCGGCCGCGTTGGCGGCCGGGAGCGCAATAAAGAAACGCACTACCGCGTAGTGCTGAATGTGGTCGATGCCCCCCTGCAGCAGGCGAAATTTACCCGGCAGAGCGCTGGCAAACTGCGTCAGCAAATCCCCTTGCGCCGCCACGCCAGCAAAGTGAACGCTATAGATCGCCTCACCTTCACGCTGTTCGCTAAGCCGCGCTGCGAGATTCTCCGGCAGCTGCGGCAGCAACCCGCGCAGCAGCGTGCGCGTCAGGGCGGATTGCGGATGGGCGAACACCTGCCACACCGGGCCCTGCTCGACAATCTCCCCGGCGTCGATGACGGCCACGCGATGCGCCACGGATTTGATCACCTCCATCTCATGCGTGATCAGCAGAATGGTGATACCAAGCTGCTGATTGAGCGATTTCAGCAGCGCGAGAATCGAACGGGTGGTTTCCGGATCGAGCGCCGACGTGGCTTCGTCACACAGCAGCAGCGCCGGGCTGGCGGCCAGCGCGCGGGCAATGCCGACGCGCTGTTTTTGTCCACCGGAGAGCGCCGCCGGATAGTGTCCGGCCTTGTCGCTCAACCCCACCAGCGCCAGCAGTTCCGCTACGCGCTGGTTGCGCTGTGCCTTTTCCATGCCGGCTATTTTCAGCGGCAGCGCCACATTCTGCGCCACGGTTTTTGCCGACAACAGATTGAAGTGCTGAAACACCATGCCGACGCGACTGCGCACCGCCTGCAGCTGCTGTTCCGACAGACCGGTAATACGCCGCCCTTCAATCTCGATTACGCCTTCATCAGGCTGCTCCAGCCCGTTGAGACAGCGAATCAGCGTCGATTTTCCGGCGCCGCTGCGCCCAATCAGGCCAAGGATTTCGCCTTTTTGCACCGTCAATGAGACATTGCGCAGCGCCTGTGTCTGGCCGAAACGGCGCGACACGCCCTGCAAACGCACCACATTACTGTGCTGCGCCACGCGATCGCGTACTGTTGTCTCTTCGATCACGCCGCGCGCCACGGCGGTCAGGGGCACGGTGGCCTCGGAAAATAGCGTCATGGATGGGTTCCTTACCAGGCGGTTTCGCCCGTGCCTTTGTAGACCTTGTCAAACACCGTTTTGACGGCATCGTTCTGGTACGATGCCACCAGGGTTTTCACCCACGGGGCGCTGGCGTTCTCTTTTTTCACCGCGATAAAGTTGTTGTACGGATTGTCTTTCACCGGCTCCTGCGCGATACGATCCGCCGCGGTCAGACCGCTTTTCAGCGCCCAGTCGGTATTGACCACTGCCGCATCGAGATCCGGCACCGAGCGACCAATGATGCCGGAATCCAGCTCTTTGATTTTCAGGTGATGGGGATTGTCAGTGATGTCGGCCGTGGTCGCGGCAATGCCGACGCCCGGTTTGAGTTTGATCAGCCCCTGTTGCTGCAGCAGCACCAGACCGCGCGCCTCGTTCGACGGATCGTTAGGCACGCCGATTACCGCTCCGTCTTTCAGAGTGGCGGCACTTTTCACTTTCTTTGAATAAAGACCGATCGGCCAGACGGCGGTATCGCCGACGCGCACGATGTCGTAATGATTGACCTTGATTTGATTATTCAGGAACGGCTGATGCTGGAAGGCATTGGCATCCACTTCACCATTCTGTAACGCTTCGTTGGGCTGATTATAATCATTGAAAATCACGGTCTTCACCGTCAGCCCTTTCGCGGCGGCCTGCTTGATCACTTCACGCCAGACGTCTTCGTCCTCGCCGCTCATGATACCGACCTTCACCAGGGTTTTATCCGCCGCCTGCGCCATTGAAAACGGCGCGACCACGCTGCCGGCAACCAGTAACGCGCCGACAGTTAACAACAATTTATTTTTGGCTGATACAAAGCGTGTGTGCATAAATTATTTCCTGAGTGTTATTATTACGCGAGTCAAAATAAGCTGCCGTGATCGACAGATACGCGCAGTATACGCAGTTGCTTATTCCAGCATTATGATTTATCCAGGAATGCTATTCCTGAAATGAATAAAGCCATGCCGCCGCTCGTCGCGCCAAAAGGCCCCGGGCGGCTGTGCTACCATGCCTGTTTGATTGACCGTTATTGAGCGCTATGTCGGATACCACACCCAAACGTAAAAATGACCCGGAAGGGTTGAAAAAACGCATCCTCGCGGGTGCGCTGCAAACCTTCGCCGAATACGGTATGCAGGGCGCGCGAATGGAGCAGATTGCTGAACTGGCACAGACCACCAAGCGCATGGTGGTGTATCACTTCATCAACAAAGAGAAGCTGTATATTGAGGTGCTGGAGCAGGTGTATCAGGCGATCCGCCAGCATGAAACCGGCCTGAATCTTACTACGCTGGAGCCGGAAGAGGCGATGATCAAACTGGTGGAAGCCAGTTTTGACTATCACGTCACGCATCCTGATTTTATGCGCCTGGTGTGTACAGAAAACCTGCTGCGCGGGCGTTACATCATGCAGTCTGAGCGCATCAAAGCGATGAACAAAAGTACCCTCGATTTGCTGGATGACATCCTGTCCCGCGGCCAGCGTCAGGGCATCTTTATCGACGGCCTGGATACCGTGGACGTACACCGCCTGCTCAGCAGTATTTGTGTGCATCACGTCTCCAACCGCTACACCTTCCACACCCTGTTTACCCCCCACGACAGTGAAGAGGACAGTATTCGCCGCAACCGTCAGCTGGCGGTGACGGCCACGCTGCGCTATATCCGCAAAGCCCCGTAATCTGCGGGTTCGCTGTGATGGTCTACGCTTGATCAAATAACCGGGACCGTGACAGACCTCAGATTAAGGAACGCTGTAGTGAAGAAAGATGCTCTCCTCTATCCGTTACGCAACACGCAACATACCGATGACACGCCTGCGCTCTGGAACTGGGCGCAGAATTCGGTAGTTGGCCAGCGCCAGCAATTGCATCAGCCGCGTAGTGAAGCCGAGCTGCAACAGCTGTTGCGCGACTCGCACGGCAAAGTGCGCGTGCTCGGCAGCCGTTTGTCGCCCGGTCGCATGCTGTGCGTACAGCCGCAGGACGTGCTGCTGGTTCTCAGTGCGCTGCGCGGCATCCTCGCTCAGGATGAAGAGAGCGTAACGTTTGCCGCGGGCACGCCGCTGCAGCAGGTGTATGACAGCCTGACAAAGATGGATCGCATGCTCGCCTCTTCGCCCGGCGTGATTGCGGTGCAGACGCTGGCCGGCGCGCTGGCAACCGGCACCCACGGTCAGGGCCTGGCACAGAGTTCGCTGGCGGACGAAGCGCTGCATATCCGCATGGTGCTGGCCGATGGCAGCGTGCGCGAGTTTCAGCGCGGCGACGCCGATTTCCCGGCGGCGATGGTTTCACTTGGCGCGCTCGGCATCGTCACCGCCATTACGTTGCGTACTCAGCCATTTCGCCTGTTTACCTGCCATAAATTCGCCGCGTCTGCCGATTCACTGGAACAGGATTTGCTGACGTGGAATGAGCAGCACGAACTCAGCAAAGCCTGGTGGTTTGTCGATGACAACCTGATGCATGTCTGGAACGCCGATGTCGCCAGTGCCGAGGACAGCCAGGCATGGTACGACCATCAGCGCGAAGTGATTGAGCACGGCGATCAGGCCGACAGCAGCCTGAACGATACCATCGATCAGACGCTGGAACACATGCATCGCGACACGCAGATTCACGGCAAAGGCGGCAAACAGTTCCGTACCGTCACCCGCTTCCGTGATTTCACCGACATCAGCGGCGATATCTACCAGCTGTTTTGTCGTGGCATCGCCGTACCGCAGATCAACGTTGAGATTGGCGTGCCGCTGGCCAAAACGCCGGAAATTATCAGCAAGATTAAAGCCTGGTACGCGCAGAATCGTCCGCACATGCACTATCCCATCATCCTGCGCTGCACCGGCGCTTCACAGGCGTGGATGAGCCCGGCGCATCAGCAACCAACCTGCTTTTTTGGTTTCGTGGTGTATTACGCGGATGACGGCTCACTGTCGCAGGACGGACTGCATTTCCTCACCGAAGTGGAAAAACTGCTGGCGGCAGAAGGCGGACGTCCGCACTGGGGTAAATATTACGATCCGCAGCGCTATCAGTGGCGCGCCATCTATCCGCAGTGGGATGCGTTTCGTGCAGTGCGTGAACAGCTGGATCCGACGCACCGCTTTAGCAATGACTATGTTACGGCTTTGTTTGATTGAGTTTGATGGGGAGAAGCTATGTACGCCTGGGTAACGCTGTTAACGCAGCCGGAATATTATGTCGGGGTGAAAGCGCTGCATCGCTCACTCAAACGCAGCGAAACGCGCTGGCCGCTGATTGTGATGGTCACCGATGCCATCGATCTGAGCATTCGCGAAGCATTACAGGCGCTGGGCTGCGTGATCCATCCGGTCCAGCCGCTGATGCCGGACGCCGCGCTGGAGCAGCATTATGCCTCGGCACAGTTTGGTGAAGTATGGAGCAAGCTGCGCGCCTGGGAGCTGACCGGCTGCGAGCGCGTGGTGTTTCTTGATGCCGATATGCTGGTGCTGCGCAACATGGATGAGCTGTTTACGCTTGACCTCGGCAAGCATGCGCTGGCGGCCTGTCACGCCTGCCGCTGCAACCCGAATCAAATCGCCAGCTATCCCGACAGCTGGCAGCCGGAGCATTGTCACTACACCTGGCAGGCGCGCGGTGAGACGCCTCCCGCCGATCTTGATAACTATCTCAACGGCGGCTTTCTGGTGCTGCAGCCGGATCAGGCGGTATTCGACTGGCTGCAGCAGAAAGTGGCTGAGATTGACGACCTGCGCCGCTATCCGTTCTCCGAACAGGATTTGCTCAATGAGGTGTTTGCCGGACGCTGGCTGCCGCTGCCGTACATCTACAACGCGCTGAAAACCCTGCCGTTCCAGCACGCCGGCTTATGGCATGACAATGAGGTGAAGAATCTGCACTACATTCTCGCCAAACCGTGGAAGCGCGACCTGAACCAGCCAGAGGCGCAGCGCGACCGTTATTATGCGCTGGATAAGCTGTGGTGGGAGCTGGGCGCGGATTAATGGCTGGTAACGTCGCGATTTATCGGGCAATAGTTGGTCGCCATT
>NZ_JALNUZ010000023.1:0-18910 GCF_026541005.1 Pantoea sp. GM_Pan_4
TGGACGCAGCATCCCCGGCTGGCATCCCAGCCTGACGCTTGATCATCCGCAGGGTACAAAGCAGCGCAAATCCCACCAGCAGCGCAGTCAGCAGATACACCAGCTGTACGCCGGCGAAGCTCATGATAAAACCCGCGATCGGACCGGTGATGCCGAGCGACAGATCCATAAACGCGGTGTAAGTGGCCAGCGCGCTGCCCTGGTTCTGCTGCGGCACCACTTTGACTGCGACCACGCCAATCGCCGGGAAAACCAGCGAAAAACCGGCGCCGGTGAGAAAAGCGCCGAACTTCGCCATCCACGGTTCGAACGCGCCCGCCACCAGCAGCAGGCCAATCGCCTCGACGGCAAAACACAGGCTGGCGACGCGCAGTCCGCCGAGCTTATTAATGGCGTTGGGAAACAGCAGGCGCATGCCGACGAACGCAGCGCTGAACAGCGTCAGCGCGAAGGCGGCACCGTCCCAGCCCTGCTCCTGATAAAACAGGGTGATAAAGGTGGCGATCACGCCAAAGCCCGCCGAGCCCATCGCCAGCAGCAGGCCAAAACCGTACACCTTACCGAGCACCGCGCGGAACGGCAGCGGTTTGGCCTTGCTGCCTTTCACCGGCGCACGGGGCAGCGCCAGCACTATCGCCAGCACGCTGATGGCGATAATCACGCTGGAGAGCAGCAGCAGGCCGCCGCTGCGAAAGATCATCACCCCAAGCGGTGCGCCAATCGCCATCGCGCCATAGGTGACAATGCCGTTCCAGGAGATCACCCGGCCAATATGCAGCGAGCCGACTTTCGCCACGCCCCACAGCGAGGTGCCGGTGCCGCAGAAACTCTGCCCGACGCCCAGCAGCACGCGCCCGAGGCACAACAGCGCGAGGCTGAGCACCTCCTGCTCCTCTACCAGCGCCGACAGCAAAATACACAGCCCGCTCACCAGGCTACCAAACAGCCCAAGCACTACCACCTTTTTGGGTCCCCAGCTGTCGGCATAGCGACCGGCATGCGGACGGCTTAGCAGCGTGGCGACATATTGCAGGCTGATCACCACACCGGCCCAGAAGGCGCTGTAGCCCAGGCCGTCATGGACAAAGCCCGGCAGCACCGCCAGCGGCAGGCCAATGGTGAGATAGGTGGCGAAGTTGAACTTCACGATGGAGAGAATCTGTAAATTCAGACGAAAACGGCTGTATTCGGCCGCGGCGGGCTGGTCAGGCATGAGTGATTGCGCTCGTGTTTGACGGAATTTTTATAGCTGAAGCTTTACTATACGCCTTTTCTCGCCGTGCGCACCGTCGATTCGCGGCGGGCTGATGGCGGTATCTCCGGCGGTGCTTATCGGGTTCGCTTCGCTTACTCCTAAACAAACAATTACTTACTGGCGTTCAACTACACTTTCCACAGCGAACCACCATTCAGGAGAGGGAATGAACGAAAAGCCACAGGAGAAAATTGGCCAGAACATCCTGGTCAAGCTGGCAATGTTAGTGATTATTCTGGCGGGCATTCGTGCCGCGTCGGATATTCTGGTGCCCTTCTTACTCGCCAGCTTCCTGGCGATTGTGCTTAATCCGCTGGTGACCCTGCTGATGCGTCGGGGTCTGCGGCGCGGCGTGGCGATCTCGCTGGTGATCACGGTGATCTTCATTGTGATGCTGCTGCTGGTCGGGGTGCTGGCCAGTTCGGTAAGCGAGTTCAGCGATACCTATCCGCAAATCCGCGGCCTGCTGGAACAGAAGCTGACGGTGCTGCAGCATTTCGCCGCGCAGTTTCATATCAATATCTCCACCAGCGCACTGGCGGCACGGCTCGATCCCAATGTGATTATGAACATGGCTACCACGCTGCTGGCGCAGTTCTCCGGTGCCATGACCAATGTGGTGCTGTTGATTCTGACCGTGGTGTTCATGCTGTTTGAGGTGCACCATCTGCCGTACAAATTGCGCAATGCGATGATGAATCCGCAGATCCGCATCGCCGGATTACACAAGGCGCTGAAGGGCGTCACGCACTATCTGGCACTGAAAACGCTGGTCAGCCTGATTACCGGGCTGGCGGTGTGGCTGGTGCTGATGCTGCTGGACGTCAAATTTGCGCTGTTCTGGGGCGTTGTCGCCTTTATCCTCAATTTTATCCCCAATATCGGCCCGATTATCGCCGGTGTGCCGCCGTTTATTCAGGCGCTGGTGTTGAATGATGTGTATGACGCCGTGCTGGTGGCGGCGCTGTTCAGTGCCATTCACATGGTGTTTGGCAATATGCTGGAACCGCGCCTGATGGGACGCGGGCTGGGGCTGTCAACGCTGGTGGTATTTCTGTCGCTGATTTTCTGGGGCTGGCTGCTCGGTCCGGTCGGGATGCTGCTGTCGGTGCCGCTGACCAGCGTCACCAAAATCCTGATGGAAACCACGCCGGGCGGCAGCCGGCTGGCGATAATGTTGGGTAATGGCCGCCCCAAACCGCGCCTGCGCGTCAAAAATAACCGGCCCGCGCCGCGCCCGTAACGTCTTACCACGCCACGATGCCAGACGATCCGTATCTGTCGATCGCCTGGCAGCTTCCCTGCGCAGTGACGCTGCCGTATGGCGTCAGCGCGCATCGCCATGCCTGATGATTCTGGCGCAACATTCTTACTCATCTCGTGCCACAGGCTTTTTCCTGCCGGGAAATGCCAGTAACGGCAAAACATTGTCAATAAACGCAAAGCGCGAACCATAATTGACTTGTATCAGATTGGTGGAAAATCAAAACGCTAACATGCACGGCCGCGGGAAAGTGTTATGCTGCTGACGCCGTGACGCGCTCCCTGAATGCTGCTTAAACCGACCGAGGAAAGTCTGGTGCCTCTGCAAAAACGACAACGCGATTTTGGCTGGCTGTTGATTGTCTGTGCCGGGTTATTACCGCTGGTGCTGGGCATATTTTGCACAGCCATTGAGGCGCGCCATACGGTCAGCCAGCAGCAAATTGCCACCGCTAATGCCCTGCTGACGCAGGCAGAAAAGATGAGCGACAGCGCCTGGGACATGGTGACCCGCCTGCGTCAGTACCAGAATCGTCGCTGCGCCGATATTGATGAAGATTTGCAGCGCGCCGGCACCCTTAACGCCTACTTCCGCTCGATTGGTACCCTGCAGGGCAGCGAAATCACCTGCTCGTCGGCTTACGGGCTGCAGCACGACACGCTGGCCGGGATGATGATGCAGCCGCCACCGGTGACCGGCAAAGCCTGGTGGAGCCTGTCGATCCGCGGCACCTCCGGCGTACCGGATCGTCCGGCGGTGATTTTCGTGCGTCACCTGCCGGACAGCAGCGGTTTCTGGGCGGTGATTGATGGCCAGTATCTGATGGACTTCATGCGCGCCATCGGCGAGTCGAACCGTTATCAGATGAGCCTGCGCTTCAACGGCGGCAGCCCCATCGCCAGCGGTCCGCACGACCAGCCAGAGCTGCTGTACCTCAGCAGCGCCAACTATCAGGCGGAGTCCAGCCGCTATCCAATCAGCGTCAGCGTGACGGTACCCGCCGCCGAGCTGATCAAAGCCTGGCGTCAGGCGCTGCTAATTTTCCTGCCAATGGCCGCCATCTTTTCGATTTTGCTGATGGTGCTGACCGCCAACTGGCTGCGCCGCCGCCTCTCATGGGCGGATGAAATTCGCCGGGCGATACGCAACCGTGAGTTCACGGTGCACTATCAGCCGGTGTACAGCACCGGGATTCAGCGCTGCACCGGTGCGGAAGCGCTGATGCGCTGGCAGCGGCCCAACGGCGAAATGATCCGCCCGGATATCTTCATCAGCCATGCCGAAGCGGAAGGCATGATCGTGCCGCTGACCCAGCATCTGCTGGCGATGATGGCGGAAGATATCCAGAGCTGGCAGGTTGAACCGGGCTTCCACATTGGCTTTAACCTCGCAGCTGAGCATCTGCAACACCCCGATTTTGTGCAGGACATGATGCGTTTTGCCCGCAACATCCGTGACAAACAGATGCTGATCACGCTGGAGCTTACCGAGCGCAGCCTGATCGAGGACGGCGACGCGGTGTCGCGCAAGCTGCGCTATCTGCAGTCGCACGGCATGAAGGTGGCGATTGACGACTTCGGCACCGGCCACTGTGCGCTCTCCTATCTGATGACCTTCCCGCTCGATTACCTGAAGATTGACCGCGGCTTTATCAACGCCATTGAAGGACTGGAGATCGAAACCCCGGTGCTGGATGCCATCATCAATCTGTGCCACAAGCTGCAGCTCGAGGTACTGGGTGAAGGGGTAGAAACCGCGTTGCAATTTCAGTATCTGCAGCAGCGTGGCGTGGTGTTTATTCAGGGCTATTATTACGCCCGTCCGATGGACAATAACCAGCTTCGCGCCTGGCTTAATCAGCAGGGGCGCCAACCGCTTCCCGTTGAGGACCACCATGAGCCTGAACTGCATCATTCTTGATGATTATCAAAATGTTGCCCTGTCGCTGGCCGACTGGGCATCGCTGCAACCGCAGGTACAAACTACCGCGCTGCACCGCCACTACGCCGACGAAGATGAACTGGTCGCTCACATCGCGCACGCTGACATCCTGGTGGTGATGCGCGAACGCACGCCGCTCAACGCCCGGCTGATAGGCCGCCTGCCCAATCTGAAACTGATTGTCACCTCCGGTATGCGCAATGCCTCAATTGATCTGCACGCCTGTGCCGAACGGCTGATTGCGGTGTGCGGCACCGCCAGTAGCAGCGCGGCGCCGCTGGAACTGAGCTGGGGGCTGCTGCTCGGTCTGGCACGCCATATCCCGGCGGAGAGCCAGGCGCTGCGCAGCAACGGTGCGTGGCAGCATACGCTGGGCATGGCGCTGCACGGCAAAACCCTCGGCCTGCTTGGGCTGGGCAAGATTGGCGGTGAGATGGCTAACGTGGCGCGCGCCTTTGGCATGCGCGTGTGCGCCTGGAGCCAGAACCTGAGCGAAGCACGCGCAGCGGCGTGCGGCGCAGAGAAGATGGCTTCGCTGCAGGCGCTGCTCAGGGCGAGCGATGTGGTATCGATTCATCTGGTGCTGAGTGAGCGCACCCGTCATCTGCTGGACGGCGCGGCGCTGGCGCACATGAAGCCGGGCGCGCTGCTGATTAACACCTCGCGCGCCGGGATTGTCGATCAGCAGGCGATGATCAGCGCGCTGCAGTCTGGTCAGCTGGCGGGCGCCGGGCTGGATGTCTTTGAACAGGAGCCGCTACCGGCCGATCATCCGCTGCGTCAGTTGCCGAACGTGCTGGCAACACCGCATCTGGGCTACGTCGCCGACACCAATTACCGCACCTACTTCAGCGAGGCGGTGGAAGATATTGCTGGCTGGCTGCACGGCGCGCCGCTGCGCTCGCTGCTTTAAGCCCCCGGCGCGTCGACAGCACCAGGGTTAGCTGTGGCAGTACAGGCGCGGCAGCCCGGCATAATTAATCATCTGGTCGCCATTGGGCAGCTGGTACATCTGGTAATAATCGTTATTGCCCTCGCGCGCTGGCGAAAACACGATCTGCGCCGCCAGCGCGGGCGGTACGGTGTCGTCTGCCAGGATACGTACGTTGCGCGTGGTGCTGAGCATGAAATCGCCCTGGCGGCGCCAGGTGGTATCGGATACGCGATGCAGGCGATAGTGGCGATCGCGTACCGTGACGGTGCCGGTCAGCGTTGAGCTGCCGCTGCCGTCCGCCTTAAAGCGCGTGCGAATAGTGGCATCAATCGCACCAGCCGGCGCGCCTTCATGATCAATACGATACGGCACTTCACACCACTCCGGTACCGGTTCTGCCGGCCGCAGCAGCAGCGCCAGCGCCCACGGCAGCACAAAGGCCAGCACCACTGCCGTGGTGATTATCGCTTTACGCATCGGGTATCTCCTGCGCTGACACCATCCATGAAATACATTCGTTGTCCTTCTGCGCGATCGGTTTGGCGCACAGGAAGGTGCTGGAAAAGAGTCGGGTGCGCACCGGGTTGATGTACACCATCGGCGGCGCTGAGCCATCCGGCAGGCGCGGCTGCCACTGCCGATAGCGCCGCAGCGCGTCCTGCACTACCCACGAATCGGCTTTCAGGTGGCTGGGGATAAACACCTGGCTGTTCTGGATGCGCAGCAGCGGCCGGAAATCCAGCGCATCGTGCTGCACCGGCGCGAACATCTGGCGTGCCAGCAGCGCCAGCGCGACATTCACCAGCAGCAGCGCAACGATTACCCAGCGCAGCACAGGCCGCTTCTTCTTTACACTGGCCGGCGCGGGCGCAGGTTGCGGACTGACCACCGCTGCCGCTGGCGCAGCCACCGGCTCATCGCTCAGCGGCGCCACATCGACCTGATCGGCCAGCACGCAGCCAATCAGCGGCACCTGATGCACCAGCGGCCCCGGCGCGTGTGCCAGCAGCGCCTGCTGATTGATGGCGGCAATGGTGGCCGTCAGGCGTTCGGCGAACGGTGTGTCGCTGGGGACGCGCTGGAACAGCGCATGCAGGGTCTGGTTGCGCACCAGTTTGCCATCCGCGTCAATCACGCGCCGCAGAATGGCGGTTTGCAGCGGCGTCAGTGCCACGCGGTGCGCGGGCGACTGCACCGGAAAGAGGACCTGCTGGTCAACGTCAAAACAGAGACTTTTTGCAAATAAAACAAAGCGTGCCATGCGGCGCCCGATCTCCGGCAGAGAAACTGGCGCAAGTATAGATATTTTCGCTCGCCCGCGCATCTACGCTGCGGCCTGCGTCGCGATTCAGACAATTTTTTTGCCGCGATTGCGGACCAAAACGGCCATAGTTTTAGCCAAAAAATAGCCAGTTATTGGCGGAAACATGACAAATATCACATTTAAACGGTATACTCTGTCGCGGGATGCAATAATTACCTTAGTAATAATTGCTTTGGCAGGCCAGGGAAAAAACCACTTTCACGGCTATGCTTTAATTTTCTCAACGCCGCGGACTGAATGCTCCACCGAGTCCGCAGCGTTGAGGACTTTTTGAATTCCAATACAGGGTAACCTCATGAAATTACGTAGGAAGCGTGTAAAACCTATTGGGCTGGATGACGTCACGATTATCGATGACGCTCGTTTACGTAAGGCCATTACCGCCGCGTCACTCGGTAACGCGATGGAATGGTTCGATTTCGGTGTTTATGGCTTTGTAGCCTATGCGCTGGGTAAAGTGTTCTTCCCGGACGCCTCGCCTGGCGTGCAGATGATTGCCGCGCTCGGGACCTTCTCGGTGCCGTTCCTGATCCGTCCGCTGGGCGGCCTGTTCTTCGGCATGCTGGGCGATAAATATGGTCGCCAGAAAATCCTGTCGATTACCATTGTCATCATGTCGATCAGTACCTTCTGTATCGGCCTGATCCCTTCTTACGCCTCGATTGGCATCTGGGCACCGATACTGCTGCTGCTGGCGAAAATGGCGCAGGGCTTCTCGGTGGGCGGGGAATATACTGGTGCGTCGATCTTCGTCGCCGAATATTCGCCGGACCGTAAGCGTGGCTTCATGGGAAGCTGGCTGGACTTTGGTTCGATTGCCGGCTTCGTGCTGGGCGCGGGCGTGGTGGTGCTGATCTCAACGGTGATTGGCGAGCAGAAATTCCTCGACTGGGGCTGGCGTATTCCGTTCTTCCTCGCGCTGCCGCTGGGCATTATCGGCCTGTATCTGCGTCACGCACTGGAAGAGACCCCGGCGTTCCAGCAGCATGTTGAGAAGCTGGAGCAAGGTGACCGCGAAGGTCTGCGCGACGGCCCGAAAGTGTCGTTTAAAGAGATCGCCAGCAAACACTGGAAAAGCCTGCTGGCCTGTATCGGTCTGGTGCTTGCCACCAACGTGACCTATTACATGCTGCTGACCTACATGCCGAGCTATCTGTCGCATAACCTGCACTACTCGGAAGATCACGGCGTGCTGATTATCATCGCCATCATGATGGGGATGCTGTTTGTGCAACCGGTGATGGGCATGCTGAGCGACCGCTTCGGCCGTCGTCCGTTCGTGATCGTCGGCAGTATCGCCCTGTTCTTCTGTGCGATTCCGGCCTTTATGCTGATCAACAGTAACGTACTGGGGCTGATTTTTGCCGGTCTGCTGCTGCTGGCGGTGATCCTCAACGCCTTCACCGGCGTGATGGCCTCGTCACTGCCGGCGATGTTCCCGACGCACATTCGCTACAGTGCGCTGGCCAGCGCCTTCAACATCTCGATTCTGATTGCCGGTCTGACGCCAACCGTGACCGCCTGGGCGGTGGAAGCCAGCAACAATCTGTATATGCCGGCTTACTATCTGATGGTGGTGGCGGTGGTCGGTCTGGTGACCGGTCTGTACATGAAAGAGACCGCCAACAAACCGCTGCGCGGCGCGACACCGGCGGCATCGGACCTCGAAGAAGCGCGTGAGATTCTGCAGGAGCATCACGACAATATCGAGCAGAAGATTGAAGATATTGATGAAGAGATCGCCCGCCTTGAGGCGAAGCGGAAAAACCTGGTGCAGCAGCACCCGGACATCAACGAGTAATCTGCCCTTCACTCCCGCCACTCGGCGGGAGTTTTGTTTCTGCGGTTGCCGGGTGCGTGAGAATGTGTGTGCTGCGGGTGATGCTTCCAGGTGCGCATGAATGCGCACCCTACGGGTGTGTTGCGGGTTGGGACTCTGCTGATTCCCGGTGCGCATGAATGCGCACCCTACGGGTAACGGCGGGTTGGGACTCGGCGGTTGCCGGGTGCGCTGTAGAGGCGGCATTCATGCCGACCGGCAACGACGCCCGGCCCGCACCGCACACAATCCTTCATGCTACCCGGCGAAAAGGGGTAAACTGTCGCCACTTTTTTCACCAGCATAAGTTAACCGAGCATGTCTGATTTCAATCTCATTCAGCGCCCAAGAAGACTGCGCAAAAGCGCGTCGATGCGCGAACTGTTCCAGGAATCCCACCTCAGCCTGAACGATCTGGCCCTGCCGATCTTCGTTGAAGAAGGCGTGGATGATTACGTGCCAATCAACGCCATGCCGGGCGTGATGCGCATTCCGGAAAAACGTCTGGCGTACGAAATCGAACGCATCGCCAAAGCCGGTATCCGTTCGGTCATGACCTTTGGTATCTCGCACCACACCGATGCCACCGGCAGCGATGCGTGGAACGAAAACGGCCTCGTGGCGCGCATGTCGCGCATCTGCAAAGACACGGTGCCGGAAATGATTGTCATGTCCGATACCTGCTTCTGTGAATACACCAGTCACGGCCACTGCGGCGTGCTGTGCGATCACGGTGTCGACAACGACCAGACGCTGATTAACCTCGGCAAACAGGCGGTGGTTGCTGCGCAGGCCGGTGCCGACTTCATCGCGCCGTCAGCAGCAATGGATGGCCAGGTGAAAGCGATTCGCCAGGCGCTGGACGCTGCCGGTTTTACCGATACCGCTATCATGTCCTACTCCACCAAATTCGCCTCGTCGTTCTACGGCCCGTTCCGTGAAGCAGCGGGCACCGCGCTGAAAGGCGACCGCAAAACTTATCAGATGAACCCGATGAACCGCCGTGAAGCGATTCGCGAGTCGCTGATTGATGAAGCGGAAGGTGCAGATTCGCTGATGGTCAAACCGGCAGGCGCTTACCTCGATATCCTGCGTGATATCCGCGAGCGCACCACGCTGCCGCTGGCGGCTTACCAGGTGAGCGGTGAGTACGCGATGATCAAATTTGCCGCCCAGGCGGGTGCCATTGATGAACGTAATGTGGTGCTGGAGAGCTTAGGTGCCATAAAACGTGCCGGTGCCGATCTCATTTTCAGCTATTTCGCCCTTGATCTTGCCGAGCAAAAAGTGCTCTGATCCTCTCGTTACGCTAAACAATCGCGGATTGCCGCGGTTGTTTAGTGCTCTCTGCCCCTGCGCGGGCACGACATCCGGTTTGCTGTAACACATCCATCATTAACAAGAGTTACGCGATGAAAGCACCTGCACTGCCTGCGGACGAATCACAACGTCTGGCCCAGTTACGTGCGCTCAACATTCTGCACACACCCACAGAAGAGCGTTTTGACCGTTTAACCCGCCTTGCCCGACGTCTGTTTGACGTTCCGGTCGCGATGGTCAGTCTGCTAGAGAATGACTATCAATGGTTTAAATCCAGTGACGGTTTTGATCGGCCAACCACCGCGCGTAGCATCTCTTTTTGCGGTCATACCATCCTGCAGGATGAGGTGATGGTGGTCGAGGACGCGCTGGCCGACACGCGCTTCAGCGATAATCCGCTGGTTACCGATGCAGACAATCCGGTGCGTTTCTACGCGGGCTATCCGCTGCGCACGCCGTCCGGTGCCAAAGTCGGTACGCTGTGCATCATTGATAATCATGCGCGCCAGTTCAACGCGGAGGATCTGCACGCGCTGCGCGATCTGGCGGCCATGGCCGAAGCCGAGCTGGTGGCGTTTCAGACCGCGACGTCCGATGAGCTGACGCAAATCACCAACCGGCGCGGCTTTATGACGCTGGGTCAGATGGCGCTGAATGAGTGCCAGCTGAGACAGCTGCCCGCCAGCCTGACGTTTCTCGATCTCGACGGCTTTAAGGCCATCAATGACCGGCATGGCCACCGCGAGGGCGATCGCGCGCTGATGGACTTTGCCGATGCCATGAAGGTGAGTTTTCGCCATGCCGATATCTTTGCCCGGCTCGGCGGCGATGAGTTTGTGGTGCTGCTGAACGGTATTCGTCAGGACGAAGCGGAAGCGACGCTGGCGCGCTTCGCCCACTATCTGCATAAACAGATGCAGGATCTGGAGCGGCGTTACACGCTGCAGTTTTCATCGGGCATCGTGGAATTTGATCCGCAGCAGCCGCAATCGCTGGAGCAGCTGCTGGAAAGCAGCGACGCACGCATGTACGCCGCCAAGTACCAGAAAAGGCAGCCGCGCAGATAGCCGCTCCTTAATGCGCCAGGTCGTCAATCAGCGTCTGATTAAACTTCGCTGGCGCTTCCATCTGCGGCGCGTGCCCCATGCCGGGGAACTCAATCAGCCGCGCGCCAGGAATCAGCTGTGCCACCTGTTTGCCCAGCACGTTGTAATGGCCGAGCTGCGCTTTCACCGCCGGTGAAGCGATATCGCTGCCAATCGCCGTGGTATCGGCCGTGCCGATCATCAGCGTGGTCGGCACCTTCAGGTCTTTAAACTCGTAATAGACCGGCTGGGTGAAAATCATGTCGTAGATCAGCGCCGAATTCCACGCCACTTTCTCATGCCCCGGTCCTTTATTCAGCCCGGCCAGCATCTGCACCCATTTGTCATATTCCGGCTTCCACTGGCCGCTGTAATAGGTGTGCTGCTCATATTTCTTAATGCCCGCCGCATCAAGCTTCAGCTCGCGCTGATACCACTGATCCACTGAGCGCCATGGCGCGCCCTTCGCCTTCCAGTCCTCAAGGCCAATCGGATTGACCAGCACCAGCTTCTGCGTCTGCTGCGGATACATCAGTGCGTAACGCGTCGCCAGCATACCGCCGGTCGAGTGGCCAACGATCACCGCTTTCTCAATGCCGAGCTGCGCTAACAGCTGATGGGTGTTTTGCGCCAGCTGCTGGAAGCTGTACTGATAGCGGGCGGGTTTGGTGGAGGTGCAGAAACCAATCTGATCCGGCGCAATCACGCGATAGCCCTGCTGGCTCAGTGCGTTGATGGTGTCTTCCCAGGTGGCAGCGCAGAAATTTTTACCGTGCATCAGCACCACTGTCTGACCATTGGCCTGCTGCGCCGGCTTCACGTCCATATAGCCCATGCTGAGTGACTGCTGCTGGGAGGAGAAGGTAAAATGCTGCAGCGGATAAGGATAGTGAAATCCCTCCAGCTGCTCGCCATACACGGCCTCTGCGGCCTGCGCGCTGAGCGTGCCGCACAGCATCGCTGACGCCAGCGCTACGCTCAGTAACGGTTTTAATCGAAAACGAAACGTCATGTGACCTCTTTTGTACAGGGAAAAACCCTCAGTCTGGCACGAAAACCGCCGGTGGATATTGATGCGCCGTGCCGCCGCCCGTCACACCTTTAACTGTTAAGCCGCGCAAAGCGATAATCCATTTGCGTTAATAATAACGGCCGTAATTACGGCAACTATTCAACATCATCACAACATGTCGGCGATTAATTTCACGATAAACAAGACCAGTCTTGATGACAATTAATAAAAAAGCCATTTCCTGATAAAACTTTACGTTACGACAGTGCTTAAAAAGTTTAATTTAATTACACTGTGTCGAGTTATTGGAGGACCATAATGATGCAGCAAAAATACAACCAAGGGGTGATTGATTCGGTGACCGAATGGATTATGGCCAACCTGGATCAACGTTTGAGCATTGATGATATTGCACTGAAATCTGGCTATTCCAAATGGTATTTACAGAAACTGTTTGCCCGTTACCATAACGAAACGCTGGCGCGTTATATTCGCAAAAAGAAACTGATTTGTTGTGTGAACGAGCTGAAATTCAGCCGCACGCCGATTATCAGTCTGGCGGTTAAATACCATTTCGAAAGTCAGCAATCCTTTACCCGCTCGTTTAAACAGGTGATGGGCTGCACGCCGCTATTCTGCCGTAAACGCCAGCTGAGCGATGCTGCCGAAGCCCTGTTGCGCAGCAGTGACGATCCCTGCGCGCTGTGTCGCAAGGTCGGGTTTAATCGCAGCGAGCAGGAAAAACCGGTTGTTAATCCGGTCAGCGAAAACAATGGGAAGTTTCCAGCGCGTATTAGCTGCGCGGTGCGTTAATCACGTCTGATATGTCGGGAAAATATTTATAACCGCACAGATTGAAGCGGCGCGATTTATTGTGCTGATGTTCAGGTGCACCGTGCCCATCCGGGCGGTGCGCATAAATGCGCACCCTACAAAACCGTGCAATTACCTTGTTACGGTGCGCATAAATGCGCACCCTACAACCGTGCAATTATCCTGACACTGAGCGGATAAATGCGCACCCTACAAAACCGTGCAATTACCTTGTTACGGTGCGCATAAATGCGCACCCGACAAAACCGTGCAACGTTCCTGTAGGGTCGCCATTTATGGCGACCTTTCGGCATTGCAAACAGAAACACCCCCGGTTATTTTCCGGCCGGTAAAACCCTTTTATTTCTCAGCGCACCGGCTGGCCCGGCAGCAGCTTATCTGACATCAACTGGCGGCAGACAAACGCATCCTGCCGCGCCTGCTGCTGCTGTTGCGGCGACAAATCCTGCCATACCGTTTGCAGATGCTCCGCCAGCCCGGACTGGAAATGAATCTTCTGCAGCGCATAATCCGAATTACCGCCTTCAATAATCTGCTGCATCGCCTGTGCGCTGTTATCGCGCCCGTCATGGGTCAGCGTACAAAAGGTCGCGATGTAGTAAGCCTTGTCCTCATCGCTGTAATGCGGCATCAGCCACCAGATCAGCGCACTGATAATCAGCAGCAGCGGCAGCAGGAATTTGATTTTTAACATGGATTTATTGGCCAGCTGAAAAAGAAAACGCCGCAATCTTAACAGATTCACCGCGCCATGCCGCACGCCATTTTCAGGCTTTTCTCCGGCAGATTGAGACGAGGCTTAACGGGGAATGCACCGATGTGCTTATAAAGTAGCCCGCTCAATTTTCCTCGTCATTCAGGGAATGAACATCATGAAAAAAAGCCAGCTGGCGCTGCTGATTAGTACCTTGTGCCTTAGCGGTTCACCCTATGCCGGGATTATGCGTCATGACATTGACGTGCAGGAATACCGCGATTTTGCCGAAAACCGGGGCAAATATGCTATCGGTGCCACCGATATTCCCCTCTATCGCAAAGACGGCAGCTTTGAAGGCTATGTACTGGACGTGCCGATGCCGGACTTTAGCATGGTCAGCGACGAGGGTTTCAGCTCATTTATCGCGCCATCTTTTGTCACAGGTGCCAAACATGTTCGATATGTTCTGTCGCTGAATTTAGGCAAAAAAGCCAAATTTTCGCCGACTTACCGTGGCATTAACTACAATAATGATCCCACGCGAGACTTTCATTTACCGCGGGTTAATAAGGTGGTCGTCGAAAGCGCGCCTTCGCCTTACATCGGCGGTGAAGAATTATTAGCGAATCGCAGTCGCTATACCGTATTTGCCCGCCTGGGTGCGGGTTATCAGCAAATCGACGATCCAGAAAGCGGTAAATTGATACCTATCGATGGCGCCTACGTCTATAACACCGGTGGAACCTTTAAACCCGGCGCCATTACGAATTTTTATAAGGACTACATTAAGTGGAGAATTTTTTCACCTGATCACCCCTCATTTTCCCTGTTAAGTATTGGTACCCGTGGAGGTGATAGCGGTAGCCCGGTGTTTGCCTGGGACAGTGTAGAAAAACGCTGGGTACAGTTCGCTGTCCATTCTGGTGGCTATGGGGGGACTACCTACAATTATTCCTTTGCCAGTGAATTAATTAATGGAAAGCATGTGCAGGAGGTACTGGATTCCGTCAGGGATGCTGATGTTGAAGACAGCGGCGGCACTACCCTCGAATGGCGCGGTGATAGCATTATGCAGGATGGCAAAACCTGGCAATGGCACGGGCTTGATCAGGCTCAGGCAGAAACCGCACCCGCCAAAGCCAGCAATGATCAGCTCAATGCCACCAAAGATCTGCGCTTTAACGGCGACGGTGGCATCATCGAGCTGGCGCAGTCGGTCAACCTCGGCGCGGGCTTGCTGCGTTTCTCGAACGACTACACCCTGCGCGCCGCAGGCGACGGCAACTTCAGCTGGGTCGGCGGCGGCGTTGAGGTCGACAAAGACAAAACTGTGCTGTGGCAGGTTAACGGCCTGCAGGACGATGCGTTGCACAAAATCGGCGCCGGTACGCTGCACGTTAACGCCAGCGGTATTAATCCCGGCGCGCTTAACGTCGGCGACGGCACGGTCATCCTTGACCAGCAGGCAGACGCGCAGGGACGCAAACAGGCGTTCTCCACCGTCACCCTGTTCAGCAGCCGCCCGACCGTGGTGCTCAACAGCGCCGATCAGTTAAGCACTGACAACATCCGCTTCGGCTATCGCGGCGGTACGCTGGACATTAACGGCCACGATTTGACCTTCGACGATATCCTGCACAACGACAGCGGCGCGCGCATTGTTAATCGCAGCCAGACGCTGGCGCATCTCGATCTCACCGGCGATAACCGCCTGTTCCTCGGCGAGCTGGGCGAAGCGGATTCACGCGATAACCTCAACGTGACCACCCATCAGCGCTGGCAGCTGGCCGGCGGCGCGCAGCTTAATCAGCTGGCGGTGGCCGACGGTGTACTGACGCTGAGCGGCGAACAGGTGGAGCATGCCGGGAAGGTGTTCTTTGCCAATGACTGGCAGGACAAAACGTATCACATCAACCAGCTGCAGGTGGCGCAGGACGCCGCGCTAACCGTCGCTGAGCACGCTCACGTTACCGGCGATATCACGCTGGCCGACAAGGCCACGCTTAACGTGCTGGGCCGATCCACGCTGGCCGGCGACATCAACCTGAGCGGCACCGCTTCCAGCCTGATTGCCGATATCGCGCAGTACGTCAGCACGCTGGGCGAGCTGGCTTCCACCATCAGCGCCAATATCAGTGGCCAGGGCAGCGTGATTAAAAGCGGTGACGGGCGGCTGACGCTGAGCGGTGACGTCAGCAACCAGCAAGGCGTGGAGGTGCAGCAGGGCGAGCTGGAAGTGAGCGGCAAGCTGCACACGCCGCTGAACATGGCCGCCGGCACGCTGCTCTCCGGCGGCGGCGTCATCAATCATGCCAGCCTCGCCGATAACGTCACGCTGGCACCGGGCTGGAACAATGCGCCGGACAGCTGGTCGACCATGCGCCTTGGCGATCTGCACCACGGGCGCGACACGGCGCTGGTGCTGAACTCCGCGTTCCGCCACGACGCCAGCGATCGCCTGCTAATCGATGGCGATCTGCAACAGCCGGACGATGCGCCGCTGTGGCTGACGGTAAAACCCCAGGCCAGCTGGATCGATAGCGATCGCAACCACAACGGCGCAGCGGATAACAATGAAGGTGTGTCGCTGGTGCAGGTCGGCGGCCAGGCGCACGCCGACAGCGTCCAGCTGGCCGGCAGCTATGTGGCGCGCGGCGCCTGGGCTTACGGTCTGTACGCCTTCGCACCGGGCCGCGCCAGTGGCGATGAGCGTCTGGTGGCGGGCGAAGGGGATCAGTTCTGGGATTACCGCCTGCAAAACATTCTGCTGGCGGAAGGGGATAACCGCGAACCTTATCTGCCGGAGCCGGAGCCTGAACCGCAGCCCGAGCCAGAACCGCAGCCGGAACCGGAAAATCCGCAGGTGCCGCAGGCAGAGCCAAAACCGGAGCCGGGCAAGGTGCGCGCGGCGGTGATTCCGCAGGTGCCGGCCTACATCTCGCTGCCCGCCGCCTTCCACAGCGTGACACACAACCTGCAAGCGCTGTTCAGCAGCAGCGCGCAGCAGGCGGGCGCAGAGGGCCGTCCGGATCTGTTTGTGTCCGGCTACACCGGCGACGACCGCTATCACAGCGCGGGCGGCTTTATGGATTACGGCTACGATTTCCACAGCCGCTATCAGGGCTGGATGATTGGCAGCCGCTTCCCGCTGCAGTCCGCGCTGGCGCTGAGCGTCGGCGTCAATAAGGGCAACCTGAGCATCACGCCGGAAGCGCGCGACGGCAACAGTCACGCCCGCGTCGATACGCTGGGCGCCAGTGCGCTACTGAGCTGGCAGCCCGATCAGGGCCTGCAGCTGGCCGTGCCGGCTGGCGTGATGCAGTACCGCGGCAGCGTCAGCACTGACCTGCGCGGTAACGTAACGCAGCTGAAAGCGCGCGGCGCTAACCTCGGGCTCGACAGCGGCTGGCGCTGGCAGTCCGGCGCGCATGCGCTAACGCCGGTGGCCGGTGTGAATGCGCAGTGGCTCGATATCAATGATTTCACCGACAGCGACGGCGCACAGGTCAGCTACCGGAATCCGCTGCAATGGCAGCTCTCCGGCGGCGTAAAATACGACTTCCGCACCAACGAGAAGCTGAAGCTGGGCGCAGAAACGCGCTACGTGCAGCGCATCAGCCAGCGCGATCGGGTAGCGATTGGTGACGGCCAGCAGGCAGCGCACTTCGCCACCGGACGCGGCGGCAATAGCCTGCAATACAGCGGTTACGCCGGCTGGCAGGTGCTGGACAATCTGGAGCTCAACACCCAGCTTCAGGGCCAGCAGCGTCTGACGCAGGAAGGCATCAGCGACTGGAATCTGCAGGCCGGTGTGAAAATCAGTTTTTAATCACGGCTCTCACCACGCATCAGCCCGGGACATGTCTTACCGGGCTTTTTTATGCTTTTCTGAAAAAAAACCAGACAAAACTTAATTGCCACGTTAGTCGGTCGCTTTAGGTTTGCGATTCTCGCTATTTTCATCCATGGAAGAGAATATGAAACTTACCCCGCTGACGCTGGTGATCAGTGCGTTCTGTTATAGCCTTCCTGCATTCGCTGATGAGCGCTACCCTGCATTTTCCACATCACAAAATAATAACGTTAACGCTGCGAATATTCCGCATCCACCGGGGCCCTTTCATGGTCCATCAACCCAGGAAATCCCTGAGCTGCCGCTGCTTGCGCAGGTCAGCCGCCAGACTGGCGAAGGGATTAAACAGCTTGGGAAAATTATCGCCCGCGGCTCGTGGTTTGATGAGATCAATCCGGCAACCTCGGGCCTGGTGCGATCCAATGTGCTGGCCGGCAATAACAGCCATCATCTGTGGTATTACCGGTTACAGACCATGGTCCTGACCGGGGAGAAAGATGAAGGATTGCCGAATATTAATAATCCTGGCATCGTGGCTCCGATACCCGACCCCGGTAAAGGCGAAGCTGTCATATTGCCGCCGCCACCGCCGCCTGAGCCGGAACCGCCACAGCTCACACCTGCGCCACAAATCCCGACCTACCTCGCCCTGCCCAACATGCTGTATGCCCTCAACGACGCCATGCAAACCCGCTTCCACTTCGCTGCCCAACAGATGAGCATGGATGATCATCACAACCTGTTTGTGTATGGCTATAGCGGCGGCGAGCGTTATCGCAGTGCGCAGGGCGATAGCGATGCCACCAGCCGCTATCAGGGCTGGATGCTGGGTGCGCGCTGGACGCCTGAAGCGGAACAGAGCCCGCTGGCCTTCAGTGCGGGCGTGCACAAAGGCGTAGCGACTATGCTTTCGAATACGGCGGCCGGGCGCAGCCAGCTGCGTATGCAAACCCAGGGTATTAATGCGCTGATCGGCATTCAGCCGCCTGAGGGTTGGCAGCTGGAGATACCGCTGGGGCTGACGCATTATCGCGGCACCTTACGCCATGAAACCCAGGGTGAAGTGGCGCGGATCAGCGCCGTTAGCGGCAATATCGGCGCAGAAGCGGGCTGGCGCTGGCTGCAGGATGCGCATAGCCTGATGCCGCTGGCCGCAGCCGGTGTGCAGTGGCTGCATGTTGCGGATTTCACCGAGCAACAGGGGGCACAGGTGAACTATCAGCTGGCGCCGCAGTTCAGCCTGGCTGGCGGGGTTAAGTATGATTATCAGCCGCTGTCGTCAGTGAAGCTGGGGCTGGAGGCGCGTTATGTCTGGCACAGCGGCAGGCAGAATACGCTGGATGCCGGCGATATGCGTGGATTGCCGATTGAGCGCGCCCGCCACAGCGCCCAGCTGGGCGGTTACGTCAGCTGGCAGCTGCATGAGAACGTCGAGATCGGCACGCAGTTGCAGGTGCAGCAGCGGCTGGATCGCCCCGGCGTGAGCGACTGGAATGTGCTGAGCGGAGTGAAAGTGGCGTTTTAAATTAATAATAAGGGAAGCGGTGGTGAATGGCTGGCGATGGATGGTTT
>NZ_JALNUZ010000024.1:0-17244 GCF_026541005.1 Pantoea sp. GM_Pan_4
AGCGTGTCAGCGTATTTTTGAAAGGTAACGGCTGTCAGGGATGTGAATGACGAAAAACAATCCCGTTGAATATCTGCCTGGCAGAACTGCGCATAAAAAAAGCGGAGAGTTGCCTCTCCGCTTGTTACTGTCTGCGCACCCGATTAGCGGGTCAGATCGTCAAAGAACTTCTTTACGCCGTCGAAGAAGCTTTTCGAACGCGGGCTGTTTTTCTCGCCGGTGGGTCCGCCGAAGCTCTCTTCCAGCTCGCGCAGCAGGGCTTTTTGCTTGTCGTTGAGGCTGACCGGGGTTTCCACCACCACGCGACACAGCAGATCGCCGACCGCACCGCCGCGCACCGACTTCACGCCTTTGCCGCGCATGCGGAACAGCTTGCCGGTCTGGGTTTCTGCCGGCACTTTCAGCTTCACGCGACCGTCAAGCGTCGGCACTTCAATCTCACCGCCCAGCGCTGCCATGGCAAAGTTGATCGGCACTTCGCAGTACAGGTTGTTATCTTCACGCTCGAAGATCGGGTGTTTCTTCACCGAAACCTGCACGTACAGATCGCCAGCCGGTGCGCCGTGTTCGCCCGCTTCACCTTCTCCGCTGAGGCGGATACGGTCGCCGGTATCGACGCCTGCCGGGATTTTCACCGACAGCGTTTTCTGGCGCTCAACGCGGCCATGGCCGTGACAGGCGTTGCACGGATCTTTAATCACCGAGCCGCGACCGTGACAGGTCGGACAGGCTTGCTGCACGGTAAAGAAGCCCTGACGCATCTGTACCTGGCCCGCACCGTGACAGGTCGGACAGGTCTGAGGCTGGGTGCCCGCTTTGGCACCGCTGCCGTGGCAGACATCACACTCTTCCAGCGTAGGAATGCGGATCTCTTTGGTCACGCCGCGTACCGCTTCTTCCAGCGTCAGTTCCATGTTGTAGCGTAAATCGGCGCCGCGTGAGGCGCGCTGACGGCGACCACCACCAAAGATATCGCCGAACACGTCGCCAAAGATATCGCTGAAGTCGGCACCGCCGCCACCAAAGCCGCCGCCGAAGCCGCCACCACCGCCCTGCTCAAACGCCGCATGACCGTACTGATCGTAAGCTGCACGCTTCTGCGCATCGGTGAGGATCTCGTAGGCTTCCTTGACCTCTTTGAATTTCGTCTCGGCCTCTTTATCGCCCGGATTACGGTCCGGGTGATACTTCATCGCCAGGCGCTTATAGGCCTTTTTGATTTCGCGCTCATCGGCGGATTTTGAGACGCCTAAGATCTCGTAAAAATCACTCTTAGCCATTTTTCTCTGCCCTTAACATGATCGCACGGGCGTGGAGAGATCTCCGACGCCCGTGCTGGTTTCAACGGCTGTCAGGCCAGCCGTCGCGCCCGGTCAGGGGCAATTATTTTTTATCTTTCACTTCTTCGAATTCAGCGTCGACAACGTCGTCATCTTTCTTCGCCGAAGCGTCGCCGGCATCCGCTGCGCCGGCCTGAGCCTGTTGCTGCGCCAGTTCCATCAGCTTGCTGGACACTTCCATCAGCGCCTGCATTTTGGCTTCGATTTCTGCTTTATCTTCGCCTTTCAGCGCGGTGTTCAGCTCGTTCAGGGCAGACTCGATCGGTGCTTTGTCTTCCGCTGACAGTTTGTCACCGGCTTCATCCAGCTGCTTACGCGTGCTGTGCGCAATCTGGTCACCCTGGTTGCGCGTCTGCACCAGCTCTTCGAATTTACGGTCTGACTCGGCGTTAGCTTCCGCGTCACGAACCATTTTTTCGATCTCTTCCTCGTTCAGGCCAGAAGAAGCTTTGATGGTGATCTTCTGCTCTTTACCGCTGTTTTTGTCCTTCGCAGACACGTGCAGAATACCGTCAGCATCGATGTCGAAGGTCACTTCGATCTGTGGCATACCGCGCGGCGCAGGCTGAATACCGTCGAGGTTGAACTGGCCCAGCGATTTGTTATCCGCTGAACGCTTACGCTCACCCTGCAGCACGTGAATGGTCACGGCAGACTGGTTGTCTTCAGCAGTCGAGAACACCTGGCTGTGCTTGGTTGGGATCGTGGTGTTCTTGCTGATCAGCGACGTCATCACGCCACCCATGGTTTCGATACCCAGCGACAGCGGGGTCACGTCCAGCAGCAGAACGTCTTTTACTTCACCAGCCAGCACGCCGCCCTGTACCGCAGCACCCACAGCGACCGCTTCGTCCGGGTTCACGTCTTTACGTGGCTCTTTACCGAAGAACTCCGCCACTTTCGCCTGCACCATTGGCATACGCGTCTGACCACCGACCAGGATCACGTCGTTGATGTCAGAAACCGACAGGCCAGCGTCGTTCAGCGCCACTTTCAGCGGCTCAATCGAACGGGTAACCAGATCTTCCACCAGTGATTCCAGCTTCGCGCGGGTCACTTTAATGTTCAGGTGCTTAGGACCAGTCGCATCCGCCGTGATGTACGGCAGGTTAACGTCGGTCTGCTGCGCAGAAGAGAGCTCAATTTTCGCTTTCTCTGCGGCTTCTTTCAGGCGCTGCATCGCCAGCGGATCGTTGTGCAGATCGATGCCCTGATCTTTCTTGAATTCGGCAACCAGGTAGTTGATCAGACGGCTGTCGAAGTCTTCACCACCCAGGTGGGTATCACCGTTGGTCGCCAGTACTTCAAAGGTTTTCTCGCCGTCGACTTCGTCGATCTCAATGATAGAGATATCGAAGGTACCGCCACCCAGGTCATATACCGCGATGGTGCGGTTGCCCTGGCCTTTATCCAGGCCGTAAGCCAGTGCCGCTGCGGTCGGTTCGTTGATGATACGTTTTACGTCCAGACCCGCGATACGGCCGGCGTCTTTGGTCGCCTGACGCTGTGCATCGTTGAAGTAGGCTGGTACGGTGATAACCGCTTCGGTTACCGGCTCACCGAGGAAATCTTCCGCGGTTTTCTTCATTTTTTTCAGCACTTCTGCAGAGATCTGCGGCGGTGCCATTTTCTGGCCTTTCACGTCCAGCCATGCGTCACCGTTGTCAGAACCGATGATTTTGTACGGCATGATTTTGATATCACGCTGCACTTCTTCGTCCTGGAAACGACGGCCGATCAGGCGCTTGATTGCAAACAGGGTGTTCTGCGGGTTGGTCACCGCCTGACGTTTAGCCGGTTGACCGACCAGAGTTTCGCCATCCCCGGTATATGCAATGATTGACGGTGTGGTGCGATCGCCTTCGGCGTTTTCAAGCACGCGTGCTTTGCCACCGTCCATAATCGCCACACATGAGTTGGTTGTACCCAGGTCAATACCAATAATCTTACCCATCTAAACGTCTCCCACTTAAATTCTTTGCCAAATTGGGTTGTGAAGCAGAGATGCGGTCACGCTGACCACTTTCAACTGCTGCGGCAGATTTTTTTGCTGCCTCACAATGCTTGATGACAACTAAATGGGGCCGCTTCGAAGCGCATCAAGGGTTAAAACTAAAAAAAATTTAGATTCTCTTACCGCGTGAGATCAAAGTGCGGCAAAAGCCACCTGATTATGATGCAGCGCCCCGCGCCCCACCGCTGTTGGCGCGGGCGTTAAACCAATAAACAATAACGCTGCTGCTGAGGAATTATGGGCAACACCACGCTGGCGAATCCCGCCCCGCTGGGCCTGATGGGTTTTGGTATGACCACCATCCTGCTCAACTTACACAACACCGGTCTGTTTGAAATGGATGTGATTATCCTGGCGATGGGCCTCTTTTATGGCGGCATCGCGCAAATCCTTGCCGGGCTGCTGGAGTATAAAAAAGGCAACACCTTCGGCCTGACCGCCTTTACCTCCTACGGCAGCTTCTGGCTGACGCTGGTGGCGATTCTGCTGCTGCCGAAAATGGGACTGGCCGCGACCGCCGATGGCCATTTCCTCGGCGCTTATCTGGCGCTGTGGGGCCTCTTCACGCTGTTTCTGTTCTTTGGCACGCTGCGGGCCGCAAAAGTGCTGCAGTTTGTGTTTGCCAGCCTGACGCTGCTGTTTGCGCTGCTGGCTATCGGTCATCTGCTGGATCACGCGGCGCTGCTGCGCATCGCCGGCTGGGTGGGCATCGTCTGTGGTGCCAGCGCCTTTTATCTGGCGATGGGCGAAGTGCTGAACGAGAAGTTTGAGCGCAGCGTGTTGCCGATTGGCGAGTAATCAACGGCGCGCGGAGCCGTCATGCCGCTCCGCGCGCTGCCATTACGATGAATGCAGCGAAACATCCAGCTGCGCATTAGCCTGGCGGCTGTCATGCCATAACCACAGCGCCACCAGCATGCCGATCAGCGCCAGCGCCAGCACGTACCAGGCCGGCGCCATCGGCGTCAGCGACATCATCAGCGTCACGCTGATCGGCGTCAGACCGCCAAAGATGGCATACGACACGTTGTAAGAGAAGGAAATGCCGGTGAAGCGCACCGCCGCCGGAAACGCCCGCACCATAACAAACGGCACCACGCCGACCACGCCCACGCTCAGTCCCGCCAGACCGTACCAGATGAACAACATCGGCGGCGTGCCGCCAAGCTGCTGGAAAAAGCTCCAGCTGCACAGCGCCAGCAGCAACGAACCAATCAGTAAGGTACGCGCCGCACCGTAGCGATCGACAATCCAGCCCGCCAGCACGCAGCCGATCAGCAGCATTACGGTCGCGAAACTGTTGGCCTGCAGACTGAGCGCCGCCGGCACGCCATACTGCTTCTGCATCAGCGTCGGCGCCATCAGAATCACCACCACAATACAGGCTGATAATAGCCAGGTAAGCAGCATCGACACCGCAATGCCGCGCTTATGGCTGGCGAGAATGGTCTGTAGCGGCAGCTTTTCCGCCAGCGCTTTGCGCTGCTGCATCTGACGAAATACCGGGGTTTCATGCAGCCAGCGACGCAGATACATCGCCAGCAGGCCAAACAGGCCGCCGAGGAAGAAAGGAATGCGCCAGCCGTGATCGCGTATCGCCGCCGGCGAGAGCGAAGCATTCAGCACCGTCGCCACCAGCGAACCGAGCAGAATGCCGGCGGTTAAGCCTGCAGTCAGCGTGCCGCAGGCAAAACCGATGCGCTTCTCTGGCACATGCTCCGCAACAAACACCCACGCGCCCGGCACCTCGCCGCCAATGGCCGCGCCCTGCAGCACGCGCATCAGCAACATCAGTAACGGTGCGGCAATGCCAATGCTGGCGTAGGTGGGCAGCGCGCCCATCGCCAGCGTCGGCAGCGCCATCAGCAGAATACTCAGGCTGAACATCTTCTTACGCCCGACTTTGTCGCCAAAGTGCGCCATGATGATGCCGCCCAGCGGGCGCGCCAGATAACCGGCGGCGAAGATGGCAAACGTCTGCACCTGACGCAGCCATTCCGGGATGTCTGGCGGAAAGAACAGCTCGCCAATCACCGCAGCGAAGAAGACGAAGATGATAAAATCGTAGAATTCCAGCGCCCCGCCCAGGGCAGCCAGCGCCAGGGTTTTGTAGTCCTGGCGGTTGAGTTGACGCGTTGTCAGCGAATCCATAAGAGTGCGGTATCCAGAGGCCATGTCAGTATAGTTGTAAAGCTTCGGTTACTATACCGTCAATATTTTGCCACACCAGTCACTCTGCATTTTATGCCTGAAAACGGCAATTTTCAGACGTTTGTCTCACGCCGTGCGCTTTTCGGGCGAAAAGCTGCTACCACCTCCGGGTGGGTTTCGACGTAAGGCCCTTCCAGCAGCTGTAAACAATAGGGTACAGCCGCGAAAATCCCTGGCACTTTCACCGTGCCGTCATCCGCTTTCAACCCTTCCAGCGTCTCTTTAATCGATTTTGGCTGTCCTGGCAGATTGAGGATCAGCGACTGCTTGCGGATCACGCCCACCTGGCGTGACAGAATCGCGGTCGGCACAAACTGCAGGCTGATCTGCCGCATCTGCTCGCCAAAGCCGGGCATCTCCCGGTCGGCTACCGCCAGAGTCGCATCCGGCGTGACGTCGCGCCGGGCCGGACCGGTACCGCCGGTGGTCAGCACCAGGTGGCAAAAACGTTCGTCGACCAGCTCGCAAATCGCCTGCTCAATCATCGGCTGTTCATCCGGAACCAGGCGGGTATCAATCTCAAACGGCGTTGCCAGCGCAGCGCTAAGCCAGCTTTCCAGCGCCGGAATGCCCTGATCCTGATAGATGCCGTTAGCGGCCCGATCGGACACGGAAATTAAGCCAATACGTAAAGTATCCATAGAGTTATCGCTGTGTTGACCGCGGGGCGGTGAGAAAAAGGGGAATGGCAGAAAGGATAATACAAAGCATCAGCGAGGGAAACGCGAAAACCGTGGCGACCGGCAGCCGCCACGGCACATCACCTTACAGCAGTTCGGCGATCATCTTCTCAAGTTTGCCCTGGTCGATGGCAAAGTTGCGGATACCTTCGGCCAGTTTGGTCACCGCCATTGGATCCTGGTTGTGCTGCCACAGGAATTCCGCTTCGGTCATTTTAGCCGGACGCGCTTTCACTTCGCCGCTGTAGCTCAGTTTACGCTCTACGCTGCCTTCGCTCTCGGCCAGCTCTTTCAGCAGGCCTGGAGAGATAGTCAGGCGGTCGCAACCGGCCAGCTCGATGATTTCGCCGACGTTACGGAAGCTGGCGCCCATCACCACGGTTTCATAGCCGTGCTGCTTGTAGTAGTTGTAGATCTCAGACACGGATACCACGCCTGGATCTTCATGCGCTGCGTACTCTTTCTTGTCGGTGTTCTGCTTGTACCAGTCGAGGATACGGCCAACAAATGGCGAAATCAGGAACACGCCCGCTTCGGCACAGGCACGCGCCTGGGCGAAGGAGAACAGCAGCGTCAGGTTACAGTTGATGCCTTCTTTCTCCAGCTGCTCCGCCGCGCGGATGCCCTGCCAGGTAGAAGCCAGTTTGATCAGGATACGATCGTTGCTGATGCCAGCATCGTTATACAGTTTGATCAGGCTACGCGCTTTCGCGATGCTCGCGTCGGTGTCGTATGAGAGGCGCGCATCCACTTCAGTAGAGATACGTCCCGGGATCAGTTTGAGAATTTCCAGACCAATGTTGACGGCCAGCTTGTCAGAAACCAGCGCCAGCTGCTCTTCTTTGTTGCTGCTCTGCTGACGTGCCCAGCTAATGGCTTCGTCAATCAGTTTGCGGTATTCAGGGATTTGCGCAGCGTTGAGGATCAAAGAAGGGTTAGTGGTGGCATCCTGCGGTTGGTAGAGTTTCATTGCCGCGATATCACCGGTGTCGGCGACCACAGTAGTCAGCTGACGCAAGGAAGTAAGTTTGTCCGTCATGGTTCTCTTTTCTCTTAAGTTGACTGTCAGGGTGTAAAAGGCTGTTGCGATAATATCACGCAGGCTAAGCGGCGCAACATCGCCGCGTGCCCTTTACGATAGCGCTAACAAATGGGAGCGATTTGCCGATCCGTGCAGCTTTTTTGCTACACTCGTCGCGACATTTTTCCCATCCATCCCCTGAAAACAGCGGGTCAACGAGGACAGACACAATGCTGATGGTTATCTCGCCAGCCAAGACACTGGATTATGAAAGCCCGCTGGCAACGTCACGGTTTACCCAACCGGCGCTGTTAGAAAAATCACAGCAGCTGATTGACGTGGCGCGCGATCTTTCCCCGGCGCAAATCGCTTCGCTGATGGGCATCAGCGACAAACTGGCGCACCTCAACGCCGACCGTTTCAGCCAGTGGCAGCCGCCCTTCTCACCCGATAATGCGCGGCAGGCAATTCTGGCCTTCAAAGGTGATGTTTATACCGGTTTGCAGGCTGAGACCTTCAGCGAGGCGGACTTTGATTTTGCCCAAAAACACCTGCGTATGCTTTCAGGGCTGTATGGCCTGCTGCGCCCGCTGGATTTGATGCAGCCGTACCGCTTAGAGATGGGCATCAAACTGGCGAATCCGGCCGGCAAAGATCTCTACAGCTTCTGGGGCGATCTGCTGACGCAAAAGCTCAACGATGCGCTAGCGGAACAGGGCGATGACGTGCTGATCAACCTGGCGTCGGATGAGTATTTCAAAGCCATCAAGCCGAAGCAGCTGAATGCCGAACTGGTGAAGCCGGTGTTCCTCGATGAGAAAAACGGTAAGTTCAAGGTGATCAGTTTCTACGCCAAGAAGGCGCGTGGCCTGATGAGCCGTTACGTGATTGAGAAGCGCCTGACGAAACCGGCACAGCTGAAGAAGTTTGATGTTGACGGTTATTTCTTTGATGCGGCGGAGAGTAAGGGTAACGAGCTGGTATTTAAGCGCCGCGAGCAATAACGCCAGCTTCACCTGAATCGTAGCGGCGCAAATTAATGCGCGTCTGTTAAAAACCCGCGCGTTAAATCGCGCCGCGATAAAAATGCATAACGGGCCGATGTTACCGGCCCGTTGGGTATTTACTTCAGCAAAAACGCCCGCAGCGCGGCGAAATCCGCCTTCATGGCATGCGACAGCAGCGGCAAATCGGCGCGCGCGGCCAGCGCTTCCGGCAGCGGCAGCGGCTGGCCGAGAATCTCTTCCACGCTCTCCTTAAACTTCGCCGGATGCGCGGTGCCGAGGAACAGGCCAAACTCCCCTTCCTGCAGCTGATCGCGCAGCAGACGATAGGCAATCGCCGCGTGCGGTTCTGACAGGTAACCCAGCTCTGCCAGCTCGCGCATGGTGGCTTTGGTGGTCTCATCCGACACCGCGCCGTAGGCCAGATCGGTCAGGCGCCAGGTTTTGCGGCGGAACAGCTCTTCCACACGCGGCCAGTTGTTAGGCTGGCTGACATCCATCGCGTTCGACAGCGTTGCCACGGTCGCGTTCGGCTGCCACTGACCGTCGGCAAGGAAGCGCGGCACGGTATCGTTGGCGTTGGTCGCGGCGATAAAGCGCTTGATCGGCAGACCGAGCGATTTCGCCAGCAGACCGGCCGTGAGATCGCCAAAGTTACCGCTTGGCACCGACACCACCAGCTGATTACGTTTCTCCTGCGGCAGTTGCGCGACCGCCTCGAAGTAATAGCAAATCTGTGCCAGCAGACGGCTGATATTGATGGAGTTAGCCGAGTTCAGGCCGATGGCTTTCTTCAGCTCTTCGTCATCAAACGCCTGCTTAACCAGCGCCTGGCAGGCATCGAAGTCGCCATCGATCGCGATGGTTTCAATGTTGCCGCCCAGCGTACAGAACAGCTTCTCCTGCAGCGGACTGATTTTGCCCTGCGGATACAGGATGACCACGCGCACGTTTTCCATGCCGTAGAACGCGTGCGCTACCGCTGCGCCGGTATCGCCGGAGGTCGCGGTCAGAATGGTGATCTGCTCATCCGCGCCAGACACGTACGACAGCATCTGCGCCATAAAGCGCCCGCCGAAATCTTTAAACGCCAGTGTCGGACCGTGGAACAGTTCGAGACAGGCCACATCGTCGCTCACCTGGCTCACCGGTGCCGGGAAGGCAAAGGCGTTTTTCACGCGCTCGGCCAGCTGGTGCGCGGCAATTTCATCGCCGATGTAAGCAGAGAGAATCTTGCTGCTGCGGCTGACGAAATCCATCTCCAGCATCGCATCAATGTCGGTCAGCTCAAATTCCGGCAGTTCCAGCGGGAAAAACAGCCCCTGCTGCGAGCCGAGGCCCTGTTTCACGGCCTGCGCGAAGCTAACCTGCTCGTTATGATCCTTAAGGTTGTAGAGTTTCATGCGTTATCCCAGTTTACGTGCGCCAGCCGTATCAAGACGGCAGATATGGACGAAGCCTTCCTCATTCTGCAGATAGTGCTGGCTCAGCCAGTCCGCCATCCGCTGTGCCGTTGCCATCTCGTTGCAAACGGCGAAAAGTGTCGGGCCAGAGCCCGAAATACCGCAGGCCAGCGCGCCAATGTCGCTGGCCGCCTGCCGCGCCTCAGCAAAGCCCGGCAGCAGTTTGGTGCGATACGGCTCGGCGATCACATCCTGCATCAGTTTAGCCGCCAGCAGCGGCTGACGGGTGTGGCAGGCGTGAATAAAGCCGGCCAGCAGACGACCATGTTTGATGGCATCCTGCTTGCGATACTGCGCCGGCAGGATGGCGCGTGCTTCCGCCGTGGAGACTTTGATGCCCGGATAAGCCATTACCCATAGCCAGTCATCAAAGCACGGCACCTCCTGGCTGATGATCCCGTTCTCTTCAATCATCAGCTGTACGCCGCCGAGGAAGCACGGCGCGACGTTGTCATAGTGCACGCTGCCGGAGATGCGCCCTTCCAGCTCGCCCATCAGCGCCAGCAGCTCGGTGTCGTTAAGCGGCTGGCCGCAGAACTCATTCATCGCCATCAGGCCGGCCACCACCGAGCAGGCGCTGGAACCGAGGCCTGAACCAATCGGCATGTTTTTCTCCAGCGTCATCGCCACCGGAACGTCTTTACCAATCGCCTGGCAGAAACGCTGCCAGCACTGGTAAACGATGTTGTCCTGCGGATCGGCGGGCAGTTTACTGACAAAGCGCCCTTTATTCTGCAGGCTAAACTGGTCTGCCGCTTCGACCGACACGCAGTCGCCCAGCAGCGAGCCATCCACCGGCGAAACCGCCGCGCCCAGCACATCAAAGCCGACGCTGACGTTACCTATCGAGGCCGGTGCATAAATTTTTACCATCATTAAACTCCCAACTTCCACGTCAGCGTGCGCAGCAAATCGGCAAACACACCCGCCGCGGTGACATCATTCCCCGCGCCATATCCGCGCAGAACCAGCGGGATCGGCTGATAATAGCGGCTGTAAAACGCCAGGGCGTTCTCGCCGTTCTTCACTTTGTACAGCGGATCGTTGCCGTCCACCGCATCGATTTTAACTTTGCAGGCGCCGCCCTCTTCAATCGCGCCGACGAAGCGTAACACTTTACCCTCATCACGCGCTTTGGCAACGCGCGCGGCAAAGGCGTTGTCCAGCTCCGGCAGCCGCGCCATAAACTGATCGACGTCGGCGATGTCCGTCAGGCTGGCGGGCAGCAGCGGTTCGATATCGATGTCGCTCAGCTCCAGCTGGTGACCCGCTTCACGCGCCAGAATCAGCAGCTTACGCGCCACGTCAGTACCGGACAGGTCGTCACGCGGATCCGGCTCGGTAAAGCCCAGCTCGCGCGCCATGCGGGTAGCTTCGGACAGCGTCACGCCCTCATCCAGCTTGCCAAAGATAAACGACAGCGAGCCCGACAGAATGCCGGAGAATTTGATCAGCTCATCGCCGGCGTTCAGCAGGTTCTGCAGGTTTTCAATCACCGGCAGACCGGCACCGACGTTGGTGTCGTAAAGGAACTTACGGCGCGATTTCGCCGCCGCCGCACGCATCTGCTGGTAGTAATTCCACGACGAGGTATTGGCCTTTTTATTCGGCGTGACCACGTGGAAACCTTCGGCGAGGAAGTCTGCGTACTGATCGGCCACCGCCTGGCTGGAGGTACAGTCGACGATCACCGGGTTGAGCAGATGGTACTCTTTCACCAGACGAATCAGCCGGCCGAGGTTAAACGGCTCTTTGGCTTCCGCCAGCGCCGCCTTCCAGTTGCTGAGGTCGATGCCGTGCACGTTGGTCAGCAGCGCATGCGAATTGGCGATGCCGCACACGCGCAGATCGATATGCTTGCCCTTCAGCCACGCCTGCTGACGGTGCAGCTGCTCAAGCAGCGCGCCGCCGACGCCGCCGACGCCCACCACAAACACTTCGATCACCTGATCGGTGGCGAACAGCATCTGATGCACCACGCGCACGCCGGTGGTGACGTCATCGTTGCTGACCACGACCGAGATGGAGCGCTCAGAGGAGCCCTGCGCAATCGCCACGATATTGATGTTGGCGCGTGCCAGCGCCGAGAAGAATTTAGCGGAGATGCCGCGCAGCGTGCGCATGCCGTCGCCCACCACCGAAATCACCGCCAGCTGCTCCAGCACGTCGAGCGGATCGAGCAGGCCATCTTTCAGTTCGAGGTAGAATTCCTCTTCCAGTACGCGACGTGCGCGCGCCTGCTCGCTCTGCGGCACGCAGAAGCTGATGCTGTATTCGGAGGAGGATTGAGTAATCAGCACCACGGAAATGCCGGTGCGCGACATCGCGGCAAACACGCGCGCCGCCATGCCCACCATCCCTTTCATGCCCGGACCGGAGAC
The DNA here is from genome assembly GCF_026541005.1 of Pantoea sp. GM_Pan_4. Taxonomy (NCBI): domain Bacteria; kingdom Pseudomonadati; phylum Pseudomonadota; class Gammaproteobacteria; order Enterobacterales; family Erwiniaceae; genus Pantoea; species Pantoea sp. GM_Pan_4. The sequence continues at coordinate 12,115 of NZ_JALNUZ010000024.1, forward strand.
GTTAAACATCGCCATGTTATTCAGATTGGTGATGCCTTTTACCGGGTTCTCATCCACTTCGCCTTCGCCGCCAATCAGAGTGCCCGGCGCCTGAGGATTGGCGGTATTTTTGATTAAGCACGGAATCTGGAACTGAGCAATCGGCGCGATGGTGCGCGGGTGCAGCACTTTGGCACCAAAGTAGGAGAGCTCCATCGCCTCCTGATAGGACATCGACTTCAGCAGACGCGCATCCGGTACCTGACGCGGATCGCAGGTGTAAACGCCATCGACATCGGTCCAGATTTCACAGCAGTCCGCGCGCAGACACGCCGCCAGCACGGCCGCCGAGTAGTCGGAGCCATTACGCCCCAGCACCACCAGCTCGCCCTTCTCATTGCCGGCGGTGAAGCCCGCCATCAGGATCATGTGGTCGGTCGGGATCTGGCTGGCCGCGATACGCCGGGTGGATTCGGCGATATCCACGGTCGATTCAAGATAGTGGCCCACCGCCAGCAGTTTTTCGACCGGATCGATCACCGTCACTTTGTGGCCGCGCGCCTGCAGCAGCGCTTCCATGATGGCAATCGACAGCTTCTCACCGCGACAGATAATGGCGGCGTTGACGGCATCCGGGCACTGGCCCAGCAGGCTGATGCCGTGCAGCACCTGTTTCAGCTGCGCAAACTCCAGCTCAACGCGGGTTTTCAGGCCATCGTAATCGAAACCTGGCTGAGCATCGGCCAGCCCCTGCAGCAGTTCGGCAAAAATGCGTTCGGCATCGCTGATATTCGGCAGCGCATCCTGGCCGCTGATGGTTTTCTCAATCATCGCTACCAGATGATTGGTGATTTTCGCTGGCGCAGAGAGCACGGTGGCAACCTGTCCCTGTTGCGCGTTGCTTTCCAGAATATCTGCCACGCGGAGAAAACGTTCCGCATTGGCTACCGAGGTTCCGCCGAATTTCAGCACTCGCATGATTGAAGCTCTCCTGAATTTTTGCCGAAAAAAAAGCCCGCACTGTTGAGGTGCGGGCTTCTTTCTTTTGTTTTTCCTGTATGCGTCAGCCCGCACCGTTACCTGTGGTAATGGTGGTGGTAATAATAATGGTGGTGTTCAGGCTGTGGTTACGCATTGAGATTTTTTCTGTCTGTCTTTGTCTTGTCCGTCTGCCTTCCAGAAGTAAAGCAAAGCGCACGTTAAGTCAACGAATTTGTCTTTGCACCCGAATGGTGCTGCTGCGCAGTGCTGCGCCGCAGACGCCGAAACGGATTGCGATCGTTCAGACAGCGTCACAGACGCCCGATCACTCACTGTCCGGAGCCGGTTTTCCCGAGCAATTATCTATAAGTTTTTTTTCTACGTCGTGCAGCAAACGGTGCAGCATGGCGCTGTCGCGCTGCTCCAGCAGACCGATGCGCTGATCGATCCAGTCCGCCAGCTTGGCATCATTGCTGACTTCCAGCGTCACCAGCAGCTGATGAAAGCGCTGGCGCAGCGCCTGCAGCTGCTGCGCGTTAGCCGCCTCAACCGGCGCGGCCGCTACCTGGTGCAGCGCCGACAGCTGATAGCAGTACACCATCACCGCCTGGCCGAGATTCAGTGAAGGATAGTCCTGCGCCATCGGAATGCCGGTCAGCAGATCGACCTGTTCCAGCTCCTCATTAGTCAGCCCACTGTCTTCACGGCCAAACACCAGCGCGATGCGATTCAGCCACTGACGCTTCTCCTGCAGGATGGTTTCGACCTGCGCCGGCGTGGCGTAATAGCGAAACTTCGCCCGGCTGCGGGCGGTAGTGGCCACGGAAAAATCGACATCCGCCAGCGCGGCGCTCAGCGTGTCATAGGTTTTCACGTGGTCAAGAATCTCACCGGCGCCGTGGGCCACACGCCGCGCGGCCGGATCCTGCCAGGCGTCACTGGCGACAATACGCAACTCGCTAAATCCCATGGTTTTCATGGCGCGGGCAGCCGCGCCGATATTCTCCGGGCGAGCGGGTGAGACAAGGATCAGGGGGAAATGCATGATTTTTCCATCGAACGGTTAATAACCCGACCTATGTTGGCATGCAGGCGACAAAATACCAACCGCACGGGCCTGAGAAAATAAGATGTTAAGGATGTTAAAACAGGGCAAAAATGCCGGGCAGGCGTAATTATGCGTAATAAGCAAAATTTATGCGCTAAAAACATATTAAAACATTATTTTTCATGCAATTGAAAAGTTATTACCTGCAGGTTTTACTTTTGCGCTGATGCAGCTGAAATGTAGCGAAAATGCTGCTTTTTGTGAGCTAAGCTGGCATTCCAGTAGAAGTTTTTCATAAAAGTGTTAACGTGCTACACTTGCATTTGATATAAGTCAACGAAGCGTTGTTTTTATGCTTATCGGTTGTTGTTGGTGCTGTTAGGTTGCTGTTAATACGGTTAGGATAAGCGCCAGTCCGATACCCACGGGGCACGCAAATATTCATCCTGACTGGCTGAGCTAACACTGAAGTTGACGTAGATGGATGGTGTATTCCGAAGATCATTTCGTACACCGGTTGCGAACGGCCCACTGTTCAGTGGAACAGTTATGGCAACCGCCGTACGCCCTGTTTTCGATTTGTTGGCAAATTTTAGGTAGCGAAACATGCAGACCCCGCACATTCTTATCGTTGAAGACGAACTGGTCACGCGTAACACCCTCAAAAGTATTTTTGAGGCCGAAGGTTACGTGGTCTATGAAGCCACCGACGGCGCCGAGATGCATCAGGTTTTGACCGATAACGACGTCAATCTGGTGATTATGGATATCAACCTGCCGGGCAAAAACGGTTTACTACTGGCGCGTGAACTACGCGAACAGGCTAACGTCGCCCTGATGTTCCTCACCGGCCGTGATAACGAAGTGGATAAAATCCTCGGTCTGGAGATCGGTGCCGACGACTACATCACCAAGCCGTTCAATCCGCGTGAGCTGACGATTCGTGCGCGTAATCTGCTGTCGCGTACCATGAATCTGGCGATGCCCAGCGAAGAGCGCCGTCAGGTCGAGAGCTATCGCTTCAACGGCTGGGAACTGGATATTAACAGCCGCTCGCTGATCAGCCCGAACGGCGATCAGTACAAGCTGCCGCGCAGTGAGTTCCGCGCCATGCTGCACTTCTGTGAAAACCCAGGCAAAATCCAGACGCGTGCTGACCTGCTGAAGAAGATGACCGGTCGCGAGCTGAAGCCGCATGACCGCACGGTGGATGTCACCATTCGCCGCATCCGCAAACACTTTGAGTCGACGCCGGATACGCCGGAAATCATCGCCACTATCCACGGCGAAGGCTACCGCTTCTGCGGCGAGCTGCAGGATTAAGCGTCCGTCGCGAAACAAAAAAACGCCCGTCAGGGCGTTTTTTTATCGGCTCAGTGCCACGGCATAATCGGCACCGCGCTCAGCGCATTTTTCGGTGAGCCATCGACCACTTTATCCGAATAGCTCAGGTACACCAGCGCATGACGTTTCTGGTCAAAGAAGCGCACCACCTGCAGCTTTTTAAACACCAGCGAAGTGCGTTTGCGGAACACCACTTCACCCTGCGCCTTGCCCTGCGCGATTTTATCGCTAAGCTCTATCGGTCCCACCTGCTGACAGGAGATGGCCGCGTCGGAAGTATCTTCCGCCAGACCCAGTCCGCCCTTAATACCGCCGGTTTTTGCCCGGCTGATATAACAGGTTACATTTTTAACGTCGGGGTCGTCGAAGGCTTCCACCACGATCTTATGATCGGGGCCAAACATCTTGAATACGGTGTCAACGGAGCCGATCTCCTCGGCCAGCACGCTCTGACTCAACATAAATGTTGCCAGCGTGACTATAAGATTGCGAGCTATTGTCATTGAGTTACCATTGCAAACGGAATAGATGTGAATGTAATGTACTGTTAATCGAACCGAGAACCAAACCTAACGGGTCACAACCCGCATTGATGTAGCACAGTTAACTGGCAAACCACCCCCGCGCCGTTGTGCAATTCGTGCTACTATTCGGTGACTTCATCGTTGCGCCACCAGAGAGTTATGAGGATGTTTTATGGACCAAGCCGGTATCATTCGCGATTTGCTTGTCTGGCTGGAAAGCCATCTGGATCAACCCCTTTCGCTCGATAACGTTGCGCTAAAAGCGGGCTATTCCAAGTGGCACCTGCAGCGAATGTTCAAGGAAGTTACTGGCCACGCCATCGGCGCGTATATCCGCGCCCGCCGGCTGTCCAAGGCCGCCGTCGCGCTGCGTCTCACCAGCCGGCCGATCCTCGACATTGCGCTGCAGTATCGCTTCGATTCGCAGCAAACCTTTACCCGCGCGTTTAAAAAGCAGTTCAATCAGACACCTGCGTGGTATCGCCGCTCGTCGGAGTGGAATTCGTACGGCATTCGCCCGCCGATTCGCCTCGATGATTACCCGATGCCGCAAGCGCAGTTCGTCACGCTGCCGGAAACGGTGCTGGTGGGGCAAACGCAAAGCTATACCTGCACGCTGGAGCAGATCTCCAGCTACCGCGACGAGATGCGCATCCACTTCTGGAAGCAGTTCCTGCTGGAGACCGATACCGTGCCGCCGGTGCTGTACGGCCTGCATCAGGTACGCGCCAGCCATGAGAAGGATGATGAGCAGGAGATTCTGTACACCACGGCGGTGCCGGCCGACCAGCAGGCGCTGAGCATGCAGTCAAACCAGAGCGTGATTCTGGAAGCCGGGGATTATGTGCAGTTCAGCTATCAGGGACCGCGCACTGCGCTGCAGGAGTTTATTCTGCTGCTGTACGGCACCTGTATGCCGACCCTCGGCCTGGTGCGCCGTCAGGGCCAGGATATTGAGCGCTTCTACACGCACGGTGGCAAGAAGCGCAGCGAGCCGCCAATGGAGATTCGCTGCGAATATCTGATTCCGATTCGTCCGCAGCAGTAACGGGCGTTGTCGATGGTCGCCATGAATGGCGACCCTACAGAAAATTCACCGTTTGTCGCCGATGCGGATTGCCCATGCCCTCGTAGAGTGCGCATTCATGCGCACCGATATGCGATCATTTATACGCACCGATTCAACCGCAGCAACAACCCCTACCGTTTGTCGCCGATGCGTATTGCCCGTGCACCCCGTAGGGTGCGCATTCA
>NZ_JALNUZ010000025.1:0-4917 GCF_026541005.1 Pantoea sp. GM_Pan_4
GGCAGTCGCTTTGATACCTACGATTTCTACTTCGTCGCCCACTTTCACGATGCCGCGCTCAACACGACCGGTAACAACGGTACCACGGCCAGAGATTGAGAATACGTCTTCGATTGGCAGCAGGAACGGCAGGTCGATAGCACGGACTGGATCCGGGATGTAGTTATCCAGGTGCTCAGCCAGCTCAACGATTTTCGCTTCCCACTCAGCGTCGCCTTCCAGCGCTTTCAGCGCAGAACCGCGTACGATTGGGGTATCGTCGCCAGGGAAGTCGTAAGCAGACAGCAGGTCACGCACTTCCATCTCAACCAGTTCCAGCAGCTCTTCGTCATCAACCATGTCGCACTTGTTCAGGAACACGATGATGTAAGGAACGCCAACCTGACGACCCAGCAGGATGTGCTCACGGGTCTGAGGCATTGGGCCATCAGTCGCCGCAACAACCAGGATCGCGCCGTCCATCTGCGCAGCACCGGTGATCATGTTTTTCACATAGTCGGCGTGGCCTGGGCAGTCAACGTGTGCGTAGTGACGGGTCGGGGTTTCATATTCAACGTGAGAGGTGTTGATGGTGATACCACGAGCCTTCTCTTCTGGCGCGTTATCGATCTGATCGAATGCACGTGCCTGGCCGCCGTAGGTTTTTGCCAGAACGGTGGTGATTGCCGCAGTCAGAGTGGTTTTACCGTGGTCGACGTGACCGATGGTGCCCACGTTTACGTGCAGTTTGTTACGTTGAAATTGCTCTTTAGCCATCGCTTGTCCCTCTAAGACACGGATATATCAAAGATATCGTCACATTAACCAGGCAAAACCTGATGTTAGTTTTACAGAGAGAGAATCAGGAGAGAGATAAAGGAAGTGGTGCTGATACCCAGAGTCGAACTGGGGACCTCACCCTTACCAAGGGTGCGCTCTACCAACTGAGCCATATCAGCACATCTGGAGCGGGCAGCGGGAATCGAACCCGCATCATCAGCTTGGAAGGCTGAGGTAATAGCCATTATACGATGCCCGCATCCTGGAACTCGGCTACCTGTTCTTTCTGTAGCTTATGAATAATAAAAGAAGACCTTCTATTATTCGAGCCAGTCAGAGTTTCCGACTGACGGTGATCACGCTACTGCGCAATCTGAATTCGAAGGTGAGAGAGTTGAACTCACCCATCAGATAAGCCTTTATCTGACGCTCAACCGAGAGGTTGAGATGGTGGTGGGAGAAGGATTCGAACCTTCGAAGTCTGTGACGGCAGATTTACAGTCTGCTCCCTTTGGCCGCTCGGGAATCCCACCTACTTGATGGTGCCGGCTACCGGAATCGAACTGGTGACCTACTGATTACAAGTCAGTTGCTCTACCAACTGAGCTAAGCCGGCATCAAGTGACGCGCATTCTAGGAAGACCGGGTTCAGGATGCAACAAAAAAATTGCTAAATTTGCACTACCGCTTACTATTTGTGCAAATCCTCGCAAAACGCCCCGCCAGCGCAGCAAAAAGCAGCAAACATGGTGTGTTTTTCCGCCAGCCCATAGCCTGATTATTCTTTGATACCGCTTTAGCCCCATACTGTGATCATAAAAATGCGGGCCTGCTTACGAAAGCGTGCTCAGGTTTATCATTTTACTTCTTTTTAAAGTCACACTGGTGTTACCCTCCTGCCCATTGTTCTCGTTAAATTACCCCTGTGACGTGCAACTGAGTTCGACACATCGCTGTATGCCTGTTGCTGCAAGGTGTTGATGAGCCAGAATTTGCGGTCAGATGCATGCTTATGAGTAAAAAAACGACGCCACTGACGACGCCCTACCTGCAGTTTGATCGCCAGCAATGGGCTGCGCTGCGAGATTCCGTACCGATGACGCTGGCCGCCAGCGAAATTGAACGGCTGCGCGGTATCAATGAAGATCTTTCGCTGGAAGAAGTTGCCGAGATTTATCTGCCGCTATCACGTCTGCTGAACTTCTATATCAGTTCAAATCTGCGCCGTCAGGCGGTGCTGGAGCAGTTTCTCGGCACCAATGGCCAGAAGATCCCTTACATTATCAGTATTGCCGGCAGTGTCGCCGTCGGTAAAAGCACCACAGCGCGCGTGTTACAGGCGCTGCTTAGCCGCTGGCCCGAGCACCGCAAGGTGGAACTCATCACCACCGATGGCTTTTTGCACCCTAATGCGGTGCTGAAAGAGCGCGGCCTGATGAAGAAGAAAGGCTTCCCGCAGTCGTATGATATGCATCGACTGGTGAAGTTCGTATCGGATTTGAAATCGGGCGCCAGTCAGGTCACCGCACCGGTGTATTCACACCTGATTTACGATGTTATCCCGGATGGCGATAAGGTGGTGGTGCAGCCGGACATCCTGATTCTGGAAGGGCTGAACGTCCTGCAGAGCGGTATGGATTATCCGCACGATCCGCATCATGTATTTGTCTCAGATTTCGTCGACTTTTCAATATATGTCGATGCGCCAGAAAACTTATTAGAGCGCTGGTACGTTAATCGCTTTCTTAAATTCCGCGAAGGTGCCTTCAGCGATCCGGACTCTTATTTCCACCACTATTCTCAGCTGCCTGAAGAGGAAGCAGAAAGTATTGCACGTGGATTATGGAAAGAGATTAACTGGCTGAATTTGAAAGAAAACATCTTACCTACGCGTGAGCGGGCCAGCCTAATCATGACCAAGTCTGCGGATCATGCCGTGCAAAGCGTGCGGTTACGAAAATAGTATTAAAAACGCCCTGCTTTATCAGGGCGTTTAATGCATTACTGTTTACTGTGTTAATTAGCGGGACGTAATGAGATCTCGCCACCGACCCAGGATTTAATCTCACCATCCTGTTCCAGCAATAAACCGCCCTGCTTATCAATTCCGCGCGCAATGCCATGCACTTCACGATCGCCAATCAGCAGTTTTACCGGGCGATGGATAAAGTTATCCAGCGCTTCCCAGCGGCCGACAAACGGCGCCAGCCCATCCCGTTCAAACAGCGGTAAAGCTTCACGCAGACGGTTTATCAGCCTGGCGGCGAGTTCGTTACGATTGATCTCGATGCCCGCTTCCTGCAGATTGATCCAACCCTGATTGATTTCCGCCGTGCCTTCGCCCCGCATCACCAGGTTGATCCCCGCGCCCATCACAATTTGCGCCGCATCGCCGGTTTTACCGGTGAGCTCAACCAGAATACCCGCCAGTTTACGATCCTGCAGATAGAGGTCATTTGGCCACTTAACGCGAACGTCTGCCGCGCCCAGCGACTGGATAACCTCTGCCATCACGATACCAATCACCAGACTCAGGCCCATTGCCGCAGCTGGCCCCTGCTCCAGTCGCCAGTACATGGACATGTAGAGATTGGCGCCAAACGGCGAGAACCATTTCCGTCCGCGCCGGCCGCGCCCGGCCTGTTGATATTCCGCGATGCACGCATAGCCGGAGTTCAGCTGGTCCATGCGATCGAGTAAATACTGATTCGTTGAGTCAATAACCGGAATCACCGCCAGATCCGGCTGATGCAGATGCGCCAGTATCGCCTCTTCATTCAGCAGCTGAATCGGCGCTGGCAGGCTGTAGCCTTTCCCTGTCACGGTGTAGACATCCAGACCCCAGCTTTTCAGCGTCTGAATATGTTTATTCACGGCAGCGCGGCTCATACCGAGCGCTTCACCCAGCTGTTCACCAGAGTGAAATTCGCCATCGGCCAGCAGGGCGACCAGTTTTAATGGAACGCTATGATCTTTCATGAAATCACCTCGACGGCGTTACGCTCGCCCTGCGCGCCAATGAAACGTACTTCTGGCTCCAGCCACACGGCAAATTTTTTCCCCACCTCCTGACGCACATGATGGGCCAGGGCGACAATATCCTGCGGTGTGGCATTGTCTTCATTGATCAGTACCAGTGCCTGCTGCCGATGCACCGCAGCGCCGCCAAGACGATAGCCTTTCAACGCACACTGATCGATCAGCCAGCCCGCGGCCAGCTTGACCTCACCACTGTGCTGTGGATAGTGCGGCATAGCAGGATAGTGCGTGAGCAATGCCTCTGCCTGCTGAGTGGAAATCAGGGGGTTTTTAAAGAAACTGCCTACATTGCCTGTTATGCGCGGATCGGGCAGCTTACTTTGCCGCATATGGCACACCGCATTGAATACGTCCCACGCGCATACGGTAGCGGGATTGAGCTTCGCCAGATCGCCATAGCTCAGCACCGGTTTCCACTGCTTGGCCAGACGCAGACCGACGGCCACAATCACATAGTCGTGCTTCATCGCGTGTTTGAAGATGCTGTCGCGATAGCCAAACTGGCACTCATCACGGTGCAGACGCGTGACTGTGCTATCCGGCAGGTGTAACACTTCGACGTACTGGCAAATATCTTTAAATTCAACACCGTAAGCGCCAATGTTCTGGATGGGTGCCGATCCCGTCACGCCTGGAATTAGCGCCAGATTTTCCAGCCCGGTGAGGCCTTTCTTTAGAGTGTGCTCAACCAACTGATGCCAGTTTTCGCCAGCACCAACGTGCAGATGCCAGGCTTCGTCGTGCTCTTCCAGGGTGATGCCTTTAATCGCGTTAATCACCACGCAGCCGGCAAAATCTTCGAGGAACAGGACGTTACTGCCCTCGCCAAGCACCATAAACGGCTGATTATTTTGCTGGCTGGCGTGCCAGGCAGAGGAAATGGCTTCTGCGCTATCCGCAACAACAAGCTTTTCAGCCGCGATTGCAAGACCCAGTGTGTTGAACGCTTTCAGGGAAGTCTGAGGGCTGGACATGTTACGGCCTTTACTGATTAATCTGGCGGTAGTTTACCCGATTGCACGGTTTTACAGTGGGGAGTTTTCGCGTTTTTAGCGGTAAATTTGCTGAAGTACGGGCGCAAAAAAGCCCCGGACTCTCGTCCGGGGCTTCTTCACTGGT
>NZ_JALNUZ010000026.1:0-4708 GCF_026541005.1 Pantoea sp. GM_Pan_4
TTGGTGTTTTCTTTTCCACCGGAGAATTGCTATTTACTTCATCACGCTTCTCGTTCATTTTAAAACCCTCCAACCCCGTATTTGAGGATTAATATTTTGCCTTTGGCTCTATATTAATCGCTATACTTAGATATATTGATATCTCTAGCATAGCGTAACCTCAAACACTTGGCAAGCGACGTATTTGCTAGCCACTCACTTCGTTTCGTGTCTGCAAATACCGCTTTAATCATGCTTAGCATGATTCCCCCCAACCCCCTACAGGGGGAGCTAAAACATACATCCCTTGGATGCTTTTTTAAAATCAAGGAACGGGTAGTATTTTTTGAGAAACCCTCTCAAAAAATCTCCACCCTTGCTCTTTTCAATCGCATCCTTGATTTAAAAAATTCGGCACACTTCTTGGTACTCACCAAGCTGAAGACCAAAAAGTGAAAAACTTTCCTCATCAGCTTGTTGTACCATTTTAGTGTGCCGAAACGCATAGTTCTAACGATCAAAATTAGATTTTTTATCATTTTTTTACACGCTAAGTTCGTGCGGTTTCGCCCGCACACTACGAACCAGCCTCTACCAAAAAGCGAAAAAACCATTAAAACACAAGTGCTTTTTATTTTGGACCATACTTCTTTCTTAATTCAACCAATTCTTTTTCTAATTGTTCTACATCAGATTTCCAAAACAAACTCATGTTTTTTGTTTGTTTCAATGGGACAATCCGTCCCTTTTTATTAACTAATTCGTTTAATCTAGGACGCGATATATTGAGTATCTCTAGTACCTCTGAAGTTGTTAAAATATACTCGTTTACAAATTTCTCTACATCTTCTTTATTTTTTAATTCGTACATGCTTCATCACCTATCTTTATAATCGTTTTTTTATAAATGCTAAGATTAATCGTATTACTAGAAGTAGTACGTAAATAGTAGTTGTTGTGATTACTACATAATCTAATATTCCTAAATCACTCCAGTTAACAAAAAATGTTAAAACTATTGCTAACATGAGAAGAATTACAAGCCTGCTGTTTAAAAATTCTAGTATTTTTTTCATGTATTATATGGATTGGACTTTGTGATATAATTTGGGTAAGGGAGTGTTAATACTCTGGTATTCCCAGAGTATTAACCTTACTTGTTCTTACGTCCTGTAGTTCGTCTCGACTTTGGTAGGTTACGGCGAATGACAGGGCGTTTATTTTGTTGTGTTATTTCTCCTTGTTTCATCCTCTTTCTTTTTTCACTTATGTCTAACCAATCCTTGTATACTCCTAATATTTCTTTTACTATAGGCAAGGCTGTTTTGATTACTGCTCCGATAATTACTAATACTGCTGTTATATTCATTTTTTACCTCCAAAATATGTAATATTGTCCAATCCATTTTCTTACCTCCCTTACATAAATAATTATACCATGGTACTTAACTATAGTAAAGTGTTTTTTGCTATAAAATTACTAATTTGGGATGTTTTTCTTATATTTTTTTTTAGGGAAACATAGGGAATCTTGACCCATTTTAAGGATTCTCTAACTCTCTTTATCATCATTTCACAGCAAAGCTCTACAAGATTCCTGATATTTTTGCTTTTGGTTAGGGAAACTTGACGAAGACAATAGGATTTGTAGCCCTCAGAAGGCTCTATAAGCGTTTTAAATTTATCCCAAATAGAAAACACCCAAGACCTCTTATAAGCTTTCAAAACGTCTTATAAGAGGTCTTGGGTGTAAATGGTTTGATTTCCCTTCCCTTGTTTTTGGGTTGGTGGTTGGCTGGGGTGAAGCGTAGCGAGGGGCTAGCCCCTCTTAGTGTCACTAAAACATAGAATGAGGATTTTTTGGAACAGTAGAACTGGCGGTTCGGCTGGTATAATTGCTAGTCCAAGTCGAGCAACTTAACCTCGTTTTTGGTCTGTTCGGCTTGGCGAAAGCTAAGAATCAGCCGAATTTCTTTATGCAATGGAGGAAAGGTGGAGATTTTTTGAGTGGGTTTCTCAAAAAATACTACCTGACCATTGCATAAAGAAAAGCCCTTTTGAGAGTGTCTGTTTATAAAAACCTCCATATCGATCTCGATATGGAGGTTTCGCAGTTACCAAAATTGGTAACTGCGAAAATAATCAATCCCCCAAAAAAGGGGGATTGATTATAGAAGAGAGTAAATTAGATAAAAAAGTGGCTTGAACCCTTGGTATTACTGGTTTTTTGCATTTTTTTTTGATATACTTTAGGATATCATTTGATATCCTAAAGTATACTGTATGATATATTTTAATTACATCATTTGATATCTTATGAGTATATATTTAACACTTATACCCTTTAGTGTTTGATATCTTTGTATTACATCATTCGATATCTTTGTATTGCATAATATAGACTTACACCCTATACTGTTTGATATAATGAAAAGATATCAAATGTAGTCATATCTGACTACAAAAGGAGAATTTTTTTTATGACAAATAATAAAACAAAATTAGAATATTATGCAGAAACTCAAACATTAATTGGACAAAAGAAAAGAGAATTAATTGATAGTGAAACAGGCGAAGTTATTCATGTAGACCAAATTACTAAAAGAGTATATGGAACTAAAAACTTTTGGAAAATGTATTTAATGGATTTTTTAACTGTTTTAGGAATTATAGATAACAAACAACTCGATGTTTTTATTTACATAGCAGAAAATACAAATCCATCAAATAATATCTTTATTGGTACATATAGAAGTATTTCAGAAGATGTTGGAGTTTCTTATAAAACCGTCGCAACAATCATGAAAAAACTTCAAGCTAATAATTTTATTAAGAAAAAACAAAATGGTGCTTACATTGTAAATCCTAACATCATGATGAAAGGTAATGATACAAAACGCCAAATCTTATTAAGTTATTACGAGGAAGATGAACCTTTAAATTCAATTGAGGTTTTAAGAGGAAAACAAAAAGCATTACCAGAGGAAAAACATTCTACAACATCTCAATTACTCGAAATAAAAGAACAGGAGTAAAAAACAATGAATAAATACGTAGCTGAATTAAACTTTGAATATGAAGATAGTGATTTTCAAATCCCTTTAACTGATATTCAATTACAAGCCATTTTTAAAATTTTAGGGATGAAAATTGACACTGAAGAACAATCTGTATCAGCCTATGGTGAAAAAATGTTAGTCAGATTTATGAGTAAGGAATATCAAAACAATCCATTTCATTACAAAATTTCTAACAAACCCGAAATCGTTGATGAACGAGGAAAATAAAAAGAGATGCTATTTTGATAGCATCTCTTTTTCTAGTAAAGAATATCTTGGCTCTGGAATTTGCTCCCACTCTATTTCTTCGTAAAACTCTCTTATCCCGATCATGACCGCTTTATGTGGTTTTCCATATTTCATCACAATTTTATCTGTATCTGAAATCATTGGAAGTGCTTCTTTTTCAAACTCAACGCTCTCTTTCTTCGAAATATCGTTTCCGTTTCTCTCTAATTTTTCTACCCGTTGCAAGACTGATTCCATCCAAATTTGTTGGTTTTTCATCAAGTCCATGACTTGACTTACCAGTTCGACCACTATTGTATTTTGCTCCGTCGATTTTCTTTCGAGTTCGCTCAACTTTGTTAGTAAATCTTGTTTCAGCATCTCTATTTGACGTATCTCTTTCTTGTTCTGTATTTCGTCTTTCAAACTCACCCTCTATACCTTCTTTCGTATACAACTCTCCTAATTTCTTCCCGCGTACTTTTTTATTTTCATTCATGTGCATGTATGTAATGGTCTTTCCACGAACAGTAACACTAACCCCATTCTCTTCTAAGTACTCAGAAAAACCTTTAAAATCACTTGTTTCCTGCTTCGCCATATCAATAGTTTCTCTTACTTCATCTTTCCAACTTCGCTTGTTCTTCTCTAATAGTGACCGCTCTGCTAACGTATATCTTATTTCAGCTTTTTGGCTAGCAACTGATAATCCATTTTCTTCGCAAATTCTATCATTTTCGGATTTAACTAATTTAATTTGGCTAGCATTACTCTGATATTTTTTACCTGTTTCCATATCTACAGAATTGATAACAATATGATTATGAATGTGTTCTGTATCATTGTGCGTGTAAATAGCAACCTGATGTCCTTCAGCAATTGATTCTGCTAATTGGCGTCCTAAATCATTAGCTTGTTCAGCTGTCACTTCTCCAGGCTTAAATGATTGAATTATTGTATGTGCTTGAACGCCTGTATCTTTTCCGTGTGCCATTCTAACTGCTTTCATTTGTGCCTTTGCATACTCAGGCATACAATTAACACCACTTTTAACAACAGCACGTTTCTCAGCATAATTAATAACTTTAGAACAACTCTTTGAATTCCCTAATTTAGTTGTTGCCATAAGGCTTCCAACTCTCTTTGAACTTCCTTCAAGTTCTTTTCAATCATACCCTCTAAAGTCGCTCCACTAAGTCGACTAGATTGTCTCATATTGCAATATCTTGCGATTTGGTTCACGTTGTTCCCAATCGCATTCAGTTCTTTAATAATTTTTAGACTGCTTTCTTTATCAAATTTCGGTTTCAAAATGCGTGCATTTTGTACCTTCATTTTTGCGAAAGCCGTCACACTCATACTCAAATTGTCAGCTGACTCTTTCAATTTTTCGTAATCGTGTTCATTCACTCGAAAGCTAATTTGTATGCTATCTCTTCTCC
>NZ_JALNUZ010000027.1:0-3243 GCF_026541005.1 Pantoea sp. GM_Pan_4
TTGATGCCTGGCAGTTCCCTACTCTCGCATGGGGAGGCCCCACACTACCATCGGCGCTACGGCGTTTCACTTCTGAGTTCGGCATGGGGTCAGGTGGGACCACCGCGCTGTTGCCGCCAGGCAAATTCTGTTTTCGTCCGCGTCTTCCGCGCTCTGACTGCGTTGCCCCGCTCGCGCCGCTCAGTCACATACTTCTGTATGCTCCTTCCCGTCGTCTCGCGTGCCGCCTTGTCACAGCACAAAATCCACTGGACGTAATCCGGTGAACAAAGCTGAAAATTCTTTCGGTCTCTCAGACCAAAACGCCTCTGGCGTTGTAAGGTTAAGCCTCACGGGTCATTAGTACCGGTTAGCTCAACGCATCGCTGCGCTTACACACCCGGCCTATCAACGTCGTCGTCTTCAACGTCCCTTCAGGACCCTCAAGGGGTCAGGGAGAACTCATCTCGGGGCAAGTTTCGTGCTTAGATGCTTTCAGCACTTATCTCTTCCGCACTTAGCTACCGGGCAGTGCCATTGGCATGACAACCCGAACACCAGCGGTGCGTTCACTCCGGTCCTCTCGTACTAGGAGCAACCCCCCTCAATTCTCCAGCGCCCACGGCAGATAGGGACCGAACTGTCTCACGACGTTCTAAACCCAGCTCGCGTACCACTTTAAACGGCGAACAGCCGTACCCTTGGGACCTACTTCAGCCCCAGGATGTGATGAGCCGACATCGAGGTGCCAAACACCGCCGTCGATATGAACTCTTGGGCGGTATCAGCCTGTTATCCCCGGAGTACCTTTTATCCGTTGAGCGATGGCCCTTCCATTCAGAACCACCGGATCACTATGACCTGCTTTCGCACCTGCTCGAGCCGTCACTCTCGCAGTCAAGCTGGCTTATGCCATTGCACTAACCTCCTGATGTCCGACCAGGATTAGCCAACCTTCGTGCTCCTCCGTTACGCTTTGGGAGGAGACCGCCCCAGTCAAACTACCCACCAGACACTGTCCGCAGCCCGGATTACGGGCCTACGTTAGAACATCAAACATTAAAGGGTGGTATTTCAAGGTTGGCTCCACGCAGACTGGCGTCCGCGCTTCAAAGCCTCCCACCTATCCTACACATCAAGGCTCAATGTTCAGTGTCAAGCTATAGTAAAGGTTCACGGGGTCTTTCCGTCTTGCCGCGGGTACACTGCATCTTCACAGCGATTTCAATTTCACTGAGTCTCGGGTGGAGACAGCCTGGCCATCATTACGCCATTCGTGCAGGTCGGAACTTACCCGACAAGGAATTTCGCTACCTTAGGACCGTTATAGTTACGGCCGCCGTTTACCGGGGCTTCGATCAAGAGCTTCTCCTTGCGGATAACCCCATCAATTAACCTTCCGGCACCGGGCAGGCGTCACACCGTATACGTCCACTTTCGTGTTTGCACAGTGCTGTGTTTTTAATAAACAGTTGCAGCCAGCTGGTATCTTCGACTGGCCTCGGCTCCGGGAGCAAGTCCCTTCACCTACGCGCCAGCGTGCCTTCTCCCGAAGTTACGGCACCATTTTGCCTAGTTCCTTCACCCGAGTTCTCTCAAGCGCCTTGGTATTCTCTACCTGACCACCTGTGTCGGTTTGGGGTACGATTTCGTGTTACCTGGAGCTTAGAGGCTTTTCCTGGAAGCAGGGCATCAGTTACTTCACCGCCGTAGCGGCTCGTCGTCACGCCTCAGTGTTAAAGAAGACCGGATTTGCCTGGTCTTCACACCTGCACGCTTAAACCGGGACAACCGTCGCCCGGATAACCTAGCCTTCTCCGTCCCCCCTTCGCAGTAACACCAAGTACAGGAATATTAACCTGTTTCCCATCGACTACGCTTTTCAGCCTCGCCTTAGGGGTCGACTCACCCTGCCCCGATTAACGTTGGACAGGAACCCTTGGTCTTCCGGCGAGCGGGCTTTTCACCCGCTTTATCGTTACTTATGTCAGCATTCGCACTTCTGATACCTCCAGCATGCCTCACAGCACACCTTCAGCGGCTTACAGAACGCTCCCCTACCCAACAACGCCTAAGCGTCGCTGCCGCAGCTTCGGTGCATGGTTTAGCCCCGTTACATCTTCCGCGCAGGCCGACTCGACCAGTGAGCTATTACGCTTTCTTTAAATGATGGCTGCTTCTAAGCCAACATCCTGGCTGTCTGTGCCTTCCCACATCGTTTCCCACTTAACCATGACTTTGGGACCTTAGCTGGCGGTCTGGGTTGTTTCCCTCTTCACGACGGACGTTAGCACCCGCCGTGTGTCTCCCGTGATAACATTCCTCGGTATTCGCAGTTTGCATCGGGTTGGTAAGCCGGGATGGCCCCCTAGCCGAAACAGTGCTCTACCCCCGAGGATGAGTTCACGAGGCGCTACCTAAATAGCTTTCGGGGAGAACCAGCTATCTCCCGGTTTGATTGGCCTTTCACCCCCAGCCACAAGTCATCCGCTAATTTTTCAACATTAGTCGGTTCGGTCCTCCAGTTAGTGTTACCCAACCTTCAACCTGCCCATGGCTAGATCACCGGGTTTCGGGTCTATACCCTGCAACTTAACGCCCAATTAAGACTCGGTTTCCCTTCGGCTCCCCTATGCGGTTAACCTTGCTACAGAATATAAGTCGCTGACCCATTATACAAAAGGTACGCAGTCACCTAACAAGTAGGCTCCCACTGCTTGTACGTACACGGTTTCAGGTTCTGTTTCACTCCCCTCGCCGGGGTTCTTTTCGCCTTTCCCTCACGGTACTGGTTCACTATCGGTCAGTCAGGAGTATTTAGCCTTGGAGGATGGTCCCCCCATGTTCAGACAGGATACCACGTGTCCCGCCCTACTCGTCGGACTCACAACTTATGCATCTTCGTGTACGGGGCTGTCACCCGGTATCGCGCGACTTTCCAGACGCTTCCACTGATGCACAAGCTGATTCAGGTCCTGGGCTGCTCCCCGTTCGCTCGCCGCTACTGGGGGAATCTCGGTTGATTTCTTTTCCTCGGGGTACTTAGATGTTTCAGTTCCCCCGGTTCGCCTCGTTAACCTATGTATTCAGTTAACGATGATGCACAGAGTGCACCGGGTTTCCCCATTCGGACATCGACGGCTGTAGCGGTTCATATCACCTTACCGTCGCTTTTCGCAGATTAGCACGTCCTTCATCGCCTCTGACTGCCAGGGCATCCACCGTGTACGCTTAGTCGCTTAACCTCACAACCCACAGGCGTTT
>NZ_JALNUZ010000029.1:0-1294 GCF_026541005.1 Pantoea sp. GM_Pan_4
GGTACGACCGGGCACATGGGTAACAGATCAGACCGGGCACACAGGTAACACTTTTTGTGGTCAGTCGATCCGGATAATACGCTTTTCTGCCCGGTCATAATACGCAAGGATGAGCCTGTCGAAGAGGATGACGTCAATGCCGTCGTCCACTTCCAGGAACCGCACGTACTCGCCCCGTAACGCTGCGCTCAGGAAGGTCCGCCCGTTCAGCCTCAGGTCGCCTTTTTCACCGACTTTGTACAGCTTCGCCCCCTCCGGATAACCCACCTCCGGCACTTTTCCGTTCCATTTCCGCGGTGAAGGCGTCCATATTTTTGCGGGCGGCTGCTGCCCGTGTGCCTCATGCGGCTTTTCCTGATTGAACTCGTTCCGCCATCCGCTGCACCACGCCTGCTGCTCTGGCAGCGAGCCAAAGACGTCGTGATGGCTCATGGCGACCTTCAGCGACCGGTGCATCCGCTCGTGGCGGGCGTTCTGCCCCGGACAGCCCGGTGCGGTTCTTTCCGGCTGTATCCCCAGTTTTATCAGCCACACGCTCAGCTGCGTCAGCGCGAGGATGCCCGGCGCAACGAAGGGCGAGCCGTTGTCGGTGCGGATAACGTCGGGCAGCCCGCCTTCCAGGAAGGCCTTTTCCATGCAGCCGCGCACGAACACCGTGGTCTCCGACGTGCCCGGCTCGCAGGACAGCAGGTAGCGGCTGTGGTTATCGGTGAGCGTGAAGGGGCGGCACCAGCTGCCGTCTTTCAGGCGGAAGCGCCCTTTAAAATCAGCGCTCCAGACGTGGTTATTCCTCACGGGTGTCGTGAGACTGCGCAGGTTGCCCGGCGTTCGCTTACGCGGCGTCCGCGGCTGCACCATTCCCGCCGCCTTCAGCAGGTCGCCGATGGTGCTGGCGGCGGGCACGATGAAGTCAGCGCCGTTGCTGAGGAACCAGTGGCGGATTTTTTTTGGCCCCCAGTCGGGGTGCTGCTGGCGGAACTGAACAAGGCGCGCGGCGATGTCGGGGGCGATTTTATCGGGCTGGAGATGGCGGGCGCGGGAGAGATTTTCAAGCGAGGAGAGCTCGCCGGGGTTAAAGCGGCTGAGCCACTTGTAGCCGGTTTTGCGGCTGATGCCGTGGCGGTGACACAGCTGCGTCATGGATTCCCCGCCTGCCTGGCAGGCGAGGATGAATTCAAGGCGTTGCATGGTAACAGTCTCAGTCCAGGGCATAGTGAGTCTCCTCTGCTATGCCGTTTATAACTGTTACCCATGTGCCCGGTCTAAAGTGTTACCCATGTGGCCGGTTTGTACC